>CAWBNB010000046.1:0-120026 GCA_963789885.1 uncultured beta proteobacterium | reverse complement strand
ACTCTGTGGCGGAGAGGGCGGGATTCGAACCCGCGGTACGCTTTTGGCGTACACACGCTTTCCAGGCGTGCACCTTCGACCGCTCGGTCACCTCTCCGTGCCGACAAGCTCACGCGGCGCGCGATTCTATCTCACAGCACCTTCCCCGGATTCATGATCCCCAGCGGGTCGACCGCCCGCTTGACCGCCCGCATCAGCTGGATCTCCACCGGCGACTTGTAGCGCACGATCTCGCCGCGCTTGTACTGTCCGATGCCGTGCTCGGCGCTGATCGAGCCGCCGAACGCGACGACGCTGTCGTGCACGACGCGGTTGACTTCCTCGGTGCGAGCAATGAACGCGTCTTCGTCGCCGTCCTCCGGATGCGACACGTTGTAGTGGAGGTTCCCGTCGCCCAGGTGCCCGAAAGTCACCATCCTGATTCCTGGAAACGCCGCGGCAAGCTTCGCGTCCGTGACTTCGATGAAATCGCCGATCCGCGAGATCGGAATGGAGATGTCGTGCTTGATGTTCTGCCCTTCCCCCGCCTGCGCCTCGGAGATGTACTCCCGTAGCGCCCACAGATTCTTCGCCTGCTCCACGCTCGCCGCGACCACCGCGTCGAGTGCCAGGCCGGATTCGATCGCGTCGGCGAGCGTCGCCTCCAGCATCTCCCCGACTCCCGCCCCGCCCTGCGTATCCGACAGCTCGATCAGCGCGTACTGCGGATAGCTCGCGGCGAACGGCGCCGGCACGCGCGGGAAGTGCTTCCGCACGAGGTCGATGCAGATCGCCGAGATCAGCTCGAAGCCGGTCAGCCGGTCGCCGCAGTGCGCCTGCACGTGCTCGAGCAGCTGCAGCGCGTGGCGGGGCGTCGCGAGCGCCGCGACCGCGGTGGCTTGCGCCCTGGGCTTGGGAAACAGCTTCAGTACCGCAGCGGTGATGATGCCGAGCGTCCCCTCGGCGCCGACGAAGAGGTGCTTCAGGTCGTACCCCGTGTTGTCCTTGCGCAGGCCGCGCAGCCCGTCCCAGACCTCGCCCGAAGGCAGTACGACCTCCAGACCGAGCACGAGCTCGCGCGTGTTGCCGTAGCGCAGCACCTGCACGCCGCCGGCGTTGGTCGAGAGATTGCCGCCGATCGCGCAGCTGCCTTCGGCCGCGAGGCTGAGCGGGAAGAGACGGTCCGCCTCGTCCGCCGCCTGCTGCAGGCTCGCGAGCACGCAGCCGGCTTCGACCGTCATCGTGTTGTTGAGCGGATCGATCGCCCGGATCCGGTTCATCCGCCCCAGGCTGACGATGACCTGCTGGCCGCTTCCGTCCGGGGTCGCGCCGCCGCACAGGCCGGTGTTCCCGCCCTGCGGGACGATCGCGGTCCGCGTCTCGGCACACGCCTTGACGACCCCCGCGACCTCCACCGTCGTGCCCGGCCGCACGACCGCGAGCGGCGCGCCCAGATAGCGCTTGCGCCAGTCGGTCGCGTACGCCGCGGTGTCGCGGGCGTCGGTGAGAACGTGCTTGTCGCCGACGATCTTCGCGAAGTGCGCTACGAGCTCTGCTGCGTTCATGCGCCCGATTGTATCGCCGCGGTTAGTACTTGAGCCGCGCGTAGTACGTTTTCTCCGCCGCCGCGCGGGCCTGGCCGAGCGTGCGAATCCCGCGCTCCGACAGCACCGGCACGAGTCGCAGGAAAACCTCCGCCGTGACCAGCGCGTCCCCAAGCGCCGTATGCCGGCCGACGACGTTCACGCCGAGGCGACCCGCGATCTCCTCGAGGCTGTGCGAGCCCTGCTCCGGGTGCGCGACCGCCGAGAGGAGCAGCGTGTCTAGCACCGGCTGCTCGAAGCGCACGCCCGTCTGCGCCTCCTTCAGCTGCAGAAAGCGCATATCGAAGGCCGCGTTGTGGCCGACGAGCACCGTGTCCTCGGCAAACCGCCGAAACCGGGGCAGCACCGCGTCGATCGCCGGCTGCCCCGCGAGCATCTCGCGCGTGATCCCGTGCACCGCCACCGACGCCTCTGGCAGGCTCCGTTGCGGGTCGACGAGCGACTCGAACGTCTCGCCTGCGAGTACCCGCCCGTTGAGAATCCGGACCGCGCCGATCGCGATGATCTCGTCGCCCTCGGCCGGGTTGAGGCCCGTCGTCTCCGTATCGAACACGGTGTACTCGAGCTCCGCCAGCCGCCGCTCGTCGAGCGCCTCGCTCGCCGCCGACCGGCGGAAGAGGTCGAAATCGTAGAACTCGGGTCGGCTTGACATCTCCCCTCGCCCCCGGCTCCCGCGCCGGCCTTCCGCCAGCGGCAGGAGCAGACGGAAATAGGCAAGCTGCGCCGGCAGATCGCGCTGATACCAGGTCTCGCCACCATGGCGCTCGATCACCTGCGCGAGCGTGAGCGGGCTGTCCTCGCCGCCGAGCGTGAACGGATCGTTCTGCCAGGCGAACGCGGTTTCCGACGCGAGCGGCGCCCCGCGCCACATCACGTCGAGCTGGCCATGTCCGCCCGCCGGCAGCAGGCGGAAGCGCACCTCGCGCACCGCGAACTCGTCCTGCAGCCGGCGCGCGAGATAGCCAAGGCCCTGGGCGAGCGAAAAACTGTCCACCCGGAGCCACAGCTCGGGGTCGACCGATTCGAGCTTGGTCGCCAGCCCGACGCGCCGTTCGATGCGGCTGCGCGCGAGGGTGAGGAGATCCTCGCCGCGCATCTCCTCCAGAGGCCAGCGGACCTTGAGGCGCTCCGAGGCGTCTGCGGTGGTCGCGTGCAGGAGATCCGAGAGCCGTACCGCCTCGTCCTGGATGATCCCCGCGAAGCGCGTCCGCCGTCCCTCCTCCATCCCAGGATGCGCCGCCAGGTTCTCGCTCGCCGCGCGGATGCTCGCGAGCCCTGCCCGCGTGCCTTCGACGAGTTTCTGGAACAGGGCGACTCGCTTCGATTCCGCGTCGACCGACTCGGTCACATCCCCGAGCAGCAGCACGTAGCCGGCGAGGCCGCTCGCGGGCGCTCCCTCGGCCGCCCGGTCCGGAACCGGGGCCGCCTGCACCCGCAGCAGCCGCCCGTCGGCGGTCGCGGTGACGAAATGCGTGCCCTCGCGTTCCCTCCGTTCGAGCTGCCGCTCCATCGCCTCGACCGCATGCAGAATGAGATTGCGGTCGACGATGCCGAACACCGAGCGGCCGAGACCGAGGAGCGAAGCGTCGCCGCCGCCGAGGATGCGCTGCGCCGCGGCGTTGTAGAGCAGGATCCTGCCCTCGCGATTGCAGACGAGCACGCTCTGGTCGAGCTCGGCGATCAGCGCGGCAAGCCGGCTGCGCTCGGCCTCGACGCGCGCGTTTGCGTCGGCTACCGTCGCCGTCACGTCAGCCGCAAGCGCGGACCGCACCTCGGCCAGCTCGTTGACCGCGCCGGCGAGCGCCTGCAGCTCGGCTGCTCCGGACGGCGCGACGCGGTGTGACGGATTCCCCTGCGCGATCAGCCGGACTTCCTCCGCCAGCCGCTGCGCCGTACCGCCCGTGGCGGCGAATAGCCGATGCCCGAGGAAACCGAGCGCCGCGGCGAGCGCGAGCGCGAAGAGCACCAGCAACCCGATGCGCGGTGGCGTCAGAATCGTCGCGATCGCAGTGCGACCGCCCGGATCGAGATCGTTCCAGACGACTACCGCAGCAGTGGCAAGGGTCGCGAGCGCCACCGCGGGCGGCACGACCGCGGCCGCCAGCGCTCCCCGGGTCATGCGCCGAGAAGCTCCTTGACCTTCGCGACGAGCTCGCGCGTGGAGAAGGGCTTGGTGACGTACGCATCTGCGCCGAGCTCGAGCCCTTTGGCGACCTCCACGTCGCGCCCCTTGGCCGAGAGGAGAATCACCTTCACGTCGCGCGTGCCCGGGTCGCTCTTGAGCTGCTGACACACCTCGTAGCCGTTCTTCACCGGCATCATCACGTCGAGCAGCACGAGATCAGGAAGGAAGCTCGCGAAGAGCGCGAGCGCCGCACCGCCGTCGGCGGCGACCTTCACCTCGAATCCGGCCTGCTCCATCAGGAACTCGAGGGAGGCGACGATGTTCGGCTCGTCGTCGGCGATCAGCACCCGTTTCGTCATCCTGGCCCGCCTTCTCCTTGCGCCACCGGTATCGTGAACGAGAACGTCGCGCCGCGGCCGGGCTCGCTCGCCACCCACAGCTCGCCGCCGAACTGGCGCACGATCAGCCGCGAGATCGGCAGGCCGAGACCCGTGCCTTGCGGCCGGTCGGTGAGCGTGTCGCCGACCTGCCGGAACTTCTCGAAGATCGCCCCCTGGTCCTCGCGGGCGATCCCGATGCCGTTGTCGGCGACGTCGACGCGCACCGCACCGCGCGCGTCGGAGAGTGCCACCCGCACCCGGCCCGAACCCGGCGCGCAGAATTTTACTGCGTTGGCGAGCAGGTTCAGCAGCACCTGCTGCAGCCGGTCGCGGTCCGCGACCACGATCGGCACACGGTCGGGCACTGCCGTTTCGAGCTCCACGCCGCGCTCGCGGTACAGTGCTGCCGTCGAGTCGGCGGCGTCGTGGATCACCGCGCGCAGGTCGACGGGCTCCGCCGCCCATTCCGCGCGGCCGGATTCGATCTTGGCGAGGTCGAGGATCTGGTTGATCAGCCGGGTCAGGCGCTCGGTCTCTCGCAGAATGATGCCGACGAACTCCTGGCGCTTCGGCGCGGCGAGCTCCGGACTGTCGTGCAGGATCTCGGCGAACGCCCGGATCGAGGTGAGCGGCGTGCGCAGCTCGTGGCTGACGGTCGAGACGAAGTCGTCCTTCATGCGGTCGAGCTCCCGCAGCCGTTCGTTCGCCGCCCGGAGTTCCGCCGTGGCGGCCTCGAGCTCCTGGCGCTTGCGCTCGAGCTCGCGCGAGTACGCAAGAACCTGGGACGTCTCGTCGAGGATGCTCATCACCTCCGCGATCCCGAGTCCCTCCTCCTTCGCGAGCGACGCCACCGCCGCTCGCGCCGAGGCCGATCCGATCGCACCGGCCAGCTGGGTCTCCGCGAACTGCACCAGCTCCGCATCGGCGCGGAGCCGCCCGACCGGGACGCGCTTCCGCACTGCGAAATCGGCGAGAAGCGCGGCCGCCCGCTCGAGGCCGAGGAAACGTCCGAGCAGGCCGCGCAGGTCGTCGAGCGAAGCCTCGCCGCGCCATGTCCCCACCCCGCCGGCCGGCCGGCGGAACACGTCGACGAAGCGCACCGCCTGCGCCTGCTCGCCGGCATCCGGCGCCACGAGCAGCGAGACGATGACGAGCGCGCCGCAGTTGGCGAGCATGCTCCAGATCATGCTGTGGGTGATCTCGTCGAGGCCGGCGAGACCGAAGAGCGCGAGCGGCTTGAGGAGTGCGATGCCCCACGGCCCCTCCGCGACGAATTCCGCCGGCAGCCACCCCGACCGGGCGAACGACGGCGCGAGCAGCGTGTACGCCCAGACGGCGAACCCCGCCGCGAGACCGGCGATCGCGCCGGCCCGCGTCGCCTGCTTCCAGTAGAGCCCGCCGAGCATCGCCGGCGCGAACTGCGCGACCGCGGCGAAGGAGATCAGCCCGATCGCGACTAGTGCGTACGCTTCGCCGGCGAACCGGAAGTAGCCGTAGCCGAGCAACAGGATCCCGACGATCGCGGCGCGCCGGATGCCGAGCAGCAGCCGCGACAGGTCGCGGCTCTCGTGCAGGCGGAGGAACCCGATCCGCAGGGCGAGCGGCATCACGAGGTCGTTGCACACCATGGTGGAGAGCGCGACCGTCTCCACGATCACCATCCCGGTCGCCGCCGACAGGCCGCCCAGGAACACCGCGAGCGCGAGCAGCGGGCGCCCTTCGGCGATCGGCAGCGCGAGCACGAACGTGTCGGCGTCCACGCCGCCGCCCGGGAAGTGCAGCAGCCCGCCGAACGCGATCGGCAGCACGAACAGGTTGATCGCCAGCATGTACAGGGGAAACAGCCAGCTCGCCTTGGCGATGTGCGACTCGTCGACGTTCTCGACGACGGCCACCTGGAACTGCCGCGGCAGACACAGGATCGCGAACGCCGAGAGCACGAGCAGCCACGTCCAGCTCGCGTAGCTCCCGGCCGGCCCGTCGAAGGGCGCAAGCAGGCGGGCGAGCTTTGGATCCGCCGCAACCCGAGCGAACAGGTCGCCGAACCCGCCATAGAGCCCGAACGTGACGAACAGCCCGATGGCGAGAAAGGCGGCGAGCTTGACGATCGACTCGAAGGCGATCGCGGCGACCATCCCTTCGTGGCGCTCCGCGGCGTCGAGATGCCGGGCACCGAACAGGATCGCGAACGCCGCGAGCGCCAGCGCGGCATAGAACGCGGTGTCGGCGAGCAGCGGCACCGGACCGGCCGCGGCCGGCCGCGACACTTCCGGGGCACTGGCGAGCAGGAGGAAACTTCCGGACACCGCCTTCAGCTGCAGCGCGATGTAGGGAACGATGCCGACCACGGCGATCACGGTGACGATCCCCGCCAGCGCGGCGCTCTTGCCGTAGCGCGAGGCGATGAAGTCGGCGATCGACGTGATGCGGTTGGCGCGGCTGATGCGGACGATCTTGCGCAGAACCAGCCAGAACAGCGCCGCCGCGAGCGTCGGGCCGAGATAGATGGGGAGAAACCCGATCCCGTTGGCCGCCGCCCGGCCCACGCTGCCGTAGAACGTCCACGAGGTCGCGTAGACGCCCAGTGAGAGTGCATAGACGTACGGGCTCGCGATGATGCTGCGGCCGGCGGCGGCGCGCCGGTCGGCGTAGAACGCGATCGCGAACAGCAGACCGAGATACGCGACCGAGGCGAGCGCGATCAGCGCCGGAGCGGGCATTTCAGGATGCGCGCGAAACGGCCCAGAGGATCAGCAGGATCAGCACCGCCCAGGCGCCGAAGACATAGAGATAGAGCACCGGCACGCCGAGCACCGTCGCCGGGACGTTGAACAGCGCGAGCAGTGGGTAGCCGAAGGCGAGGCAGCCGAGCAGGAAGACCGCGATCACTCGCGCTGCCGGACCGATATCACTCCTCATAAGGCCGTTGCCGGCCGGCGTCTTCACGCCGGCCGGCGGGAGTCTCCCTGCGGAGCAGTTCTCAATGCGACGCCGCGGCCCGCCCGATGCCCGTGTTCGACCGCACGTACAGTTCCTCCCACATTTCCTCCGCGCGACGGTCGCGGTAGAGCAGCGAACCGATCAGCACGGCGAGGAACCCGAGCGGAATCGAAATGAGGCCGGGGTTGCGCAGCGGGAACCACGGCTCGCTCAGGCCCACGAGCGAGGTCGTCGAATCGCCCAGCGCCTTGATCTGCGCCTGGGCCCCCGCCCTGGTCTTCTCCGCGACGGCGAGCGTCTTCTTCGCCGTGTCGATCGCGGCCCCGTCGGTCAGCCCCGGAAGCTCGGCGCTGAGTTTCGCGATCCGCTCGTCGGCAGCCTTGATCGCCCGCTCCTGAGTGGCCCTGATCTGCGTCGGGTAGGTCATGTTCGGCGAGACGAGGACCAGCGCGATCGCGGCGAACGTGCCGATCACGAGACCTGCGACCACACCGCCGGTGTTGCACCGCTTCCAGTACAGCGTGAGCAGCACAACGGGCAGGTTTGCCGAAGCCGCGACGGCGAACGCCAGCGCCACCAAGTGGGCCACGTTCTGGCCCCGGGCGAGGATACCGATCGCGATCGCGATGACCCCCACGATCAGCGAGCAGATGCGCGCGGCCTTCAGCTCTTCTTTCGAAGTCGTCTTGTCGCCCTTGATGACGCCGACCCAGATGTCGTGCGACATCGCCGAGGCCGCGGCGAGCACGAGGCCCGCCACCACCGCGACGATAGTCGCGAACGCCACCGCGGCGACGAATGCGAGCATGAGGTTGCCGAGGAGCGAGTCCTTTCCGCCGCCGAGGTACTGAGCAAGTAGCGGCGCGGCCATGTTGCCGCCGCGGTCGATCTCGGTGATCGCCGGTGCGCCGACGAGCATCGCCGCCCCGGTGCCGAGGAACAGCGTCAGCAGGTAGAACCCGCCGATGATCGCCATCGCCCAGATCACGCTCTTGCGCGCAGCCTGCGCCGTCGGCACGGTGAAGAACCGCATCAGGATGTGCGGCAGCCCCGCGGTACCGAAGACGAGCGCCATGCCGAGCGAGATCTGGTCGATCGGGCTCTTGAACAGCAACCCCGGTTCCAGGAATCGCTGACCCAGCTCCGCCGGCGTCATGTTGCGCGCGCCGTCGCCGAGCAGTCGCGCGACCTGTGCCTGGACGTCGGTGTCGCCGACCACCGCCCCGAGATACCCGGGCAGGCTGAACCCATACTGGCCCCAGACCAGCGCCACCATCACGAGGGACGCGATAACGAGCAGGATCGCCTTGATGATCTGCACGTACGTCGTCGCAACCATGCCGCCGAACAGCACGTAAGCGAGCATCAGCACGCCCACGACCGCGACCGAGATCTCGTAGTCGATCCCGATCAGCGTCTTCACCAGCACCCCGCCGCCGACCATCTGGGCGGTCAGGTAGAAGGTCGAGACGGTGATGGTCGACAGCGCCATGAAGGTCTTGACGGTCTTCGGGTTGTTGCGGAAGGCGAGGATGTCGCCCATCGTGTACTTGCCGATGTTCCGGCACGGCTCGGCGATGACGAGCAGCACCGTGATGTAGGCGACCAGCCAGCCGACCGAGTACATGAAGCCGTCGTAGCCGTAGAGCGAGATCAGCCCGGCGATGCCGAGGAACGATGCGGCCGAAAGGTAGTCGCCGGCGATGGCCCAGCCGTTCTGCAGGCCGGACACTCCGCCGCCGGCGGTGTAGAAGTCGGCTGCGGTCTTGGTGCGCTTCGCCGCAAGGTACGTTACCCACATCGTGACGGCGATGATCGCGCCGAACACTCCGAAGGTGAGGATGCGCCAGTCCGACGACACCGCCTGCGCAAACGCAGGCGATGCCGCGAGCACGGCCGCGACCGCCCCGGTGGAGAGAACGATCTGCCGCCTACTCATGGCTTCCTCCCCTCGCTCGCCCGTGCGCCGATCCGGTCGGCGTCGCGCGCGATTTCTTCGGCCAGGACGTCGAACTCGCCCGCCTTGTGGGCGTAAAACCAGGCGATCCCCCAGGCAACGATGAACTGCGACAGCGCGAACACCAGCCCGAAGTTGATCGGGCCCCACAACTGCACCTTGAAGAGATCGGTGAAGTAGGCCGCGCCGATCGGCAGCAGGAAGTAATAGACCACCGCGAATGCCATCAGCCCCCAGAGGAACCGCGATTTTCGCTTGCGGAGCGACTGGAACCGCGTATCCGAGTCGATGGCGAACCAGTTGATCGCAGTGCTTGGCTGCATGATCTCCTCCTGTTGTTGTCGCAAGGCACGACCGACAGATCGCCCCCCGCGATCAGGGTAGGCCCGATCGGCCGTAGCTGGCAAGCCTAGGCGAGGAGCGTGGGACGGACTTGCGTTGGATCAAACGCCGAAACCGGCGCCGGGAACCGAGAAGTCGCGGCCGAGCCGAGCCTGCAAGTTCCGCGCCTGCCGTAACGCGTGCCTAAGGCCCCGCCGTTCCTCCTCGACGAGCGCCGCGGGGTTGAGGTGGTTGTGGAGCATCTCGCCGCGCGCATGCTGTGCGCCGTTCAGCGCCAATCGCAGCCGCTGGATGACGCGGAAAGCGTCGACCCAGGCATCGAGCTCGGGAGCGGGGAATCGCCGCGTGCCCGCGACCCCCGCCAGCCGTTGCAGTGTGTTGGTTGCGGTGACGCCGTCCGCCAGGCTGTAGATCCGCGCCGCCTCCACGAACAGCTGCACGCCGTTGACCTTGAGGTCGATCGTTCCCGGATGCTCGCCGCCGCGCGCGACCGCGAAGTCGCGGATGAGTCCGAGCGGAGGCTGATTCCCGAGCGCGTTCCGCACCATCAGGAACAGGAACCGGCCGCGGTCCCGGGCGTACGCGGCGAGCCAGTCCCGGAGCCCCGCGACGAGGTTCCGCTCGCCGTGGATCGTGCGGAAATCGAAGAAGATCGCGGCGTTCAGGAGTGCCTCCGGCTCGGGCCGCTCGATCCACGCCGCGAAACGCTCCCGCCATTCCGATCGCGACAGGCACCAGTGCGGGTTCCGCGCCATTACCTCGCCGCGGCACAGCGGATACCCGCTCCGGTCCAGCGCCGCGTTGACGCGTTCGGCGAGCGGCAGCAGCTCGCGCCGCCGCGCCTCCGGCTCGGTCCCGTCGGCGAACACGATCGCGTTGTCCTGGTCGGTCGCCAGCGTCTGCTCGGCGCGCCCCGCCGATCCGAGCACGATCCAGGCTGCTCCCGCGTCCCGAAGCGCGCCGTCGAGTCCGGTGAGCTCGATGAGCCGTACCGTCACCGCGTCGTTGACCGCGGTAACGAACGCGGTGATCGCCTCGGGCGCGGTGCCGCCCTCCAGCATCGGTCGGGCGAGCGCGCGGGCGCCTGCGGCCGCCCGAACCACCTCGTCGCTGTCGCGCGCCGCGCGAATCGCGCGCGCAATTCCTCTGCACGGGAGGGCGGCGTCGGCATCGCGCGCAGCATAGCCCGATCGGGATTCAGGAGCGCCCTCCCAGCCAGCGCGTCGCGCCGGGGACCCACACCATCGCCTCGACCGTAGCAACCCGGCGCTCGGCGGCGCGGGGAAGGAGTGCGAGGAGGAGTTGGGCGGTCGCAAGCGCGTCCGCCGCCGCGTCGTGCCGGCTCGACACCTCGATGCCGAACCGTTCCAGCCATGCATCCAGGTGCTGCCGGGCCCGTGCCTCCTCGGGCATGAGCTCGGGCGCGAGCTGGGCCAGGTCGATCCACCGCCGCTGGCAGGCCTCGCCGAGGAACTCCCGCGTCGCCCGGCGGATCAGCGCGTCGTCGAACCCTGCGTGGAAGCCGACGAGCGGCGCCTTGCCGGCGAAATCGAGAAACGCTAGCAGCGCTTCCGCCGGATCCTCCCCTGCGCGCTGCGCGGTGCCGCCGATGCCGTGTACCAGAATGTTCTCCCGGCTCGACGGCTCCGGCTGCCGCAGGACGGCGTAGAAGGAGCGGCCGAGATCGATGCGCGCCGCCTCCACCGTCACCGCGCCGATCGCAATCAGCCGATCGCGCTGCACGTCGAGTCCGGACGCTTCGACGTCGGCGACGACGAATCGGGCCGCGCGGGGCGATGCGCGCAGATCGGGCTCGGGCAACGCCCGCCATCGGTCGAGCCGCTGCGACTGCGCCGGTACCAGCTGCACGCCCTGGCCGAACAGATTCGCTAGCCAACCCACGCGTCAGAGCTGGAAATCGAGCGCGAGCCGCTGCTGCACCTTCGTCGCGAGCCGCAGCGCCTCCTTGAGGATCCGCCGGTCGAGCTCGTTCAGCGTCCGCGGATCGATGCGCGGCTTGCGCGGGCCCGCCGGCGAATCGAGGTGCTCGTGACGCAGGCGCAGCAGCACCAGGAAGTAGAACGCCTCGACCACCGCCTCGGTCTCCTCCGCCGGTACTTTGCGCACCGCCCCGCCTGACGCAGCCGCGCCGCCGTGTTCTGCACGTCCGCGCCGGTGGCGAGCGCGAAGATCCGGCCGGCGTCGGTGAAGACCCGCGTTCCCTGCGCCTTGAGGTCGATCGTGCCCGCGTCGGCACCTTCGCCGTTCGTCTGCACGTCGCCGAAGAAACCGAGCGGCGGCCGCGACTCGAGCGCGTTCTGCGCCATCATGCGCAGGAACCGCTGATCGTCGCGCGTGACCGAGTTGAGCCAGGCCCGCAGGTCGTCCGCGAAGCACGCATTCGCCCCAGAGCGGCCGGAAGTCGAAGAAGATGTTCGCGTTCAGCAGCGCTTCCGGATGCGGGTTCCGGATCCACTCGCCGAAGCGCACCCGCCACTCGGCGGCGGCGAGGCACCACCGCGGGTTGCGCGCCATGATGTCGCCCTTGCACAACGGGAAACCGCAGGCGTCGAGCGTCGTGTTGACCGCGGCGGCGAACGGCAGCAGACGCGCCCGCGTGGCGTCGGCGGGCCCGTCGGCGTCGAACACGATCGCGTTGTCCTGATCGCTCGCGAACGTCTGCTCGTGCCGGCCTTCGCTGCCGAGCGCGAGCCAGCAGACTCGGATGCCGCCGAGGTCGTGCCGCTCGGCCTCGAGGACGAGAATGCGGTCGCCGAGGCGATCGTTCAGCGTCGCGATGAGCTGCGTCAACGGCTTCCGCGCTCACGCCCTGCGCGAGCATGCCTCGCGCGAGTGACCGGATCTCGGCGGCGGCCCGCTGCAGTCCCGTGAGATCGTGCGCGACCTCGATCGCCGTGATCACCTCGCGCATCGACTGCCGCTGGAGGGCGAAGAGGCTGCGCTCCGAAACGATCGCCGACGAGCTTCCGGCCGTCGCACACGAGCAGATGCCGGATGCCGTGACGCGCCATCGCGAGCGCCGCCTCGTACAGCGTCGCGCTCGCCGGCAGGTCGATCGGGCTCGCGCGTCATGTAGGCGCTGATCGCGCCGATCGAGCGCGAGCCCTTCCGCGGTGGCGTGACGGACGAGATCCCGTTCGGTGAAGATGCCCTGCGGTGCGCCTTCGCGCATCGACGACCACGATCGCGCCGATCCGCTGGGCCTGCATGCGCTCGAGCGCCTGTCGCAGCGGCGTCTCAGGGCTGCACGTCACCGGCGCGCGCCGGATCGCCGACGCGAGCGGCTGCAGCAGCGGCCGGTCGCTGACGGTCTGCGCGGCGTACGCGGCACGCGACGCCCGGCGCGCCTGCTGGAGCAGGCTGTCGATGTACCGGGTGCAGAAGCGCTGGAACTGCGCGCTCGCGCCGAGCAGCGACTGCACGTCTGCGGCGTCGAGCTCGTAGCAGAAAAGGTCCTCGGCGGCCTCGTAGAGGCGCTTCGTGGGGCGGGCGGCAAGGACGGCGTCGATCGGGAACATCTCCCCCGGCGCGAACTCGAACGCCACCGTGCCGGGGGCCGCATCGGGCGCGCGCGCGCGAACATGGCCGCGCTGGACGATGAACAGCGTCCGCGCAACGCCGCCCTGCGGCCCGACCGCGGCGGCGCCTTGCGGGTAGTAACCGAGCTTTGCCCGGGCGGCGACGAACGCGAGGGACGCGTCGTCCATCTCGTTGAACGGCGCGTAGCGGCGCAGAAAGTCGACCGTCGCGCGCACGAGCTGCGGCGGCTGAGTGGTCGCGGGGGCAACCACGGGTCGATCCGCGGCCGGCAACGGGAAGCGCGGCGCGCGCGGAGGCGCGCGCCGCCCGCCCCGCTACTGCGCCTGCTTGAGCTGCTCGAGGATGCCGGGGTTCTCGAGCGTCGAGACGTCCTGCGTGATCTCCTCGCCTTTCGCGATCGAGCGCAGCAGGCGGCGCATGATCTTGCCGGAGCGCGTCTTCGGCAGGTTGTCGCCGAAGCGGATGTCCTTCGGCTTCGCGATCGGGCCGATCTCCTTCGCGACCCAGTCGCGGAGCTGCTGGGCGACTTTCCTGCCTTCCTCGCCGGCGGGCCGCGGACCCTTCGTGACGACGAATGCCACCACCGCCTCGCCGGTCAGATCGTCCGGGCCGACCGACGACGGCGGCCTCGGCGACGAGCGGGTTGGCGACGAGCGCCGACTCGACCTCCATCGTGCCGAGCCGGTGACCCGAAACGTTCAGCACGTCGTCGATCCGGCCCATGATGGTGATGTTGCCGTTCAGGTCGCGGCTCGCGCCGTCGCCGGCGAGGTAGTACTTGCCCTTGAAGTCCTCCGGGTAGTAGCTCTTCCGGTAGCGCTCCGGATCGCCCCAGATCGTCCGGATCATCCCCGGCCACGGCCGCTTGATCACCAGGATCCCGCCCTTGCCCTTCTCCACCACCTGGCCCGTCTCGTCGACGATGTCGGCCATGATCCCGGGGAGCGCCGTCTGGCAGGAGCCCGGCTTGAGCGCCGTCACGCCCGGGAGCGGCGTGATCATGTGGCCGCCGGTCTCGGTCTGCCACCAGGTATCGACGATCGGGCAGCGCGACTTGCCGACCGTCTTGTAGTACCAGATCCACGCCTCGGGATTGATCGGCTCGCCGACGGTGCCGAGGATGCGCAGGCTCGAGAGATCGTACTTGTTCGGCAGATCGGCGCCGGCCTTGATGAGCGAGCGGATCGCCGTCGGCGCGGTGTAGAACACCGTGACCTTGTGGTCCTGGATCATCTTCCAGAACCGGCCGGCGTCGGGATAGGTCGGCACGCCCTCGAACATGATCTCGGTCGCACCGCAGGCAAGCGGACCGTACGTGATGTAGGTATGGCCGGTGACCCAGCCGACGTCCGCCGTGCACCAGAAGACGTCGGTGGGCTTGTGAGTCGAACATCCACTTCATCGTGACCATCGCCTGCAGCAGGTAGCCGCCGGTCGAGTGCTGCACGCCCTTCGGCTTCCCGGTCGAGCCGGACGTGTAGAGGATGAACAGCGGATGCTCGGCGTTGACCCAGGTGGGCTCGCAGGTGTCCGCCTGCCCTTCCACGACCTGGTGCCACCACTTGTCGCGCGGCGATAGCATGGCCACCGCGCTGCCGGTGCGCTTATAGACGATAACGTTTCTTACCTTCTCGCACCCGCCCATCGACAGCGCCTCGTCGACCGCAGGCTTCAGCGGGATCTCGCGGCCCCCGCGATACTGGCCGTCGGCAGTGATGACCTCGATCGCGCCGGCATCGATGATCCGCTCCTGCAGGCTTTTCGCCGAGAACCCGCCGAAGACGACCGAGTGCGTCGCGCCGATGCGCGCGCACGCCTGCATCGCGACGACGACCTGGATGGACATCGGCATATAGATCAGGACGCGGTCACCCTTCTGGATACCGTGGCGCCTTCAGCGCGTTCGCGAGCCTGCAGACCTCGTGGTAGAGATGCTTGTAGGTGACTTTCGTGACCTTGCCGTCGTCGGCTTCGAAGATAATCGCGACCTTGTCCGGCTGGCTCTTGAGATGGCGATCGAGGCAGTTGTACGAGGCGTTCAGCTCGCCGTCGTGGAACCACTTGAAGAACGGCGGGTTCGATTCGTCGAGCACCTTGGTGAACGGCTTGTGCCAGAGCACGTTCTCGTTCGCGAGCCGCCCCCAGAAGCCCTCGAAGTCGCGCTCCGCTTCGTCGCAGAGCGCCTGGTAGGCGGCGATCCCGGAGACGTTCGCCTGCTTGACGAACTCCGGGGACGGCGGGAATGCGCGGTCCTCCTGCAGAACCGACTCGATGGTCGAAGCCATTGCTAAGAGCCTCCTTGTTGGGGTAAGTCCTGGCGGGAATTCTTCTTGTGCAGTGCGATTCTCGCGCGAAACGCTTGCGGGTGCCGTTCTGCAGCGCGCCTACGCCCAGCGCCGTAGATGACAACACTCCTCGCGCCCGCTGTAAAGCCGGGCCGGTGAGGGCCGCCGGCCTCGGCGCCTCCCGATTGACGCCCGCCCGGCGCCAATGCTAGCGTGCGCACGATTGTGCGCTGCGGCATAATCACCCCAACGCCGCTCGAGGAGGAGCATCGGATGAACCAGCTTCGCGACCCGCTGCTCAGGAAGAGCCTCTCCCCGGCGGCGCACCCGGACGAGTTCGGCCAGGTCGTCCGCTCCACCATCCTGGCGGACTTCTGGCCCGGGATCCAGCTCTACTACCCGCCGGTCAAGTACGCCCCGGCGCTCGGCATCTACGAGGACCTGGACGCCGCCGCGCAGCGGTTCAAGAAGCACGCGCACAACACCCTCGCCCATACGCTGATCTTCGACCTCGAGGACGGCTGCCGGCAGAAGGAAATGAGCCGCGATCTCCTGCATCGCGAGCTGCCCGGCCTGCCGCGGCGTCGCAATCTGCAGATCGCGCTCCGCGTCAATCCGTTCCGCACCGACGAGTACGAGAAGGACATGGCGCTCATCCGCGACCTGTCCGACCACGTCGACGTGGTCATGCTCGCCAAGGCGGGCGAAGCCTACGGCGCGGCCGAGATCCGCGATCTCTCGGGGCTGCTCGCGGCGTTCAACCACGGGATCACCATCCAGCCGATCATCGAGCATCCCAAGTCGCTGAAGATCGCGCCCGAGATCATGCAGTACGCGACGGTGAAGCACGTCGTGTTCGGCATCCACGACTTCTCGAAGGCGATGGGCATCCAGATCACGCCCGAGCGCTGGACCGAGGAGCTCCGGTTCTTCCTGAACCAGGTGATGTTCGAAGCGCGCATCGCCGGAAAGGGCGTCATCGGCGGGGTGGAGACGCTGATCGGCCAGGCGGTGATGCCGGAGAAGTACGTGGAGAACCACGACGTGCGTCGGTGGCTCGACCTCCACGGCGACCACGAGTCGCGCATCGTGTACCAGCACGCCTGCGAGGAAGCCTCGATGGGTCTCACCGGCAAGCAGGTGATCCACCCCGGCCACATCCACCTCTGCAAGGTCGCGTACACGCCCTCCCCGTCCGACGTCGCGCGCAAGAGCGCGATCCTCGCGGCCGCGATCGAGGCCGACGCGCTGCTCGGCGGCGCGATCAAGTTCGAGGGCGAGATGCTCGACCCGCCGATGTTCGGCAAGGCGCTGCAGACGCTGCTGCGCGCGCACGCGCTGCACGCGCTGTCCGACGACGACACCGAGTTCGCGCTGCAGGTGCTGCAGAAACTGCCGGCGCAGGTGATTCGCGAAAACTGGCCGTACGGCGTCATTCTCTAGACCCCGCGCATGGGCTTCGACCCGTTTCCGCCCTGGCGCTGGGAGATCCCCGAGCGGTTCAACATCGGCGCCGCGTGCCTCGACCGGCACCTCGGCACGCCGCTCGCCGCTCGCATCGCGATGATCGTCGAGGACGACGTGCGCGGCACGTCGCAAGCCACTTACGCCGAGCTCGCCGACCGGACGAGCCGGTTCGCTCAGCTCCTTCGCAATCTGGGTATCGAGGCCGGGGAACGCGTCCTGATCCGGCTGCCGAACTCGCTCGACTATCCGACCGCGTTCCTCGGCGCGATGAAGCGCGGCGCGATCAGCGTGCCGACCTCGACCCTGCTCACCGCGGAGGAGGTGCTGTACCTCGCGAGGGACTCGCAGGCCCGGGCGATCGTCATCGACAAACCGGCGTGGAAGAGCTTCGCGCCGCGGCTGGCGGAGAGCCCCACGCTGAAGTTCGTCCTGCTCACCGGCGAGGGGCCCGCCGGTGCGGTGCCGGGTCTGGAGGTGCTGAATCTCGACGCGGCGCTCGCGGGCGTCACCGCCTGGGACGCACCGCACCCGACGCGCCCCGACGACCCTGCGTACCTCGTCTACACGTCGGGCACGACCGGCTATCCTAAGGGCGTTCTGCACGGCCATCGCTCGCTCCTCGGCAGGCAGCCCGCATCCGAGTACTGGTTCGATTTCGCCGCGCCCAGTCGCGGCGCCGGTGACTCCGCACCCGGCGATCGGATCCTGCACTCCGGCAAGTTCAACTGGACCTATGTCCTCGGCTCGGCGATGATGGACCCGCTCTATCGGGGCGAGACCGTGATCGCGCACGAGGGCAGGAACGACGCGACCACCTGGCCGCGCCTGATCGCCAAGCACGGCGCGACGATCTTCATCGGTGTGCCGACCGTGTACCGCCAGATCATCCAGAAGACCGACCTTGCGGCGCGTGACGTCCCCACGCTGCGCCACTGCATGAGCGCAGGGGAGCACCTCTCCGACGAAGTGCTGGCGCAGTGGCGTACCCGCTTCGGCATGGACATCTACGAAGCGGTCGGAATGAGCGAGTTTTCCTATTACCTCTCGCAGAGCAGGCGCCGGCCGATCCGGCCGGGTTCCGCCGGATTCCCGCAGCCGGGCCACGACGTCCGGCTCCTCGACCCCGAGACGTTGCGGGAGGTGGCGCCGGGCGAGGAGGGCATGATCTGCGTGCCCGAGAGCGATCCCGGTCTCTTCCTCGAGTACTGGAACCTGCCGGAGGAGACCGCGAGGCTCCGGCACGATGGCTGGTTCTTCACCGGCGACTACGCGCGCTACGATGCGGATGGTTACATCTGGTTCCTCGGCCGCAAGGACGACATCATCAAGAGCTTCGGCTACCGCGTCTCGCCCTACGAGGTCGAGCGCGTCCTGAAGGCGCATCCGGCGGTCGCCGACTGCGCCTGCGTCGGCGAAGCGCTGGAGCGCGACAAGCTGCTCGTGGTCGCCTACGTGATCCCGCAGCCCGGGGCGAGCCTCGATGCGGACGAGCTCCTCGCCTTCGGCAAGGCGCACCTCGCCTCGTACAAGGCGCCCAAGGTCGTGTACCTCGCGCAGGACTTCCCGCGCACCAAGAACGGCAAGATCCTGCGCCGCGAGATCACTCCGGGACTGGCGGTCGGTCGCTCCGCGCAATGAGGTTCGCACGCCCGCTCGCCGTCGCCGCCCTCGTCGCGGCGCCCGGCTGGGCGGCCGCCGAGTGGACGACCATCGCATCGACCGAGAAGCTCGTGGTCGAGATCGATCCCGATCTCGTCCGGACGCAAGGCGACTTCGCGATGGCCTACACGCGGGCCACGTTCACCGTCCCGCAGCCGGTCGAGGGCAAGCCCGACGTCAAGCAGCAGTCGCAGCTGCAGCTGCACGCCATCGACTGCGCCGCGGGGGCGTCGACCGTCGTGGGCGTCGCGGTCTACCCGGCCCCCTACGCGCGCGGCGAGCTCATCGAACAGACGACGCGCCCGCGCGCGGAGTGGAATCCGCGCCCGGCACCGCCCGGCTCGCTCGTCGAGGTAGTCGTCCGCCTCGCCTGCGCCGAGCTGTCGCGGCGCGCGACGAAATGATCCTGCCGTAGCGCCGGCGCCGTCATCGGCCGGTTGCTAGAATCGCCGCCTTCCCGCCAACTACCGCGAGCCCCATGGTCCGATGATGTGGCAGACGATCATCCATCTCACCTTCCTCGTATCGGCGATCGCGATCGCGGCCGCCGACCGGGTCCTCGGGATCAGGTACCACAAGGAACACCAGGCCTGAACGAAAGGCGCAACCATGACGATCATCCGCCAGAACGATTTCATCCAGAGCATCGCCGACGCGCTGCAGTACATCAGCTACTACCACCCGAAGGACTACATCGACCACCTTGCGCGCGCCTACGAGCGCGAGCAGTCGCCGGCCGCGAAGGACGCGATCGCCCAGATCCTCACCAACTCGCGCATGTGCGCCGAGGGGCACCGGCCGATCTGCCAGGACACCGGGATCGTCAACGTCTTCCTCAAGATCGGGATGGACGTGCGCTGGGAGGCGAAGCTGCCGATCGCCGACATGGTGAACGAGGGCGTGCGGCGCGGCTACCAGGACCCGGACAACAAGCTGCGCGCGTCGATCCTCGCCGACCCGCTGTTCACGCGCGTGAACACCCGCGACAACACGCCGGCGGTGATCCACATGGAGGTCGTCCCGGGCAGCACGGTCGACGTGAACGTCGCCGCGAAAGGCGGCGGTTCGGAGAACAAATCGAAGTTCGCGATGCTCAACCCGTCCGACTCGCTCGTCGACTGGGTGCTGAAGACCGTGCCGACGATGGGCGCGGGCTGGTGTCCGCCGGGGATGCTCGGCATCGGCGTCGGCGGGACGGCCGAGAAGGCAATGCTCATGGCGAAGGAAGTGCTGATGGAGCCGATCGACATGCACGAGCTCCTCGAGCGCGGCCCGCGGAACAAGCTGGAGGAGTTGCGGATCGAGCTCTACACGAAGGTCAACGCGCTCGGCATCGGCGCCCAGGGGCTCGGCGGGCTGTCGACGGTCCTCGACGTGAAGATCCAGCAGTTCCCGACCCACGCCGCATCGAAGCCGGTGGCGATGATTCCGAACTGTGCGGCGACCCGTCACGTGCACTTCGTCCTCGACGGCTCCGGCGCGGCCGAGCTCGAGCCGCCGTCGCTCGACGACTGGCCCAAGGTCACCTGGACGCCGACCGCGCAGGCACGCCGGGTCGATCTCGACCGGCTCACCCGCGAGGAGGTGATGACGTGGAAGCCCGGCGACATCCTGCTCCTCAACGGCAAGCTCCTGACCGGGCGCGACGCGGCCCACAAGCGCATCCAGGACATGCTGGAGAAGGGCGAGACGCTGCCGGTCGACTTCACCAACCGGGTGATCTACTACGTCGGACCGGTCGACCCGGTGCGCGACGAAGCGGTCGGGCCCGCCGGGCCGACCACCGCGACACGCATGGACAAGTTCACCGAGACGATGCTCGGCAAGACCGGCTTGATCGCCATGATCGGCAAGGGCGAGCGCGGCCCGACGGCGATCGAGGGGATACGGAAGCACCAGGCGGCGTCGCTGATCGCCGTCGGCGGGGCCGCCTATCTGGTGGCGAAAGCCATCCGGAAGTCGCGCGTTCTCGCCTTCGACGACCTCGGGATGGAAGCGATCTACGAGTTCGAGGTGAAGGACATGCCGGTCGCCGTCGCGGTGGATGCGACCGGAAGCTCGGTGCACCAGACCGGTCCCGCCGAGTGGGAGAAGCGGATCCGCGAGTTCAAGATCCCGGTGGCGGTAGCCTGAGTCAGGATACGGGCGCGCCGTCCTCGAAGCGCTCGTCCGGCTCGTCCTCGCCGTACGTCGACGGCGGGTAGAACGCGCGGAAGTCGGCGGCGACCTTCTCGTACGGGAAGTCCGACCACACGCCATGGTCCTTCACGTACTCCATGTGCCGCCGGTCGTGGGCATCGTACTCCTGGTACAACGCGTCCGAGCGCCCGTCGAAATCCGTCGGCCGCACGCCGAACCGGCGGCAGAGCTCGATGTTGAACGCCGGCACCGCCTTGACCCAGCGCCCCTCGACGTGGAGCATCGCGTAAGCGTGGTCGATGAAGCGCGTCTTGCCGCCCATCCGCGCCTTCAGTTTCTCGGTCGTCAGGTGGTTCACGACGTCGGCGAGGCCGATCGCGGCCGGAATTCCCGCCGCACGTGCAGCCGCCGTGAGCAGGATCGCCTTCGTGACGCAGTAGCCGTGACCGGCGGCGTGCACGTTGCTCGCGACGTACTCCTCGCGGGCGAGCCGCAGCTTGAACGGGTCGTAGCGCCAGCCGTCGCGCACGGCGTAGAAGAGCTTCACCGCCCTGCCGGTCTCCGAGACCTCGCCCGCCACGGTTTCGCGCGCGAACCGGCCGATGGCCTCGCTCGCGGTGTCGAAGTACTCGGTGCGCGCGAGGTACTCCGGACCGAGCGCGGGCGTCTCCGTCGGCGGCGTGTGGATCATCGTAGCCCGTCGCCCTTGATTTCGGTCGCCTTCAGGCCACCGAGCCGCGCGTTCATCCGGCCGCGCGTAGCCATGACGCAGACGACCGCGATCTCGTCGGGGAACGGCGCGTCCGGTACCGTCACCTCGACGGTGTCGTAGTTGTCGCGGACGTAGAGCGCGTCCTTGTGGGCGAGCGGGATGTCGATCGCCGCGCCGAGCGCGCCGCGCTTGACGTTGGACGGTACCCACGCCTTGCCGCCGACGAGCCCGCGGAAGGCGTCACCGAACGCGGTCGTGATCAGCGCGACGCCGTGCTCGGGCGATCCCTCGGTGCCGACGATGCAGCCCTTGCCGAAGCTCTGTGGCGGCCCGCCGAGCGCCGCCGCGGCTTTCCCGCCGATCAGCTCCGCAAGCGCCTTGCCCCAGACCATGAGCTCGGCGAGATCGTCGCCGAAGCGCTTCGCGAACGGGTTCCTGATCACCGCGGCCGCCGCGGCCTTCACCAGCGGCGGTCCCGACGAACGGTCCTGCTCGGTGAGGATCTCCTCGACGGCGACGAACGTCTTGCGCAGTTCGAACGGATAGCTCATTCCAGCCTCTCCCCGATCACGCCGACTCGGTCAGCACCGTCCACGCCCACAGCGCCTCGCGCGCCGCGCGGCGTCCTTCGAAGACCGCGTACGGCTGCGCGGGGACCACGTAGCGCTCGACGAGGTGCTTCACCCACTTCTCGACCTCGTTCGCGCGCGCCGCCTCGTGGCGGAGATAGGTCGTCGCCTCCGCCTTGACGCCATAGTGCTTCGCCAGGCTGTCGGCGAGCCGGCCATAGAGCCGCGGCAGGTGCCGCTCCAGCATATGCGCAATGACGCTCGCCGCGACGGGCGAGGAGCGCAGGCCGTGGTCGCGGATCACGTCGACCAGATCGATTGCTTCCGCGGAGGGATTGGCAAGCGCGTCGGCGAGCTCGCGCTCGCTCGCCCCGAGCGCGACGAGCACCCGTTCCCAGCCGGCATCGGCATCGGCTTCCGGCTGCTTCAGCGCCTCGTGGAGCTGCAGGAACAGCTCCTTCCCGTCCTGCGGCTCGAGCTGCGAGACTTTCGCGGCGAACGCGTAGCGGCCGCGGCCCGCGAGCGCCGGATAGAACGCGAGCAGCAGCCGCTTGAGCCGTGCCTTCGGCAGCGTGCCTGCAAGCGCGGCCTTCCACACCGGGTGCTCCATGAACCGGTTCTCGGGCTGGCGCGAGTCGTTCGCAAGCAGCTCGAGCGGCGCAGCGCTCGCCTGGATTTCGGGCGTCATTTCTTCCGCCCGCCCTTCTTCGCCGGCGCGCGGCCGCGGTCCATGTCGGCAAGCGAGGTGTACGTGCTCTTCTTGACCGTCCAGACCTGGACCGAGCCGTCGGGCAGCTCGGTGAAGTTGAGGACGTCGCCCGGCGCTGCCTTCAGCGCCTCTGCCGCAGGCTTCGGGATGGCGACGACCAGCTCGGCGCCGTCGCGCCGGATCAGCACCGGTGCCGACCACTTGATCCCGCGAGGTGCTCCCATTCGGTATCTACCTCCCCCTCTCCAGGCCGCTCCAGAAGCGCCCGATCTCCCTTGCGATCGGACCGTAGACCTCCTCGGGCGCATAGTGATCCGCGTCCGCGACCTCGACCGCCGGCAGGTCCGGTCGCAGCGCCTTCGTCCTCGCCCAGGCTGCCGGCGATACGAGCCGGCTGTCGGCGCCGCGTACGAGGAGCGTCGGGACGCGGATTTCACGCAGCGCCGGCTCGAGGTCCGCGCGCAGCCCGCGCGAGGTCTGCCGCATCGCCGCCGGATCGGCGAGCGCGCGCCAGCCGCCCTCGGTCGCGATGTATCCGTATCTTGCACGACGCTCGACCGCGTCCGCCGGCAATCGCGGATAACGATCCGCGAGATATGCCTTGACCGACTCCAGGCCGTCGAACAACCGGTCGCCGCCGCCGACGCGGGCGTCGAGGGCGTCGAACACCTCGGGCTCGATGTACGGCGTGAACTCGATCGCAACGACCGCCGAAACGACGTCCGGGAACCGCACGCCCGCTTCCAGCGCGTTGCGCGCGCCAAGCGAGTGCCCGATGAGCAGCGCCGGGCCGCCGCCGAGGCAGCGGATCGCGCCAGCGACGTCCCCGGCGAAGTCCGCAGCCTCATAGCCCCGGATCGGCTTGCCGCTTCGGCCATGGCCGCGTTGATCGATGCTCACCAGCCGGAACCTGTCGGCAAGGGCCGCCATCAGCGGCAGGAACACGTACGCGTTCGCCGTGATGCCATGGCCCAGGAGCGCGAGCGGCCCGCTGCCGGCTGCGACGCCGTGGAGCGAGATGCCGTCGAGGCGGCACTCGAGCGTGGCGCCGCCCGGGAGCTCGGTCATCGGGTGCCCTAGAACCCGTGCTTCTTCCTGAGGTAGCGCAGGATGCCGTCGTGCATCTCGCGCCACGCCCAGAGCGTGACTGCCGCGGCGCGACGCCCGCGCACGACATCGCCCCGATCCCCGACGTAACCCTCGAACAGCTCGTACGACGCTGCGGTGTGCTCGAGGTCGGCGCGGACGTGCTCGTAGAAATACTCGACCGTCTCGTCGCTGCAGCCGTAGAACTTCGTGAGCGCGAGCGCGGTCGCGCCATGCGCCTCGGGCAGCTGCTTCTCGTCGCCCCACCAGGTGGCCAGCCCCTCGGCCGCGCTCTTCCGGCAGTAGTGGGTCATCGTGCGCGGAAACCCGATCACTTCCGCGAGCGGCTTCCGCGCGACCTCGTCGAGCTCCGCATCGGTCGCGCCGAGGAGCTTCGCGAACTGCACCCACAGCCCCGGGTGATCCCCTTCGCCCGCGAGCCGGAAGATCTCGTCGTAGGCGTTTTCGAGCAGGTGCTCGACGTCGCCGCCTTCGAGGAAGGCGGCGTGCGACAGCATCATCGCCGGGTTCGCATGCGCCTGGAACGCCCAGCGCTGGATCGCGTAGTCCTTCAGCGCCGCCCTGGGCAACTCGCCGCTCGTCAGCAACTCGAGCAGCGGCGTGCCGAGATAACGGTGCTCGGGGCGGTCGGCGTCCTCGACCAGCCGTTCCGGGAGTTCCTTTGCGGGCGGGCGGGCGCGCGCCTTGAGTTTGGTGACGGTACCCATCGTTCGCGCTCCTATTTCACGCGGTCGGACACCCGGAGCAGCTCGTCGTACTCCGCTTTCACCTGCGGGTTCTGCGACAGGATCTGCGAGCCGAGCGCCTTGAGCTCCGACATCATCTTCGCCTGCTCGGGTGGCGGCAGCTTGAGCAGCTGGCCGCCGTTCGCGGTCCAGCCGCTGTTGGCGCGCTCGACGATCACCGAGGCAAAGCCGAACGCCTCCTTGTCCACCTGCGTGCCGGTGTCGAGGATCGCGGTCTGGAGGTCCGGGGGCAGACCATCGAACCAGCGCTTGTTCGCGACCAGCGTCGACACGACGATGGCCGGGTGGATTTCGGTGACGGCCTTCGCGGCGTCGTAGAACTTCATCGCGGTCAGCACCGGGATCCCGGCGAGCAGACCGTCGATCGTCCCGCTCTGGAGCGCCGGCATCACCTCGCCGAGCGCCATCGGCACCGGCGTCGCGCCGAGGAGCTTCATCGGCTCGATCTGCAGCGGCGTCGCGAACACGCGGATCTTCTGGCCCTTGAAGTCGGCGAGCGTCCGGATCGGCTTCTTCGACAGCACGATCACCGGGCTGTTGTAGAAGGCTCCGATCCCCTTCAGCCCCTTCGACTCGCCGAGCGCGAGCGCCCGCGGCCGGAACTGCGGGTCGTTCAGCACGCGGTTGAGATGCGCCGGCCCCTCGAAGACCCCGATCGCGTCGAAGATCTGGTAGCGCGGCTCGGTGCCGACGAGGAACGAGTACGGCGTCACGAAGGCCTCGATCGTCCCGGTCACGACGCCTTCGACCATCCGCGGGATCGCACCGAGCTGGCTCGCCGGGTAGATCTCGATCTTCACCCGGTCGCCCACCTTCGCCTTCATGCCGGCTTCGAACTTCCGCAGCCATTCGTGCTGGACGTCGTTGATCGTCGCGCTCGCGAGCTTCATCACCGGCTGTGCCTGGGGCGCGGCCGACGCCGTCAGCGCGCCCGCTACCGCCAGGACCCGGATCCAGCGCATGGCAGACCTCCTCTCGGTGACCGATCGTTGCTTGCTCATGCCGGCCCGCCTTCCCGCCCGGTCGTACCCGCCTCGATCCGGTCGAGCCGGCGGTTGTAGTAGTCCCAGAAATTGTCGATCGCACGCCGCGGGTAGATGTTCTTGCGCTTCTTGTCGACTTCGGCCTTGTCGGGAAGAGCTGTGCGCGAGGCCCGATTCGGCGAGGCGGAGCTGCGCCCGGGCCGCCTTGTCGAGAAAGATCGCGCACAGCGTCATCTCCTTGACGGTCCTCCCCACGGTAACCACGCCGTGGTTGCGCAGGAATGCGGCTTCGGCCTGCCCCAGGCATTGCGCCAGATCGCGGCCCAGCTCGGGCGAATCGATGAGATCGCTCGTCGTGAGGTAATGGGGCGGCGGGACGCCGAACCAGCAACCTTCGTTCGTGTAGGCCTGAAGCTTCTCCCGCGTGCACGAGAAGAGCGTGCCGTGCAGCGGATGCGTGTGGCAGACGAAGTTGAGATCGGCGCGCGCGCGCAAGATCTCGGTGTGGATCGGCCACTCGAGGTGGCGCACGCCCTCGCCGCCGAGCACCTCGCCGTCGAAATCGATCAGGATGAAATCGTCTTCCCGCACCTCCTCGAGTCCGATGTTGCCGCGCTTGAGCCACACCCCGCGGTCCCAGGGGTCGCGCATCGAGCAGTGGCCGAGCGACATGTCGTTGTGGCCCTCCAGCTCGAGGATGCGGTGCGCGCGGGCGAGGTCCCACAGCCCCCGCCGCACCTCGTCGTTCTTGACCATGATCGGCATGTTGCGGGCGCGCCGCTCCATAGCGGATTCTCCTGGCGTTGCGGTATTCTTAGGATGTGGAAAGGCGTTCTCAGAGAAGGCGAGGCAACTCTACGCCCGCCTCCGCGGCCAGTAAAGGCCCGGCCCGCCGCGACGCGGAGGCTCGGGCGCGCACCGCGTCGAGTCCGGCCAAGGTGCTGCGCATGCTGCTGCAGTTCGGCCCCGAGCTCGCAACGGCGCGCGTCGACCGGCTCGCGCGCGGCGCCGGCGTACCGCTCTCGAGCGCCTATCGCTACCTCACGCTGCTCCGCGAAGCCGGCCTGGTTGCCGAAGCGGGCCAGGGCATTTATCAGCTGACCCCGCGGGTGCTCGCCCTCGCCCACGCCGCGCGGATCGCGAACGGCATCACCGCACAGCTCCCGGGCGTGCTCCAGGGCCTCCGCGAGCAGACCGGCGAGTCCGCACTTTACGTCAGGCGCGTTGCCGACATGGCCGTCTGCGTCGACCTCGTCGAGTCGTCGCAGCCGGTCCGGCTCTCGTTCACGCCCGGGCACCCGATGCCGCTCCACGCCGGCGCGGGCGCCAAGCTGCTGCTCGCGCACCTGAAGGACGACGACCAGGCCCGCTATCTGCGGGCGCTCAAGGCGCAGTCTGCGCTGCGCGATCGGTGCGCGCGGCTCGAGCGCGAGATACCGGTGATGCGCGACCGCGGCTGGGCGACCAGCGAGGCGGAGGTGGACGACGGCGTGTGGGCCGCCGCGGCAATCGTCCGCGACACCGCCGGCGTTGCGGGCGTGCTGTCGGTAGCCGGTCCTGCCTATCGCCTGGACGACGCGAAGCGCGAAGCCATCCTCGCGCGCGTCCGGGATGCTGCTACGCGACTTTCGCGCGAGCTCGCCGCGTAGGCGTCAGCCTTTCTTCGCCAGCAGCGTCCCGCGGCAGGTTCTCGCGCCACAGAGGCAGGCCCACCGCCGCTGCTCGGCTGCGCTGTGGCGCTCCTCCAGGCTGATGTTGTAGTCGTACCCGAGCTCCTCGCCGGCGCGGATCCGGCGGATTGCCTCGATGTAGATGCGCCCTCCCTCGTCGACCGCCTCGCAGTTAGGGGCACAGGAATGGTTGATCCACCGCGCCGCGTTCCCGCGCTGACCGGCGTCGATCACCGTGTCGTCGTCGATCTCGAAGAGGAAAGTGTGGGTCGGCTCGTCCGCGAAGTCCGGGTAGATCTCGGCCGCGCGATCGTAGGAGATCCGCACTCCGCGATACTCGATGATCCGCGTGCCCTTGGGGATGTCGCGCGCTGCGAACACCCCACGGCCGTGGATCGAGGATCGCCGCACCGCGTACAGCGGTCCGGTGTCGTTGAGTGACCGTGCGCCGAGAGCGAGACCGTTGAGCCCCTGGCCGTTTGGCTTGTGGCCATTCAGCGCCTGGCCGTTCACCTTGTGCCCGTTTAGCCTATGGCCGTTGAGCTGGCGCCTGCTTAGTTCGTGTCCGTTTGACTTCTGTCCGTTCAGCTGCTTCTTGTGCGGCATGATGCGTCGTTTGATGCTCCGTCCGGCGAGCGGCGGATTGTAGACGATTCCGGTGGCGGCAAGCCGGACGGCAGCGTGCTCGCGCGCCGTTCAGGATTTCGGTCCGACCATCTCCTCCGCGCGCACCCAGCGGTCGAAGTCCTCCCCCGTGACATAGCCGAGCGCGAGGGCCGCCTCGCGCAGCGTCGCACCGTCCCGGTGCGCCTTCTTCGCGATCTCGGCGGCCCGGTCGTAACCGATCCGCGGCGCGAGCGCGGTCACGAGCATCAGCGACCGCCCGACGAGCTCGGCGATCCGTTCGCGGTTCGGCTCGATCCCGCGCGCGCAGTGCTCGTCGAAGCTCGCGGCACCGTCGGCCAGGAGCCGGACGCTCTGCAGGAAGTCGTGGATGACCAGCGGTCGATAGACGTTCAGCTCGAAGTTTCCGGAAGCGCCGCCGACGTTGACCGAAACGTCGTTCCCGAACACCTGCGCGCAGGCCATCGTCAGCGCTTCGGACTGGGTGGGGTTCACCTTGCCGGGCATGATCGAGCTGCCCGGCTCGTTCTCGGGGATCGAGATCTCTCCCAGCCCGGATCGGGGTCCGGAGGCGAGCCAGCGCACGTCGTTCGCGATCTTGGTCAGCGACGCGGCGAGCGTCTTGAGCGCCCCGTGCGCATGCACGAGCGCGTCGTTCGATGCGAGCGCCTCGAACTTGTTCGGTGCGGACACGAACGGGAGACCGGTCAGCCGCGCGAGCTCGGCTGCGACCCGGTCGCCGAACTCGGGGTGGGCGTTCAGTCCGGTCCCGACCGCCGTCCCGCCGAGCGCGAGCTCGCACAGGTGCGGCAGCGCGTCCGCCAGATGCGCGAGACCGTGATCGAGCTGGGAAACGTACCCGGAGAACTCCTGTCCGAGCGTGAGCGGGGTCGCATCCTGGAGATGCGTGCGACCGATCTTGACGATGCCGGCGAACGCATCCGCCTTGGCCGCCAGCGTTCCGCGCAGCGCCTTGAGCGGCGGGTTCAGCCGATGGACGATCGCTTCGGCCGCAGCGACGTGCATCGCCGTGGGGAAGACGTCGTTCGAGGACTGGCCGCGGTTCACGTCGTCGTTCGCGTGCACCTTGCGGCGCTGGCCGCGCTCGCCACCAAGGAGCTCCGAGGCGCGGTTCGCGAGCACCTCGTTCATGTTCATGTTGGTCTGGGTACCCGAGCCGGTCTGCCACACGACGAGCGGGAACTCCGCGTCGTGAGTGCCGGCGAGCACCTCGTCCGCGGCGGCGATGATCGCGTCGGCCTGTCGCGGGCTCGAGCGCGCCGAGCGCGCGGTTCACGGCGGCGCAGGCCCGCTTGACCAGCGCGAGCGCGCGGATCAGCTCGGGCGGCATCCGTTCGCCGGAGATCCGGAAATGCTCGAGCGACCGTTGCGTCTGGGCACCCCACAGCCGCGTCGCAGGCACCTCGATCTCGCCGAAGGTGTCGCGTTCGATCCGGAAGCTCTCCGCCATGACCGTCTCCTTCAGCACGCCCGCCGAGATCGAACCTTAAGCCACAAACGAAAAAAGGGGCCAGCCGGCCCCTTTCCCCCGTTCGCCGTCGGCTACTTGATGGTTGCGGCGCCCGCCTTGCAGACGACCTCGTCCTGCGAGCCGGTGCCGCCTGAGCAGCCGATGGCGCCGATCAGCCTCCCGCCGTCGATGATCGGGATTCCGCCCCGGGACGCGATGACGCCGTCGAGCGTGGTGATGTAGTGCAGCTGGTTGAGCTGGATCGCGTTCTCGAAGATCTTGGTCTCCCGGCGGAAGATCGCGGCGGCGCGTGCCTTGTGCTCCGCGATCTGGATCGAGGCGAGCTGCGCGCCATCCATGCGCTGGAAGGCAACGAGGCTGCCGCCGGAATCCACCACGGCAACATTCATCTTCCACCCGCGCTTCGCCGACTCGGCCACGGCCGCGGCGATCGCGCCTTGCGCGCGCTCGAGCGAGATCGCCGGACCGTACGGAATGTCGAACGGCATCTTGTCCGGGATGTTGTCGAGCGGGTTGGGTGGCAGCTGCTGCTGCGCGCCGGCCCCGCCGGCAACCAGCGAGGCTGCGGCGAAGGCCGCCACCCCGATCAGAAACGACAGTTGCGTCTTCTTCATTTGCCCTCCTTGGCGTCGTGGTGGGAACGGCCGGGTCCGGCCGCTCGTTCAAAACTCGTTCGCGGAGCAGTGACGGTCCGCGCGCCGGCGTTGGCCGCGTCGGCCTCGTGCCAGCTGCGCGGGATCGTATCAGCGCTTTTCGGCGACCGCGGACTTTATCTGTTCCAGCGCGGCCGGGTCCTCGATCGTCGTCAGATCGCCCGGGTCGCGCCCCTCGGCAAGCGCCTGGATCGAACGCCGCAGCAGCTTCCCCGAGCGCGTCTTCGGCAGGAGGGTCACGAAATGGACCCGCGCCGGCCGCGCGATCGCGCCGAGCAGCTTGTCGACGGTGGCCATCACCTCCTTTTCCTGCGCCGCGCGGCCCTCGGTGCTCGCGACCTTCGAGGCGTCCTTCACCACCGCGAATGCGAGCGGCATCTGTCCCTTGAGCTGGTCGGCCACGCCGACCACGGCAACTTCGGCAACGTTCGGATGCGCCGACACGGCCTCCTCGATCTCGCGCGTGCCCAGACGGTGCCCGGCGACGTTGATGACGTCGTCGGTGCGCCCGAGGATGAAGTAGTACCCGTCCTTGTCGCGGATGCCCCAGTCGAAGGTCGAGTACACCTGCTTCGTGGCGAACGTTCCGAAGTACGTCTTCACGAAGCGCTCGTCGTCGCCCCACACCGTCGTCATCACGCCCGGCGGCAGCGGCGGCACGATCGCGACCACGCCCTTCTCGTCGGTGCCGCACGCCGAAGCGTCGGTCTCGCGCAGGAGCTGCAGGTCGTACCCGTACGCCGGGAACGACGGGCTGCCGAAGCGGTTCGGCGTCTGCTCCACGCCCGGTACGGCGGTGAGGATCGGCCAGCCGGTCTCGGTCTGCCAGTAATGGTCGATCACCGGCTTCCCGAGCGCGTCCGAGATCCAGCGGTGGGTCGGCTCGTCCAGCGGCTCGCCGGCGAGGAAGAGATGCCGCAGGCTCGAGATGTCGTACTTCTTGAGATACGCCGGATCCTGCTTCTTGAGCACGCGGATCGCGGTCGGCGCGCTGAACATCACCGTCGCCTTGGTGTCCTGCACGATCTTCCACCAGATGCCGGCGTCGGGCCGGATCGGGGTGCCCTCGTACATCACCGTCGTCATGCCGGCGATGAGCGGTGCGTAGATGATGTACGAATGCCCCACCACCCAGCCGATGTCGCTGGTGGTGAACATCGTCTCGCCGGCGCGCCCGCAGTAGATCCATTTCATCGACGCTGCCAGCGAGACCGCGGAGCCGCCGGTATCGCGCTGCACGCCCTTCGGCCGGCCGGTGGTGCCCGAGGTGTAGAGGATGTACGACGGCTCGCTCGATTCGAGCCAGACGACCGGCACGCGGGCGTCCATGTGCTGCGCGCGGAGCGCCGCCCAGTCGGCGTCGCGCCCGGCGACGCGGTTCATGCCGGAGTCGAGGCCCCGGTCCACGAGGACCACCCGCTCCGGCTTCGACTCCGCGAGGCGGATCGCCTCGTCGAGGAGCGGCTTGTACGGCACGACCTTCCCTGCCCGCATGCCCGCGTCGGCCGACACGATGACCTTGGGCCGGGCGTCGTCGATCCGCGAGGCGAGGCTGTGCGAGGCGAAGCCGCCGAACACGACCGAGTGGATCGCGCCGATCCGCGCGCACGCGAGCATCGTGAACGCCGCCTCGGGGATCATCGGCATGTAGAGCAGCACCCGGTCGCCGCGCTTCACGCCGAGCGACTGGAGCATCGCGGCGCAGCGGTTCACCTCCGCGTGCAGCTCGCGATAGGTGTAGCGCGTCTCCTTGTCGACCTCGGTGGAGATCCAGACGAGCGCCTGCTGGTCGCCGCGCGCGGCGAGGTGCCGGTCGAGCGCGTTGTGGCAGAGATTGGTCTCGCCGCCGACGAACCATTTCGCGAACGGCGGCCGGGAGTAGTCGAGGACGCGCCCGAACGGCTTGCCCCATTCGACGAGCGCTGCCTGCTCGGTCCAGAACGCGTCGCGGTCCGTTATCGAGCGCTTGTGGAACGCCCGGTATTTCTCGCCAGCCATTGCTCCTCCTTCGCGCTGCGGACCCGCGCCGATGAACGCCGATCGAAGAACCGCATGGTGCGATACCTGCCCGGCCGCGCTTTGATCCGCGTCAAGCCGTAGCCGTCAGCCCGCAGCCATGTCGACGACGACCCGGCCGCGGACGCGCGCTTTCAGGAAGTCGTCGAACACCTTCGGCAGGTCGTCGAACGGGATGGTGCGCGCCATCGTCGCGAGGTGCTTCGGCTTGAGGTCGCCCGCGAGCCGCTCCCAGACGCGGCGCCGTTGCAACATCGGACAGTTCACCGAGTCGACCCCGAGCAGGCTCACGCCCCGCAAGATGAACGGCGCGACCGTCGTCTTCAGCTCCATGCTCGCGGCGAGCCCGACCGCAGCGAGCGGGGCGCCGATGTTCATCGTGGACGCGAGCCAGGCGAGCATGTCGCCGCCGAGGTTGTCCACCGCGCCCGCCCACATCGCCTTGTCGAGCGGTTTGATCTTCGCCAGATCGAGGCTGGAGCGGAGCATCACCTCCCTGGCGCCGAGTTCCTTCAGGTAGGCGGACTCCTGCTCCTTGCCGGTCACCGCCACCACGTGATGGCCGAGCCCGGCGAGGATGTCGATCGCGACGGATCCGACACCTCCGGTCGCGCCGGTGACCGCGACCGGTCCGTTGCCGGGCTTGAGGCCTTCGTGCTCCATTCGCACGACCGCGAGGGCCGCGGTGAACCCCGCGGTGCCAAGGGCCATCGCGTCGAAGAGGCTCATCCCCTTCGGCATCGGGACCAGCCAGTCCGCTTTGAGGCGCGCGTACTCCGCGTAGCCGCCGTCGTGCGCGACGCCGATGTCGTAGCTCGTCCCGATCACCGCGTCGCCTTTCTTGAACCGCGGATCGCTCGACTCGACCACCGTGCCCGACAGGTCGATCCCGCCGATGCACGGAAAGCGCCGGATGATCCGGCCCGCGCCCGTGGCGGCGAGTGCGTCCTTGTAATTGACGCAGGAATAGCCGACGCGGACCACCACCTCGCCGGCGTCGAGCTCGTCGACCGTCGCCTGCTCGAAAGCCGCGGTTACCTTCCGGTCGGCCTCGCGCAGCCGATAGACCCTGAACTTGTCCACGGGGGACCTCCTTTACGTGGGACTTTACCGCGAGTGCTAGGAAGCGGCCGGCGCCTCGACGAGCGCCTGCGGCGCTTCGCCCGGTGCGCGCCGCGCGGCGGCGAGGTAGTCGCGCGACCGCATCTCGATCAGCCGGCTCGCGGTGCGCTGGAACTCGTTGGCGAGCACGCCCTCCGTATACAGTGTCTCCGGCTCCGCCTCCGCCGAGACGATCAGCTTCACCTTGCAATCGTAGAAGATGTCCACGAGCCAGGTGAAGCGGCGCGCCTCGTTTGCCCGCTTGGCCGAGAGCCGGGGCACGTTGGACAGGATGACCGTGTGGAAGCGCTGCGCGAGGTCGAGATAGTCGAGATGCGACCGCGGGCCGCCGCACAGGACCTCGAAGTCGAACCAGACCACGCCGCCCGCGCGGTGCCGGTACGGGATGGTCCGTCCCTCGACGTCGAGCTCGTGGAACTCCTCCTCGACGTCGGCGACCTGCCGGAAAGCAACCAGGAGCGCCTCCTCCGCGGCCTCCCCGAGCGGCGCGTGATAGACCTTGACCTGTTCCAGGGCACGGCGGCGGTAGTCGACCTCGCCGCCGATGTGCACAACGTCGAGCCGTTCATTGATCAGCGCGATGGTCGGCAGGAACCGCTCGCGCTGCAGGCCGTCGGGGTAAAGGCCGTCGGGCGGATAGTTCGACGTCATGCAGTAGACGACCCCGCGGTCCATCGTCCGCTGCAGGAGGCGCCCGAGGATCATCGCGTCCGCGATGTCATTCACGTGGAACTCGTCGAAGCAGATCAGCCGGTAGCGCTTCGCTATGCGCCAGGCAACCGCGTCAAGCGGATCCTCGCGGCCCTTGAGCGTCTCCATCTCGCGGTGCACGTCGCGCATGAAATGGTGGAAGTGCACGCGCCGCTTCCGCACCAGCGGCACCGTCAGATAGAAGCTGTCCATCAGGAAGCTCTTGCCGCGCCCTACCGGACCCCAGAGATAGGCGCCGCGCGGCAGCGGCGGACGCACGACCAGGCGCTTGACCGCGGTGTTGCGACGCGCCTTGTAGGCCACCCACTGCTCGTAGGTCCGCTGGAGCCGCTGGACCGCGGCGTATTGCACGTCGTCCGCGATGTAGCCGCGCCGCCCGAGCGCTTGCTGGTAGTACTCGAGGACGGTGAGCGGAAGGCGCTTCGCGGGCTCGGTGTACTCGGCCGAGTCGAACACGCTGCCGTCGCCGAGCGGCGGCAGCGGCTCCGGGCCGTCCTGCTCGTGGGCGCTGTCCCTCATGACCGGCGAAGGGTAGCGGCTGGCGGGCGCCGGGTAAAGCGAGGCGCGGCGCGGCGTGTTACCCAATACCGGTCGGCGGTCACATGTTGAGGGCCCGCTTGCTCACTGCCAGCGCCGCCTCGTGCGTCACCTCGGACAGCGACGGGTGGGCGTGCACGATCCGGGCGATGTCCTCCGATGCGGCGCGGAACTCCATGGCGACCACTGCCTCGGCGATCAGCTCCGAGGCGTGGGTGTTGATGATGTGAACGCCGAGGATCTCGTCGGTGTGGCTGTGCGCGAGCATCTTTACGAAGCCGTGCGTGTCGCCGTGGCCGAGCGCGCGCCCGTTGATGCTGAACGGGAACTGTCCGACGCGATAGGGCACCTCGTCGGCCTTGAGCTGCTGCTCGGTGCGCCCCACCCAGGCGATTTCGGGAGAGGTGTAGATCACCCACGGGATGGTCTCGAGGTTCACGTGCGCCTTCTGGCCGGCGATCAGCTCGGCCACCATCACGCCCTCCTCCTCCCCCTTGTGCGCGAGCATCGGCCCGCGCACCACGTCACCGATCGCGAACACGCTTGCGAGATTCGTCCGGCACTGATCGTCGACCTCGATGAAACCGCGCGCGTCGATCTTCAGCCCGACGGCATCCGCCCCGAGGCCGTCGGTGTTGGGGAGGCGGCCGATCGACACGATCAGCCGGTCGCACTCCAGGCGCTCGTCCTTCCCGTCCTGCTGATAGGCCACGACCACGCCCTTCTTCGCAACGTCGACCTTGCCGATCTTCACGCCGAGCCGGATGTCGAGGGCCTGCTCCTTGGTGAAGATGCGCCACGCCTCCTTGGCGATGCTCTCGTCGGCGGCGGCGAGGAATCCCGGCAACGCCTCGAGGACGACCACCTTCGAGCCGAGCCGCCGCCACACGCTGCCGAGCTCGAGCCCGATGACGCCGGCGCCGATGACCCCGAGCCGCTCGGGCACCTCCTTGAAGGCGAGCGCGCCCACGTTGTCGCAGACGAGGTTCTGATCGACCGGTACGCCGGGCAGATGCCGGGCCTTCGAGCCGGTCGCGATGATGACCGCCTTGGCCTCGGCGGTTTCGGCCGCCCCGCCGCCGCTCACCTCGATCTGCCATCCGCCCGCGCCGCGCCCCGCGAACTTGCCGTGCCCCTTGAGCCAAGTGATCTTGTTCTTGCGGAAGAGCGTCTCGATGCCCTTCGTCATCTTCGAGACGATCGCCTCCTTCCGGCCGACCATTTTCGCGACGTCGACCTTCACGCCGGAGACGGCGATCCCGTGATCGGCGAGGCCCTTGAGCGTGTGCTCGTACTGCTCGGACGACTCGAGCAGCGCCTTCGACGGGATGCAGCCCACGTTGAGGCAGGTGCCACCGAGGGCCGGCTCGCCGGCCGGGCTCTTCCACTCCTCGACGCAGGCGGTCTTCAGGCCGAGCTGGGCGGCGCGGATCGCCGCGATGTAGCCCGCCGGGCCGGCGCCGATCACGATGACGTCGAACGCTTGTGCCATGGGTACCCCGAAGAAAGTCGCCGCAGCGGTGATGCCAGCGCGGCGCCGTGTCCGCTGCGGCCGCAGGTCCTAGAGATCGAGCAGGAGGCGCGAGGGATCCTCGAGCGCTTCCTTCATCGCCACGAGCGCCAGCACCGCCTCGCGCCCGTCGATGATGCGGTGGTCGTACGAGAGCGCGAGGTAGTTGATCGGGCGGATGACCACCTGCCCGTTCTCCGCTACCGGCCGCTCGCGCGTGGCGTGGATGCCGAGGATCGCGCTCTGCGGCGGGTTGATGATCGGCGTGGAGAGCATCGAGCCGAAGACGCCGCCGTTCGAGATCGAGAACGTGCCGCCGGTGAGCTCCTCGATGCCGAGCTTGCCGTCCTGGGCGCGCTTGCCGAAATCGGCGATCCTCTTCTCGATCTCCGCGAAGGAGAGCTGATCGGCGTCGCGCAGGATCGGCACCACCAGGCCGCGCGGGCTGCCGACGGCGACGCCGATGTCGAAATAGCCGTGATAGACGATGTCGTTGCCGTCGACCGAGGCGTTCACGACCGGGAATTTCTTCAGCGCGTACACCGCGGCCTTCACGAAGAAGGCCATGAAGCCGAGCCGCACGCCGTGCTCCTTCTCGAAGCGCTCGCCGTGCTTCTTGCGCAGGTCCATCACCGGCTGCATGTTCACTTCGTTGAACGTGGTGAGGATCGCGGCGGTCGACTGCGACTGCACCAGGCGCTCCGCCACCCGCGCGCGCAGCCGGCTCATCGGCACGCGCTGCTCCGGCCGGCCCGCGAGCATCTTGTCGACGTTGACCGGGGCCGGTGCCGGCGGCAGCGCGGGTCTGGCAGCCGGCGTCGCGGATGTCGCCGGGACGGCCATCTGCTGCGACCGCGCCATCTGGCCCATCACGTCGGCCTTGGTGATGCGGCCCTCGCGACCGCTGCCGGTGAGCCGGGTGGGGTCGATGCCCTGCTCGTCCACGAGCTTCCGCGCCGAAGGCATCAGCCGCGCGTCCTGGCGCAGCGTCTCGGGCGGCGGAGTCGGCGCGACCGCGGCCGGCTCGGAGCGCACCGCGGAGGCCGGCGCGGGCGTCGGCGCGGCCGCGCCTTTCCCCTCGGTATCGAGGGTGGCGATGGTCTCCCCCGCGACGACCGTGCTGCCGTCACCCTTCACGACTTTCGCGAGGACGCCGTCCACGGGCGCGGGCAGCTCGAGCACGACCTTGTCGGTCTCGATGTCGACGAGGTTCTCGTCCCGCTTGACCGCCTCGCCTTCCTTCTTGTGCCAGGAGAGCAGCGTCGCCTCGGCAACCGATTCCGACAGCTGCGGCACCTTCACTTCGACCAGCATCGTTCGCTCCGTTCGGTTTTTCGCCGGGCTCCGCTAAGCATCGCCGCGGCGTACTGCAAAAACTCGAGTGCGTATCGCACCGGAGGCCTCGCCGGGCCTTCCCGGCGACTGAACTGCCCTTCGTCCGCGCGAATTAAACGACGCGTTGCTTGCGCCGCTTCAAATCGCGCAGTTATCGCGGCGTTGCAGGCGCACGCCCTCAACGCCGCAATAACCTTACTTGAACTTCCCGAACGCCTGCTCCACCAGCGCCTTCTGCCGCTGGTTGTGCCGGCTCAGATACCCCCCGGCCGGCGCCGCGGCCGACGGCCGCCCGGCGTAGAAGAGCCGCTGATCGGGGCGCATGTTCTCCTCGAAGTAGTGCTGCGTCTGGTACCAGGCGCCCTGGTTCTGCGGCTCCTCCTGGCACCACACCACCTCTAGCGCATTCGGGTAGCGCCTCATCTCGGCCGCGAACTGCTTGTGCGGGAACGGGTAGAGCTGCTCGACGCGGATGATCGCGACGCTGTCGAGCCGTCGCTCGCGGCGCGCGACGAGGAGGTCGTAATACACCTTGCCGGAGCACGCGACGATGCGCGTCACCTGCTTGGGTTCGAGCGCGTCGATTTCGCCGAGCACCGTCTGGAAGCTGCCCTTCGAGAGCTCCTTCAGGCTGGACACCGCCTCGCGCTTGCGCAGCAGCGATTTTGGCGTCATCACGATCAGGGGCTTCCGGAACGGCCGCACCATCTGCCGCCGCAGCAGATGGAAGATCTGCGCCGGGGTGCTCGGGACGCAGACCTGGACGTTGTGCTCGGCGCAGAGCTGCAGGTAGCGCTCCAGCCGCGCCGACGAATGCTCCGGCCCCTGGCCTTCGTAGCCGTGCGGCAGGAACAACGTCAGCCCCGACATGCGCCCCCACTTGGCTTCGCCGGAGGTGATGAACTGGTCGATCACCACCTGCGCGCCGTTGGCGAAGTCGCCGAACTGCGCCTCCCAGATCGTCAGCTCGTTCGGCTCGGCGCACGAGTAGCCGTACTCGAAGCCGAGCACCGCCTCCTCGGAGAGCAGCGAATCGATCACCACGAAGTCCGCCTGCTCTTCCTGGAGGTTCTGCAGCGCCACATAGCTGCCCGCGTCCCAGCGCTCGCGGTTCTGGTCGTGGAGCACCGAATGGCGATGCGCGAAGGTCCCGCGGCCGGAGTCCTGTCCCGAAAGCCGCACGCCGTAGCCCGAGACGAGCAGCGTCGCGTAGGCGAGGTTCTCCGCCATCCCCCAGTCCAGCATCTGCTTGCCCTGGCCCATATCGCGCCGCGCCTGCAGGACCCGCTCGACGACCGGGTGCAGCTTGAACCCCTCGGGCACGGTCGTGAGTCGGACCGCCAGCCGCTCGAGCTCCTTCACCGGCACCGAGGTGTCCGCGGCGTCGGTCCATTTCGCGCCGAGAAACGGCGTCCAGTCGATCGCGTACTTGCGCTGGAAGCTGGACAGCACCGGGCTCGAGGTCTGGCGCCCTTCGTCGAGCGCTTGCCGGTAGTCCTTCACCAGCCGGTCGGGCTCGTCCGCCGGCACGACGCCCTGAGCGACCAGCTTGTCGGCGTAGAGCTTGCGGGTGCCCGGGTGCTGGCCGATCTTCTTGTACATCAGCGGCTGCGTGACGAACGGCTCGTCCTGCTCGTTGTGGCCGAGGCGCCGGAAGCAGACGAGATCGATGACGACGTCGCGCCTGAACTCCTTCCGGTAGTCCATCGCGAGCTGGGTGACGAACAGCGCCGCCTCGGGGTCGTCGGCGTTCACGTGGAAGATCGGCGCCTCGATCATCTTCGCGACGTCGGTGCAGTAGGTCGTCGAGCGCACGTCGCGCGTGTCAGAGGTCGTGAACCCGATCTGATTGTTCACGACGATGTGCACCGTGCCGCCGGTCGAGTAGCCGCGCGTCTGCGACAGGTTCAGCGTCTCCATCACCACGCCCTGACCGGCGAACGCGGCATCGCCGTGGAGCAGGATCGAGATCACCTTCTCGCCCTTCGTGTCCTTCCGCCGGTGCTGGCGTGCACGCACCGAGCCCTCGACCACCGGATTCACGATCTCGAGATGCGAGGGGTTGAACGCGAGCGACAGGTGCACCGGCCCGCCCGGCGTCGACACGTCGGACGAAAAGCCGTTGTGGTACTTCACGTCGCCCATCGAGGTCTTGTCGCCGGCCGAGGTTCCCTCGAACTCCGCGAACAGGTCCTTCGGCGACTTGCCGAGCGTGTTCACCAGGACGTTCAGCCGACCCCGGTGCGCCATGCCGATCACGACCTCCTCGACGCCGAAACTGCCGGCGCGCTGGACCATCTCGTCCATGCAGGGGATGAGCGTCTCGCCGCCCTCGAGCGAGAAGCGTTTCTGGCCCACGTAGCGCGTGTGCAGGTACTTCTCGAGCGTCTCCGCCGCGGTCAGCCGCTCGAGGATCCGGCGCCGGACCTCGGGCGAGAACTGCGGGCGCCCGCGCACCGCCTCGAGCCGCTGCTGGATCCACCGCTTCTGCGCCGGGTCCGAGATGTACATGTACTCGGTGCCGATCGTGCCGCAATACGTCTCGCGCAGGATCTGCAGGATCTCGCGCAGCGACGCCCGCTCCGGCCCGACCAGGGTGCCGGTGTTGAACACGGTCTCCAGGTCCGCCTCGGCCAGGTCGTAGTACGCCGGCTCGAGCTCGGGGATCGGCGGCCGCGGCAGGCGCTTGAGCGGGTCGAGCTCGGCCCACCGGTTCCCCATGAACCGGTAGGCGTTGATGAGCATCTGGACGTAGACCTGCTTGCGCTCGGCGATCGGCTCGGTCGGCGCCACCGGCGCGCGCAGCGTGCCCTGCTTCGCCCGCTGGGCGAACGATTCCACCACCGGCGCGTGCGCGACGTCGCGGCCGCCGTCGCCGGCGACGCCCGGCAGGACCTGGAGCCGGTCGAAGTACTCCCGCCACTGCTCGGGCACCGACTGCGGGTTGTTGAGGTACGACTCGTAGAGATCCTCCACGAACGGCGCATTGCCGCCGAAGAGATACGAGCTGGACAGGAGCTCCTTCATCATGGCCGCGGCCCCCGCGTCAGCGCTTGTCGATCGGCACGACGTCGCGCCGCGCCGCGCCGGTGTAGAGCTGCCGCGGCCGGCCGATCTTCTGGTCGGGATCGGCGATCATCTCGGTCCACTGCGCGATCCAGCCCACGGTGCGCGCGAGCGAGAAGATGCAGGTGAACATGCTGGTCGGGATGCCGAGCGCGCGCTGCACGATGCCGGAGTAGAAGTCCACGTTCGGATAGAGCTTGCGCTCGACGAAGTACTCGTCCTCGAGCGCGATCTTCTCCAGCTGCAGCGCCAGCTTGAACAGGCGGTCGTCGTGCAGCCCGAGCTCCTCGAGCACCTCGTGGCAGGTCTCGCGCATCAGCTTCGCGCGCGGATCGTAGTTCTTGTACACCCGGTGCCCGAACCCCATCAGCCGGGCGCCGGAGTTCTTGTCCTTCACCTTCCTGATGAACTCGTTGACGTGGGAGACGTCGTGGATCTCCTCGAGCATGTTGAGCGCCGCTTCGTTCGCGCCGCCGTGCGCCGGCCCCCACAGGCACGCGATGCCCGAGGCGATGCAGGCGAACGGGTTCGCGCCCGAGGACCCGGCGAGGCGCACCGTCGAGGTCGACGCGTTCTGCTCGTGATCGGCGTGCAGGATGAAGATGCGGTCGAGCGCCCGCACCAGCACCGGGTTCACCTGGTACTCCTCCGCGGGCACGCCGAACATCATGCGCATGAAGTTGCCGGTGTAGGACAGGTCGTTGCGCGGGTACATGAACGGCTGCCCGACCGAGTACTTGTACGCCATCGCCACGATCGTCGGCATCTTGGCGACCAGCCGGAACGCGGCGATCTCGCGCTGCGCCGGGCTCGTTGATGTCGAGCGAATCGTGATAGAAGGCCGACAGCGCACCGACGACGCCGACCAGCACCGCCATCGGGTGCGAGTCGCGGCGGAACCCGGAAAAAAAGCGGCTGAGCTGCTCGTGCACCATCGTGTGCACCATCACCGTGCGGTCGAACTTCTGCTTCTGCGCGCGCGTCGGCAGCTCGCCGTTGAGCAGCAGGTAGCAGACCTCGAGGAAGTCGCACTGCACGGCGAGCTGCTCGATCGGGTAGCCGCGATAGAGCAGGACGCCCTGGTCGCCGTCGATGTACGTGATGCTCGAACGGCAGCTCGCAGTGGACAGGAACCCGGGGTCGTAGGTGAACATCCCGGTTTTGCTGAATAGCGCGCGGATGTCCACGACGTCCGGGCCGATCGTCCCCGAGAAGCGCGGAAACTCGGCGACCTTGCCGTCGTCGTAGTTCAGGATTGCCTTGCCGTTCGTGTCCATCGTTCGCTCCTGCTGTTACCGCTTTCTAAGTCGCCCGCAGCATCGCCACCATTGCGGCGAGCCGCGGCTCGTCACACTCCAGCTGCCCGCTCACCAGCGCCCACAGATCCGGATCCGGTAGCTCGAGCAGTTCGCCGAGCGCCGCGAGGCGCTCCCGCATCGAGTGCCGCGCCATGCCGTTCGAGGAACCGCTCGAGCACGAGATCGTTCTCGAGCAGCCCGCGCCGGCAGCGCCAGCGCAGGCGGTTGAACTCGGTGTCGGTGATCGGCACGGGGTCAGACCGTGCGCCGGACCATCGCTTCCTTGATCTTGCCGATCGCCTTCGTCGGGTTGAGCCCCTTGGGACAGACATCGACGCAGTTCATGATCGAGTGGCAGCGGAAGAGGCGGTACGGATCCTCGAGGTCGTCGAGCCGCGCGGCGGTCGCCTGGTCGCGGGTGTCGGCGATGAACCGGTAAGCCTGGAGCAGCCCCGCCGGCCCGACGAACTTGTCGGGGTTCCACCAGAACGACGGGCACGAGGTCGAGCAGCACGCGCACAGGATGCACTCGTACAGCCCGTTCAGCTCCTCCCGGTCCTCGGGCGACTGCAGCCGCTCCTTCTCGGGCGGCGGGTCGTCGTTGATCAGGTACGGCTTGATCGAGTGGTATTGCTTGAAGAACTGCGTCATGTCGACGAAGAGATCGCGGATCACCGGCAGCCCGGGGAGCGGCTTCAGCTCCACCGGCTCCTTCAGCTCGGCGAGCTTCGTGATGCAGGCGAGGCCGTTCTTGCCGTTGATGTTCATCGCATCCGAGCCGCAGACCCCCTCGCGGCACGAGCGACGGAAGGCGAAGCTGTCGTCCTGCGCTTTGACCTTCACCAGCGCGTCGAGCAGCATCCGGTCGGAGGGCTCGAGCGGGACGTCGTAGTCCTTCATGTAGGGCCGGGCGTCCGTGTCGGGGTCGTAGCGGAAGATCCTCAGGCGCATGCTCGGCTCGTCTCGCGTCGGTGGTGGTCTTCAGTAGGCCCGCGCTTTCGGCGGGATCGTCTCGATCGACAGCGGCTTCAGGTTCACCGGCTTGTAGTCGAGCCGGTCGCCCTCCTTGTACCAGAGGGTGTGCTTGAGCCATTCCTTGTCGTCACGGCCGTTCGGGTAGCCGGGACGGTCGTGATAGTCGGCGCGGTCGTGCGCGCCGCGCGACTCCTTGCGCGCTTCGGCCGACACCATCGTCGCGCGCGCGACCTCGGCCAGGTTGTCGAGCTCGAACGCCTCGACCCGCGCGGTGTTGAAGGTCTTGCTCTTGTCCGCGATGCCCGTGCGGCCCACCCGTTCGCCGATCGCCTTGATCTTCTTCACGCCTTCGATCAGCATGTCCGGGAAGCGGAACACGCCGCAGTGCGCCTGCATCACGCGCCGCAACTCGTTCCCGACCTCGTAGACGCTTTCGCCGTTCTTCTGGCCGTCGAGTCGCGCGAGGCGCGCGAGCGTGCGATCCGCAGCCTCCCCCGGCAGGTTCCGATGCCCGGGGTTCTCGCGCAGGAACCTGACCATCGCGTCGCCTGCCGCCTTGCCGAACACGAGGAGGTCGGTGAGCGAGTTGGTGCCGAGGCGATTCGCGCCATGCACCGAGGCGCAGCCGCACTCGCCCGCCGCGTAGAAGCCGGGGACGAGGGTGTTGGGGCCGGCCTTGCCCGGGACGACGACCTCGCCGTGATAGTTGGTCGGGATCCCGCCCATCTGGTAGTGCGCAGTTGGCACCACCGGGATCGGCTCCTTCACCGGGTCGACGTTGCCGAACTGTTTGGCGATCTCGCGGATCCCCGGCAGGCGCTTGTCGATCACCTCCGGGCCGAGGTGGTCGAGCTTGAGCAGCAGGTAGTCGCCGTTCGGACCGGCCCCGCGCCCCTCCTTGATCTCGGTCGCCATCGCCCGCGACACGACGTCGCGGCTCGCGAGATCCTTCGCCGTCGGCGCATAGCGCTCCATGAAGCGCTCGCCGCTCTTGTTCAGCAGGTAGCCGCCCTCGCCGCGGACGCCCTCGGTGATCAGCACGCCGGCGCCGGCAACGCCGGTCGGATGGAACTGGAAGAACTCCATGTCCTCGAGCGGGATCCCCGCCCGCGCCGCCATGCCCAGGCCGTCGCCGGTGTTGATGTACGCGTTTGTCGACGCGGCGAAGATCCGGCCGGCGCCGCCGGTCGCGAAGAGCGTCGCGCGCGCCTGCAACAGCGCGACCTCGCCGGTCTCCATCTCGAGCGCGGTGACGCCGAGCACATGGCCGTCGGGCGCGCGCAGGAGGTCGAGCGCCATCCATTCGACGAAGAACTGCGTGTTCGCCCGGACGTTGCGCTGGTAGAGCGTGTGCAGCATAGCGTGGCCGGTGCGGTCGGCCGCACAGCACGAACGTTGGACAGCGGGACCGGCCCCCATGTTCATCATGTGGCCGCCGAACGGGCGCTGGTAGATCGTGCCGTTGTCGTTGCGGTCGAACGGCATGCCGAAGTGCTCGAGCTCGTACACGAGCTGCGGCGCTTCCCGGCACATGAACTCGATCGCGTCCTGGTCGCCGAGCCAGTCGGAGCCCTTGATCGTGTCGTACATGTGCCATTGCCACGAGTCCGGCCCCATGTTGCCGAGCGCGGCGCCGACGCCGCCCTGCGCGGCCACGGTGTGCGAACGCGTCGGGAACACCTTCGAGAGCACTGCGACCCTGAGCCCCGCTTCGGCGAGCTGCAGCGCGCCGCGCAGACCCGCGCCGCCGGCACCTACGACAACCGCGTCGAACTGCCGCACGGCGAGTGCCACGCCTAGGTTCTCCAGAGGATCTCGACCGCCCAGCCGGCGGCGCCGACGAGCACGAGCACGACCACGATCTCGAGCGCGAGCCGCCAGCCGGTGGGCTTGATGTAATCCATCAAGATGTCGCGCATCCCGACCCAGGCGTGCAGCAGCAGGCTCACGAAAAAGAGCAGCGTCGCGAACCGCATCCAGCCCTGGCTGAACAGGGCCTTCCACTGGCCGTAGTCGACCGGCTTGGCGGCGGCGAGGGCGACGGCGAACGCGAGCGTGTACAGCGCCATCACGATCGCCGACACGCGCTGCACGAGCCAGCCGCGCAAGCCGTAGTGGGCCCCTACGACGACCCGCTTCACCACAGGAGCCTCCACCCGAGCGCCGCGGTCAGCACCAGGCTCACGACGAGGACCACGACGCTGGTTGCGCGGGCGGGGGCGAGTGCCACGCCCTTATGGATGTCGAGAAAGAGATACCGGATCCCGGCACAGAGGTGATGCAGGAACGACCACAGCAGGCCGAGCAGCACGAGCTTCGCGAGCGGGTGCGAAACCGTCTGGCGGATCGCCTCGAAGCGCTCCGCCGACGCGAGGCTCCCGTCCAGGAGATACAGGAGCCAGAGGAGCAGGAAGAACAGCGCGGCGCCGCTGATGCGATGGAGGATCGACACCAGCCCGGGCAGGGGCAGGTTGAGGAGATTGAGGTCGTACCAGAGCGGTCGTTTCTTGTTCAGCGAAGCATCGGGCATATCGCGTACCTTCGACTCTCCCCCGCGTCCCACGCCTGCTGTGAATCAGCAGCCGGAAATTATAGCAGCGGGGGCGCGATTTGTTGGGGTGCACAATGAACTGCTCGCACGCGCAGCGCGGCGAGCACGTTGCGATCTCGCATTCGCGAGGCGCGCGACGACGCGTGCGTCGTCATCGCGCTTGCGATGCGATTGAGGCAAGCGCGACCTCCAAGCGGCGTGGCGGCTCGTTGCGCAATCACGCGCGACTTCGCGTTGCGAACCGCACCCCGCGCCATTGCGCTCCCGATCTCTCCGCCGTCGATCAGCCCTCGCGGCTGTAGTCCGCGCGCGAGGGCGCCGGGCGCGGGCCGACATCCTGCGAGTACGTGAATCGCGTCCGTCCCGCTCTGGCTCAACTCCTTGATTTGGCGACGAACACGCCCGACGGCAGCGACGGGCCGGAGCGTTGACTTCCCACTCCCGTGCAGCCTAAACTCGACCGTCGTTGCGCCGCAGCACGGGCGCGATTGGGTACCATCGGCCGGCGCCCTGCGCCCTCCGCAGCGTGCGGGCGCGACCCGATACCCCCTTCAGGAGCCCGACGATGGCGAAGCAACCCGTTCGAGTCGCAGTCACCGGCGCCGCCGGTCAGATCGGCTACAGCCTGCTGTTCCGCATCGCAGCCGGCGACATGCTCGGCAAGGACCAGCCGGTCATCCTGCAGCTCCTCGAGATCACCCCGGCGCTCCCCGCGCTGAAAGGCGTGGTGATGGAGCTCGAGGACTGCGCGTTCCCGCTGCTCGCCGGCATCGTCACCTCCGACGATGCAAAGGTCGCCTTCCGCGACATCGACGTCGCGCTGCTCGTCGGCGCGCGCCCGCGCTCAAAAGGCATGGAGCGGAAGGACCTGCTCGAGGCGAACGCGCAGATCTTCACGGTGCAGGGCCGGGCGCTCGACGCGGTCGCGAGCCGGAACGTCAAGGTGCTCGTCGTCGGAAATCCCGCGAACACCAACGCGCTAATCGCGATGAAGAGCGCGCCGAGCCTCAAGCCGCGGCAGTTCACGGGCATGATGCGCCTCGACCACAACCGGGCGCTGTCGCAGGTCGCCGCGAAGATCGGCAAACCGGTCGCCGCGGTCCGCAAGATGGTGGTCTGGGGCAACCACTCGGCGACGCAATACCCGGATGTCTTCCACGCCGAAGCCGACGGCCAGAAGGTGTGGCCGCTGATCAACGACCAGGCCTGGCTCGAGTCGACCTTCATCCCGACGGTGCAGAAGCGCGGTGCGGCGATCATCGAAGCGCGCGGCGCATCCTCGGCGGCGAGCGCGGCCAACGCCGCGATCGACCACGTCCGCGACTGGATGCTCGGCTCGCGCGAGGGCGACTGGGTCACGATGGGGATCCCGTCGGACGGCAGCTACGGCATCGCCGAGGGCGTCATCTTCGGCTACCCGGTCACCTGCACGGGCGGCGAATACCAGATCGTGCAGGGGCTGCCCTTGAGCGACTTCAGCCGCGCGCGGATCGAAGGCACGCTGAAGGAGCTGCACGAGGAGCGCGACGGCGTCAAGCACCTGATCGGCGGATGAAGTACTTCCGCCCCCGCCGGTCGATGCTGTACTCGCCGGCAAACAACCTTCGGTTCCTGGAAAAGGCGGCCGCGCTCCCTACCGACTGCGTGGTCATGGACCTCGAGGAGACGATCGTCCCCGAGGCGAAGGAAGCGGCGCGCGCGCACGTCGTCAAGGCGCTCGCGGCCTACGACTACGGCCAGCGCGAGGTGATCGTACGCGTCAACCGGATCGGCTCGCCGTGGATCGACGCCGACCTGAGGGCGGTCGCGCGCGGCGGGTCGCACGCGGTCCTGTTTCCGCGGATCGAGAGCCGGCAGGAGGCGATCGACTGCATCGCGGCGCTCGATCGCGCGGGCGGCGACGCGCTGCCGGTGATGATGATGATCGAGACGCCGTTCGGCGTCCTGCGCTCGGAGGAAATCGCCGGCGCGTCCGACCGCATCGCCTGCCTCGTGATGGGGACGGCCGACCTCACCAATCACCTCCACGCCCGCCCGCATCCCGAACGGCTGCCGCTCCTCACGAGCCTCTCGCTCGTCATCCTCGCCGCGCGCGCGCACGGGCGATCGGTCGTCGACGGGATCCAGTCGAACCTCAAGGACATGCGCACGTTCGAGTACTCGTGCCGGCTCGGCCGCGACATGGGGCTCGACGGCAAGACGCTCGTCCATCCCGACCAGCTCGTCTATTGCAACGAGGCCTACACGCCGAAGGCGACCGAGGTCGCACAGGCGAAGGAGGTGATCGGCGCGTTCGAGAAGGCCGCGGCGGAAGGACGCGGCAACGTCGTCGTGAACGGCCGCCTGATCGAGCAGATGCACGTCGTCGCGGCGCGCCGGATGGTCGCCCTCGACGAGGCCATCCGGAAGATGTCGTAGGACTTGCAGGACCGCGCGCCTCGCACGGCACCCGATCGGCGCGCCGTCGACCGCCAGCAGGTTCCGACCCGTGACCCGATCCGCTCCCTTGTCGTCTAGCAAGGCCCGCGCCGGCAACTTCTTCGAGGACTTCCGCGTCGGGACGCGCATCGCGCATGCCACGCCGCGCACGATCACCGACGGGGACTGCGCGCTCTACATCGCGCTCACGGGAGCGCGCGACCCGGTGCACTGCGCCGCACCGGTCGCGAGGGCGATGGGCTACCGCGACCGCACCGTCGACGACCTTCTCCTCTTCAACGTCGCGTTCGGCAAGACCGTTCCCGACCTCTCGCTCAACGCGGTCGCAAACCTCGGCTATGCCGACCTGCGGTTCCTCGCCCCGTGTTATCCGGGCGACACCATCCGCGCGGAGTCCGAGGTGATCGGCCTGCGCGAGAACTCGAACCGCCGCTCCGGCGTCGTATACGTGCGCTCGAACGCGTACAACCAGCACGGCGAACCGGTCCTCACCTGGGCGCGCTGGGTGATGGTGCACAAGCGCAATGCGGATTCGCCACCGCCCGAGACGGTCGTTCCGTCGCTTCCCGAGCTCGTCCCGCCCGCTCGGCTCGTCGTTCCCGCCGGGCTGACGCCCGCGGCGCTCACGGCGGCGGACACCGGCAGTGCGGATTTCTGGGACGATTATCGGCCGGGCGAGCGGATCGACCATCCCTCGGGGATGACGCTCGAGGAATCCGACCACATGTCGGCGACGCGGCTCTACCAGAACACCGCGCGCGTCCATTTCGACGAGCGGGCGATGAAGCAGTCCTCCTTCGGGGGGCGGCTCGTCTATGGCGGGCACGTCATCTCCGTGTGCCGCGCGCTGAGCTACGACGGCCTGGAGAACGCTTACGCGATCGGTGCTATCAACGCCGGCACCCACACGAACCCGACCTTCGCCGGCGACACGCTCTACGCAATCACTGAAGTGGTCGACCGCTGGGCGCTTCCCGGCCGCACCGACCTCGGGGCCTTGCGCCTCCGGCTGACCGGCGTCAAGAATCTCGCGCCGGCGGAGCTGCCGGGGCTCGCCGCGCCCAACGGCAAGGCGCACCCGAACGTCGTCCTCGACCTCGACTACACCGTGTTCATGCCCAGAAAGAGCCGCCAATGAAGCTCGTCCATCCCAGCGAAGCCCTGTTCAAGGGCGAGAAGCCGTTCCCGGTCATCCCCTCGTGCGAGCACTTCGCCGGCAGCGAGAAGCTGATCGTCAAGGCGCTCGAGCTCCAGGACCGGCTCGGGCCGATCTTCGACATCACCTGCGACTGCGAGGACGGCGCACAGGCCGGCAGGGAGAAGGAGCACGCGGAGATGGTCGTGCGCGTGCTCGGCTCGCCCGCGAACAAGCTGCGGATGGCGGGCGTGAGGGTCCACGACCACACGCACCCGGCGTGGAAGCAGGACATCGACGTGGTGGTGTCCGGGGCCGGAGCCGTGCTCGCCTACATCACGATCCCCAAGGCCACCTCCGCGGCCCAGGTCGCGGAGATGATCATCCACGTCGAGCAGGTCGCGGCCAAGCACGGCATCCGGCGCCAGATCCCGATCCACGCGCTGGTCGAGACGCACGGCGCGCTGCACGACGCCGCGGAGATCGCGCGGCTGCCGGGGATGCAGGTGCTCGACTTCGGCCTGATGGATTTCGTGTCCGGGCATCACGGCGCGATCCCCGCCAACGCGATGCGCTCGCCGGGGCAGTTCGAGCACAAGCTCCTCGCGCGCGCCAAGACCGAGGTCGTCGCCGCCGCGCTCGCGCACGGCGTGATCCCCGCGCACAACGTGACGCTCGACCTCAAGAACACCTACCAGACCTACCAGGACGCCTGGCGGGCGCGCCACGAGTTCGGGTTCCTGCGGATGTGGTCGATCTATCCGGCGCAGATCCAGCCGATCGTCGACGCGATGAAACCGGACTACTCGGAGGTCCAGGATGCGGCGGCGATCCTCCTGGCGGCGCAGCAGGCCGAATGGGGTCCGATCCAGTACGCGGGGGAACTGCACGATCGGGCGACCTACCGGTACTTCTGGGAGATCCTGCAGAAGGCGAAAGTCACAGGCGTGGACCTCCCGGAGGCCGCCGCCAAGGCCTTCTTCTAGCCGCGGGCGTGGCGGCGCGGTACTATGCGGCCGTCATAACAACACCATCCCGAGGGGAGGTGCCATGAGACGGTTCCTGCTGATCGCCGCCGCCGCGGTCGCCCTGCCCGCCGCTGCCGCCCTGCCGCTGCCCGCCGACGAACTGGTCGGTACCTGGGAGTGCCGGATCCCCGGCGCCCCCCCGACCAGGACGCCGCCGATCGTCTGGTTCGGCCCGGCGCAGGCGGGCGGCAAAATGATCGAAACCAACGTCGACCTCGACGGCTTTGCCCGGACCGTCTCCGGGGTCTCCGACATCGTTCCCGAGGACGGGGGTTGGTGGAAGATCCAGCCGCAGGACGGCCCGGCGTTCCTCGTCCAGCCGCTCCCGGCGCGCGGGACGACGCCGGCGATGTCCTTGCGGCGCGGGAACGCTTCCTACAACTGCCTGCGGCTGCCCCGGTACATCTGAGCGCCCGCTTCTGACGGGCGCGTTGCTCCAGGCGCCCGGCTCCTTGCCGCACTGCGAGGCGTAGCGGCGTACTACGCCTTACAATACGCGCCGTCGCCGCCTGGCGTCGCGATTGCCTCCCGGACGACTCCGCAATGCGCCCGTTCCGCCGACTCGCGCTCGTCGCGCTCCTCCTCGCCCCCGCACTCGCGACGGCGCAGTCCTACGGACCGAAGCGCGATCCGATGCAGCGCTTCTTCACCGCCCAGCCTCGGCGATCTACACGCCGAGGCGGCGGAAGCGCGCACCGCGGGCAAGCAGGCGATCTTCGTCATGTACGTTCGCGACGATTGCCCGTACTGCGAACGGATGAAGCGCGACATCCTTGCGCTCGAAGCCGTGCAGGACTATTACCGCGAGCACTTCGCGGTCCTGGCGATCGACCTGAAGGGCGCGGTGCCGATCGTCGATTTCACCGGTGCGAGCACGACCGAGAAGGCGTTCGCCGCCGACCAGGGCGTGAAGTTCACCCCGTTGATCATCTTCTACGATCTCGACGGCAGGCCGGTCGCGCGCTACCGGGGCGAGATCCGCGACGTGCGCGAGTTCATGCTGCTCGGGCGCTTCGTCGCGACCGGTGCGTACCGGAGCCAGTCGTTCGCCGAATACAAACAATCCTCGGGAAGCAGAAAGGGAAGCTAGCGATGCCGCACAACACGTTCAACGCGCTGCAGGAGCTCAAGCCCGGCGCCGGCAAGACCGGCAGGTACTACTCGCTCGCCGCGCTCGAGAAGGCGGGCCTCGGGAAAGTGTCGCGGCTGCCGGTCTCGATCCGGATCGTGCTCGAGTCGGTGCTGCGGAACTGCGACGGCAAGAAGGTGACCGAGGAGCACGTGCGGCAGCTCGCCGGGTGGAAGCCGAATGCGCCGCGGACCGACGAGATCCCGTTCGTGCTCGCGCGCATCGTGCTGCAGGACTTCACCGGCGTGCCGCTGCTCGCCGATCTCGCGGCGATGCGGAACGTGGCAAGCCGCATGGGCAAGAATCCGAAGCTGATCGAGCCGCTCGTCCCGGTGGATCTCGTCGTCGACCACTCGGTGCAGATCGACCACTACGGCACCAAGAACGCGCTCGACCTCAACACCCGCCTCGAGTTCGAGCGCAACCAGGAGCGGTACACCTTCCTCAAGTGGGGCATGCAGGCGTTCGACACGTTCAAGGTCGTCCCGCCCGGGATCGGCATCGTGCACCAGGTGAACCTCGAGTACCTCGCGCGCGGCGTGCACCACACCCCGGACGGGGTGTATTACCCGGATACGCTCGTCGGCACCGATTCGCACACGACGATGATCAACGGCATCGGCGTGGTGGGCTGGGGCGTCGGCGGGATCGAGGCCGAGGCCGGGATGCTCGGCCAGCCGATGTACTTCCTCACCCCCGACGTCGTCGGCGTGCACCTGAAGGGCGCGCTTCGCGGCGGCGTCACCGCGACCGACCTCGTGCTCACGGTCACCGAGATGCTGCGCAAGACCAAGGTCGTGGGCAAGTTCGTCGAGTTCTTCGGCGAGGGCGTCGAGAACCTCGCCGTCCCCGACCGCGCGACGATCGGCAACATGGCGCCCGAGTACGGCGCGACGATCGGCTTCTTCCCGGTGGACGACCGGACCATCGCCTATCTTGAAGGCACCGGCCGCACGAAGGAAGAGATCGACGCGTTCAAGGCCTACTTCAAGGCGCAAGGTCTCTATGGGGTGCCGAAGAAAGGCGCGATCGATTACACCCAGGTCGTCGAGCTCGACCTCGGCACCGTCGCGCCGTCGCTCGCGGGGCCGAAGCGCCCGCAGGACCGGATCGAGATCGGCAACGTAAAAGGCAAGTTCGAGGAGCTGTTCTCGAAGCCGGTCGCCGACGGCGGCTACGGCAAGGCGCCTGCCACGCTGCGCACGCGCTTCCCGACCGGGAAGGGAGACATCCGCATCGGCAGCGGCGACGTGCTGATCGCCGCGATCACCTCCTGCACCAACACCTCCAACCCCGGCGTGCTGCTCGCTGCCGGCCTGCTCGCCAAGAAGGCGGTCGAGCGCGGGCTCACCTCGAAGAAGCACGTGAAGACCTCGCTCGCGCCCGGCTCGCGCGTCGTGACCGAGTACCTCACGAAGGCCGGCCTCCTGCCCTACCTGGAGCAGCTCGGCTTCGCAGTAGCGGCCTACGGCTGCACGACCTGCATCGGCAACGCCGGCCCGCTCGAGCCGACGATCGACGAGACGGTCACGAAGAACGACCTCGTCTGTGCGGCGGTGCTCTCGGGCAACCGCAACTTCGAGGCGCGCATCCACCCGAACATCCGCGCGAACTTCCTCGCCTCGCCGCCGCTCGTCGTCGCCTACGCGATCACCGGCACGATGCTCGTGGACCTGATGACCGAGCCGCTCGGCAAGGGGAAGAAGGGCGAGGACGTCTGGATCGGCGATGTCTGGCCGACCGGCCAGGAGATCTACGACTGCATGAAGTTCGCGATGGATCCGAAGACGTTCCGCTCGCTGTACGGCAACGTCGCCGACGCGAACCCGATGTGGAAGAGCGTGGTCGCCGCGACCGGCCAGGTCTACAACTGGCCCACCTCGACCTACATCGCCGAGCCGCCGTTCTTCAGGGACTTCACCATGCAGCCGGGCCGCACCGGGGACATCCACGGCGCACGTGTGCTCGGGGTGTTCGGCGATTCGATCACCACCGACCACATCAGCCCGGCGGGCTCGATCAAGCCGACCTCGCCGGCCGGCATCTACCTCCTCGAGCACGACGTCGGCGTGCCCGACTTCAACTCCTACGGCGCGCGGCGCGGCAACCACGAAGTGATGATGCGCGGCACGTTCGCCAACGTCCGGATCCGGAACCTGATGGTGCCGCCGAAGCCAGACGGCGCGCGGATCGAGGGCGGCGTCACGGTCATGCAGCCCTCCGGCGAGCAGCTGCCGATCTACGACGCGGCGATGAAGTACATGGCCGCCGGGACGCCGCTCGTGGTCTTCGGCGGCGAGGAATACGGCACCGGCAGCTCGCGCGACTGGGCAGCGAAGGGCACCCAGCTGCTCGGTGTGAAAGCGGTGGTCGCGCGCAGCTACGAGCGCATACACCGATCGAACCTCGTCGGCATGGGCGTCGCGCCGCTGCAGTTCAAGGGCGGAGACTCGGTCCAGTCGCTCGGCATCAAGGGGGACGAGGAGTTTGACGTCGTCGGCCTCGCGGGCGACCTCAGGCCGCAGCAGGACGTGACGCTGGTGATCCGCCGCAAAGACGGCTCGCGGCAGGAGGTGAAGGTGCTGCTGCGCATCGACACACCGATCGAGGTCGACTACTACCGGCACGGCGGGATCATGCCGTACGTGTTACGCGACCTTCTCGCGAAGGCCGCCTGAACATCGCCTCAGTGGTGGTGGTGCCCGTCCGGCCCGTGGGCGTGGCCGTGCGCGATCTCTTCCGGCGAGGCCGGGCGCACGTCGACGACCGTGCACCGGAACTCGATCGTCTGGCCGGCGAGCGGGTGGTTGCCGTCGAGCGTCACCTCGTTCTCACCGACCTTGACGACGCGGAAGCTGACCGGGTGACTGTGATCGCCGTGCGCCACCTCCGCCTGCACCCGCATTCCGACCTTCACCTTGCCGCGGAACTTGCTCCGCGGCTCGACCCGGACGAGTTCCGGGTCGCGCGGCCCGAATGCGTCGTCGGGGGCGAGCCGGACGCGCACCCGCTCACCTGTCTCCCGATCGTTGAGCGCCTCCTCGACCTTCGGGAAGATGCCACCGTGGCCGCCGTGGAGGTAGACCATCGGCTCCTGGCCGCGCTCGACCACCTCGCCCCGCCCGTCGAGCACCTCGTACTTCAGGGCCACCACGCTGTTGCGGATCACCTTCATCGGCCGGTCCTCGCGCGAAAGGCGCGAACTTTAGCTGTTGCGCCCGGCCGCGTCGAGCTAAACTCCGCGCCATGGGCATGCTTTCCCGCCGCGCGGCGCTCGCGATCGCGATCGGATGCCTCGCCGTCGGTTGCAGTCAGCCCCCGCCCAAGCGCACCCCGCCCCCGGCCGACCCCAAGGTCGGCGTCGTCGGCCTCATAAGCGAAGTGAAGACCCGCGGGCTGAGCCAGGACAACTGGCGCGAAGCGCTCGGAAAGTTCTTTTCGAACGAGACCGACGCGAACGTGAGTCAGGTGCAGTACGAAGTGACCGTCCTCTACGACGACGGCACGACCGGGACCGTCACCGTCGACCAGCGGCCTGCGGTCCAGGCCGGCCAGAAGGTCCGCGTCACCGGCGACAAGATCGAGCCGATCCGGCGCTAGCCGGCGCTGCGCGGGGCGGCGCCCTTCCGGCGCCTCAGTCCAGCGGCAATCCCACGTAGTTCTCGGCGAGCGAGGCCGCGGCGGCGCGCGAGCTGACGACGTACTCGAGCTGCGAGCGCTGGAGGCGCTGGTGGAACGGGTCGTCGTCGTGGAACCGGTGCAGCATCGACGTCATCCACCACGAGAAATGCTCGGCGCGCCAGATCCGCTTCAGCGCGACCTCGGAGTAGCGGTCGAGCGCATCGGTGCGGCCGGAGCGGTAGAACTCCGCGATCGCCCGGGCGAGCACGCGGACGTCGGCTGCCGCCAGGTTCAGCCCCTTGGCGCCGGTCGGCGGCACGATGTGGGCCGCGTCCCCGGCGAGGAAGAGCCGCCCGTGCTGCATCGGCTCGGCGACGAAGCTGCGCATCGCGACGATCCCCTTCTGGAAGATGCGCCCCTCGGTGACCTTCCAGCCGTCCGCCATCGCGAGGCGCGCGTGGAACTCGCGCCAGATCCGCTCGTCGGGCCAGTTCTCGACCTGGTCGTTCGGGTCGCACTGGAAGTAGAGCCGCTGGATCTGCGGCGAGCGGGTGCTGATCAGCACGAACCCGCGCTCGTGGTACGCGTAGATCAGCTCGTCCGACGACGGCGGCGCCTCGGCGAGGATGCCGAACCACCCGAACGGGTAGGTCCGGACGAACTCCTTGCGCACCCGCGACGGGATCGCCGGTCGCGACACGCCGTGGAACCCGTCGCAGCCGGCGATGAAGTCGCAGTCGAGCTCGTGGCCCGTGCCGTCCTTGCGGAAATGGATCCCGGGGGCGCGCGTGTCGATGTCGCGGACGCTGACGCCCTCGACCTCGAACCGGATGTCGCCGCCCGCCTCGAGCCGCGCCTTGACGAGGTCCTTGATCACCTCGTGCTGGGCGTACACGGTGATCGCCCGCCCGCCGGTCAGGCCGGAGAGGTCGATCCGGTGGCGCCGACCGCCGAACGCGAGCTCGATGCCGCGGTGGACGGCCCCCTCGCGGCGCATCCGCTCGCCCACGCCGAGCTCGTTCATCAGGTCGACCGTGCCCTGCTCGAGCACCCCGGCGCGGATCGTCGCCTCGATGTCCTTCCGGCTGCGGCTCTCGAGCACCACCGACTCGATCCCCGCGCGGTGCAGGAGATGGGAGAGCAGCAGGCCCGCCGGGCCCGCGCCGATGATGCCAACCTGGGTGCGCATGGCCCCTCCGCTTCAGCGCTTCGCGGCGTCCATCTCCGCAAACACCTCCTGCGCGCTGTGGTACGCCGCGTTCGCCGCCGGCACCCCGCAGTAGATCGCGCACTGCAGGAGCATCTCCTTGATCTCGTCGCGCGTGACGCCGTTGTTGAACGCCGCGCGGACGTGCATGCGGAACTCCGCGTCGCGGTTCAGGGCCACCATCCAGCCGAGCGTCAGGAGGCTCCGCGTGTGCCGCGGCAGGCCGGGACGCGTCCAGATCTCGCCCCAGGCGTAGCGGGTGATGAGGTCCTGGTACTCCTCGTTGAAGGCGTTCTTGCTCTTCAGCGTCCGGTCGACGTGCGCGTCGCCGAGCACCGCGCGCCGGACCTGCATGCCGGCCGCGTACCGTTCCTTGTCGTCCACTTGGTTGCTCCTATTCGCCGACGAAGCCGAGCACGGTCTCGGTGAAGCGGTCGGCGGCTTCGACGTTGGAGATGTGCGCCGCGTCGAGCTCGACGTACCGCGCACCGGGAATCTGCTGCGCGATGAACTGTCCCGCCGCCGGCGGGGTCGCCGCGTCGTGGGTCCCGGCGATCACCATCGTCGGCACGGTGATGCGCGCGATCGACTCGCGCTGGTCCATGTCGCGAACCGCCGCGCAGCACGCGACATACCCCTCCGGCGAGAGCTTCAGGAGCACCTCGCGCATCTTCCCGAGCATCGGCGTCGGTCGCTCCAGGAACTTGGGGGTGAACCACCGCGCCAGCACGCCCGACTCGATGGCGCTCATCCCGCCCTTGCGGACCGCCTCGATCCGCGCGTTCCAGGGGTCGGGGGACCCGACCTGGGCGGCGGTGTTGCAGAGGACGAGCTTCTCGATCCGCTTGCCGGCGTGGGTGCCGAGCCACATGCCCGTCATCCCGCCGAGGGACAGCCCGCAGTACCGGACCCGGTCGAGTCCGAGCGCGTCGAGGAGGCCAAGAGCGTCCCGCCCGAGCTGTTCAATAGTGTAGGGGCCGGGCGTGACGGCCGAAGCACCGTGCCCGCGGCGGTCGTACCGGAGCACGCGCAGCGTCCGGGCGAATGCCGGGACCTGGGGATCCCACATCGTGAGATCGGTGCCCAGCGAGTTGCAGAGCACGAGCACCGGCGCCTTCTCCGGTCCACCCATTGGTCCATCAATCCGGTAGTGGATCCGTGCTCCGTTCACTTCCGCGAAAGGCATCGTTCGTGCTCCGTTCAGGATGCATCCGTTCGGGCCGCCAGCGCGCGATCCACCAGCGCTTCGGCGAGGCCGATGTAATTCGCCGGGTCGAGGAGCTGCCGCAGGTCCCCCTCGGACAGATGCTTTCGCACCTCCGCATCCTCGCCCAGGACGTCGCGCAGATGGCGCTTCTCGCCCGCCGCCCGCCGGCAGGCGGCTTCCACCAGATGATGGGCCGGCAGCCGCCCGATCCTGCTCCCGAGCGCCATAGTCACCGCTTCGGCGAGGATCAGGCCGCGCGTCACTTCCAGGTTCTCGGCCATCCGCACAGGGTCGAGCTCGAGGCCCTCGAGGACCTGGGCGAGCTGCGCGAGCGCCCCGGCGGCGAGGCAGCAGATTTCGGGCAGCGTGTCCCACTCCGCGTGCCAGTCGCCGAGCCCGCGCTCGTGCTCCTGGACCATCGCGGTGAGCATCACCGACACGAGTCCGGGCACGCGGATCGCCGCCGCGAGGATCGCGGCGCAGCCGACGGGGTTGCGCTTGTGCGGCATCGTCGACGAGCCGCCCTTCCCCGCCGCCGCCGGCTCGAATGCTTCGCCGACCTCGGTCTGCATCAGCAGCGAGATGTCCCGGGCGATCTTGCCGAGCGTGCCGACCAGCAGCCCGAGCACAGTTGCCACCTCCGCGACCCGGTCGCGCTGCGCGTGCCACGGCACGTCCGGGAGGCCGAGCTTCAGCTCGTCGGCCAGCGCCGCGGCGACCTTCATCCCAGCCGCGCCCAGCGCGGCGAGCGTGCCGCTGGCACCGCCCAACTGGACGACGAGCGCGCGCGATCGCAGCTCGCCGATGCGCGCACGGTGGCGCTCGATCGCGCTCAGGGCGCCCGCGGCCTTCAGCCCGAGCGTGACCGGCGTTGCCTGCTGGAGCCAGGTCCGGCCCGCGAGGACCGTGCGCTTGTGCGCGGCTGCGAGCCCGGCAAGCACCCCCGCGAGCCGCACGAGATCGGCGTCGATCAGGTCCAGGGCATCGCGCAGCTGGAGCACGAGGCCGGTGTCCATCGCGTCCTGGCTCGTCGCGCCCCAATGGACGAAGCGCGAAGCGGTTTCGTCCCGCCCCGCCACGAGCGCGGTCAGCGCCTTCACCATCGGGATCGCGGTGTTTCCGGCGAGCGCGCTGCCCCGCGCCAGCTCGCCGATGTCGAACGCCTCGGCGCGGCACTGCGACGCGATCGGCGCCGCCGCGGCGGCTGGAATGACGCCCGTGCGCGCCTCCGCGCGCGCGAGCGCCGCCTCGAAGTCGAGCATCCCCTGCAGCCGGCCGCGATCCGAGAAGACCGCCCGCATCCGGTCCGTCGTGAAGAGGGGGTCGAGCAGCTGCGTCGAGGTGCCCGCGCTCACGACAGACCGCTGCCGGTCAGACGTCGAAGAAGACGGTCTCTTCCGCCCCCTGGAGCATCACGTTCCACTCCAGAGCGCCCTTCCCGCCCGGGAGCTTCTTCGCGATCAGGGTCGACCGCCGCTCCGCGGGCACGAGCTTGAGCACCGGATCGTCGGCGTTGGTGGGCTCGTCGGGGAAGTAGATCCGCGACACGAGCTGCTTCAGTTGGCCCCGCATGAACACGGTGACTGCGATGTGCGGTGCCTGCAGCGCGCCGCTGGGGCCCGGCACCCGTCCGGGCTTGATCGTTCGGAAGCGGAAGGCACCGTTGTCGTCGGTCGCGGACCGGCCGAAACCCTTGAATCCGGGCTCGAGGGGCTTCGACTGCTTGTCTTCCGGGTGCGCGTACTTGCCGTGCGCGTTCGCCTGCCAGATCTCGACCAGCGCGTCGTTGACCGGCTTGCCGTCGCCGTCGAGCACGCGGCCCTGGATGGTGATCGGCTCGCCAGTGACGCCCGGGCCGACGAGGTCTTCGCGGATCAGCCAGGTCAGACCGATATGGAGGTATGGGCCGACGGTCTGGGAGGTCGTTGCGTAGAGACTCATGGCTCGCTCCTCCTATTCGCCCGGGCTCGGGTCGCGCGGCGTCTCGTCGCGGCCCCGCAGGATGACGTCGAACTTGTAGGCCAGCGCGAACTCGGGAACCGTCGTCTCCCAGTCGAAGACCGAGACCAGGCGCTTCCGCGCCTTGTCGTCGGGGACACACAGGTACATCGGGTCGTAGTCGAGCAGCGGATCGCCCGGGAAGTACATCTGCGTCACGATGCGCGTCGCGAACGCGGGACCGAACAGCGAGAAGTGGATGTGCGCCGGCCGCCAGGCGTTGTAGTGGTTGCGCCACGGATACTCGCCGGGCCGGATCGTGACGAACCGGTAGCGCCCCTCGGCGTCGGTGAGCGCGCGGCCGGCGCCCGAGAAGTTCGGATCCATCGGCGCGTTGTGCTGGTCGACGCGGTGCGGATAACGGCCGGCGGCATTTGCCTGCCAGATCTCGACCAGCGTGTGCGGCACCGGCCGGCCGTTCTCGTCCAGGACGCGGCCGCTCACGATGATCCGCTCGCCGATCGGATCGCCCTTGTGCTGCTTCGTGAGATCGGCGTCGCCCGGCTTCACCTCGTCGTGGCCGAAGATCGGTCCGGTCAGCTCCGACAGCGTGTGCGGCAGGACGACGAGCGGCTTCGTCGGCGCCCGCTTGACGGTGGACGCGTACCTGGGAAAGAGATATTCAGGCTGGGTGCCGACATAGGGCCGCCGATAGCCCGTGGATTCACTCATGTGTGCAGACTCCTTCGATCTCGATGTCCTGGCAGGCTGTGCGGTGCGCCGGGCGTCTCGCGTCCCGGTCGCCTATTTCGTTGCGTGCAGCAGCGGCGCGCCGGTGCGCCTCTGCAGCTCGTCGAGCGTGAGGCCGTCGACCATTTCCACTACGCGGAGGCCCTGAGGCGTGATGTCGATCACCGCCAGATCGGTATAGACGCGGGTCACGCAGCCGATCCCGGTCAGCGGATACGAGCAGCGCTCGACGATCTTGGGTTCGCCCGTCTTCGTCTGGTGCTCCGTCATGACGAACACCTTCTTTGCCCCGATCGCGAGATCCATCGCGCCGCCGACCGCCGGAATCGCATCGGGCGCGCCGGTGTGCCAGTTGGCCAGGTCGCCCTTCGCCGACACCTGGAAGGCGCCGAGCACGCAGATGTCGAGGTGACCGCCGCGCATCATCGCGAACGAATCGCCGTGATGGAAGTAGGCGCCGCCGGTGAGCAGCGTGACGGGCTCCTTGCCGGCGTTGATCAGGTCCCAGTCTTCGGCGCCCTGCGCCGGTGCCGGTCCCATGCCGAGGAGGCCGTTCTCGCTCTGCAGGAAGATCTCCCGGTCCCTGGGCAGGAAATTGGCGACCCGGGTGGGGAGGCCGATGCCGAGGTTGACGTAGGCGCCTTCGGGGATGTCGCGCGCGACGCGGGCGGCCATCTGGTCACGGGTGAGTCGGTTCATGGCTGGCTCCCGGGCATCAGGCGGCCGCCCTGGCGGCGGCGGTAATCGGTACGACGCGCTGCACGAAGATGCCCGGCGTCACGATGGCTTCCGGATCGAGCGCACCGAGCGGCACGACCTCGGACACCTGGGCGATGGTGCACTTCGCCGCGCGCGCCATGATCGGGCCGAAGTTCCGCGCCGTCTTGCGATAGACGAGATTGCCCCACCGGTCGCCCTTGTACGCCTTGATCAGACGCGAAGTCGGCGTGGATCGGATACTCGAGCACGTAGTTGCGGCCGTCGATCGTGCGCGTTTCCTTGCCCTCGGCGAGCAGCGTGCCGTACCCGGTGGGCGTGAAGATCGCCCCCAGCCCGGCGCCCGCGGCCTCGATCCGGCACGCGAGGTTGCCCTGGGGCACGAGCTCGAGCTCGATCTCGCCGCCGCGGTACAGCGCGTCGAACACGTACGAGTCCGACTGCCGCGGGAACGAGCAGATGATCTTCCGCACGCGCTTCGCCTTCAGCAGCGCCGCAAGCCCGGTCTCGGCGTTCCCGGCGTTGTTGTTGACGATCGTGAGGTCGCGCGCGCCGCGTGCGATCAGCGCATCGATCAGCTCCGCCGGCATGCCCGCGGTGCCGAAGCCGCCGATCATCACGGTCGCGCCGTCGCGGACGTCGGCCACCGCCTGCTCGATCGAGTTGACGATCTTGTCGATCATGGTTTCCTCCGCACGTCGTACGGCGTCGTCGATACTATACCCAGTCGCCCGGATTTTTCCGCGCCCGCGCTCATCCCCGCCTCACTCGCTGCTCATCGACAGGAAGTGGCGGCGCATCCGCTCGGCGTCCGGTTCGATGCCGGTAAAGAGGCGGAACGCGCCGACCGCCTGGAACACCGCCATGCCGCCGCCGTCCACCGTCCGGCAGCCCTTCGCGCGCGCCACGCGGAGCAGCTCCGTTTCGAGCGGGAAGTAGACGATCTCCGCCACCCAGTGGCGGCTCTGCAACAGCTCCGCCTTGAGCGGCAGCCCGGGCAGCTTCGCCATCCCGGTCGGCGTGCAGTGGATCAGCCCGTCGGCGCTCGACATCGACGCCGCGAGGTCGGTGCCGCCGACCGCCCTGCCCTCGCCGAAGCGCTTGCACAGGCTTGCCGCGAGCTCGGCCGAGCGCGTGCTGTCCACGTCGAAGATCGTGAGCTGCTTCGTCCCCATCATCAGCGCCGCATGCGCGACCGCTGCGCCCGCACCGCCGGCGCCAAGCTGCACCACGCGGTCGAGCTTCGCGTCCGGCAGGCCGCGCCGGAATCCTTCCGCGAAACCCGACCAGTCGGTGTTGTGGCCGATCAGCCTGCCGTCCCGGATCACGACCGTGTTCACCGCGTTGAGCGCCCGCGCATCCTCCGACAGTTCGTCGAGCAGCGGGATGATCGCCTGCTTGCACGGGTAGGTGATGTTCAACCCCGCGTAGCCCATGCGCTTCGCCGCGGTCAGGAGCTCGGGTAGGGCCTCGGGGCCGAGGCCGAGCTGGTCGAGATCGATGCGCTGGTAGAGGTAGCGCACCCCCTGCTCGTCGGCCTCGCGCTCGTGCATGGCCGGTGTGCGCGAGGCCTGGATGCCGGCGCCGATGAGGCCGCAGAGGAATGAGGCGCCGGTCGGCTTCACGATCGCGTGTTCCCGGGCGAAGCCGTCACTTGCGCAGCTTGGCGAGCTCGCCTTGCAGCGCCTTCACGGTATCGGCGCCGACGACCTCGGAGTGCTTCGCGATTACCGGCTTCATCTTCTCCCGGAACTTGGCGAGCTCGGCCGGGGTCAGCTCGGTCACCTGCATGCCGTTCTTCTTCAGGTTGTCGAGCGCCGTGCCCGCCGCTTCGCGCGCGGCCTGCCGCTGGAACTTCGCGGCTTCGGCCGCGGCGTCGGCGAGGATCTTCTTCTCGTCGTTCGACAGCGTGTCCCACACCTTCTTGCTGAAGATGACCGACTGCGGATTGTACTGGTGGTTGGTCAGCACCAGGTTCTTCTGCACCTCGTAGAACTTGTTGGCGTTGATCACGGTCACCGGGTTCTCCTGGCCGTCGATCGCCTTCTGCTCGAGCGCCGCGTACACCTCCGGGAACGCGAGCGGCGTGGGGTTGGCGCCGAGCGCCTTGACCCAGTCGACGTTGATCGCGTTCGGGATCACGCGGAGCTTGAGCCCCGAGATGTCGTCCACTTTCGTGATCGGGCGCTTGCTGTTGGTGATGTTGCGGAACCCGAGCTCCCAGTACGCGAGGCCGACGATCCCCTTGGACTCGAGCTTCTGGTGCATCGCCTTGCCGAACGGCCCGTCGACCACGGTGTCGGCTTCCTTCGCGTTCGCGAACATGAACGGGAAGTCGTAGATCCCGAACTCCTTCTCCTGCGAGGCGAGGATGCCGGAGTTCAGCACCACCATCTCGATCGTGCCGCCCTGCAGCGCCGACACGTTGGGCGCGTCGCCGCCGAGCACGCCGCCGGGGAACAGGTTGACCTTCATCTTGCCGCCGCTCTTGGCGGTCACGATCTCGGCGAACTTCTCCATCCCCATCACGATCGGGTGCCCCTTCGGGTTCTGGGTCGCGAACTTGAAGGTGCGATCCTGGATCTGGGCATGCGCGGCGGTGGCTCGCAAGCAGCGCCGCAGTGGCGGCGAACGCAAAGCGCCGGACGAAGCGAGTCATCTCTGGTCTCCTGGGGTGAAGAGTTGAATGGAAACGGTCATTGATGCGTCGGGGGTCCCGCGGTGTCAGCCCGCGAACCACTTTGCCGGCACGGTGACGAGCTGCGGGAAGATAACCATCAGGAACATCACGGCGAACTCCGCGATCATGAACGGAATCACGCCGCGGGTGACCTCGTCGAGCTTCATCCTGCCGACGCCGGCCACCACGTTGAGCACCGTGCCCACCGGCGGCGTGACGAGGCCGATGGCGTTGTTGATGATGAACAGGACGCCGAAGTACACCGGGTCGATCCCCGCCGCCTTGACCACCGGCATGAGCACCGGGGTCAGGATCAGGATGGTGGGCGTCATGTCCATCGCCGTCCCGACCGCCATCACCAGCACCATGATGGCGATGAGCAGCAGCGTCTGGTTGCCCATGAACGGCTCGAGCAGCGCGATCAGCTGGGCCGGGATGTTGGCCACGGTGATGAGCCATGCGCTCACCATTGCCGCGGCGACCAGGAACATGATCACCGCGGTGGTCTTGGCGGCGCTCGCGAACACCTCGTACAGCTGCGACAGCTTGAGTTCGCGGTAGACCACGGTCGCGACGAACAGCGCATACACCGCCGCCACCACGGCCGCTTCGGTCGGGGTGAACACGCCGAACTTCAGCCCCACCAGCACGATCACCGGCAGGAACAGCGCCCAGGTCGAATCCCGGAACGCCTTCCAGCGTTCGGCGGACGTCGCCTTCGGCGGCGGCTTGCTGCCTTCGCGCCGCGCAACCCACCACCAGGTAATGGCGATCGACGCCCCCATCAGGATGCCGGGGACGATACCGGCGAGGAACAGCTTGCTGATCGAGACGTTGGCGGCGACGCCGAAGATCACGAACCCGATCGAGGGCGGGATGACGGGGGCGATGATGCCGGCCGAGGCGATCAGGCCGCCGGCGCGCGCCTTGTCGTGGCCGGCCTTGACCATCATCGGCAGCAGGAGCGCGGCGAGCGCAGCGGTGTCGGCGACCGCCGACCCCGACAGCGCCGCCATCAGGCACGCCGCCAGGATCGTCACGAACCCGAGGCCGCCGCGCACGTGGCCGACCAGCGTCAGCGCGAGATCGACGATGCGCCGCGACAGCCCGCCCACGTTCATGATCTCGCCGGCGAGCATGAAGAACGGCACCGCGAGCAGCGGGAAGCTGTCGGCGCCGTTGACCACGTTCTGCGCGAGGATCTGCGGGTCGAACGCGTTCAGGTGCCACATCAGCGCGACGCCGGACAGCAGCAGCGCGAAGGCGATCGGAATCCCGAGCGCCATCGCGACGAGGAGCGAACCGAGGAAGATGGTGACGGTCATGGCCGGCTCCGTTCAGCGCTTGCCGTTGCCCGGGCCGGACTCGCCGATGTGCAGATCGTGCACCTGGGCGAGATCCTCCGACTCCTGCACCATGACCAGCTCGGCGTCGGTCGCCTGGCCGCTCACCGTTCGCCAGAGCTCCCGCAGCAGCAGCACCCCGGCCGAGACCGCGAAGACCACCCCGGCGCCGTAGAAGATCGCGACCGAGGCACCGGTCACCGGCGCCTCCACCTCGAGATTGATCATCGTCTGGGACCAACTGCCCTTAAGCAGCAGCCAGGTCACGTAGATCATGAGCACCTGGCCGATCAGCAGGCAGGCCTTCTTCCCCGCCCTGGGAAGCCGCGCGACCAGCGCGTCGGTGCCGAGGTGGCCGTGCTCCCGCAGCGCGACGATCGCGCCGAGGAACGTCATCCAGAGGAAGAGCCAGCGCGAGAGCTCCTCGCTGACCGTGATCCCGGAGTTGAAGGCGTAGCGGAGCACGACGTTCCCGAACACCAGGACCACCATCACCGCCAGCATGAGGACCATGGCGAGAGTCAGCAGGCGGCAATACCCGTCGATGACGCGGTTCACGCTGCAACCTCCTTTGGCGTTGATCCGCGGCCGTCCGATCGAGCGGCGCCGCGTGAGTAGGTCGATCGATTCGCGGTCCCGGCTCCGGGAGCCTGCGCTCGATCTCCTCGTATCTTGCGCGCATCCTACGTTTGGACGTACTATCCTGTCAAGGGCGATTATCGACTATATGGGCGATTAACGAACATGAGCACCCCGATGACCAGCATGGATCATGGATCCGAGATCGCCGCCGCCGCCGGCGACCCCAACTTCATGACCTCGCTCGCGCGTGGCCTCGCGGTCATCCGCGGCTTCTCGCGCGAGAAGCGCCACATGACCATCGCGCAGCTGAGCCACAAGACGGGCATCCCGCGGGCCGCGGTGCGCCGGTGTCTCTACACGCTGGAGCGACTCGGTTACGTCGCCTCCGACGGCGGGCGGAACTTCAGTCTCCGCCCCAAGCTGCTCGGGCTCGGCCACGCCTACCTCTCCTCGACCCCGCTGGTCGTCTCCGCCCAACCGTTCCTCGACCAGGTCAGCGACGCGGTCGACGAATCCTGCTCGCTCGCGATCCTCGACGGCGACGACATCCTGTACGTCGCCCGCTCGCTCACCTCGCGCATCATCTCGGTCACGCTGAACGTCGGCGGCCGGCTCCCGGCGTACTGCACTTCGATCGGCCATGTCCTCCTCGCGCACCTGCCGGAGGACGAACTCGACGACTATCTCTCGCGCGCCAAGCTCCAGCCGTACACTGAGCGCACCATCACCGACCCGGACAAGCTGCGGCAGCAGCTCGCGACGGTGCGGGACGCCGGTTACGCGGTCGCCGACCAGCTCCTGGAGCCCGCCGTGCGCTCGATCGCGGTGCCGGTCAGGGACGCCGCCGGCACCGTGGTGGCCGGCATGAACGTCATCGTGCAGGCGGGCCGCGTCGCGCTGCGCGACATGCGGACGCTGTATCTGCCCCCGCTCCAGGCTGCGGCGCGGGAGCTCGGCGCGCAGCTCGTGCCCTGATCGAGAGGAGACAGCATGACGGTCCTTGAGCGGAACCCGGAGCCGAGCAACCCGCTCGGCATCGACGGCATCGAGTTCATCGAGTTCGCGACCTCGCAGCCGCAGGCGCTCGGCGCGATCCTGCAGACGATCGGCTTCATGCCGGTCGCGCGCCACCGCTCGCGCGAGGTCATGCTCTACCGCCAAGGCGGGATGAACCTGATCGTCAACGCCCATCCCGACGCCCTCCCCGGTCTTGCGGCCCCGACGAGCACCCCGGCGCTGTCGGCGTTCGCGCTGCGCGTCCGCGACGCCGGGTACGCGTGGCGCCACACGCTCGATCTCGGCGCCTGGGAGATGCCGACGCGCGCCTCCGCGATGGAGCTCAGCATCCCCGGGATCCGCGGCGTCGACGACAGCCTGATCTACTTCGTCGACCGCTACCGCGACTTCTCGATCTACGACGTCGACTTCGTACCGCTGCCGGGGGCGAACCCCAATCCGCCGGCGATCGCCGGCCTCCACTACTTCGGGATCGTGCAGACGATCCTCGACGAGCGCACCCGCGAATGGGTCGAGTTCTACCGCCAGCTCTTCGGCTTCTCGGTGCTGCCCGGCGGGCAGTTCTTCGGCATCCTGCCGAAGGGCACCCTGCTCGAGAGCCCCTGCCACAAGTTCTACCTGCAGCTGATCGAGCCGCCGCCCGGCGCGGAGGACATCGAATGGGACGAGCGCCTGCTCCGCATCGGCCTCGGTGCGCCCGACGTGCTCGCGGCGACCCGGGCGCTGCGCGACCGCGGCGTCACCTTCGTCGACCGCGATCCGGTGCAGCCGACCGAGAAAGGCGCGCTCACGCAGGTCTACCTGGGCGGGGTCACCTTCGAGCTCGTCGTGAGCCATCTCAAGCCCTGAGCGGGAGACGCGCGATGAACATCGACGATTTCGGGATGGACACGATCACCCTCGCCGGGCCGCTCGAGGCGAAGCTCCGGGCGATGCGCGAGGCGGGCTTCACGCAGGTCATGATCTCGGCGCGCGACATCGCGGGCCATCCCGGCGGCGAAGCGGCCGCGGCGCGTCTCGTGCGCGAGAGCGGACTCCGCGCGACCGGCTTCCAGGTGCTGCGCGACTTCGAGGGGCTGTCGGGCCATCTCCACGCCTACAAGGTCGACATCGCCAAGGCGATGCTCCGCATGTGCCAGGCCCTCGGCGCGAAGGTGCTGCTCGTCTGCTCGTCCACCTCGACCCACGCGACCGGCGACCGCGCGCACCTCGCCCGCGACCTCCGCAAGCTTGCGATGCTCGCGGTGCCGCTCGGGATCCGCATCGCCTACGAGGGGCTGTCGTGGGGGCGGCACGTGAGCGAGTACACCCAGGCATGGGAAATCGTCGAGGCCGCCGACCATCCGAACCTCGGGCTCGGGATGGATTCGTTCCACGTGCTCGCCACCGCCACCGGCCTCGACGCCCTCGACCTCCTCGACCCGGACAAGATCTTCCTCGTGCAGCTTGCGGACTTCATGTGGCAGGAGACCCGGTCGTCGGAGGAGCGGATGAACACCGCGCGCCACTTCCGCGTGTTTCCGGGCGAGGGCGTGCACAGCGCGCAGGTGGCCGAGCTCGTGCGCCGGCTCGACGCAATGGGTTACCGGGGCGACTACAGCTTCGAGGTGTTCAACGACGACTACGTGCAGCTGCCGCTCGCGGTCGTCGCCGAGCGGGCGCGCGCGTCGGTCCGATGGCTCACCGGCCAGGTACCCCGCCGCAGCCTGCCGATGCGGCGAACCGTCGCGCGGCGAACGGGGATCCCCGGCGCCTGAGCACTGCCGCCGCGCCGGCTCATCCGCTCCCGCGCGACTCGACCTCGATCATCGACGCGAGCAGGCGCCGGCCTTGCGTCGGCCCGGCGTCGGCCCTGATCGTGACCTGGAAGGTGGGCTCGGTCACCGGGCCGATGATCCGCTGCTGCGCCTCGAGCATCTCCTTGTCCTCGTCGAACGTGCGGCGGACGTTCTCGCGCAGGAACTCGGTGACCGCGATCTCGTCGAGCCGGAAGTTGCGCGCGAACGCCCAGAAGTAGTGCGACGACGTCGGCGTTTCCGGCGTGATCAGATCGATGACCCGGCCGTCGACCCGGTTGGATCCCGGTACCGGCTCGAGCGGCTGCACGCCGACGTCGATCACGATGTAACCGGGCGGGATGTACACCGTGTGCTGCCAGCGGTCGACCTTGTCGCCGGCCGAGACGCGAGCGAGGTACTGGTAGAACGGCGGCGGATTGCAGGCCTTCATCTCCTTGTCGACGTAGACCGCGCTTCCCTCGGTGCGGAAGGCGAACGGCGTCTCGGCGACCGAGTCGTGCCCGATCGTCTTGCCGTGGACGTAGGTCTCGTGCGAGAGGTCGAGCAGGTTGTCGTTCAGGAGCTTGTAGTTCGCCGCGACGTGGTGATAGCCCTCGGCCGCGACCCACCCGGGCGAATCCATCCAGTGGACGTCGGGCACTAGCGCAGGATCGGCCTTCTCCGCGTCGCCCATCCAGATCCACACCAGCTTGTAGCGCTCGACCACCGGGTAGGTCTTCACGAACGCCTTCGCCGGGATGCGATCCTGCCCCGGAATCGCCACGCACTTCCCGTCGGGGCCGTACGTCAGCCCGTGGTACATGCAGCGCACCGTCTCGCCGATCAGCGTCCCCTTCGAGAGCGGCGCGTAGCGGTGCGGGCAGCGGTCCTGGAATGCCACCACGCGCCCGTCGCGCGCGCGGAAGAACACGATCGGTTCGTCGAGGATCCGCCGCGGGAAGAGCTCGCCGCCGATCACCTCGGTCGTGAACGCCGCGACCTGCCAGCAGTTGCGTAGCCACATACCTCCTCCTCCTTTCCGTTCCTCAGCGCGACCGTCCGCCGACGAGCCGGGCCACCGCCTCGACCATCGCCTCCGCGCTCGCGCGTCCCTGCCCGGCGATATCGAGCGCCGAGCCGTGGGCGACCGACGAGAAGAGCACCGGCGTGCCGATCGTCAGGCCGGCGCTCCGATTGGGAGCGAGGAGCTTCGCCGCGATGTGGCCCTGATCGTGGAACATCACGACGAACGCGTCGTAACCCGCCTTGTGGAACATCGTGTCGGCGCCGAACGGCCCGTCCGCGTCGATCCCCGCGGCGCGGGCGGCCGCCACCGTCGGTGCGATGATCGCCCGGTCCTCTTCGCCGAACATGCCGGCTTCGCCGGCGTGCGGATTGAGGCCGCCGACCGCGATCCGCGGGGCGTCGATCCCGATCCGGCGCAGCGTGTCGCGAACCGCGCGCACGACCCGACCGACTCGCTCCGCTGTCACCAGCTCGATCGCGCGCCGCAGGCTGACGTGCAGGGTCGCGTGCGCGATCCGCATCGCGTCGAAGCAGATCATCAGGAACGCATCGTCCACAGGGACGCCGGTGCACCGCGCGACGAAGGACGGGTAGCCGTCGAACTCGATGCCCGCCTGCCTGATCGCGAGCTCGGTCTGGGGCGCGGCGACCACCGCCGCCACGTCGCCGGCCAGCGCCGCCTCGATCGCCGCCCGCGCGGCGTCGACCGCGGCGCGGCCATGCGCGGCGCGCACCTCGCCGATCGCGAGCGGCTCGTCGCGGAAGTGATCGAGCGCGACCGTCTCGACCTGCCGCGCGATCCCCGCTGCCGCCGCGTGCGCCGCGATCGCCCGGGGATCGCCGAACAGCACCGGCCGGCAGATGCGCGTGACGCGTTCGTCGAGTGCCGCCTTGAGCGCGATCTCCGGCCCGACGCCCGCCGGATCGCCGATCGCGATGCCGACGCGAGGAAGCACTGCGGGCGGCACCGCGCCTCCTACACGCTCAGCGGATCGGTGCCGAGCGGACGGAAAAGCCCGTCCTTCGCGCCGTCCGTGAACTTCACATCGGGCGCAAGCTCGATCGCGCAGGAACGAACGCGCTGGGACGCCGGCGCGAGGCCGGGGATCGGCTTGCCCTCGCGGCTCGCCTTGGCCGCCTCGAGCAGCGCGCGGCGGGTCATGATGATGCCGTGGTCCGTCGGCACGAGGTTCTCGCGCGTCCGGTCGACGATCGGACCCATGCTCTCCTGGAGCGACGCGTCCTGCATCGCGATGCCCTCGACGCCGCTGAAGGTGAGCCCCGCGCGCTGCGCCGCGCGGTCCATGAGATAGTCGTTGCGCTTGTTGGCGAGCGGGATGAACGTGCCTGGGACGTACTCGACGTGGATTCCCTTACCCTCGCGCATCGCCGTCGATCTCCTCCGAGCGTCAGCTCGCGCCGCGGGTGGTAGCTCATGCTCCACGCCCAGCAGCTCTCGTCGTCGATCGGCACCCAGGCGTGGCCGCTCACCGGGTGCCCGCCGCGTGGCGGGATCAGCGTGTAGAACGGGGCGATCCACGGCGTGATCCGCCAGTAGTAGCGGCCGTCGTCCGCGTTGCGACGCGCGCCGATCAACAGCCCGCCGTCGAACGACGCCACCTCGAACACCGGCATCCGGTCCCGCTCGTTGTAGACGTTGCCCTTCGCGCCGACGAACAGCGGATCGCGCTTGAGCGAGGCGCCGTGGAGGAACGAGACGTGGCTCGAGTCGATCCCGCCTTCCAGCGCCTGGAGGTAGTTGCACTCCTGCAGTCGCTTCGACAGGAACCGCTGACCGGGCGCGACCATCGCCCATTCGAGCTCGGGCGGCTCGGGTTTCAGCTCGGGGGGCCCCATGTAGGTCCAGATCACGCCCCCGCGCTCGAGGCACGGATAGCTCTTCAGCCGGATGCGCTGCCGCCGGCCGGTCGCTTCCGCCTCGGACGGCAGGTCGACGCACTGGCCGGTCACGTCGTACTTCCAGCCGTGGTAGGGGCAGCGCAGGCCGCATTCCTCGTTCCGGCCGAACCACAGCGACACCCCGCGATGCGCGCAGAACTCGTCGAGCAGACCGAGCCGGCCATCGGTGTCCCGGAAGGCGACGAGCTTCTCGGAGAGGAGCTGCACTCTCACCGGCGGACAGTCCGGTTCCGGCAGCTCATCCGCAAGCAGCGCGGGAATCCAGTAGCGCCGGAGGTAGTCGCCGAGGAGCGTTCCCGGTCCGGTACGCGTCAGCTGTTCGTTCTGGTCCCTGCGCATCGCGGCTACTTCACTTGAGCGTTTTCGCGAGCGGCGTCCAGCGGGCGATCTCCGCGCGCACGAACTCGGTGAACTGCGCCGGGTCGAGGTCGTTCGGCTCGATGCCCTCGGGCCGCAGGCGCTCGCGCACGTCGGGCAGCTGCAGGAGCGCGCGCACCTCCGCGTTGAGTCGCGCCGCGACCGGCGCCGGCAGCCCCGCCGGCCCGGAGAGCCCGAACCACACCGTCGCGACGAGCTCGGGGTAGCCGCTCTCCGCGAACGTCGGCACGTCCGCGAACTCCGGCAGCCGTTGTGCCGACGAGACGGCGAGCGCCCGCGCCCGCCCGGCCTTGATCTGCGTCGCCGCGGTCGTGAGCGTCGTCGAGGCGGCGGCGATGTGCCCGGCGATGAGGTCGGTCATCGCGAGCGCCGCGCCCTTGTACGGCGCGTGCGTGAGGTTGGCGCCGGTCTGCGCCTTGAGCATCTCCGCGGTCAGATGGCCCTGCGTGCCCTGCCCCGGCGACCCGAAGACGATTCCCCCCGCGCGCGACTTCGCCAGCTCGACGAACGATTTGAGGTCGTGCGCCTCGAGGCCCGGGTACACCACCAGCACCGTCGGCGGCCCGCCGAAGAGCGCGACGTGCGTGAAGCTCCGGAGCGGATCGAACGGCACCGGCGACATCGCCGGCGCGATGACGTGCGACGCGATGCCCGATACGACGAGCGTGTAGCCGTCGGGTGCGCTCTTCGCGACGAACTCCGCGCCGATCGTGCCGCCGGCGCCGGGCCGGTTCTCCACCACGACGTTCTGGCCGAGCCGGCCGGTGAGCTTGTCGGCGGCGATGCGCGCGAGCGTGTCGGCGGTGCCCCCGGGGGCGAACGGCGCCACGATCTTCACCGGGCGCGCCGGCCAGTCCTCCGCGTGCGCCGGCAGCATCGCGGCACACAACAGGCCCAGCAGGCAAAGCCCCTTCATCACGGCACCGCACGCCTCTCAACCCGTCTGCCTGGCCATCTCCGCGTCGCCGTACAGGAGCTCGGCGTTCGCCTCGGGCGGAATCGACGGCATCGAGGCGGCCCACGCCTGGTATTTTGCGCGCAGCGCTTCGAGTCGCGCCGGCTCGCGCCGCGCGAGGTTCGCGCGTTCGCGGCCGTCCCGCGCGAGGTTGAAGAGATACTCGTAGCCGTCCATCGACAGGTACTTCCAGTCACCCGAGCGCACGGCGCGCTGCTTGCGGTACTTCATCCGCCAGTAGAGCTCGCGGTGCGCCGTCGCCGCGGGGGACTGCAGCACCGGCGCGAGGTCGATGCCGTCGAGCGGGTAATCCCGATGCGCTTTCACGCCGGCCGCTGCGAGGAAGGTCGCGACCCAGTCCATCGTGACCGCGATCTGCGAGGTCACGCCGCCCGGCGCGACGACCGCCGGCCACGTCGCGAGGAGCGGCACGCGGATCCCGCCCTCCAGCAGGTCCATCTTCTTGCCGACGAACGGCCAGGTGTCGGAGAAGCGCTCGCCGCCGTTGTCGCTCGTGAACACGGCGAGCGTGTTCTCGCCGGCGCCGGCGGCGTTCAGCGCGTCGAAGATGCGTCCGATGCCCTCGTCCATGTGGTTGAGCATCGTGCGGTAGATCTCGACCGAGCCGCCGTCGACGTGATGGATCGCCTTGTGAATGCGCCGCGACTCGGCCTCGTCGGCGCGCGTCAGCCACGGCCAGTGCGGCGCGGTGTAGTGCACGCTAAGCAGGAACGGCGCGGGCTTCCCGCGCTGCCGCCCGATGAAATCGACCGCGCGGTCGGTGATGAGGTCGGTGACGTATCCCGTCCGCTGGACCTCGGCGCCGTTCTCGAAGAGATCGTGCGTTCCGCCGCGGTCGCAGTGGCTGAAGTAGTCGATCCCGCCGCCGAGCGGACCGAACGCCTCCATGTAGCCGCTCATCACCGGACCGAAGTGCGGCGGATAGCCGAGGTGCCACTTGCCCGCGAGCGCGGTCGTGTAGCCGGCGTCGCGGAGCAGCGACGGCAGCGTCGGATGCGACGGCGGCAGGCCGAGGTCGTCGCGCCCGCGCGCCTTGCCGGTGATCGGCTCCTCGGCGGCACCGCGCAGGCGGTACTGGTAGCGCCCGGTCATCAGCGCGAACCGCGTCGGCGAGCAGACCGGCGAGTTCGAGTAGCCGTCGGTGAACCGCAGGCCGGCCGCCGCCATCGCGTCGAGGCACGGCGTGAACGGCGCGCGCGCGCCGTACGAGCCGAGGTCGGCGTAGCCGAGGTCGTCGGCCATCACGAAGACGAAGTTGGGCCGCGTCATTTCGCGTCACGCCGCCTTCGGGGCCGACGCGTCCTCGCGGGTGCGGAACTCCGGGATGTCGGGCCGCGAGCCCCACATGCAGAACGACTCGGGCGTGAACGGGAACTGCCGCGGGCGGTAGCCCGCTTCCTCCTCGGGCTTGATCAGCCGCACGCCGGTCGAGTACTCGTACACCATCCCGTCGGGTCCTTCGAAGTACAGGAACACCGCGCCGGAGGTCGGATGGCGGCCCGGCCCGAACACGATCCGCACGCCCTGCTCGCGCAGGAAGTAATACGACCGCATCACGTCGTCGACGCCCTGCACCTGGTGGTTCACGTGCTGCACGCCGGCGTGCGCCGACGGGAAAAGCGCGACCTTGTGATGCACCTCGTCGATCCGGAGGAGCGGCGCCGCCCCGATCCGGTCGGACACCCGCGCGCTCAGCACGCCGGTCCAGAACGCCTCGTCGCGCGCCGCGTCGGTCGTCCGCAGCCCGATGTGCGAAAAGCTCCACACGCCGCAGTCCCGCGACGGGAAGAACCGCCGGCCGCTGTGGTGAGGGCGGACGACGAGCTCGTGGGTGTTGCCGCTGGGGTCGGCGAAGTTCAGGAGGTCCTCGACGTGCCGGCCGTCGCACTCGGCGCGCCGGCCCCGCCGGACCGCGATCTTGCGCGATTCGAGCTCGGCGCCGGCCGCCTCGAGCGCGGCCGTGTCCGCCACCTCCCAGCCGACCGTGTGATCGGCCGGATCGCCCTTGACGTACACGAGGGTGTGGTCGCGGTCGTCCCCGCGAAGATAGACCGCGCCGCCTTCGCGCCGGACGAGCTCGAGGCCGAGGATCCTCTGCGCATACTCGGCGGCGGCCGCCGGGTCGCGTGTCCCGAGGCGGACGTAGCGCAGGTCTTTGAGCTGGATCATGGGGACGCCTCCGCCGGCGATCTTAAACCACCCGGGCCTTGCTATCCTTGGAGCACGATGGCGACGTTCAAGGAGTACGAAGCCTACGACGCGCTCGGCCTCGCCGCGCTCGTGAAGCGGCGCGAGGTCTCGGCGGGCGAGCTGCTCGATGCCGCGCTCGAGCGCGTTGCAGCGCGCAATCCGCCGATCAACGCCGTGTGCGGCATCCGCGAAGACGTCGCGCGGAAGGCGATCGCCGCGGGCTCTGCCCGCAGGCGCGTTCGAGGGCGTGCCGTTCCTCCTCAAGGACATCACCGCGGCCGCGCGCGATTTCCCGATGAGCTGGGGCTCGCGGTTCTTCGCCGGCCAGACGAGCGACGTCGACAGCGAGGTCGTGGCGCGCCATCGGCGGAGCGGGCTGGTGATCTTCGGCCGCACGACCACGCCGGAGATGGCGATCAACCCGTCGACGGAGGCGGTCCTGTACGGCGGCCCGACGCGCAACCCGTGGAACCTCGCCCACAGCACCGGCGGTTCGAGCGGCGGCGCGGCCGCGGCAGTCGCAGCGCGGATCGTGCCGATGGCGCACGCGACCGACGGCGCCGGCTCGATCCGCATCCCGGCGTCGTGCTGCGGCCTCTTCGGGCTCAAGCTCACGCGCGGGCGCACGCCCGCCGGCCCGCTCGCGGGCGAGGGCTGGGGCGGGCTCACCGGCGATCACGTGATCAGCCGCTCGGTGCGCGACAGCGCCGCCGCGCTCGACGCCACCCACGGCGCCGACCTCGGCGCGCCGTACTTCGCGCCCCCCGCGCCGGCGTCCTTCCTCGACGAGGCGATGCGCCCGCCCGGGCGGCTGCGGATCGCGTCCATGCGCACGACGCTGGACGGCGCGGCGATCCATCCGGAGGTCGCCGCCGCGGCCGGCGACGCGGCGCGGCTGTGCGAATCGCTCGGACACGCGGTCGCCGAAGCGAGACCGGCGCTCGGCACCGAGGAGATGCTCGTCCCGCTGATGAAGGTCGTGGGCTGCGGTACCGCGATGGCGATCGAGCGGCGGATCAAGGCGCTCGGCCGCGAGCCGGGCCCGGAGGATCTCGAGCCGGTCACGCGCGGCGCGCTCGAGCTCGGGCGGCGCACGAGCGGCGCCGAATACCTCATCGCGCTTGCGACGCTGCATGCGCTGGGGCGCCGGGTCGCGCGGTTCTTCCTCGATTACGACGTGCTTCTGCTGCCGGTGCTCGCCGAGCCGCCGGCGAAGCTCGGCCGGTTCGTGATGACCAATCCCGATTTCCTGGACTACCGCCTGGGGCCGAACGGCATCGCGCCCTATTCGCCGTTCACGCCGCTCGCCAACATGAGCGGCCAGCCGGCGGCGACGGTGCCGCTCGGTTCGTCGAAGGACGGGCTGCCGATCGGCATCCAGTTCGTGGCGCGGTTCGGCGACGAAGCGACGCTGCTGCGGCTCGCCGCGCAGCTCGAAGCCGCGCAGCCGTGGGCGGGAAAGCGCCCCGGCATCGGCTGACGAACGATCGAGGACCCTCGCATGCAAGCGCCCAGCCTCCCGCCGCGCTACACCCTGCCGTTCAACTTCCAGCGCTGGATCGACGAGCACGCGCATCTGCTGAAGCCCCCGGTCGGGAACCAGCAGGTGTGGAAGGACACGGACTTCATCGTCACCGTGGTCGGCGCGCCGAACGAGCGCACCGACTTTCACGACGATCCGTTCGAGGAGTTCTTCTGGCAGTTCCGCGGGAACGCGCACCTGCTCCTCTGGGACGCCGGACGCTATTCGCGCGTCGACCTCGCGGAAGGCGACATCTTCCTGCTGCCGCCGCACGTGCGGCACTCCCCGCAGCGCCCGCAAGCGGGCAGCCTCTGCCTCGTCGTCGAGCGCGCGCGGCCGCGGGGGACGATCGACGGCTTCGAGTGGTACTGCGCGCGCTGCGGCGGGCTCGTCCACCGCATCGACGTGCAGCTCGCGAGCATCGTCGAGGATCTGCCGAAGGCGTACGCGCGCTTCTACGATTCCCCGGAGGAGTCGCGGCGGTGCAAGGCCTGCGGAACGGTCCACCCCGGGCGCGACGCCCCGGCCTGGCTCCGGTCGGTCGCAACCTGAAGGTCAGTCTGAAGGGGCCGGTTTCTAGACACTCCCGAGGCTGCCTTGGTAGACTGGCCGCCGACCGTGCCCGGAGAAAGCCCGGCGCTCACCCAGCAATCGAGGAGGTAGACCCGTGCGTATCCCGTTCCGCGCCCTGTTCCTGGGGCTCATCACCGCGCTCTTCGCCGCTGCCCCCGCGGCCGCCCAGCAGAAGCTGAAGATCGGCTTCATCACCACGCTCTCCGGTCCGCAGGGCGTGATCGGCGAGGACATGAAGAACTCGGTCGAGCTCGCGCTCGACAACCTCGGCCGCAAGGTCGGGGGCCTCGACACCGAGGTGATCTACGGCGACGACCAGGTGAAGCCCGACGTCGGCAAGCAGCTCGCCGACGAGATGCTGAAGAAGCACCAGGTCGACTTCGTCGCCGGGGTGATCTGGTCGAACGTGCTGCTCGCGGTGTCGCCGACGGTGACCGACGCCGGCAAGATCATGATCAGCACCAATGCCGGCCCGCACCAGCTCGCCGGCAAGGAGTGCAACGAGCGCTTCTTCTCGACCTCCTGGCAGAACGACCAGACGCCCGAGGCGATGGGCAAGTACATGAGCGACCAGGGCATCAACGACGTGTACCTGATGGCGCCCAACTACGCCGCCGGCAAGGACATGCTCACCGGCTTCAAGCGCTACTTCAAGGGCAAGATCTCGGACGAGGTCTACACCAAGCTCGGTCAGGCCGACTACCAGGCGGAGATCAGCCAGCTGCGCGCCAAGAACCCGAAGGCGGTGTTCGTGTTCTATCCGGGCGGCATGGGCATCCAGTTCATGCGCCAGTACGCGCAGGCGGGCCTGCGGCAGCAGATCCCGCTCTACTCGGTGTACACCGCCGACGAGCTGTCGCTGCCCGCGGTCAAGGACGCCGCGCTCGGGCAGTGGGAGACGCGCTTCTGGAGCCCCGACCTGAAGGTGCCGGCGAACGAGAAGTTCGTCGCCTACTACCGCAAGAAGTACGGCCAGATCGCCGTCGTTCTACGGTGCGCAGAGCTACGACGGCATCATGCTGATCGACTCGGCGGTGCGCGCGGTCAAGGGCAACCTCAAGGACCAGAAGGGCATGATCGCGGCGATGCGCAAGGCGAACTTCGACTCGGTGCGCGGCAAGTTCGCCTACAACGTGAACCACTTCCCGATCGAGAACTTCTACCTGCTGAAGGTGGTGAAGGGGCCGGCCGACATTCCGGACATGGCGATCGAGAAGACGGTGTTCGAGAACCACAAGGACTCGTACTACAAGGAATGCGGGATGAAGTGGTGACGCGCCGGAGCGCGTAGACGGAGAAGGGCGCGGCGGGGTCGCGCCCTTTTTTGTTGGCCGATGAACCTCGTCCTCTTCCTCGAGCAGGCGCTGAACGGGCTGCAGCTCGGCGTGATGCTCTTCCTGATGGCCGCCGGGCTCACGCTCGTGTTCGGCATCATGAACCTCGTCAACCTCGCCCACGGGTCGCTCTACATGGTGGGCGCGTACCTGTCGGTCGCGCTCTTCAAGCTGACCGGCTCGTACCTGCTCGCGGTGCCGCTCGCGCTCGTCGGGCACGCTCGCGGTCGGGATGCTCGTCGAGCTCGTCGCGCTGCGCACGCTCTACGAGCGCGACCACCTCGACCAGGTCCTCGCGACTTTCGGGCTGATCCTCTTCTTCAACGAGCTCGTCGCGATCATCTGGGGCCGGGCCGCGCTCTACACGACGCTTCCCGACTGGCTCTCCGGGCAGCTCGAGCTCTTCGCGGGCGTGCGCTACCCGGCCTACCGGGCGGCGATCATCGTCGTCGGGCTCGCGGTCGCCGCGGCTCTCTGGTACGTCGTGACGCGCACGCGTCTCGGCATGCTGATCCGCGCCGGCGCGTCGAACCGCACGATGGTCGCGGCGCTCGGCATCAACATCCGCCTCCTCTACACGGTCGTCTTCGGCTTCGGCGCCGCGCTCGCCGGGCTCGCCGGGCTCATGGCCGGCCCGATCTACACCGTTCAGCCCGGCATGGGCGAGGACGTGCTGATCGAGGTGTTCGTCGTCATCGTCATCGGCGGCATCGGATCGATCCGCGGCGCGCTGGCAGGGCGCGCTGATCGTCGGCATGGTGGACACCCTCGGCCGCGCGTTCCTGAAGCCCGCGCTCGCGACGATCGTCTCGCCCGACCGCGGCGGAGTCGGCCGGCCCCGCGCTCGCGTCCATGCTCATCTACCTGCTCATGGCCGCAGTGCTCGCGGTGCGGCCGGCGGGCCTCTTTCCCCCGCGCGGCTAGCCGGCGATGCAGACCCACGCGCGCATCCTCACGATCGCCGTCGTGCTCGCCGCGCTCGCCGCCGTCCCGCCGATCGCCGCGCTCCTCGGCCAGCCGTTCTACCTCGACCTCTTCCGCCGCATCATGATCTTCGCGATCGCAGCGCTCAGCCTGAACCTGATCCTGGGCTACGGCGGGATGGTCTCGTTCGGCCACGCGGCGTACCTCGGCATCGGCGGCTACGCCGTCGGCATCCTCGCCCACCACGGCGTCCACGACGGATTCTTGCAGTTCGGCGTGGCGATCGTCGCGTCCGCGGCGGTCGCGCTCGTCATCGGCGCCATCTCGATCCGCACGAGCGGCGTGTACTTCATCATGATCACGCTCGCCTTCACGCAGATGCTCTATTACCTCGGCATCTCGCTCGACGAGTACGGCGGGGACGACGGCATGCGGCTCGCCGGGCGCACGCAGTTCGCCGGCCTGCTCGACCTGCGCGACCCGACGCCGTTCTACTACTTCGTGCTCGCGATTCTCGCGGGCCTCCTCTACCTGGTGCACCGCCTGGTGGGCTCGCGCTTCGGCATGGTGCTGCGCGCGACGAAGTCGAACGAGGCGCGCACGCGCGCGATCGGCTTCTCCCCGTACCTCTACAAGCTCGCCGCGTTCGTCATCGCCGGCGCGATGTGCGGGGTCGCCGGCGCGCTGTTCGTCAACCAGACCGCGTACCTCACGCCCGCGTTCATGAGCTGGACCCGCTCCGGCGAGATCATGTTCATGGTGATCCTCGGCGGCATGGCCACGCTCATCGGGCCGGTGCTCGGCGCGGCGGCGCTCCTCCTCCTCGAGGACCTGCTGCAATCCTGGACCCAGCACTGGCAGATCATCCTCGGCCCGATCCTCGTGCTGGTGGTGCTCTTCGCGAAGCGTGGCCTGGCGGGCCTGCTGCCGGGAGGGCGGCGCGATGACTGAGCCGGCCGCGCTCCTCCACGTCGACAACCTGTCCAAGTCGTTCGGCGCGCTGCACGCGACCGATCACGTCACGCTGGAGGTCCTCCCCGGTGAGACGCACGCGATCATCGGACCGAACGGCGCGGGCAAGACGACGCTGATCGGGCAGCTCGCGGGCAACCTGCAGCCCGATTCCGGCCACATCCGGTTCGCCGGCGAGGACATCACGCGGCTCGCCGCGCCGGCCCGCTCGCGCAAGGGACTCGCGCGTTCGTTCCAGATCACCAGCGTCTACCGGGACTTCAGCGCGCTCGACAACATCGCGCTCGCGGTGCAGGCCCACTCCGGCTCGAGCTTCCGGTTCTGGCGACCGGCCCGGCAGGACCGGGCGCTGCGCGAGCCGGCGCAGACGATCCTCGACGACGTCGGGCTCGGCGGGCGCGCCGACGTGCTCGCCGCCAACCTCGCGCACGGCGAGCAGCGGCAGCTCGAGATCGCGATGGTGCTCGCGACGAAGCCGCGGCTGATGCTCCTCGACGAGCCGATGGCGGGGATGGGCACCGACGAGTCGCAGCGCATGGTCCGCTTCCTCGCGGCGCTGAAGGGCCGGCACACGATGGTCCTGGTCGAGCACGACATGGACGCCGTGTTCGCGCTCGCCGACCGCATCTCGGTGCTCGTGTACGGTCGGATCGTCGCCACCGGCACGCCGGCCGAGATCCGCGCCAACCCCGACGTGCGCAGCGCCTATCTCGGCGAAGACGAGGAAGACTGATGCTCGCCGTCGAAGCGATCGAGACGAGCTACGGCGCGAGCCAGGTGCTGTTCGGCGTCTCGTTCGGCGTGCGCGCCGGCGAGGTCGCGACGCTCCTCGGCCGCAACGGCATGGGGAAGACGACGACCGTGCGCTCGATCATGGGCATCGTCCCGCCGAAGGCCGGCGCGGTCTCGTTCGACGGCAAACCGCTCGGCGGCCTGCCCTCGTTCCGCGTCGCGCAGGCCGGCATCGGGCTCGTGCCCGAGGGCCGGCAGGTGTTTCCCAACCTCACCGTGCGCGAGAACCTCGTCGCCACCGCCGCGAACCGCGGTGCGCGGGGCAACCCGTGGACGCTGGAGAAGGTGTTCGCGATTTTTCCGCGGCTCGCAGAACGCCAGCGCAACATGGGCAACCAGCTCTCCGGCGGCGAGCAGCAGATGCTCGCGATCGCGCGGGCCCTGATGACGAACCCGAAGCTCCTCATCCTCGACGAGGCGACCGAGGGGCTCGCGCCGCTGGTCCGCAAGGACATCTACCGCTCGGTCGCCGACCTGAAGGCGTCCGGGCTATCGATCCTGATCATCGACAAGGACGTGAAGGCGCTGACGCGGATCGCCGACACGCACTTTGTCCTCGAGAAAGGGCGCGTCGTCTGGAGCGGGACCTCCGCGCAGCTCGCGGCGGCGACCGACGTCCAGCACCGCTACCTGGGAGTCTGACCGACCACGCGCCTGCCAGGGGACCGGGCGCCGCATTCCATACCCGCGCGGCGCCCTGCAACTTCGACACCCGATCGGGACACTGCCCTAGAACAGATCAAAGTACTCCCGCTGCTCCCACTCGCTCACTTCGAGGTTGAAGCGCGCGAGCTCGGCCTCCTTGATCCGGCAGAAGTAATCGACGAACGCGCCGCCCAATCCCGCGCGCAGGCAGGCGTCCTCGCGCAGCGCCGCGAGCGCGTCGGCGAGCGTGTGCGGGAGCGTCGGCGTGCTCGCCTCGTACGGCGTGTCGGCCGCGGGCCCGGGATCGAGCTTGCGCGCCATCCCGTCCAGCCCGGAGACGATCTGCGAAGCGAAGTACAGATACGGGTTCGCCGCCGGCTCGCCGATCCGGTTCTCGATCCGCGTCGCCGGATCGCCCGGCCCGCCGATCACCCGCAGCATCGCACCGCGGTTGTCGCGCCCCCAGAGGATCCGGTCGGGCGCGAGCGAGTACGGCCGGTAGCGCTTGTAGCCGTTGATCGTCGGCGTGGAGAGCGCGGCCGCGCCGCGCGCGTGCGCGAGCAGGCCGGCGAGGAACTGCCGCCCGGTCTCCGACAGCGGTGCGCTCGTGTCCGCGGGAGCGAAGGCGTTCGCGCCGTCCGCGACGCGCCGCAGCGACTGGTGCAGGTGCCAGCCGCTCGACATCACGTTCGGAATGCGCGGCCGGCACATGAACGTCGCGTGATAGCCGTTACGCCGGCAGATCTGCTTCACCGCGCTCCGGAACAGCACCATCGCGTCGGCCGAGCCAAGCCCCGGGAGCGCGGCGAGCGTGAACTCCACCTGGCTCGGGCCGAACTCCACCTCGAGCGAGCGGAGCGGCAGCCCGAGCGCCTCGAGATCGCGCCGCAGCAGCTCCACGACCGGGTCGAGCAGGTCGTATCGCTGCTCGGTCAGGTACTGGTAGCCGTGGGTCAGCAGGCTCACCTCCGGCGGCTCGCCCGGCTGCCCGGCGTGCTCCGGCCGCATGCGCGGATCGACCAGCCGGAAGACGTGGAACTCGATCTCCAGCCCGGCGATGTACTCGAAGCCCGCCTCGCCGAGCCGCGCGAGCGCGCGCCGGGCGAGCGGCCGGGTCGCGAACGGCACCGGCTCGCCGCTCGCGAAGTACGGATCGCACAGCAGCCAGCCGGTTTTGGGCGCCCACGGCAGCACGCGGAAGGTGGTCGGGTCGGCGATCATCAGCGCGTCGGCGCCACCCTCCATCCCGTCCAATCCGAGCCCGCCGCCGCGCGTGAACACCGGGAACACCGTTCTGTGCGACGTGTCCTTGGCGAACAGCGTCGAGGTAACGGTGACGCCGTCCGCGAGCGCCTTCGGGAGCTCGGCGGCGGTGATCGTCTTGCCGCGCAGGACCCCGTGCTGGTCCGGAAACGAGAATCGGACCACCTCGACGCCGCGGCCCGCGAGCTCCGCGGGGAGCGCCCGCGCCGCCGCACGCTGGGCATCGGTCCAGAGACCGAAGCGGTCGACGAAGCTCATCGCGGCGCTCAGCCGGCGAGCGGATCGGGCAGTCCGGCCGCCCAGGCCGAGCGCCGCCGTCGTGCGCCGTCGTGCTCGCGCCAGTACCGCTGCCACTCGCCGGCCGGCCCGATCCCGTCGATCGTCACCGGCCCGCGCACGCGCTTCGCCCCGGCCTCGTCGAGCACCATCAGCGGCCGCTCGCCCCGCGTCGCCTGCTCGATCGCCTTCATCAGCACCCGCCGGTACGCGACGATGATCCGGTCGGAGGTGCCGAGATACTCGCGCGTGCGGTCGTGGATCGGGCCCTGCGACTCGACCGCCCACTGGTCGTGGACGTTGATGTCGAAACCCATGCCGGTGTACGTGCGCTCCCGCTGCTCGTCCGGGTTGAAACCGTAGTCGTTGCCGCGATGGACGCGCGGCTTGTAGTCGGGCAGCTGGTACAGCTGGAGGCGCTGCCGGCGCATCTCCGCCTTGTCGACCGGCTGGTCGAAGGCGGTGAAGATCGCGTACCAGTAGCAGCCGGTGTCGTCCACCGGCACGTGCCACTGGGTGATCGTCATCTCCGGCGAGAGCGGGATCACGAACGCCTGCGGGAAGACCATGTTGGTCACTCGGACGTGCATGCGCGCCTCGTCGATCCCGCGCAGCGCGAAGATACGGAAGCCCCACGGCGTGTTCTCGTGGTCGAGCTTCGGCTTGTGATAGTCGCGCAGGACGCGGGTCATCGGCAGGTCGGAGCTCGCCGATGCCGCACGGAACTGCCGGCCGTAGACCGGGCCGCCGGGATCCTCGTCCTCGGTGAACCGGTGCAGGAACGACGCATGCGCCGGGTCGATCCCGATCTCGAGCGCCTGCAGCCAGTTGCAGTCCCAGTACCCCTTGAACGCGAACGTATACGCGGACGGCGCGACGAAGCAGTCGAGCTCGGGAAACGCGGGCGGCGCGCCCGCGCCGAGGTACGCCCACAGGATCCCGTTCCGCTCCACGACCGGGTAGCTCCGCTGCCGCACCGACTCGCACAGCCGGCTGCCCTCGGGCTCCGCGGGCGTGTCGAGGCAGCGGCCGTTCACGTCGAAGAGCCACCCGTGGAAGGCGCAGCGCAACCCGCCGTCCTCCCGGCGCCCGTACGAAAGGTCGGCGCGCCGGTGCGGACAGGTCCGGTCGAGCAGGCCGTAGCGGCCCTGCTCGTCGCGGAAGAGCACGAGGTCCTCGCCGAGGAGCCGGACCGGCCGCACCGGGCGCTCGCCCTCGAGCTCGTCGACGAGCGCCGCCGGCTGCCAGTAGCTCCGCAGCAGCTTCCCGCCGCCCGTGCCCGGACCGACGCGAGTCATGAGTTCGTTCTGCTCGGCGGTGATCATCGCGCTCCGTCCTCCCGGGGTCGCCGCAGAATACGACGAGCGCGCCGGCCCCGGCAAGACGCTAAAATCGCCGCCCATGCGCCGCGTGCTCCTCGCGCTCCTTGCACCGCTCGCCGCCCTTATCGGCTGCGACGTCGGCATCTCCCAGCTCAAGCCCGGCACCTCCACGGCCACCGAAGTCCGCAGCGTGATGGGCAACCCGACGTTCGAGTGGAAGGCGCCGGACGGCAGCTACACGTGGGAGTTCGCCCGCGGGCCGGAAGGCGTCGTCACCTACATGGTGGACATCGGGCCGGACAACGTGCTGCGCGCGATCCGGCAGGTGCTCACGCAGGAGTACTTCGCGAAGGTCCAGCCGGAGATGTCGCGCGACGCGGTGCGGAAGCTGCTCGGCCGGCCCGGCCAGACGATGCCGTTCCCTAACCTCCAGGAGGAAGTGTGGTCCTGGAAATACGAGCAGAGCCCCGGCAATCCGTGGTTCTTCAACGTCCACTTCGCGCCGGGCGGCCCGGTCAAGCGCACGTCGCAGCAGAAGATCGAAAGCCTCAGCCCGTGATGCGGCGCGCGGCCGCTTTGCTCGTCGCGCTGGCTGCCCTGCTCCCCGCACACGCCGCCGACCGCGAGCTGCGCGTCTGGCCCATCCCGGGCCGCGGCAAGCTCGAGATGGTCGTCCCCGCCGACTGGTACGACGACCCGCGCGGCCTGCCCGGCGCCCTGCCGCGCGTGCGCTTCTTCGACCAGCTCGGCCCGCGGCCGCCGTTCGACATGACGGTAACGATCGCCTGGTCGTCCGGCAAGGAACCATCCTTCAAGGATCCCGCGCGCGTGCGCGCGTTCGTCGCGCAATCGGCCGAGGACGTCGCGTCCGCGGCGGTCGAGAAGCGCCTCCCCTTGCAGGAGATCAAGGGCGAGAACGGCATCGGCTACTTCTTCCAGGCGACCCTCCAGTCGCCCGCCCAGGGCGGCTGGCCCAACCTGACGCAGGGCGCGTACGTCGTCGGCGACCTGCTCCTCGCGTTCAGCATCGTCACCGCCGAGCCGAAGTCTCCGGCTGTCGATCAGGCGATGCAAATGCTGCGGACGGCGCAGCGCGCGCAGTAGTGCCGCGCGGCGGCCCCCCTGCCACGGATCCCCTCAGCGATCCATCGGACTGAGGACGCCGCGGCCGCCGCGATTCAGCACGTGCGTGTAGACCATCGTGGTCTTCACGTCGGCGTGCCCGAGCAGCTCCTGCACCGTCCGGATGTCATAACCAGCCTGCAGCAGATGAGTGGCGAAGCTGTGGCGCAACGTGTGCGGCGAGGCCGGCTTCACGATTCCCGCTCGCCGCACCGTGTTCTTCACCGCGCGCTGCACTGCCTGCTCGTCGAAGTGATGACGGCGCACGCCCCCGGAGCGAGGGTCCTCGGAGATCACGGTCGCGGGAAACACGTACTGCCAACCCCACTTGCGCGCGGCGCGTGGGTATTTCCTCGCAAGCGCGAAGGGTAGGTAGACCTCCCCAAACCCGGCGAGACAGTCTGTCTTATGGAGTTCGTGCGCTTTGGCGAGTTGCTGCCTTAGCGGTTCGATCAACTTAGCGGGCAGTACCGTCACGCGATCCTTCCCGCCCTTCCCGTCGCGCACGATGATCTCGCGGCGAGCGAAGTCGACATCCTTGACTCGAAGCCGGACCGCTTCCATCACCCGCAGGCCGGCACCGTACATCAGACTCGCGAGCAGCCAATGGACGCCCTCGAGCTGGGCGAGTAACGCCCGAACCTCTTCTTCAGTCAGGACAACCGGGAGCCGTCGGCTCGACTTAGCGGAAGTGACCCCCTGCAGCCACCCGACGTCCATCCCGAGCACTTCGGCATACAGGAACAAGAGCGCCGCCTTCGCGTGGTTCTGGGTTGACGCGCTGACCTTCGCGGCCACGGCGAGGTGCGTCAGGAAGGCCTCGATCTCGCGCGGGCCCATCTCCCGCGGATGCCGCTTACCGTGGAAAAGTACGTACCGCCGGATCCAGCCGACGTACTGCTCCTCCGTGCGGATGCTGTAATGTCTTACACGTAGCCGCCCGCGGACGCGCTCGAGAAGCCCCGGCCCGCGCGGGCGAATGAGGTCATCAGGCTCTGACATTAAGAAGCCCTAATTCCGACCCCATCAGTGGGATCAAAGACTCCCCCCACCGCAATTATGCCTCAGAGACCTGGGTGTTTGTCCAGTAATTTTAGGAAGGTAAGAAAGCGTTGGGCCTCAGCCGGCAATGCCATCGCAGAGGTATTATTGTTTGAGTCAAGGTAATCGGAGGGCTGCGATGTCGAACCAAGTTGAAGCGCTGGAAGCGGAAGCAATGAAGCTCTCGCCCGAGGAGCGCGCTCGCCTCGCTGACCGCTTGATCGCGAGCCTGTCTGAGGACGCTGAGATCGAGGCGGCGTGGGCCATCGAAGTCGAGCGACGCATAGCCGAAATTGAGGCCGGTCGTGCGCCGGTAGTTCCCGCCGCTGAAGCGATCGCTCGCGCACGTGATGCGCTGAAGTGATCCCCTCCGTCAGTCTCGAAGCTGAGCGCGAGCTGATTGACGGAGCCCTCTTCTACGCCCGAGAAGCCAATGCTGAGCTCGGACTCGCATTCATCGCGGAGTTCGAGCGTTCTGTCGCTGTCCTTTGCACCTACCCGCGTCTCGGCCCCGTCTGGCGCGGAAACACGCGTCGCTTTCCTCTCCGGCGCTTCCCTTACAGCATCATCTGTCAGCTCAAGCCCGAGGAAATTCGAATTATCGCGCTCGCGCACCAAAGCCGAAGGCCAGGCTACTGGCGCGGTCGCAAGTGACGACTCTGGTTGGCTTCTCACGGAGCTGAGGCCCAACCCGTCGTTGCACCGGACCCGCAGCAGCGGGCTTCGCCCGCTTTCGCGGGCCGGTGAACTCTGACGTTAGAGCGCACCGACACGTTCTGGCTATAATGTAGCCAGAATGCCCTTTGAGATCATCCTCGCCCCCGAAGCGCTAGAGGACCTGAACGGGTTGAAGGCCAACATCCGCGCGACCGTACGTGACGGCCTTGAGACGAATCTTCGGTACGAGCCAACGAAGGCGAGCCGTAGCCGCATCAAACGGCTGAAGAAGATGTCGCAACCTCAGTACCGTCTTCGCTTGGGGGACGTACGGGTGTTCTATGACGTAACCGAGGAACAGGTCCAGATATTGGCGATCGTGCTCAAGTCGGAGGCTACAGAATGGCTGGCGAAACACGGAAAGTCAGAACCAGAGTCAAAGTGAAAGAGGTTCCCTTGGCGACAGTGAAAGACGATCTGTCGCGCTACCTCAGGGAGGCTGAGAAGGGTGAAATCGTGATTACCCGGCACGGCAAGCCCGCTGGTGTCCTGATCGGGTTCCGATCCGAGGAGGATTGGTTCGACTACCGCTTGGAGAACGACCCGCGCTTCCTCGATCGTGTAGCGAGAGCGCGCGCCAGTTTGCGCGCGGGGCGCGGAGTGCGACTCGAAGACGTGAAGTCGTGAGTTGTGCTCTCTAACCCGCTATATGGCCTCCCCCGGGTGCGCAAGTCCGGATTGTTTAGGGCGAGTAGGTCGAGATTGCATCTCTATATTCGGTCTTCGCGAGCGGCGTAGCGTCGCCGCAGACCATCATGGAACAGCCGCGCGCCCGATCCTCATTCGCTTCGCGGTCTGGGCTACTGACCGTGCGGGTTACCAGGCTCTTCGGGCGCCGGTCCGACCTATTTACCCATCAACACTTCAGTCTCGCAATCTCCGGGCGGGGGAACGGTTTCTTCTACACAGCGGGTCGATAGTCCCGTCCGCGTGCAAGCAACGCCCAGATGATGCGTGCGTGCTTGGCGGCAAGGGCCACTGCGGCGATGTTGTCGGGGCGCCGAGCTCTGAGCGACTCGACCCAGCGGCTCTTCGCATCGGCGCGCTGCGGCGTGAGTCGCATCACCGATCGGCTGCCGTGGATGAGCATCGTGCGCAGGTAAACATCGCCGTGCTTGGTGATCTGTCCCAGGCGCTGGCGCCCGCCGGTGGAACGCTGCAGCGGGGTGAGTCCCAGCCAGGCGGCGAACTGTCTGCCGTTCTTGAACGCCTTCGCATCGCCTACGGTGGCGACGATCGCGGTCGCGGTTACCGCTCCGACGCCCTCGATCTTCATCAGGCGCTTGGCCGACTCGCTCGATCGAGCCAGGGCGGCAAGTCTTCGATCGTATTCGGCAATCCGCGCGTCGAGCTCGGCTAAGTGCCGGTTGGCGTCGGCAAGCACCTCGCGCCCCAACTCCGGAAGCCGGTTGTGGGGATCCTCCAGGATCACCGGCATTGCGCGGCGCAGCTGGTCGATCCCTTTCGCGAAGACGATCCCGTTCTCGGTCAACAGCCCGCGCATGCGATTGGCAAGAGCCGTTCGCTCCTCGACCAGTCTTTGGCGCATCCGATGGACTGCCAAGACCGCCTGCTGCTCGGTTGACTTCAGCGGAACAAAGCGCATCTTCGGACCCCCGACTGCCTCACAGATCGCCTCGGCATCATTGGCGTCGTTCTTCCCGCTCATCCGGTACGGGGCGACGAACTCCGCGGCCATGATCCGCGGCTCGTGACCGAGCTTGAGGAGCTCGCGCGCCCAGTGCTGCGCGCCCGCGCAGCTTCCCATACCCACGAGGCAAGCAGGCAACTGAGCAAAGAACTCCAGCAGCTTCGCCCGACGCACCGACTTCCTGAGCACCGTGTTGCCGCGCTCGTCCACACCATGGATCGAAAACACGCTCTTTGCCAAATCGACACCGACGGTAGTAACCTTCATGGCACCTCCTCCTCTCATCGATTGGACATGACCCAATTCCAATCTGGCACATCCGATGCCGTCCGAGTAGGAGGAGGCCATTCCATTCGGTTCGACCCGACGGCTGCAAGCGTACCGCTGGCAGTTCCCTCCTCGCTTCGCTCGTCCGCCGCGGCTCAAGCGCAGCGTTGGGCCTCATCAGGAACCCCAGTAGATATCGACCTTCCGCCGCAACGCTTCACAGTCAGGAGGACTGAGAATGATCGTCTCGATCGTGACGTTCAAACTGCCAAAGCCCTGGAGCGTTGCTGAGGCAGCCGCTGTCTTCAAGTCGACAGCGCCAAAGTATTTGGGTAAGCCAGGGCTTGTGCGAAAGCACTACTATGTAACGGAGGCGGGCGATCGAGCGGGAGGCATCTATCTCTGGGAATCAAAGGCAGCCGCTGAGGCGTGTTACACGCGTGAATGGAAAGCCATGGTTACCGAGAAGTACGGCGCGCCTCCTGACATTCTTTACGCGGAGGTCCCCGTGTCAGTGGACAACCTAGCGAAGGTTATCGAACCGGCCTGACCGTCCGACACCCGCGCGAGGTGAGGCCCAACCATCAGTTGCAGCGGACCCGTTACGGCGGGCTTCGCCCGCCTGCACGGGCCGCTGAACTGAGACGTTAGACCGCGAGACCATGTGGCTCACCGACTGACCCATTGCAGCTGATACTCTCGGGGCGTGAAAGTCAGTGAGGTCCTTCGAATGCTTCAGGAAGACGGGTGGTTCTTGGTGGCCACGCGCGGGAGCCACCGCCAGTTCAAGCACCCGTCCAAGCCGGGACGTGTCACAGTTGCCGGAAAACCGAGCGATGATCTTGCACCTGGCACTCTAAACAGTATCCTGAAGCAGTCGGGTCTCAAGAAATAGGGATCAAAAGAATGCGCTACGCGATCGTTATCGAAAAGGCCAACGGCAACTACTCCGCCTACGTGCCCGATCTGCCCGGGTGCGTCGCGACCGGCGACACCGAGGCCCAGGTCGAATCACTCATCCGTGAAGCAATCGAGTTTCATGTCGCGGGGCTCCGCGAAGATGGGGTTCCCGTACCCTCGCCGTCTAGCAAGGTCGAGTACGTCGACGTCGCGGTCTAACCCGCTATATGGCCTCCCCCGGGTGCGCAAGTCCGGATTGTTTAGGGCGAGTAGGTCGAGATTGCATCTCTATATTCGGTCTTCGCGAGCGGCGTAGCGTCGCCGCAGACCATCATGGAACAGCCGCGCGCCCGATCCTCATTCGCTTCGCGGTCTGGGCTACTGACCGTGCGGGTTACCAGGCTCTTCGGGCGCCGGTCCGACCTATTTACCCATCAACACTTCAGTCTCGCAATCTCCGGGCGGGGGAACGGTTTCTTCTACACAGCGGGTCGATAGTCCCGTCCGCGTGCAAGCAACGCCCAGATGATGCGTGCGTGCTTGGCGGCAAGGGCCACTGCGGCGATGTTGTCGGGGCGCCGAGCTCTGAGCGACTCGACCCAGCGGCTCTTCGCATCGGCGCGCTGCGGCGTGAGTCGCATCACCGATCGGCTGCCGTGGATGAGCATCGTGCGCAGGTAAACATCGCCGTGCTTGGTGATCTGTCCCAGGCGCTGGCGCCCGCCGGTGGAACGCTGCAGCGGGGTGAGTCCCAGCCAGGCGGCGAACTGTCTGCCGTTCTTGAACGCCTTCGCATCGCCTACGGTGGCGACGATCGCGGTCGCGGTTACCGCTCCGACGCCCTCGATCTTCATCAGGCGCTTGGCCGACTCGCTCGATCGAGCCAGGGCGGCAAGTCTTCGATCGTATTCGGCAATCCGCGCGTCGAGCTCGGCTAAGTGCCGGTTGGCGTCGGCAAGCACCTCGCGCCCCAACTCCGGAAGCCGGTTGTGGGGATCCTCCAGGATCACCGGCATTGCGCGGCGCAGCTGGTCGATCCCTTTCGCGAAGACGATCCCGTTCTCGGTCAACAGCCCGCGCATGCGATTGGCAAGAGCCGTTCGCTCCTCGACCAGTCTTTGGCGCATCCGATGGACTGCCAAGACCGCCTGCTGCTCGGTTGACTTCAGCGGAACAAAGCGCATCTTCGGACCCCCGACTGCCTCACAGATCGCCTCGGCATCATTGGCGTCGTTCTTCCCGCTCATCCGGTACGGGGCGACGAACTCCGCGGCCATGATCCGCGGCTCGTGACCGAGCTTGAGGAGCTCGCGCGCCCAGTGCTGCGCGCCCGCGCAGCTTCCCATACCCACGAGGCAAGCAGGCAACTGAGCAAAGAACTCCAGCAGCTTCGCCCGACGCACCGACTTCCTGAGCACCGTGTTGCCGCGCTCGTCCACACCATGGATCGAAAACACGCTCTTTGCCAAATCGACACCGACGGTAGTAACCTTCATGGCACCTCCTCCTCTCATCGATTGGACATGACCCAATTCCAATCTGGCACATCCGATGCCGTCCGAGTAGGAGGAGGCCATTCCATTCGGTTCGACCCGACGGCTGCAAGCGTACCGCTGGCAGTTCCCTCCTCGCTTCGCTCGTCCGCCGCGGCTCAAGCGCAGCGTTGGGCCCCGTAGAGATCTGCACCGTGGCCACTGACCGAAACAGCACACCGTCCGCGTTCGCGTGGAACGTCGGAGGTTGGTTTGGCGCGCAGCTCGGATGCACGCTGTGGTTGCCCATCCTTGGCTTGGTTCTCCTGCGGAAGGACGCGCTGGCGGCTTGGGTATGCGTGGCCAGCTTCTTGGTCTTGAACGCGTGGGGCTTCTATCTTTGGCGGGCCCGGGAGCGCCTGAGTGCATACGCCGGGCTGCAGCGTTTTCTTCTTGCGGCGTCCGTAATCATCGCCGTGGTCGTGGTGGTCGTGAATACTCGCGGCCTCTCCGAGCCACCGAATGCGGGAGCATTGGTGTCGACGTACTTACCGTACTGGGTAATTGCCGCTGCTCCCGCATTGATGTTGTTTTTCTTCTTCCGGGAACGCAGCGTCAGGCGAGGTCATACATGACGGGGCCCAACCACGCGTTCGAGCGGACGGCCGCAAGCGTACCGCTTGCGGTTCCCTCGTCGCTTCGCTCCTCGGCGGCCGGTCAACGCGAGCGTTGGGCCTCTCCGCTAGTGTGATCGAGTGTTGAGAGCAAGCACCTGGAGTTACGGACGATGGCTCTGATTGCGAATCGCGTTTTCCTCGGTTATCCGTGCCAGCCGTACAAGACCATGTAGGAGGACTTGGTCGAAACGCTTCACAAGCGTTACCCCCTCCATTTCTTGGCGATCGGGCGTGAGCCAGGGCAGCCGGTAACGCAGCTTCTGACCAACATCATGAGGGGCCTCGATAGCAGCTGCATGGCTCTGTTTGATGCGAGTACCGGCAATGCCAACGTGTCTCTCGAGTATGGTTACTTCCGCGCGGCGCGCGGCGAGAACAACGTCTTCCTCTTTATCGATGAGGACGCAAAGGTCCCAACGGACCAAACCTCGATCATTTCCGATCTGGCTGGTGCAGTTGCGAACCGCTACAAGCCCACAGACAACCGTCTACGCGCGGCATTTACGTCAAGCGCCTTACGAAGTTCTGTCGCCAGCGCAGATACAAGGGTTGCACGCGTAGATTTCTAGTTCGGATGCTCCGGCATCTCGACGCCCGAGATTCCGTTCTTCGTCGAGAACTCCTGGACGACTTAATGCACGAGACCAAGAAAACCGAGGCCCACCTGTCGAAATTCCTGAAGGAACTTCACGAGGCTGGCCTCATCACAATCACCCGCGGCAACGAATACGCGTCCCGTGTCCAGATCTCGGCGTGAGAGACCCAACCATCAGTTGCAGCAAGTCATGCCACGAGACTTTCCGGAATCTGATTGGAAGGTCTTTCGCGAGCTCCGGGCCGCGGCACTCGAACGCTTCTGCGCCCGCATCCTTACTGACATCAATCGTCTGTCCTCTGATGTCAACAAGCCGGCCCACGACCGCTATGTTGAGATCTATCGATTGGTCGAACGACGCGATCGGGAACTCGCCCAGGCTTTCGACGCGCCGCGTCGATCGCAAGCGATCTCGCAGCTCGCACTCATTTCGTCATTGGGGCTGCTGACGCCGGAGGAACTTTCCCGCTTCTCACCCGCGACTCGCGATTCCATAGTTGCCGTCGCAGACATCTTTCAGCAACCGCACCGGAGAAGCCGTAGGTGATTAGCGCTGCGCCTAACCCCGCGCCCGAGCGGACGCGGCGAAGCGTGATTGTTCTTCGTTTATCGCCGTGCTCTGCGAAGCGCCGTGAGCGCGCCGCTCGACGCGAGCGTTAGGCCTCACCAATTTCTCGCCATGCGGATTGACGGCGTCATCAAATCCTGGAACGACGGGCGAGGCTTTGGCTTCATCGAGCCAACGCAGGGCGGACAGGAGATCTTTGTTCAACGTCAAAGCCTTCCGTACCCGCGCTGAGCGCCCGAAGATTGGTCAACTCCTTTCATTCGAGGTTGAGCTTGGCACAGAGGGTAAGAAGCGCGCCAGCCGCCGAGGTGTCGAACGTGATTCGCCCGCGCAGTGGGGTACTGCCACTCTGTTCGCCATCCCCGCGTTTCTCGTTCTCTTCGCTATCGTTGGCGTGCTATGGAGACCACCGCTCCTGGTCGCAGGCATCTACGCGGGAGTGAGTGTGATCACCCTTATCGCCTACGCCCTTGATAAGTCGGCTGCTGCGCGTGGCGCCTGGCGGACGCCAGAGAGCACCCTTCACGGCCTCTCACTCGCCGGTGGCTGGCCAGGTGCTTTGCTTGCGCGGCAGTTCCTTCGCCACAAGTCCACCAAGGCCGAGTTCCGGGCAGTGTTTTGGGGCACAGTTGCTGTCAATGTCATCGCCGTTATTGCACTGTGTTCCCCGGTGGGCCGGTCGCTATGGGCAGCACAGTGAGGCCTAATCCCGCGCTCGAGCCGACCGCGGCTCAGCGCGAGCGTTAGGCTTCCGAGAGAGTGAGCACCATGCCTGGACCGATTGAGTCTTTCTTCTCGTGCGGGAGTACTTATTCGTACTTGTCGGTCACGCGAATCGAACAAATCACGGCCGGCGTCGACGTTCGTTGGCGGCCCTTCTTTGCTCGGGCAATCATGACCGAACAAAACAACCGCCCTTTTCTTGGCAAGCCGGTGAAGACTAAGAGCTTATCCGTGAATAAAGGAGTACATTGTTCCTCCGTCCGCGATGATGCGCGGGACGGAGGAAAGCGATGGCGAAAGCACGGCTGGAATCATGGGTAGTCTCGGATGCATTTTGGGAGCGCGTCGAGCCGCTGATCCCGCCGCGGCCGGGGCGGCCGACGCGGCGGAAGTTTGCGCGCAAACCGGGCGGCGGACGCAAGCCGAAAGAGGTGCGCGTGGTCTTCGAGGCCATCGTGTACGTATTGCGTACCGGCTGCCAATGGAAAGCGTTGCCGAGCGAGCGGTTCGGCAGCGCCAGTGCCATCCACAAGCGGTTCCTGGAATGGGAAAAAGCCGACTTCTTCGTCGCGCTGTGGCAAGCGGGATTGGCCGAGTACGACGAGATGGAGGGTATCGCCTGGCGATGGCAGAGCATCGACGGGGCATTACTGAAGGCACCGCTGGCGCAAGAGTCGGTGGGGCCCAACCCCACCGACCGGGGAAAAAAATGGAAGCAAGCGAATGTTGCTGGTCGACGCCCGTGGCGTCCCGCTGTCGATCATCGTGACCGCGGCTAATCGCCATGACATCAGCCAATTGGTGCCCACTCTCGACGCGCTCGTCCTGCCACGGCCGGCCGTTGCCCCGCGCGCCCGGCAACACCTGTGCGCCGACGCCGGCTTCGTCGGCGCACTCGCCAAGCAGAGCATGGTCGACCGCAACTACACGCCGCATGTCCGTCCGCGCGGCGAAGAGCGGACCCAACGCGCCCAAGGCAAGCCCCCGCGGCGCTGGGTGGTCGAAGTGGCGCACTCGTGGTTCACGCGCTTCCGCAAACTGCTCGTTCGCTATGAGAAGATGCATCGCTCTTACCTGGCGTTGACCATGCTCGCCGCTGCCATCATCAGCTTCCGGCGTGTGCCCGCGAAAGTAAACATTATTTACGGATAAGGTCTAAGTACATGTGGCGCGATGTCGAGCGCAGGGCCGCGCAATTCGGCGTTCGTCTTGCCGGGGCTCCGCCATACCCGATTCAACCAAGCACCCTCGCTCACCGAGTCGGTCTAGTCGCATCTCGCGACGGATGGTGCCCCCAGTTCTCGAAGGCCGTGTATCAAAGCTGGTCCATGGGAAAGAAAGTGTTCACCGATCCCACAAACCTGGCTGGAATACTAACAAGCCTTGGACAGGATCCCGTCGCGGTTCTCGCCGAAGCTGACTCTGCGAAACTCCATTCGCTACTTGATACGGAGACGGACGTCGCAAGGCATCTCGGAATTTTCGGTTCCCCAACATTTGTCGTTGGCGACGAGATATTTTGGGGTGATGATCGACTCAAGATCGCGCTCGATTGGTACAAGGGAACCAAGAAATGAATGTACTCGGTGGGCGGATGCCTAACTTTTGCGTCGAGCTGACAAGCTCCGGCGGGCTTCGCCCACCTCCGCTTGCAGCTCACGCAAGGCGTTAGGGCTCATCATGGCCGCGAGCAACTCTTCGCTCGAATTTGATCTCCTGTATTCGCAGGCAACTGAGCTATTCAAAGCCTTCCCAGAGTTTCAGTTCAAGACCGTCACAGCGTTGCTGGTGATTATTGGTTGGCTAGTCACATCAGGGGGAGCGCAGACTTTCATCCATGACAATTCTGCCGTTGCCCTGCCAAGCTCAGTCATTGCATTTGGTCTGTTGATCACATTCAAGTTTGTTTGGATCATCGGCCACTACAGGCGCATGCGCGAGATGTATCGCCGCCTTGTCGCTCTTGCGCCAATGAAGGGTGTATCAGTCGAGAGCGTTGCCGTCTTTAACTTGCGCCCGGTGCTTCCCGTTACGTATTTGGTCGTCAACGCCTTACTTTCCTCGGCCGCTGTCACGGTGGTATGGCTCATTTGTCATCCGATTTCCAAATGAGCCCTAACCCGCAATCGAGGGGAGCGCTGAACAGCGTCGCTGTTCAGTTCCCTCCTCATTGCCAACGTTAGCAGTCTGAGTCCCGCACCGCGAAGCAACATCAAGGTCTAAGCGAGAGGAGGACTTGCGTGGCCGAACAGCAGCCCCCATTCGACGCAGCCAAGTACAAGAACGCGCAGCGAGAGCAATGGAACAAGGACGGCGCAGCATGGCGACGCTGGAATCCCACTCTGGATCGTTGGTATGGCGAAGTTACCCGCCAGATGCTCGACCTCGCCCGGATTCAGCCAGGTCAGCGCATCCTAGACATCGCCGCCGGCGCAGGTGAACCGGCGGTCAGTGCCGCCGAACGAGTTGGCCCTAGCGGTTACGTGCTGGCGACCGACATCGCGGAAGGGATCGTTGAGCTTGCGCTCCAGGTCGCCCGTGAACGTGGACTCAAACAGATTGAGACCCGCGCCATGGACGGCGAGAAACTAGATCTCCCTGACGCTTCCTTTGATGCGGTGCTGTGTCGGCTTGGTCTGATGTATTTGCCGCACCCTGTGACAGCGCTACGCGAGTGGCGCCGCGCTCTGAGACCGGGCGGTCGGGTCGCCGTCGTTGTCTTTTCCACGCCCGATCGAAACAGTTGGGGTGCTATGCCAGTTTCCATCATCCGCCGGCGCGCGCAACTCCCGCCTCCCGTTCCCGGGCAACCCGGCCCGTTTAGCCTTGGCGCTCCCGGGGTGCTCGAAGGCGTCCTCCGTCAAGCCGGATTTGCCGACCCCGAGGTTCGCGCCGTGCCGGTGCCCCTGAGAATGGCCAGTTCTGCCGAGTACGTGCGGGTAGCCCGAGAAGCCTTCGGTGCATTCAATGCCATGATGGCTCACCTGCCCCCTCAAGAACGCGAGTCCGTGTGGAACGAAGTGGAAGGCTCAATGCGCAGTTTCGAATCGCCTGGTGGGTTCGAGGTACCGGGTGAGTGCCTTGTCGGTGCGGCCACAAAGTGATCGTACGCAGACTGCTAACCAGTCGCTCAAGCGGAGAGCCAACGGCGTGGCGCCGCTGTCTCCCGCTTAGCTCCAACGTCTAGACCCCCAAGTTGCGCGGGCTGCAGACTTCGGAGTAGTCTGCCCTTATGGATAAGCCAGTCATCTCCTGCAGCCCCGACGTGATGGGTGGTACCCCCGTCTTTGCGGGTACTCGGGTACCCGTTCAGACGCTTCTTGACTACCTGGAAGCCGGAGACTCCATCGACGAATTCCTCGCTGGCTTCCCTTCCGTCAGTCGAGAGCAGGTCATACAGTTTCTCGAGCAAGCGAAGGACCGTCTGGTCGCTGCTGCTTCGTGAAGGTACTCGTCGACGAGTGTGTGGATTGGCGACTCTCGCGCGACATCGCCGGCCATGAGGTCAAGACGGCGCGCCAGATGGGCTGGTCAACCATCCGGAACGGAGAGCTGCTTGGGCTCGCGGCGAAAGAGTTCGACGTGTTCGTCACCGTCGATCGCAATCCATCCTTCCAACAGAATCTTCCCGCCTTCGCCATTGCAGTCATTGTCCTGCGTGCGCGTACGATTCGGCTTTCCGATCTACAGCTGCTCGTGCCCGACCTGCCTGCGTGCATCCCGACCGCCAAGCCGGGCGCTGTCACGTACGTGGGTGAGCGGTCGGGGAGATAGTTGACAAAATAGTCCGGGGACATCCCTGACAGATTTCTGCCCGAAAGCGTGTTTCTCCTCTGTCGACGGCGAATGGCTGCGCTGATCGGCGACGAAGCGGAGCGTAGTCGCTGATCAGCGCGAGGCATTGTAATTGGCCTCAAGCGGCCCTCGTCCTGCGCGGCTCATGCCGCTTCAACCGGCCATAGGCATCCTCGATGCGCATCTGCCGCTCGTGCAGGCGCCCGAGCTTGAGCGGCCCGAAGTAGACGTCCCACAGCCCGTCGTCGATCTCCTCCAGCCCCACGTACTCGCCGATACAGACGGTGGAGACGTTGACCCAGGCGTGCTTCTTCCAGCGGATGCCACCGTTGGCGCTTACGTAGCGCACCTCAAACCGATCGGGGTACTCCAGCGGCGGGAGCTTCGTCGGCATCTCTCGTGGCGAGGAGTCGTAGCGCGAGGCCGGCGTATGCATGTCCAGCGCCTCGTGGGGCCGTTCGTGGTTGAACTCCTCCAGGAAGCGATTGAACTTGCGCTGCTGGGCTCGGCAGCTCCCCGCCGGTGGGCGCGTCGTCTCAGCCTTGAGCGTGCGATGCATCCGCTCATGTCGCCCGTTCTGTTGCGGCTTGCCCGGTTCGATCAGCTCTGGCAACACACCCAGACGCACCCACCACGCCGAAAGCCTCGACAGTCGCGCGAGTGTGTTCGTCGCGAAGGGCACGCCGTTGTCGGTGCGGATGCGTTTCGGCAACCCGTATTCTTTGAACAGTCGCGTGAACACCGGCTTCGCCTCGACGACCTTCGTCGACAGCAGCCCCTGGCAGCCCAGCAGATACCGGCTGTGATCGTCGGTGACGGTCAATGGATAGCAGTAGATCCCGTCGCCGGTCTTGAACTCGCCCTTGAAGTCCGCGCACCACAGGTCGTTCGGCGCAAGCACCTGGCTGGTCGGACGGCCCGGATGACCGATCGCCCGTCGCCGGCGCTTCTTCGGCACCATCCCGTGGCGGTTCAGGATCTCGAACACCGTCGTGCGCGCCGGCAGGTCCCAGCTCGGGTGGCGCTTGCCCAACAGCGGGAGCAGCTTCTTCGCGCCCCAGCGCGGGTGACGCCGACGGAGCTCGAGCAACGCTTCGACGATGTGCCGAGCAGTCTCGTTCGGACTCGTGTGCGGTCGTCGCGATCGTGCCTCGAGTCCTGCAGGACCTTGTTCCAGGTAGCGCTCCACGAGCCGGTAGCCGGTCTCGCGGCTCACTGCGTAGCGCACGCAGAGCTCGGTGAACGAGAAGGTCTCACGAAGATAGTCGGCGATGAACTGCGTCTTCTGGTCCATAGGCGTGGTCTGACTCCATGGCATCGGGCACCCTCCTGCGGTGCCCAGAGTTTGGTCAAACTGTCAGCCATGTCCCTGGACTAAACTGTCAACGATGTCTCCGGACCGTACCGGGGGTCTAACCATCAGTCGCAGCGGACCCGTTACAGCGGGCTTCGCCCGCCTACACGGGCCGCTGAACTGAGGCGTTGAGCGTCGCAAGGAAGAGCCGAGTGATACGCGCCGTCGTGTGCACCATGGCACTGCTGGTGCTTGGCTGTGAAACAGCGCCGAAAACCTCCGCTGCGTCGCAGCCCCGGACTCGACCTGGAATCACCTTGTCAAACGGCGACGGCTTGTCCGTTGAGCAGGCAGTACTGATCACAGGCGGAACCAACAGATCGTCGGGTATCCGCAGTGCATACAGTTGGCTAGCGCAGCGCTATCCCGCCTATAAGCGGCGAAACCAAAGTCAGATCACGGTTGGCCTGCGTACGTACGATCGACTCGAGGTCGAGACGGCAGATGGTCAGTCCATAGTCCTGTACTTCGACGTCACCGCCTCCGGCGAGCTAAAGTGACCTAAATGCCGGCGCCCAACCACGCCTTCCAGCCGACAGCTGCAAGCGGGCTTCGCGCGCTTGCAGTTCCCTCGTCGCTTCGCTCCTCGGCGGCGGCTGAAGGTGGACGTTAGGCCGCACGAATTACGGTTCTTCTACCAATGGCGAGGGGAACACCATGACAGAGGTTGATCGCATCAAGTACTTGCGTATCGTTCTGTTCGTCGTGGGTTTGATTTTCGTCGTCGGGGTCTACCCACTTACGATTGTTTGGCCATCCGGCTGGGCGTGGCACACCAGTCAGTCGGAGTATCTGCAGATGATTCTCGGGATCTACGTGACCCTCGGCGTGTTCCTCATGGTTGCTTCCCGCAACCCAGCCGCACACTGCAGCTTGATCTGGTTCACCGTCTGGTCCAGTGTCGTGCACGGCGGCATCATGGCGATCCAGTCAATAGTGTACCCGCAGCACGTCGGACACCTTTGGGGCGATGTACTAGCCCTGTTTGTCGTAGCGGCCGCCCTTGTGTTTCTGACGCCGCGCTCTAGCGGAGCAGCAGGTGAGCCGCGTGCGCCCTAACCGTCAGTTGCGGCGAACCCGTGCGAGCGGGCTTCGCCCACTCGCACCGGCCGCTGAACTGAGTCGTTGGGCATCATAGGGCGACAGTCGTAACTAAACACGAAACGGAGGTTCTGGTCATGCCGGACGTCATTGAGCAGGTGACCGTCGAGGTCTTGCAAGATTTCGCCGATGCCTGGAATCGCCACGATGTCCATGCCCTTATGTCATTCATGACCGACGATTGCGCGTTCGAAGCATCTTCCGGTCCCGACGCTTGCGGCACTCGATATGTCGGCCGTGAGGCTGTTCGAGCTGGCTTTGCCGAAGTCTGGGCGACGTTCCCTGATGCTCACTGGGGGAGTACGCGCCATTTCGTCGTTGGCGAGAGAGGGGTGTCAGAATGGACTTTCACCGGAACACGTGCAGACGGCGCGCGTGTCGAAGTTCATGGCTGCGATCTGTTCACCTTTCGAGACGGAAAAATTGCGCTAAAGAACTCCTACCGCAAGAATCGTCCGCCTGTAAGCAATCCGAGGGGTTGAGCGTGCTCGCACCGGTGAGGCTATGACGCCCAACCATAGGTTGCAGCGCGTTGGGCGTCACGCCGCACTCGTCGGCACACTTGTTCTGGTTCGACAGCTCGCTCCACCACTTATCGAAGGGCGAAGTGATCATGTCCACTAACACCGTCCGGCTTCACCGTGTGCTCCGTGCGACGCCGGAGCGTGTCTATCGTGCGTTCCTCGATCCTGATGCCATGGCCAAATGGCTTCCGCCAAACGGCTTCACGGGCAAGGTCCATCAAATGGACGCCAAAGTTGGCGGGGCCCACAGGATGTCGTTCACCAACTTCACAACAGGCCAGAGCCACTCGTTCGGCGGAGAGTATCTCGAGCTGGTGCCACACGAACGCATCCGCTACACGGATAAGTTCGACGATCAAAATTTACCCGGGCAGATGCAGGTGACAGTGTCCTTGAAAAATGTGTCCTGCGGAACTGAGTTGAACATCGTGCAGGAAGGCATACCCGCAGTCATTCCGCTGGAGGCATGCTATCTCGGGTGGCAAGAATCGCTTACGCTCCTTGCCAAGCTTGTCGAGGCGGAAATTCCGGCATAAGGAGGTGATACCCAACCCTTCGCTGCAACCGACGTGCGAGGGTTGGCGATGAAGCCAACCAGGGGTGAAGTGCCGCCCAACCTCCGCATGCATGTGCCCGGCTACAGCCGGCTTCGCCCGCTTCCGCCGGCAGGTGATGCAGGGCGTTGGGCGTCGCGGGAGAAGCGATGGACATAATCACGCGCTCCGTTCTCACCTGCCCGAACTGTGGCGCGCACACGGAGCAGGAAATGCCGTCCGATGCGTGCGTCTTCTTCTTTGAGTGCGAGGCCTGCCACTCGCGTCTGCGGCCGAAGCCCGGCGACTGCTGCGTCTTCTGTTCCTATGGCAGCGTCAAGTGTCCGCCGGTGCAGCGTCAGGGTGACTGTTGCCGGACCTGACCATGGTCATCAACACCGGTCTCTCTCCCGTGACGGCGGCGCCCAACCATCCGATGCAGCGGACCGCTGATCGGAGGCGTTAGCCCTAGACACTCATGCGACGGCTTAGCGCTCTGATCGTCCTCATAGCCCTAGGCGCGGGAGCGCATGGGCAGACGTTTCCGGAGCCTCGGACGCTCAGGATCAACGAGAGGGTGTACGTGCTTCTGGGTCCGATCCAACACGCGAATCGTTTCAACCAAGGCTACATGATCAATTCGACGGTCATCGTGGGCGACAAAGGGGTGATCCTTGTCGACTCCGGAGGCTCGGACGAGGTGGGCCGGCACATCGCGACAGCCGTGCGCCGAATCACGGATAAACCGGTCACACACGTGGTGAATACGCACCACCACGGCGACCACTACCTGGGCAATGTAGTGTTCGAGGGGGCTACCTTCATCAGCTCCGAGATGTGCCGCAGAATGGTTCTCGAGACCGGACCTGAGTGGCTCGGGATCATGGAGCGCGATATCGGACGCGAGCTCCCCGGGACAAAGCCGCTGGCCGCTGCGGTCACCTATCCCGAGGGCACGAGGACGGAGACGCTCATCCACGGCGTGCGAGTTGTATTCTGGGTTCCTCGAGGATCGCACACGATCGGCGATCTGCTGGTTCATCTACCTGACGACCAGGTTCTGGTTGCAGGCGACGTACTCGTCAGCCGAGTCGTCCCGACACTGCAGGATGGTTTCGTAAAGAACTGGCTCCTCACGCTCGACGAGATACAGGCGCTCGGCGTCGCGCATTTCGTGCCGGGCCACGGGGACCTCATGACTCTCCGCGAGGTCGCTGCCCTGCGCGACGCCATGCTTCGCTTCTATTCGGGCGTCAAGGAGGGTTTCCGAAGCGGCCAGAGCGAGGGCGACATCCGGAAGTCACTCGATCTTTCGATCTGGGACAAGCTGGAACGCTCGTATGTCATCGGAAGAAACATCAACCGCGCGTACCTGGAGATTGAGACTGACAGCTTTAACGAATGACCGCCAGGCAAAGCTGGCCACGTCGACTTTGAGCGAGGGTGCGACCATGTCTAGGGCTAACCCCCGGCTGCAGCGGACGCCCGCAAGTGGGCGCCGCTGAGCCGGATCGTTAGCCGTATATGCGAACGGACAATCTCTACTCTCTTCCGGATAACTTGCCCGTCCCGAAAGACGATGGGGCGTGTGACCACCTTCGTCGCTCACCGCTCCCGTCGGTTTCCTTGCGGGCCACTTCTGGACCGACAGTCGATCCGTCCAAAGAAGGTCAACCTTGGCTGGTTGTCTATTGTTACCCACGAACGGGACGACCTGATGAGGAGCCGCCTGGCGGAGCCGCAGCGTGGAATGCCATCCCCGGCGCGCGTGGTTGCACGCCCCAGACCTGCGCCTATCGCGACCACTACAAAGAGCTCACTGCCCTAGGCGCAACGGTGTACGGTCTGAGCACGCAAGATACCGAGTACCAGTCGGAGGCCGCTCAGAGGCTTCACCTACCGTTCCCCCTTCTAAGCGATGCGCGGCTCGACTTCGCACGGGCCTTGCGGCTGCCAACCTTCACGTCCGCCGGTCTTGAACTCATTAAGCGTCTCACAGTGATTGCCCGTGCAGGCCGGATCGAAGAGGTGCTCTATCCTGTCTTCCCATCCGATGCAGACGCGGAGCGGGTGATTGACTGGCTAACCGCTCATTCCAGCGGACGCGCTGACGCGCGCCGCTGAATTCGGACGTTTGGCGCTACAGGAGGCATCGTGCGTAATCGGTTGGCAGCAGCAGCGTTCCCGCTTCTTCTTTTCAACTGGGCGGTGGCGCTTGCGCAGACAGCCGGGGGACTCCTCGGTGCGTCCAGCAAGGCCAAAGACCTCGAGCTTCCTGCCGAGCCGTCTCGCCTTTCATTTTTCAGTTCACCACGTATGGCTCTCTACAAGCCGGAAGGCCAAGGCCCCTTCCCGGCGATCGTTTTGCACCATCAATGCAGCGGTCTAGGCAATCCGCGCTGGCAGAACGTGTCAATGCTCAACTCGGCCAAAGAGGCGGTGGGGCGCGGGTATGTTGCGCTGCTGATCGACAGTCTCGGCCCGCGCGGGGTAGACACGGTATGCATGGGGCCGGCGTGAACTTCGCGCGCGGCGTCAAGGATGCACTGCAGGCTGCGGACTATCTCCGGAAGTTCGATTTTGTCGATAAGAAGCGTATAGCTCTGGCCGGCTATTCCTGGGGAGCCATGGTCGGTGTCCTCGCCCAGCACCAGGCTATGGGGAACCACACTTGGCGCAGGTGAGCGATTCGCTGCCGTGGTCTCGTTCTACCCCGGCTGCTTCACGATCAGACCGCCCGTCGGCGCTCCGTTTGAGATCGTGAACCCGGACATCGACCGGCCGCTTCTAGTACTGATGGGAGACAAGGATACGGAGACGCCACCCGGGGAGTGTGTCTCGAAATTGGAATTGGCCCGGGCCGCTGGTGCTCCGGTGGAATGACACGTATACCCGGGGATCACGCATTGCTGGGACTGCGAGAACCTCAATGGCCTTTCGAAGGTCGATTTCCGCGGCAACTCGGTCGTCTACTACTACGACAGGGATGCAACGCAAGATTCAGCGCGGCGTATGTTCGATTTTCTTCACCGAACTCTGACCGCGCAGCCATGATGGTGAGTCGTCGCCTAACAGCCGCGTGAACCGGACCGCCCAACGGCTGCGCTGCCGGGTTCCCTGGGCGCTTCGCGCCTCGGCGGCCGGTTACGCGGTACGTTGGGCCTCACATCAAGCGGGTGATAGATGAAGACAAAGCAGCAGTCCGCCAAGAGCACCCCCAAGAAAGCCGCCAAGAAGGCGGCCGCGCGCCCCCTCGCGCGCGCGGACAAGGCGGACGGGGAGAGCGGGACATCGGCCTCCGAGCTGATCAGCACGAGAATCGCGGAACTCGGGGACTGGCGCGGGGACGTGCTTCGCCATGTCCGCAAGCTCATCAAGGAAGCAGATCCAGGAATCACCGAGGAATGGAAATGGAGCAATCCGATCTGGTCCCACAACGGGATCGTCTGCACCGGCGAGTCCTACAAAAAGGTCGTGAAGCTCACGTTCGCGAAGGGCGCCTCGCTGAGGGACCCTGCGACTCTGTTCAACTCAAGCCTCGACGGCAACGTCCGCCGCGCAATCGACATCCACGAGGGAGACGAGATGGACGAGTCTGCGTTCAAGGTTCTCATCCGTGCCGCCGTCTCCCTGAACCGATCGGGGAAGAAGAAGTGAACGCCCCCCGGATCACCTGCTGGCGAGGCCCAACATGCCGTTACAGGGGAGCCTCAACAGCGGCGTTGCCGCTGTTTCGGTCCCCTGAACGGCGACGTTGGGCGTCAGCAGTGAAGAACGTACGCATTCGACTCGTTGACTCGTTGCTGCCTGTCGTGGTCACGAGAAGCGGACCTTCGCGGAATTCGCTGAACAGAAGCCGACCTACTGCGTCGGATACCGCATGTAGCCGCATCAGGCGACGCATATCCGACTTTCAGCCCGAACAAGCCGGACGCCAAGCGGTCCACGCCACCGTGCGGACTGCGGCATACTTTTTCAGCCCGTGCCGCCGCTCGGGCGGCTGGATGGCAAAGGAGACGCCGCATGCTCCCTCGCGAGGGTGGACCAACACTCTTTGTCAACGCACAAGTCTTCGATGGAAGCGGTCGGCCGCTATTTCCCGGGGAGGTGCTTGTCCGGGGGGATCGCATCGCAGCCGTGGCGGAAGGCAGTGGACGCCTGAGCCGGGACGAAGCATCGGTCATAGACTGTGCCGGCGCTACCCTAATGCCCGGCCTTGTCGAGGCGCATGCGCACCTCTCGTGGCCGTCATCGGTCGGTCGCATCTTCGACTCGTTCACGCTCCCGCCCGAGGAACACATCCTCGTAACAGCCCGCAACGCGCGGGTCACGCTTGACGCGGGTTTTACTAGCGCCTATTCCGCCGGAGCGCTCGGCGTGCGCTTCGAGATCGCGCTCCGGGACGAGATCGATGGCGGCTGGCTGCCCGGTCCCCGCCTGCGCGCTTCCTCTCTCGAGCGCCTACCGGACGGTGCGCTCGGGCTCCCCGCCGATCCCAGCGCTGCCCACCCGCGCGGGCCTCAGGGGATGCGCGACTACGTCAAGGCGATGGCGCGCGAGAGGATTGACTCGATCAAGTTCCTGCTTTCGAGCGACGAGGCGTTCAAGCCGGGTGGCTCACAGGAACTGACGTACACCGAGGAGGAGGTTGCGGCCATCGGAGAGCAAGCCCGTGAATCCGGGGTCTGGCTCGCATGCCATGCGCAGGCTGCGCAGGCTGTGAAGCTCGCAGCGAAGCACGGCTTCCGCATCCTCTACCATTGCAGCCACGCGGACGCCGAGGCGCTCGACATGCTCGAAGCGCGACGCGATGAACTCTTCGTCGCCCCTGCGGTTGGACTGCTTTGGTCCAGGATTCACGAGGCGGAAGCTTTCGGCATCACGCGGGAAGTCGCGGAGCGAATGGGCGCCCTCTCTGGCCTCGATCGCATGTGCACGATCTATCCCGAGATGAAGAAGCGCGGCATCCGCATCCTGCCGGGCGGCGACTACGGCTTCCCCTACAACCCCATCGGGCGGAACGCGCGCGACCTGGAGCTATTCGTGAACCTGTTTGGATTCACACCGACGGAAGCCCTTGTCGCAGCCACGAAGACGGGGGGCGAGCTGATGGGGCGAGACCGCATCGGCATGGTGAAGTCCGGGTCGCTCGCGGACATTCTGGTCGTCAATGGCGACCCGACGAGAGACGTTCGGGTGCTACAAGATCAGACGAGACTCACGATGATCATGAAGGGCGGTGCGTTTCACAAGCGAACCTCTACCGCACGTGAGGGCACTGCGCCCTAGCGCCCCGTCAGCGGCGCGCGCGGCGTGACAGGGGGAGGGCTTTGGATCCATGTCCGGTTTGAGTCGATAGCGCTCTCGGACGCCCGCTTTCGCCAAGTTCAGTCCGGCTATGAATATTGACGCCCAACGCGATGCAGTGGACCGCTTTACAGCGGGCTTGCGCCCGCTGTTTTGCGGCCGCTGATCACGACCGTTAGGTCGCAAGACACGCAAAGAGCCGCATCGTGGCACTGGCAGTCGGAGCGTTCCTTGCGTTCGCAGTGGGTCTGATGGCCACAGGCTTCGGCCTGGATCGTGATCGAGCCTTCTATCCAACCGTGACGATTGTCATCGCGTCCTACTATGCTTTGTTCGCCGTCATAGGGGCATCCACACATGCGCTCGTTCTTGAGTCGCTGGTTGGCGCAGTCTTCCTGGTACTTGCAGTATCGGGATTCAGGTCTTCCCTTTGGGTCGTTGTGCTTGCGCTAGCGGCCCATGGCATCTTCGATCTCGCCCATGGCGGAGTCATGCCCAATCCGGGCGTACCAACTTGGTGGCCGCAGTTCTGCCTCTCGTACGATGTCACGGCAGCCGCGTACTTGGCCTGGTTACTCAAGAGCGGGCGCATTCGTGCGGCGCGCCGCGGAAGGCAGGCGTTAGCCGACGAAGACGCCCGACCCTTGCGCCGCGTACAATTTGGGCAGTCGGATACACAGGACTGACATCATGAACGAGCTCAAGAAACTTGAGGAACGGATCGCGAAGCTCCCCCCGGAGAAGTTGAAGAAGTTTCGTGCGTGGTTCACCGAGTTTGATGCGCGCGCCTGGGACGCACAGATCGGGCAGGACTCCAAGGCCGGGAAACTTGATGCATTGGCCGCCGAGGCGGTAGCTGAATACAAGGCAGGCAAGACTCGCCCGCTTTGAAGCACCACGCTTCTTCGCGCTTCTAGGTTCTGTACCAGGCTCTACCTGAGGAGGTTCGCGCCTTGGCAGACAAGAGCTACGCTCTGCTGAAAGACAATCCTCAGCACCCCTCCCTTCACTTCAAGCGCATCGGAGAGCTCTGGTCTGTTCGCGTCGGTGCGCTCGGCACCGACGTCGACGGTGGAATCGTGTGGTTCTGGATCGGAACCCACGGTGAATACGACAAGATCGTCGGCTAACCCAACGTTCGAGCCGACCGCCGCAAGCGGGCTTCGCGCGCTTGCGGTCCCCTCGTCGCTTCGCTCCTCGGCCGCGGCTCAAGCGCGACGTTAGGCCTCACGGTGTGGCCGTCGCTCTCAGTTCTCGTTTCCGTCCTAGGCGTCCTTCTTTCGGGCGTCATCGGCGGTCTCACCGTGTGGATAACAGTGCGCAAGCGCCTCGAGGAGGAGAGCCTTGGCAAGGCCACCCGAAGAACGACGGCACTCCAGCTGCTATCCGACGAGGAGTTCACCATCGAACAAGTTCGCGATGAATGCGTTGCGATCGGCACGCTCGTGAGCTTGCGAAAGCGCATAGCCCACCAAGCACACCTGTTAGGCGAGGCCCAACGGATACTTGGCGAGGCAAACGATATGCTCGCCGAGGTCCGCGTTCGCCGCAAGAGCGTCGAGGCAACAATCGCTGAACTCGACGCGGCTGAGCTCGAGGCAATCATTGCTCGCGCATACCATGGTAAGCGCCGCGCGGAGTCACAGCTGCGGCGCACGCAGCTCTCGCGCACTGAAGTACTCAAAGCCTTCGAGTCAGCAAGTGAGCGGTCGGGGACATAGTTGACAAAAGAGTCCGAGGACATGCCTGACAGATTTCTGCCCCGAAAGCGTGTTTCTCCTCTGTCGATGGCGAACAGCCGCGCTGATCAGCGACGAAGCGTAGCGTAGTCGCTGATCAGCGCGAAGCATTGTAATTGGCCTCAATCACCGGTCGTTCGCCGCGCGCTGTGCCGCCGCAGCCGGCCGTAGGCATCTTCGATCCGCATGTGACGCTCGTGCAGTCGCCCGAGCTTCAGTGGCCCGAAGTAGACGTCCCACAACCCGTCGTCAATCTCCTCCAGCCCCACGTATTCGCCGATGCACACGCTCGAGACGTTCACCCAGGCGTGCTTCTTCCAGCGAATGCCGCCGTTGGCGCTCACGTAGCGGATCTCGAAGCGATCGGGGTACTCGAGCGGCGGAAGCTTCGACGGCATCTCCCGCGGTGAGGAGTCGTAGTGGGAGGACGGCGTCTGCATGTCCAGCGCCTCGTGCGGCCGTTCATCGTTGAACTCTTCCCGGAAGCGATTGAACTTGCGTTGCTGCGCCCGACAGCTCGCCGCCGGCGGCCGCGTCGTATCGGCTTTGAGCGTCCGGTGCATGCGCTCGTGACGCCCGTTCTGCTGCGGCTTGCCTGGTTCGATGAGCTCCGGTAACACCCCCAGACGCACCCACCAGGCCGACAGACTCGACAACCGCGCCAAGGTGTTCGTCGCAAAAGGTACGCCGTTGTCGGTGCGGATGCGCTTGGGCAGCCCGTACTCCTTAAAGAGCCGCGTGAACACCGGCTTCGAGTCGGCCACGCTCGTTGACAACAGCCCCTGGCACCCGAGCAGGTAGCGGCTGTGCTGGTCGGTGACCGTCAACGGATAGCAGTAAATCCCGTCGCCGGTCTTGAACTGGCCTTTGAAGTCGGCACACCACAGGTCGTTCGGGGCGAGAACCTGACTCGTCGGCTGGCCCGGATGCCCAATCTGCCGGCGCCGGCGCTTCTTCGGCACCATCCCGTGACGGTTCAGGATCTCGAACACCGTCGTACGCGCCGGCAGCACCCAACTCGGGTGACGCTTCGCCACCACCGGGATCAGCTTCTTCGCGCCCCAGCCGGGGTGACGACGGCGAACCTCAAGCAATGCCTCGACGACGTGAGGGGCGGTCTGATTCGGACTCGTGTGCGGTCGGCGCGATCGCTCCTCGAGCCCCTGCGGCCCCTGCTCCAGATATCGTCCGATGAGCTTGTAGCCGGTCTCGCTGCGTATTCCGACGGAAGGTGAACGGTGTTTCCGAAGGAACGTGAACGCGATTCCGACGATGTTGAACGCGGTTTCCGACGGAAGGTGAACGATTTGGCGGGCATGTCGGAAGGCCGTTCAAGGTCCTCGACAAGCCGTTCAAGATCGTCGGAATTGAAGGTGCGGTGCGTGGTGATTCGACGAACCGGTTGGTTACTCTCGCTCCCTTTTGCTCGGGGAGATCGAGGTGCCAGCCCAGCGGATTGCCATGCGACGGATTCGAGAAGTTCTCAGACTCAAAGACGAGTGCGATCTCTCGTACTCGCAGATTGCCCGTTCGCTCGGGATCTCCAAAGGCTCGGTCAAGAATTACCTGAGCACGGCTGAAGCGGCCGGGCTCACGCATCGGGAGGCCGCGGGGCTTGATGACGCGGCGTTCTTGGCGCGGCTGCACCCGCAGCGTTACGTCTCGCCAGAAGTTCGCCGTCCCCGATTTCGCCCTCGTCCATCGGGAGCTCAAGCGCAAGGGCGTCACCCTGCAGCTGCTCTGGGAGGAGTACCGGGACGCGGCCCAAGGCGTGCCCTACAGCCGCTCGCGCTTCTGCGAGCGCTACCTGGAGTTCGTGGGCAGGCTGCGCCGCTCGATGCGCCAGACGCACATCGCCGGCGAGAAGCTGTTCGTCGACTACGCCGGCCAGACCGTGCCGGTGATCGATGTGGCGAGCGGCACCGAGCGACGCGCGCACGTGTTCGTCGCCGTCTGGGGGGCTTCCAACTTCACCTACGCCGAGGCGACCTGGAGCGAAACGAAGGCCGACTGGATCGGCGCGCACGTGAACGCCTTGGCTTACGCCGCAGGCGTGCCAGCGCTTCTGGTGCCGGATAACCCCAGGGCGTTGATCTCCGAGGCCAACCGCTACGAGCCGGAACCGAACCGGACCTACCAGGCGCTTGCCGAGCACTACGGCTGCGCCGTGCTGCCCGCGCGACCACGCAAACCTCGGGACAAGGCCAAGGTCGAGGCCGGGGTACAACTGGTCGAGCGCTGGATCCTCGCGCGGCTGCGTCATCGGCGCTTCTATAGCCTGGCGGAGCTCAACGCTGCGATCGGCGAGCTCCTGGAGGAGCTGAACAATCGGCCGTTCCAGAAACTCGAGGGCAGCCGGCGCTCGTGGTTCGAGGCGCTCGAGCGCCCGGTGCTGCGGCCGCTGCCGCCCACCCCGTTCGAATACGCCGAGTTCAAGCGCGCGCTCGTCTCGCGCATCGATTACCACGTCGAGTACGAGCGCCACTTCTACTCGGTCCCGCACGCGCTCGTCGGCCAGGAGGTCGAGCTGCGCGTCACCCGCACGACGCTGGAGGTGCTCTACCACAACCGCCGGGTCGCAAGCCACGCCCGCTGCGATCGGCGTGGCGGCTACACGACGGTGCCCGAACACATGCCGGCGTCTCACCGCGCACATCGCGAGTGGACGCCACAGCGGCTGATCCACTGGGCAGGAACCATCGGTGCAGCCACGCAGTTGGTCGTCGTGCACATCCTGGAGACCAAATCGCATCCGGAGCAGGGCTACCGCGCCTGCCTCGGGATGCTCGCCCTCGCACGCAAGTACGGCAACGCTCGCCTGGAGGCGGCCTGCGCGCGCGCCGTCGCGATCGGTGCAAAGAGCCGTAAGAGCGTCGCCTCGATCTTGGCCAACGCCCTGGAGGCCCAACCGGTGCAGCCTTCGCTCTACGACGAGGCGCCGGAACTGCCCGCGCACGGCAACGTGCGCGGACCGAAGTACTACCACTGACCCGCAATCGAAAGGACAACGATGCTCACCCAACAGACCCTCACCCGGCTGCGCAGCCTGAAGCTCGATGGCATGGCGCGCGCGTTCGAAGAACAGATCACCCAGCCCGCGGGCCACGCGCTCGCCTTCGAGGAGCGCTTCGGGCTGCTGGTGGACCGTGAAGCCGCCTGGCGCGACACGCGCCGCCTCGAGCGGCTGCTCAAACAGGCGCGACTCAAATTCCCCGGCGCTTGCATCGAGGACCTCGACACGCGCGCGCTGCGCGGCCTCGATCAGCGCCTGATGGCAGCCCTTGCCTCCTGCGACTGGGTACGCGCCGGCCAATCGGTGATCGCCACCGGCGCCACCGGTCTTGGAAAAAGTTGGATTGCCTGCGCGCTCGGCAATCAGGCCTGCCGCCAAGGCTTCTCAGCGCTCTACACGCGCTTCACGCGCCTACTGGAGGAGTTGCGCATCGCTCACGGCGACGGCAGCTTCGCGAGACGCCTCGCGCAGCTCGCCAGGATCGATGTCCTGATCGTCGATGACTTCGCCCTCGCTCCCATCGGACAGGGCGAACGCGCTGATCTGCTCGAGGTACTCGACGATCGCACCGCCGGACGATCCACCATCATCACCAGCCAGCTACCGGTGCAGCACTGGCACGAGTACCTCGCCGAACCGACCCTTGCCGATGCGATCCTCGATCGCATCGTCCACCACTCTCACCGCATCGCGCTCGACGGCGAGTCTCTGCGCAAAAATAACTCCGCTGAGAAAGGACCCCCAAAGCCATGAACCCCGAGTCGTCCCAAACCGCGTTACCCACCGCGCCGCACGCGCGTTGGCGTAACGAGCGCCCCGCGCGCGGCGCCGTGGATAACGCTCGCGCCGGCACGATGTTGAACACCCAGGCTACAATGTGATCGTCACGCACCGCGCTTCACCACGCGGTCAACATCGTCGGATCAGCCGTTCAACTTCGCCGGAATACGCAGTCTCGCGGCTCACCCCGAAACGTGTGCACAACTCGGTGAACGAATACGTCTCGCGAAGGTAGTCGGCGATGAACTGCGTCTTCTGGTCCATAGGCGTGGTCTGACTCCATGGCATCGGGCACCTCCTGCGGTGCCCGGAGTTTGGTCAAACTGTCAGCCATGTCCCTGGACTAAACTGTCAACGATGTCTCCGGACCGTACCAAGTGAGGCCTAACCCCTCGTTCGAGCGGACGCGTGGAAGCGTGGTTACTTTTTGTTTATCGCCGTGCTCCGCGGGTCGCCGTGAGCGCGCCGCTGAACTCCGGCGTTAGGCACCATGAGTCGATGAACACCGCGCCTGATTCCGCAGCTTGCGAGTTGTGTACCCCAGCTGACGTCGTATTGGAGAACGACCTCGCCTATGTGCGCTACGACAGTAACTCGTTGAGTCGCGGACACGTACTCGCTATCCCAAAGCGCCATGTCGCAAGCTTCTTTGACATGACGGACGAAGAACAGCTGGCCGTGCTTGATCTGTTGAACCAGGCGCAACGCCTCATAAGAGGAAAGCACTCGCCCGACGGTTACAACATTGGTATAAACATCGGGAAGGCCGGAGGGCAATCACGCATGCACGTCCACGTGCACTTGATCCCGCGGTACGTTGGCGACGTACCAGACCCGGCGGGTGGGGTTCGCTGTGTGTTAGCGAGGGGGATGCATGGCGCCTAACCCCGCGTTCGAGCGGACGGCCGCAAGCGCGCCTCGCTTCCTTGCGGTTCCCTCCTCGCTACGCTCGTCGGCCCCCGCTCAACGCGAACGTTAAGGCTCTCTCACCGCGCGTTACAAGGAGTAATGATGGCAGACGATCCGTTGTATCACGATGGGATGCGGCGACTCCAGGACACTCGTGAGACTCGGCGGCTGGCCGATCGCCTGGAGCAAGTCACCGTTCGCACCGCCTTTACCGACGAGGACCGCGCCTTTATCCAGCGGTCCCCGATGTTCTTCGTAGCAACGGCAGACGCCCGAGGCCATCCGGATTGCTCTTACAAAGGCGGGTTACCCGGGTTCGTGCGGGTGCTCGACGATCGCACGCTTTGCATTCCTGATTACGACGGCAATGGCATGTACCGCACCTGGGGCAACGTGCTCGTCAATGCCCACGTTGGCTTGCTGTTCCTGGACTTCGAGCGCCCGAAGCGGCTGCGCGTGAATGGCATTGCCCAGATAAGCGAGGATGATCCTCTACGTAATGAGTGCCCGGGCTCGGTGTTCATTGTTCGTGTCACAGCAGATCGCATTTTCCCGAACTGCCCACGCTACATACACAAGATGCAACTCATCGAGCACTCGGCATACGCACCGCGCCCGGACTACACCCCGCCAGTTCCTGCCTGGAAGACTTTCGCAGAGTTCCGCGATTCCCTTCCAGCGCGCGACCGCGCAGAGGACCTTTAGAGCTTGCGAAGCCGTCGCCCTAACCGGCCGTTCCAGGGGGCCGCGTCAGCAGGGCCCCCTGGAACGGCGACGTTGGGCTTCAGCCGGCAGCGCCTTCGCGGAGATATCATCATGCAAACTAGAGCATCTGAAGGCGTTCTGCGGATCGCCGAAATCGAAGCTGGGCGCGCCCCTGTGGTCCCCGCCGCCGACGCAATCACCCGCGCTCGTGATGCGCTGAAGTGATCCCATCCGTCAGTCTCGAAGCCGAGCGCGAGCTGATTGACGGAGCCCTTTTCTACGCGCGAGAAGCGAATGCTGAGCTCGGTCTGGCGTTCATCGCTGAGTTCGAGCGCTCCCTCGCGGGCCCCCTACGCGGTCCGGTGAACTCTAGCGTTGGGCCGCACTAGCTCGACCGCCCGCCAAGGGAGGAAGAGTCCATGAGACACACGCGCATCATCGTTACTCACTACGGCGGGCCCGATGCACTTCGGGTGGTTGAAGAGGAGTGCCCCGAGCCGAAGGCTGGTGAAGTGCGGGTGAGAGTGCTGGCCGCAGGCGTCTCCTTGCCCGACATAATGGCGCGCGAGGGCGTCCATCCCGAAACGCCCCCCGGTGCCCTACACGCCGGGGTGGGACCTGGTTGGCGAGGTAGATCAGCTCGGCAACGGTGTCTCCGGAATCGAACCGCGCCAGATAGTTGCCGCGATGCCCATACACGGCGCGTACGCGGAGTTCGTCTGCCTGCCGCAGCGCGAGCTGGTTCCGGTGCGATCCGGGTTGGACGCCGCCGAGGCGGTCAGCCTCATTCTGAACTACATCACGGCGTACCAGATGCTGCATCGTTCCGCCAAGGTCAAACCGGGCCAGCGCGTGTTGTTTCACGGCGCGTCGGGCGGGGTGGGCACGGCACTCCTGCAGCTGGGGCGCCTTGCCGAACTGGAGATGTACGGTACCTGTTCATCGCGAGGGGCGCCGGCCGTTTCCGAGCTGGGCGGTGTACCAATCGATTACCGGAATCAGGACTACGTTAAAGAAGTTCGCCGCCTCACGGGCGAGGGCGTGGACGCCGTCTTCGACCCCATTGGTGGCGCCCACCTCTGGCATTCCCGCGAGGCTCTCCGTCCGGGCGGGAGGGTGGTGGGTTATGGCAATACAACCTCGCTACGTGGGGAGGGATTAGGTTCGGACCGTACAGGCCGTCGTAATCGCCTTCATGGAATCCCCATCTACGCGTTGTACATCGCTGGCGGCTGGCTTCTCCCCGGCCGGAAACGGATCGTCCCCTACAGCATCCAGACGCTCAAACGCTTGAAGCCGGCTTTGTTTCGGCAGGATTTGATCGCCCTGCTCGACCTCCTTCAACAGCAAAAGCTCAAGCCGCTCATCGCGCAGCGATTTCCTCTTGCCGAGGCAAGACGCGCGCAGGAGCTGCTCGGGAAGGGAGGCGTGATAGGCAAGATCGTGCTCGTGCGTAACGGGTCATCGCTTGGGTCAGGAGCGTCGTAACAACCTGGGTCGGTGACGGCCCGGGGTTCAGCGGCTGTCGCCCGGTCGATAGGGCGTGTGGTGAAAGGTGTACTCGCCGACGAGACGCTCGCCCGACGACGCCATGGCAAGGAGCCGGATCCGCACAGTCGATGCGGGCAGCGCACGGATGCGTTCCATCCGCGATGTGAGGACCACTTCCCCGGCCGCCGCGTCGAACGGCACATCGCGCAGGCGCTCGAGGCCTGCGCCCTCGACGCCCAAGCGCTCGACGTCGAGCCGCTCGACCCCCGCAAGCGGCGCGTCGAGGCGGGTGATCAGCAGGTCGTCGTCCGGGGCGACCGTGCAATAGACGCTGCCGTTGTGCGGCACGCGATACTCCCGCAGGCGCAGCCCCTGCGCGGCGAGCCGCTTCACGAAGGCGTCGGTCAGGACGGCGTGTACGGCACCCGCACGCACCGCCGCGCGGACCTCGCCGGCGATGTCGACCAGGCTCTGCAGATTCGCGCTGCAGTGGCCGCAGCCGAGCAGGTGCTCGTCGAGCCGGCCTTCCCGCGCCTCGTCGAGCTCGCCGAGCCAGTACTCGAGAAGGGTCGCAAGCGGGATCGGGCTGGCGCAGCTCGGCTGGGTCATGGGGGCGCTCCTCGTCCCGTCACGCAGTCGCGCAGCCGCTCGAGCCCGCGGTGGCGGATGACGCGCACGTTCCCCTCGCTCAGCCCGAGCGCGGCGGCGACTTCCTTGGCCGGCTGGTCGTCGTAGAAAGTCATCACCAGGACCGAGCGCTCGCGCTCGGACAGGCGTTCGAGGCAGCCGACGAGCCGCGCCTGGTCGAGACGCGGCGATGCGGCGGGATCGGCCATCGGCACGTCGCCCGCGTAGCGGTCGAGCAACCGCTCGCGCCGTGCGCCGGTGCGCCGCAGCTCGAGCACCATCATCCGGCAGGTCCCGAACACGAACGAGACGAGCCGCTCCGCGTCGCGGAGCTTGCCGGCGCGCAGGCGCTCGAGGGTGAGCATCAGCACCTGCTGCACGAGGTCAGACGCCGCCTGACCGTCGCGCAGGTGCTTGAGGCCGTAGAGGCGCACCCGCGGCGCCAGGCGGCGGTAGAGCTCGGTTTCGGCCGCGACATCGCCCCCGCCCGGCGCCGCCGCGATGCGGCGCACAAGGGCGACGTCGTCGAGCCCCTCGCGGTCGGAGGCATCGTTCATCCCCATAGGATAAGGCCGCGGCGGCCACGGAGAGGAGGTGTAACGACCCGCCTCCTCGTTACACATCCCGGGTCCAACCACCACCCAGGAGGCACCCATGATCACCAACCCCCAGTCGGGCACCAACGTCCACGAGATCGCGGCCGGCATCTACCGCATCAACACGCCGGTCCAGATGCCGGACGGCTTCCGCTTCAACTTCAACCAGTACCTGATCGACGACGAGGCGCCGCTCCTCTTCCACACCGGCCCGCGGCGGATGTTCCCGCTCGTGCGCGAGGCGGTGGGCCGGGTGATCCCGGTCGCGCGTCTGCGCTACGTCGGCTTCTCCCACTTCGAGGCCGACGAATGCGGCGCGCTCAACGAGTGGCTTGCGGCAGCGCCCCGGGCCGAGCCGGCGTGCGGTCGGATCGCGGCCATGGTCTCCGCGAACGACGTGGCGGACCGCCCGGCCCGCGCGCTCGCCGACGGGGAGGTGCTCGCTCTGGGCCGCCACACCGTACGCTGGTTCGACACGCCGCACATGCCGCACGGCTGGGACTGCGGGCTCATGATGGAGACGTCGACACGCACGTTCCTCTGCGGCGACCTCTTCACGCAGGGTGGCGCCGGCGAGACCCCGCTCACCGAATCGGACATCCTCGGACCGAGCGAGGAGTTCCGCGGGCCGATGGACTACTACGCGCACGCGCCGGACACGGCGAAGATCCTCGAGCGCATCGCGCGCGAGCGACCCACGACGCTCGCCTGCATGCACGGCAGCGCGTTCCGCGGCGATGGCGCGGCGCTGCTGCGCGCGCTGGCGGAGCGGCTCGCCGAGCGGCAGGCGGTGCTCGCGTAGCCACACCCTCTCCCCCCCCGGCGGGGAGAGAGTCGGGCGGGGTCCTATCTCCCTCCCCCACCGGGGGAGAGGCTTGGTTAGGGCTCAGCCCGGCACCGCAACATTTCGCCCTGCGCAGCCTTCAGGGGCGCGAAGGCGTAAACCGTTCCATTCCTAGAGCAGTTCACGCGTGAAAACGCGACGCTTTGAACCAGGCGCTCTGCGGGTCCTGCCTTGTAGGCGACCGTTCCTCGGCAGTACAGTTGCTCTCATGCGCCTTGCTTCCGTTCGCGCCGTGCTGTCCGTTCAGCCCTGGGCCTGGACTACGAGATGAATTCGATAGACCCTAGGAAGTTCGCGGCGTCCAAAAGCATTGAGGAGCTGCACAGCCTCCTCGCGGCGGCTGGCATCGGCCCGGGCTGGAATAAACCGGAGCCTTCGCTCTGGTCTACGCCCAAGAAGAGCTTTCTGCCCGCGCACTGGTCGTACGGGCTCGCGAAGCCGGCGCTGGACGCAGCAGGGAAATTCGTGAGCACCGAGCTCGCGGAGCGCCGAAACCTTATCCTGAGCAATCCGGTGCCTGGCAATAGCTACGCGACGACGCGGACGCTGGTGGCCGCGTATCAGATGGTCGAGCCCGGGGAGGTAGCCCGGAGTCATCGACACACGCCGAATGCACTGCGATTGGTCGTGGACGCTGCGCCGGACATGTTCACTGTCGTCAACGGTAAGAAGATCCCGATGCTTCCCGGGGATGTGGTGCTGACCCCAAGCTGGTCATGGCACGGCCATCGGAACGAAGGCAGGGCCCGTGCGTACTGGATCGACTTTCTCGATGCCCCGCTCGTTCAGCTGCTCGAGCCCATGTTTTTCGAGCGGTTTCCGGATGGCGTCGAAGCGGCAGACGAGGTCGACGAACGCTCGCCGATGCGTTTCGCGTGGGCGGACACGCTTAGCCGGCTGGCGTCCCAGCCGAGCTTGTCGGCCGGGCACAGTGAGATCCTTCTTGGCCCTCCTGAGTTGCGGAGCATGGCGTTGTACGTCGCCCGCCTGGACGAGGGCGCCGAACTGGCGCGCGGGCGAACGACAGGAAGCTCCATATTTGCCGTCATCGACGGAGCCGGCGTCGTGAACGTCGAGGACAGTGTGTTCGAGTGGCGACGCGGCGACGTGTTTGTTGTGCCTGCGTGGCGACATCATCGTCTGCGCGCCAAGGCGTCAAGCTACCTGCTCCGCGTGACGGACGAGCCCGTCCTAGCACGCCTGGATTGGCTAAGGGAAAGCTGACCCCGGTGCCAACTACGGCTCAGGGCGCCCAACGTCGCGGTGAGTCTGTCGTCTATGACCGGCGGCTTTTGCTGCACGGCGCGAAGGGCAATTCGGTCCTTGAACTCTGGGAGGTAGAGCGCTATGGCACGGAGAGCTACGGCGATTCGGATTACGTCTCGATCTACGGTTTGCCGCCGAGAAAATGGTATGTGAAGGGAATTCGGCTCCTCGGCCGAACAGCGGTCGAGTGCACACGGGATGAATTGGCTGATGCGATCGGGCGGGACATTGCCGCGGTTGCCACGAAACCTGGGCCCGTCCCCTCGTTGGTGATCCGGCAATAACCGCCATGCCTTCGCTCGAGCATAGGATTCCTCCACCCGTTGTTGGCGCGCTCGTCGCGGGGGCGATGTGGTGGGTCTCTTCGCTGGGATCTCTGCCTACTGTCGCCACAGGATTTCGCCACGCGGCAGTTGCACTTCTTGTCACCGCTGGCGTCGCCTTCGACGTCCTCGGCCTCCTCGCCTTTCGTGCCTCTCGCACGACCATCAATCCACTCAAGCCAGCGCGTGCCTCGGTTCTGGTCACAGGTGGCGTGTATCAGGTCACCCGGAATCCCATGTATGTCGGCATGGCCCTCCTCCTGCTAGCTTGGGCGGTCTACCTGTCGGCGCTTTTGTCCTTCGCTGGTCCACTCATCTTTATCCTGTACATCACTCGCTTCCAAATCCAACCAGAAGAGCGCGCGCTCAAGGTAATCTTTGGAGAGGAGTTCGCAATCTACGCTGCACGCGTGAGGCGATGGCTGTGATGCCTCACCCATCGATCCAGCGGACCGCCTCCGGCGGCCGCTGATTTCAAGCTTGGGCATGACAGAGGGGCATATGGAGCCGCGCGTTAGCCTGATCACCCTGGGTGTGGCCGATCTGGAGAGGGTGACGCGATTCTATGAGCCGTGCCTTGGTCTACCTCGGCTATCTCTAGCGTGGGCACCCTGGCAATGAAGCGCGGCCGCGGCGGCGTCGAGTACGAAGACGTCAAGGTCGGTGAGGGTGCGAGCGCTGATCGAGGTGCGAAAGTCGAAGTTCGATACAACCTCTTCCTCAATCGCGGTCAGCAGATTCAGGAGAACCAACACTATTCCTTCCGCGTCGGCAAGCGACGCTCGATTCCCGGTTTGGAATACGGCGTCGAAGGCATGCGCGTCGGAGGGGAGCGACGTCTTCGCGTGGCCCCCCACCTCGCCTATCGAGATCAAGGCATCCCGGGAATCGTCCCCGAAAGAGCGGTCTTGGAGTTCTACGTGACGCTATTGCGCGTCGAGCCCGGTGCTCACGGCAAATAAGGTGCCCCACCACGCGCTCGAGCGGGGCGGCATCCGAATGGCCTATTGCGGCGGGCGATTCAACATGAATACGCTTGAAAAGGGTCGGGCTTGCCCGTGACGTGACGCGATGGAGGAGGGCCATGGCGGGCGACTTTCAACTGACCGGAACAAACGCGGCTGCGCCATTCACGCTGAAACTCCACCGGGGCGACGGCATGGCCCTCATCGCGATGAACTGGAAGGAGGGAAAGCCGCCCCCCCGACTTCGTCGGTTTCGCGATCGAGTATAAGGAACCCGGCGGCGACAAGTTTTTCGCCTTGAAGAATCGGCTTGCCTTTCCCGGGATCGCCGGCGAGGTCAATCCGAACCAGCTTTCCACCCGGTTCTCGCCGATCCAGAAATTCCGCCGGGTCCATTTCCCCCGCAACGCGGAGCTGCCCGGCGAGTTCGTGTACCGGGTCGTCCCGGTCTTCATGAACGCCGTGGACGAGTTGAGCTACGGCGAGGCGCAGGAGGTCGCCATCGAGCTGCGCCGCGAGACCTATCCCGGGAGCTCAACGTGACCTTCACCCGCGGCTTCGTGTCGTCGCAGGCCTTCGTCGACCGCTGCGAATCCGTGGCGCCGATATCGAAGCTGCTGCCGAGAAACGCGGACGAGGGGCTGTCGTTCGTCCCCACCCATCCGAAGGCGAAGGAGGCGCTGGCGTGGATGGGCTTCGAGGCGAGGCATGCCATCCTCGAGGTGCTGGACCAGGCAATAGCGGACAAGAAGGCCAAGGTCCGCGTGATGGCCTATGACCTGAGCGAGCCCGACGTCGTATCGCGGCTCGAGCAGCTGGGCTCGCGGCTTCAGATCATCATCGACGACGACGCTCACGGCGAAGCCAGCTCCGGCGAGACCACGGCCGCGAAACGCCTGTCCGCCACGGCCGG
>CAWBNB010000045.1:0-96331 GCA_963789885.1 uncultured beta proteobacterium | reverse complement strand
GAACCCAGGTGTGCTCCGCAATGGTTTTGCGGTACGTTTAAGGAACACGGAATGATCGTCAAGGACGAACTGCTGAGCGACTGGCGCGCCCGCGCCCTGCGCGTCGAAGAGGCCGTCGGTGGCGTCGTGCTCGGACTGCGCGCCGCGATCCGCCTGGTCAATATCGCGATCTTCGCCCGCGGACACGTGCTGCTCGAAGGGGACGTGGGCGTGGGCAAGACGCTGCTGCTGCGCGCGTTCGCGCGCGCCATCGGCGGTGGCTTCAGCCGGATCGAGGGCACGGTCGATCTGATGCCGGCCGATCTGCTGTACTACACGTACATCGGCGAGGATGGACGTCCGCGCGTGGACCCCGGGCCGCTCGTGCGCGACGCCGAGCGCCTCTCGATCCTGTTCTTCAACGAGATCAACCGCGCGCGCCCCCAGGTGCACTCGGTCCTGCTGCGCGTCATGGCCGAGCGCAGCGTGTCGGCGTTCAATCGCGAGTTTCGTTTCCCCCATCTCACCGTTTTCGCCGACCGCAACCGGGTGGAGAAGGAGGAGACCTTCGAGATCTCCTCGGCGGCCAGGGATCGCTTCATGATGGAGATCCCGATCGAGGCGCCGGCCGGGGACTCCGACCAGCTCGCCCTGATGTTCGATCCCGCCTATCACGACATGGAGGCGTTGCTCGGGCAGGTGCCCGAAGGACTGGTCGACTTCCATGCCCTCAACGAAGTCGGCGCGATGGTCCAGTGCGCGGTGCGGGCGGGAGAGGCCCTGCGCCGATACGCGTTGCGCCTGTGGCATGCGATCGCGCGTCCGCACGAGCACGGGATCCGGATCGATGGCGTGGATACGGCGGCGCTGATCCTCGCTGGCGCGAGCCCGCGCGGCATGAGCCTGGCGATGCGCGCGGCGCGCGTGAACGCCTGGCTTGCCGGCCGGGAGCACGTCGAGCCCGGCGACGTGCACGCGGTGCTGTTCGAGACGGTGGCCCACCGCGTCTTCTTCGAGCCGGTCTACGACCTGCGCCGCGCCGGCATCGTGCGCGAGCTGTTCGCACAGGCCGTTGCGCGGGTGCCTGCGCCTTGACGGCGTCGAGGATGGTCGGCGAGTTTCACTACCGCATTCCCGGACGACCGGCCGGCACGCGTCCCGGCGCCCACACCTCGCGCGCGGAGGGGGTGAGCGGACTCTATCGCGGCCTGCGGCCTTTGCTGGCGCACGCCGACCCGCGCCGGATCGACCTGCGCCGCAGCGCCACCGACCCGCTCGGCCAGTGGCTCGCGCGCACCATGACCGAGAGGGTGGCCGTTCCGCTGTACGTCGTCGCGGACCTCTCGGCGTCGATGGCCTTCGGCGCCGGAGGCGGGAAGCGGGAAACGGTCGCGGAGCTCGCGGAGAGCGCGGCGCAGTCGGCGTGGCGCGTCGGCGATCCCTTCGGCTTCGTCGGCGCGGATGCGCGAGTGCGCGAGTCGCTCACCTCGCCGCCGATGCACTCGCGCGCGCAAGGCGCCCGCATCGCGGCTCTGCTCCGCGCCACCGCGCTCGAGGGGCGGAATGCCGACGGGCTGCTCGACGCGGCGCGCCATCTCGGCCGCCGCCGCGCGCTCGTGCTGCTCGTCTCCGATTTCCACTTCGAGCTTCCCTTCACGCGCCGCGTGCTTGCGACGCTCACCGGGCATTTCGTCGTGCCGGTCGTGGTCTGGGATGCGGCCGAGACGGCGGGGGCGTCAAGGGGCTGGATCGAAGTCGCCGACAGCGAGTCTGCGGAGACCCGCTTCCTGTGGCTGCGGCCGAAGCTCGCCGATCGCATCCGCGAGGCCGCGGCCGCGCGCCGCGATTCGCTTGCCGCGCTTTTCCGCAGTCTGGGACTGCGTCCACTGTATCTCGAGGCGGGCTTCAGCGCCGAGAGGGTGACCCGCTACTTCTTCGGGCTCGACGATGCGCCCTAGCATCCTGGCGGCACTGGTCCTCGCGCTCGCGCCGCTGCACGCCCCCCGTGCCGACGAGGCGACCGTGGTCGTGGAGCCCTTGCGCCGTTACGGCTACGTGATCGGCGACGAGATCGAATTGCGCGCCGCGATCGCCGTGCCGCCCGGGTACGCGCTCGCCGTGGAGAGCCTGCCCAAGCCGGGGCGAGCCAACACCTTCCTCGAGCTGCGTGCAATCGAGCGCCAGGACGGGATCCTCGGTCGATTGGGGCGCGCGGCCACGCAACGGGTGTCGCTGCGATTTGCGGTGGTCAACAGTGGCGCGGACGTGGCGACTGCGCAGACGTCGGCAGTCACGCTGCGGTTCCAGCGCGAGGGCGCACCAGAGCTGGTGGCAGTCGTCCCGCAAGTCAATTTCACGGTCTCGCCGCTGACGCCGGCGTACGTGGCGGGGGTCGCCGGGCTGGAGGAGATGCAGCCCGACGTGGCGGCGCCGGCGGTCTCGGCGCGCATGCCGTACGTCCGGCTACTTCTGTATGGGCTCGGTGCGCTACTTGTTGGCGGCTATCTCGCATGGCGGCAAGGGTGGTTGCCGCGACGAATGCTCGGGAACCGCGCCTTCGCGCGCGCGGTCGCGGAGATTCGCCGGCTGCGCGCCGACGGCGCGGCAGGGGCGCAGGCGGCGCGCGCGCGGAGGCTGCACCGGGCGTTCGACGAGTCTGCGGGCTTCGCAGTCGGCGACCACAACCTGGAGCAGTTTTTCGCGGCACGACCATGGTCGTTGGCGCTGACGCCGGAGATTCGCGAGTTCTTCGCCGGCTCCGCGCGGTTCTTCTATGCCGACGACGCGGCGGCGCTCATGGCGCCGGATCGCCTGCTGCGACTCGCGCGAGCGCTCGCCGACCGCGAGCCGAGGAGGGGCGCAGTCGCATGAGCACCGGACTCGTGCTCGCGCATCCCCTCGTGCTGCTGGCCGCGCCGCTCGCCGTGCTGCCCTGGCTGCGCGCACGAGCGCGCCTGCCGCGCTTTTCCTATCTGACGTTGTTGCCGCGTGACCGCGCGTCGACCGCGATCGGGCTCGCGCTCCGTGCGCTCGCCAGCGTCGCGATCGCCGCCGCGGTCGTCGGGCTCGCCGGCCCGTATCGCGGACCGACGCCCGCGACGCGCGTCGGCGAGGGCGCGGAGATCGTGATCGTGCTCGACCGCAGCGCCAGCATGGATCAGGGCTTCGGCGCGCCGGCGGGGATGCACTGGAGCGATCTCCGCCGCGAGTCGAAGGGCCGGGCCGCGCGCAGGCTGCTCGCGAGGTTCGCGCGCGAGCGCTCGGCCGACGTGTTCGCCTTCCTGATCTTCAGCGCGCAACCGATGGTGGTGCTGGACTTCAGCAGCTCGCCCGAGGCGATCGAGGCGGCGATCGACGCCCAGGACGTGGGCCGCGGCATGGGCGAGACCGACATCGCGCGCGCGCTCGAGGCCGCCACGAACCTCTTCGCGCCGCGGCCCTATCTCGGCGGGAGGGTCGTGCTGCTGGTCTCCGACGGCGGCGCCGAGATCGACGCGGAGACGCGTGCGCGACTGACCGCCGCCTTCGAGCGCGAGCGAGTGGCACTGTACTGGTTGTACATCCGCTCGCCGCAGAGCAGGAACCTGGCCGAGGCCGACGTCGTCGAGCGCCCCGAAGCGGTCCCGGAGCTCGCGCTGCACCGGTTTCTGCGCGGCACCCGCGTGCCCTACCGCGCCTACGAAGCCGAGGATCCGAAAGCGCTCGCGCAGGCGATCGAGGACATCGGCAAGCTCGAGAGGCATCCGATCTACACGACCTACATGGAGCCGCGTCGGGAGTACGCGAGCTGGCTCTATCTGCTCGCCGCGGCGTGCGTCGCAGTGCTCCTCCTGGCGCGACAGGCGGAGAGGCCGGAATGGACGCCGTCCTGACCGCCCGGCGCAGGCGCGGTTGGTGGATCGCCGCCGCGATCCTGCTGCTCGCCGCGCTTGCCGGGCTGGATCTGTATCGGCTGTCCGCGATCGCGCGCTGGAACGAACAGATCACCGCGATCGAGGGCGCCGCTGCCCACGTTCCCGCTGCTCTGGGACCGGATGCGCCGATGGAGGCCCGCTTCGCGCTCGCCCGGGCGGCGGCACAGCAGGGCGAGGTCACGCACGCCGTGGCGCTCTATCGCGATGTCGCCCAGGCACGGCCCGATCTCGCGGGCGCCGCATTGTTCGACGCGGCTAACGCCCTGCTGCGAGAGGCGGAGCGCCTCGCGGCGAGCAGCGACCAGCTCGCTGCACGGCCGCTGCTCGAGCTCGCCAAGGCGACGTATCGCGAGGCGCTCAGGCACGACGCCGGCCGCTGGGATGCACGCTACAACCTCGAGCGCACGTTGCGGATCGCCCCGGAGGACGGCGCGGCCGAGGACGCGCCGCTGCCGATGCCGGCCGAATCGGAGCGGGCCGTCACGACCATGCGCGCCTTCACCCTCGGGCTGCCATGAGGCGGCGGTCAGGGCGAGCGGTCGCGCTCCGCTTCGCGCTCGTGATCGCCTGCGCTTCGTTCATGCTGGCGGCGTGGGCGCCGCAGCTGCGGCTGCCCGCGGCGCGCTTCGAAGGCGTGATCGTGCTCGACATCACCCAGAGCATGAACGCCGAGGACTACGTCGTCGACGGGAGGCCCACGAGTCGGCTCGCGGCGGCCAAGGCCGCGATCCGCGGGACGGTCGAAGCGCTGCCCTGCGGCAGCCGGGTCGGCTGGGGCGTTTTCACCGAGTTCCGCACGCTGCTCCTGATCGCGCCGATCGAGGTCTGCGCGAACTTCAGCGAACTCGCTTCGGCGCTCGACCGCATCGACGGGCGCATGGCGTGGGCCGGGGCGAGCGAGGTGGCGAAGGGCATCCACAGCGCGCTCAGGGAAGCGAAGGCGCTGCGCGGGCAGCCGGCGATCGTTTTCGTGACCGATGGCCATGAAGCGCCACCGGTCAATCCGGCGTACCGGCCGCCCTTCGACGGCCGACCCGGCGAGATCGCCGGTCTGATCGTCGGCGCGGGCGGCCCGGCACCGGTGCCCATCCCGAAGCTCGATCCCGACGGGCGGCGGCTCGGCTATTGGGGCGCGGACGACGTGCTGCAGGCCGACCCCTATTCGAAAGGGCGCGCCGGCAGCGTCGCCGGCGAGCGGTACGCCGAGTCGGAAGCCTTCAAGCCACCGCCCGCATGGCCGGCCGTTGGCAACGAGCATCTGTCGCAGCTTCGAGAAGGCTATCTGCGGCTCCTCGCCGACGAGTTGCAGCTCGACTATGTGCGGCTCGATTCGGTCGACGAAGGCGCACGGGCACTCGCCGAGAGAATGCAGGCGCCGCCGCTCGCCCGGGTCGCGCCGACCAGCGTTCCAGTGCGGCCGGGCTTCGGACTGCTGGGGCTGCTTGCGATGGTTTGGGCGTGCGGCGGCGCTGCGTTCGGTCTCGTCAAGCCGGCCGGAGCCCTCGCCCGTCGCGCGGCCACGCAGCCGTAGGGATAGACTTCCCGCATGAGAGGCATGCGCCGCCTTGCGCGAGCTGTAGTGCTGCCGTTGCTGCTGACGATGACGCTCGGCGCAAGCGACTGGCCCTATCTGGACGAAATCCTCGAAGACCTCGGACCACAATCGCAGCAGGCGAGCGTCAACCCGGGCGAGGAAGACCCGTCGTCCGCCCGCCACGGAGCGACGACCCAGGGTCAACACGCGCTCTACTACCAGCTCCTGCTGGTCCATCAAGGGGTCCTTTCCACCAAGCTGGAGATTTCCCCGGTCCTCGGCGCATCCGCGGCGCCGCCGGAGCCGGCCGCAATCTTCCGCAGCGAGGTCCCCGAAGGCCTCGACCGTCCACCCACGCTCGCTCCCGTCGTCTAGCCCCAGCCGCCGTCTGGACTAACGAGTGGGCATTGCACCGCCACGTTCGCGGCGCGATGCCCTATGGGAGCGCAGATGAACTCCGTTCCGTCGCTGCCGCGGCCGCGCGCCGTGTGCAGACGCACAGCCGTCGTGACCGCGTTCGCGTGCGCGCTCGGGGGCTGTTTTCAGTCGTATGTTGCGAAGCCGCTGCAGCGCGAAGATGCGGAGGCGGCATTCCTGCGTCGTGGACCTGACGATCCCGGGCTTCGCTCGTTCATGGCGGGCCACCGGGTCCCGGATCAGCCGTGGCCACCGGCCGAGTGGACGCTCCGCGAGCTCACGCTGCTCGCCATCTTCTATCGCCCGGACGTCCCGCTGGCGCAGGCGCAAGCGCGCGCTTCGAGGGCGGCGGTAGTCACCGCCGGCCAGCGGCCGAATCCCGCCGCGATCGCCTGGCTCGAGCACCACAGCCGGCCGCCGGCCGGCGAGCGGCCCTGGACGCTCGGCTTCGAGGTCGACATCCCGATCACCACCGCGGGCAAACGCGAGGCGCGCATCGAGCAGGCCGAGGCGCTCGCGACCGCGGCCGATCTGGAGGTCGCCGCCGCGGTCTGGTCCGTTCGAAGTCGCCTTCGCTCGCGGCTCATGGACTACCTCGCAGTGCGCCGGGATCTCGCGTTCGCGGAACGCGAGTCGGAGCTCCGCACGGTGATCCTCCGGCTGCTCGAGCAGCGCCTGGCGCTGGGCGCCGCGTCGGCCAGCGACGCGGCGAACGAGCGTCTGCGGCTGCTTGCGGCCCAGAGCGCCGGCGCGCAGCTGCGCACCCGTGCCGGCGAGGCGCGCTCGGCGCTCGCCGACGCGCTGGGCCTGCCCGGTGCGGCGATGGATCGAATCGTCCTCGTCGACGCCGAGCTCGACCAGCTCGTGCCGATCGACGACGCGATCGAGCTGCGCCGGGCGGCCCTGCGGAATCGCCTTGACATCCAGCGCGGCCTCTTCATGTACGACGCGTCTGAAGCCGCGCTGAAGCTCGAGATCGCGAAGCAGTACCCGGACTTCTCCGTCGGTCCGGGCCTCAAGTGGGACCAGGGCGACTTCGTCTGGCTCGTCGCGACCAAGCTGATTCTGCCGATCGTGGATCGCAACGAGGGCCCGATTCTCGAAGCCGAAGCGCGGCGGGAAGCCGAGGCGGAGCGCTTCCGGGCGGTCCAGACCGCCGCCCTCGCGCAGGTCGATGCCGCCGTCGGGCGGGCAGCCGACGCGCGCCTCGAGCTCGCGTCCGCCGCTCGCCTCGAACGAGCGGCCGAAGAGCGGCGGCGGCTGATCGACCGCCGGTTCGCGCTGGGATCCGCCGACCGCTTCGACACCGTCACCAGCCAGCTCGAGGTTCTCACCACCCGGCGTACGCACGTCGCTGCCCTGTTGGCGGTGCAGCGCGCGTACGGCGCGCTCGAGGACGCGCTGCAAAAGCCGCTGGGGGACCTTCCGGCTGCGTCGAGCGGCGAAGCACCCCCCGGGTCCACGCGACGCCTTATCACGAACAATCTGCAGGACCACGTCCAATGAAACTGGATCGACGCACTCTCATCATCGGGGTCCAGACGCTGCTCATCATCGGCTTGAGCTGGGCGCTGGTCTTCCTAGCGCGCGACGAATGGCGGGCCGAAGGGAAGCGGGACGACGAGGCCATAGCGGCGCCTTCCCGGCTGACGATCAAGGACGGAACGCCGACGCTGCAGCTCGACGAGAAGGCGCGGCGGGCAAGCGGAATCGAGACCCGCCCGATCCTGCCCGCGTCCGCGCCTCCGGACGCGGTGGCCTACGCGACCGTCGTGAACCCGCAGCCGCTCTTCGATCTGCGTGCCCGTTACCTCGCGGCGCGTGCGGAGGTCGAAGCCGCGCGCGCGGCGCTCGCGCGCAGCAGCGCCGAGCGCGACCGCGCAGCAGCGCTCTTCGCGGACGACCGGAACGTCTCGCAGAGCGCGCTGCAGGGCGCGGAAGCGGCCCGGCAGACCGACGAAGCCCGTCTGGAGGCTGCCCGACAGGCGATGACGAGCGCGGCCGGTACGCTGCGCGCCCAATGGGGTCCGGTGCTGGCGCGCTGGGCCATGGATCCCGCCTCGGCCGACTTCGCGCGGCTCGCGAACCGCGAGGACGTGCTGGTCCAGGCGGCCGTATCGGCGCGCGCATTCGACCCGCAGATGACCCGCCTCCGGGTGGCGCCGATCGACGCGCCCGACAAGGCGTCCGGAGCGCGCTTTGTCTCCGTATCGCCGCATGCCGATCCGGTCATCCAGGCGCAGACGTTCTTCTATACCGCGCCGGCGCAGGGCCTGAGAATCGGTGCGCGCCTCGCGGCGCGGGTCGAGCCTCCGGCGCCGGGCGAGGCGGGCGTCGCGATTCCCGCGAGCGCCGTCGTCTGGTACGGCGGCAAGACCTGGGTGTACGTCAGGCGCGACGAGAGCCACTTCGAACGCCGGGAAGTGAGCGTGCAGCGGGACACGCCGGCGGGGTTCTTCAACGCCCGCGGCTTCGCTCCCGACGAGGCGGTGGTGGTCGTCGGGGCGCAGCTGCTGCTCTCCGAGGAGCTCCGCAGCCAGGCCAAAGCGGACGAGTGACCGGGCGCGCGAGGCAGCCATGATCAATGCGATCGTCCGCTTCGCCATACGCTTCCCGGCAGTCGTGCTCGCCTTCGCGGCGCTGCTCACCGCCTATGGGCTCTTCGCCCTCGCGCAGGCCGACCTCGACGTCTTCCCGGAGTTCTCGCCCAGCCTGGTGACGGTCCAGACCGAGGCGCCGGGGCTGCCTGCCGAGCTGGTCGAGGCGCAGGTCACGCACCGGATCGAGACTACGCTCGCCGGCGTCAGCGGCGTCCAGACGATCCGCTCGCAATCGATTCCCGGCCTCTCGGTCGTGACGCTGCTCTTCCCGGACGGGTCGAACATCTACCGCGATCGCCAGCTCGTCGGTGAGCGGCTCGCGCTGCTCGCCGGCCAACTGCCCGCCGGCGTCGCGACGCCCACGATCACGCCGCTGACCTCCTCGACCAGCACCACGCTCGGCATCGGCCTCACCTCGGCGACGCGCTCGCTGATGGACATTCGCACGTTCGTCGACACCACCCTCAAGCCGCATCTGCTTTCGGTGCCGGGCGTCGCCGACGTGAACGTCTTCGGCGGCGACGTCCGCCAGTGGCAGATCCAGGTCGACCCCCGGAAGCTCGTTCTGCACGGGCTCGCGCTGCAGGACGTGCTGGCGGCCGCGCGCGGGGCCTCCGTCCTCGAGGGGGCGGGGTTCATCGAGAACGCGAACCAGCGTGTGCTGATCGCGACCGACGCGCAGGCGGTCGCGCCAGCGGACATCGCGCACCTGCCGCTCGTCCAGAAGGACGGCGTGACGCTGACGCTCGGCGACGTGGCGACGGTGGCCATCGCGCCCGCGCCGTCGATCAGCGCGGCGGCGGTGAACGGCACCCCGGGGGTGTTCCTGATGGTGCAGGCCCAGTACGGCGCGAGCATCGTCCCGGTCACGCGCGGCGTCGAGCAGGCGCTCGAGGAACTGCGACCGGCGCTGGAGGGCGTACAGATCGACGCCCACCCGCGGCTCTTTCGCCCGGCGAACTTCATCGAGACCGCGGTCGGCAACGTGCGGTCGGACGTGCTCGCCGGCGCGCTGCTGGTGCTGGTCGTCCTGTTCGTGTTCCTCTTCAATGCTCGCGCCGCGATCATCAGCGCCGTCGCGATCCCGGTCTCGCTCCTCGGGGCGGTGGCGGTACTGGAGACCGCGGGCATCGGGCTGAACATCATGGTGATCGGCGGTCTCGCGATCGCGATCGGCGAGGTTGTGGACGACGCGATCATCGACATGGAGAACATCTTCCGCCGGCTGCGGGAGAACCGTGCGCGGGAGCAGCCTGCAGCGCCGGCCCGGGTCATCCTCGACGCGTCGATCGAGGTGCGCGCCTCGGTGGTCTACGCGACGTTCATCGTCGCCCTGGTGTTCTATCCGCTGCTCACCCTGGGCGGCGTCGCTGGCAAGCTCTTCGCCCCGCTCGGCCTCGCCTACATCACCGCGGTGATGGTTTCGCTGCTGGTGGCGATGACCGTGACACCCGCCATGTGCTACCTACTGCTCGCGCGGGCGCCGCTGAAGAACGCGGATCCGCCGCTGATCGCGCGCCTTACTCCCCCGTTACCGCGGCGTCCTCCGGCGCTTCGAGCGTCATCCCGGCGCCGCGCTCGGCGCGCTCGCGCTCTTCGTGGTGGTCGGGATCGGTCTGCTTCCGCTCTTCTCCGCGGAGTTCCTGCCCGCTCTGAAGGAGGGCCACTACATCGTGCACATGACGACGACCCCCGGGACCTCCGCGCGCGAGTCGCTGCGCGTCGGTCAGCAGGTGGCGCGCGCGCTCGGGGCGATCGACGGCGTGCAGTCGGTCGCACAGTGGGTGGGACGGGCGCCCAACGGCCCGGACACGGCCGGCCCGCACTACGGCGAGATCGAGGTCGAAGTGGGCGACCTTCCGGGAGCGGGACAGGCCCGCGTGCTGAGCGAGATCCGCGCGACGTTGGCCGGAGCGTTCCCCGGCGTGACTTTCTCGGTGAACACCTTCCTGACGGAACGCATCGACGAGACGGTCAGCGGCTACTCCGCCGGACTCGTCGTCAACGTGTTCGGTCCGGCGATCGAGCATCTCGATCGCGATGCCACTGCGATCGCCGCCGCGTTGAAGGCGATCCGCGGCGTGCACGATGTCCAGATCCAAGCCCCCGCCGGCGCGCCCCGGGTGATGATCCGGCCGCGTCCCGACCGACTGCGGGTCTGGGGCCTTTCCCCGCTGGTCGTTGCCGATGCGGTGCGCACGGCCTACGAGGGCACACCGGTGGGCCAGGTGTACGAGGGCACGCGCAGCACCAGTCTCGTCGTCGTGCTTACGCCCGAGTTGCGGGAGGGGGTCCACGAAGTGGGGGCGCTGCGGATCCGGACCCCGGACGCGAGGCTCGTCGCGCTCTCGGAGATCGCCGACATCGACATCTCGAGCGCCCACTATCGGGTCCTCCACGAGCGCGGCCGGCGCCTGCAGACGGTAACCGCGAACGTGGCGGGACGCGACGTGGAAGACGTCGAGGCGGAGCTGCGGGAGCGGATCGCGTCCTCCGTGAGGCTGGGGCCGGGCAACTACGTCGTGTTCGCTGGCACCGCCCGGGCCCAGGCGCGCGCCCGGACCGAGCTTCTGATCCACTCGACGTTCGCGCTCGCGGGCATCGCGCTGCTCCTCTACCTCGCTCTGCGCAGCCGGCGCAACGTGCTGCTCGCCTTCGCGAATCTGCCGTTCGCGCTGGTGGGCGGGGTGCTCGCGGTCCTGGCGACCGGCGGCTTCATCTCGCTCGGGTCGATGGTCGGATTCGTCACGCTGTTCGGCATCACGCTTCGCAACTCGATCATGCTGATGTCCCACTATCAGCACCTGGTCACGGTGGACGGCGTGCCGTGGGACGCCGACACCGCGGTCCGCGGGGCGGCCGAGCGCCTGCCGTCGATCCTGATCACCGCGGTGGTCACGGCCGTGGGCCTCCTGCCCCTCGCGCTGGGGAGCGGCGAACCCGGGCGGGAGATCGAAGGTCCGATGGCGACGGTGATCGTCGGCGGGCTGGTGACCTCCGCTCTGTTGAATCTCCTCATTCTGCCGACGCTGCTGCTGCGGTTCGGGCGCTTCGGGCCCGCAGCGGAGGCGTCCCCGCCCGCGGAACAGCTCCAGGCCTGATCGAGCTTCCCCGGCTACTTCACTCGAGCAGGCCGTGCTCGAGCGCGATCCAGACCATCTGCGCGGACGTATCGGCTTCCAGCTTCTGCTTGACGAGGGATTGGTAGTTCGCGATCGTCTTCTGGCTGAGCGACAGGATACGGGCGATGTCGGCGATCGACTTGCCCTCGGCGAGCAGGCGGAACACTTCGAACTCGCGCGGCGAGAGCTCCTCGAACGGCAGCGGCTGCCCCGGCAGGCGCTGTGTCGCGAGCTTCTGCGCGATGTCGTGGCTCAGATACGGCCGTCCCGCGGCGACCGCGCGCACGGCGTCCACCATGAGCTCGGGCGCGCTGGACTTGGTGATGTAGCCTCGCGCGCCGGCCTGGAGCGCGCGCGAGGCGAACACGATGTCCTCGTGCACGCTGAACACGAGCACGCGCGCCGCGGGCTCCCGGCTGACGATCCGGCGCGTGGTTTCCACGCCGCTCACGCCGGGCAGCGTGAGGTCCATGACGACGACGTCGGGCGCGGTCTCGGTGAAGAGGCGATAGGCTGCCTCGCCGCTTGCCGCTTCCGCCGCCACCTCGATGTCCGACGTGCGCTCGAGCAGGCGCCGGTAGCCCTCGCGCACCACCGCATGGTCGTCGACGAGCAGCACGCGCAGCTTCACGTCCGACTCCCCGCCGGCATCGGGATGCACACGAGGACTTCAACGCCGCGCGGGGTGCGATCGGCGACCTCCAGATGGCCGCCCAGCGCTTCGACGCGCTCGCGCAGCCCGACGAGCCCGAGGCCGGTGTGCTTGCCCGCCCCGGCCCGCATTCCGACGCCGTCGTCGCGTACGCAGATGCGCAGCTCCCCTGCGGCGGGCGCAGCGCCTTCGACGCGGACCGAGACGGCGGCGGCGCGGGCGTGGCGGGTCACGTTGGTCAGGCATTCCTGGACGACCCGGTAGACGGAGATATTGATCTCCTCCCCCAAGTCGTCGAGCCCGCCCTCGATCTCGAGCGTGCAGCCCACACTCGCGTTGCGCCGTTGCCACTCGCTCACCAGGTGACGCAGCGCATCGGCGAGCCCGAGCTCGTCGAGGGCGACCGGCCGCAGCCGTTCCATCAGGCCGCGCGTCACGTCGTACACCCGGCTCGATACGTCGACGATCGCCTGCGCGCGTTCGGCGACTTCCTGCGACGGTGCGCCAGGGTGGTTGCGGATCGTGGTCGCGTCGAGCTTGATCGCGTTCAGGCACTGGCCGAGCTCGTCGTGCAGCTCGCGGGCGAGGCTGCGACGCTCGTCCTCCTGGGCAGCGACGTACTTCTGCGAGAGCAGGCGATTCTCGGCGAGCGCCCCCGCGAGCTCGCGCTCGGCCGCAAGCCGGCGCTCGAGCTCGCGGGCGGCCTGGTGCCAGCGCCGCCAGGCGAACCAGACCAGCGCGACCGCGAGCGTCAGCAGCGTCGGCAAGAGCTCGTCCGCCTGGAATCGCTCGAGCGGTCGCGTGAACCCGGCGATCTGCTCCTGCAGGTCGAAATGGGAGGCGGCGAGGAAGGCGAGCACCGTGACCGCCATGACGACGATCGCATCACCGCCGGCACCCAGCCGCGACGCCGGGGCGCTGGCGGGTGAGGTCGGGAAGGAGCCTCTCATGATGCGCAAGGATTGTAGCGTGCCGACCCGATCGGCCCCGCTGCTCCGGTTCCGGCGCAGTGTTTTGCACCGACGCTAGGACACGTGAAATTCGCAGGTTCGCTCGCGGACAAGGTCCCGAGCAGGTCGGGAGAATTTCCCGAACGTCCGGGCGTGGCCGACGTTAACTTCCCGCAAAACGGGGGAAGGATGCGGGGGTGGAAAGGCGGAGCGGCAACGCCCGCGAAAAGCGGCCTGCTCGGAATGCTCGCGTACGCTGTCTGCGTGGCCGCGCACGCCCAGTCGGACGGGAAGGGCGTCTCCGCTCCGCCCGTCGAAGTGGTGGCGCCCACGCCGTTGCCGGGCCTCGGGATTCCGAAGGACAAGGTGCCGGCGAACGTGCAGTCGGGGGACGCGCAGGACCTGCACAACCCCGGGACGATGACGCTGCCGGACCTCATGGAACGCAGCTTCGACAGCGTGAACATCAACCAGGCGCAGGGAAACCCGTATCAGCCGGACATCAATTTCCGCGGGTTCACCGGCTCACCGTTGCTCGGCACGCCGCCCGGTCTCTCCGTGTTCCAGGACGGCGTGCGCATCAACACGCCCTTCGGCGACACCGTGAACTGGGACCTGATCCCGAACTCCGCGATCGCCACCATCACGCTCCTCCCCGGCTCCAACCCGGTGTTCGGCCTCAACACGCTCGGCGGCGCGCTCGCGGTGACGACCAAGAACGGCTTCGACTTCCCGGGTTTCGTCGCGCAAGGCTACGGCGGATCGTTCAACCGTGCTGCCGGCGACATCGAGTACGGCGGTTCCCGCGACCGGGTGGGCTACTACGTAACCGGCAACGCGTTCTACGAACGGGGCTGGCGCGATTACACGAGCAGTCACGTCAACCAGGGATTCGGCAAGCTGACCTTCCGCGATGCGGCCACCAACGTGGATTTCAGCTTCACCGGCGCGAACAACACGCTGAACGGGGCCCAGGCGATTCCGATCTCCTTCCTCGAACAGAACCGCGCGCAGGCCTACACGTTTCCGGACACGTTCAAGAACGAGCTCACCGCGTTCACGCTGAACGGCAAGCACTCCCTCTCCGATCAGAGCCTCCTGCAGGGGAACCTGTACTACCGCAGTCTGCGCAGCAAGAACTTCAGCACCAACGTCAACGACGCCTTCGACCCCACCCTGCCCGTAGCGCCCGGCAACACCGAGGGGCAAAACGTCTCGATCGACGTGAACATGCAGGGCTGGGGCTTCGCTCTGCAGTACAGCTACCTCGGCAACCTCGGCGCGCTGCCGAACCAGCTCACGATCGGGGCGAGCCTCGATGCGGGGCGCACCGATTTCACCCAGAGCGACCAGGAGGCGAACTTTGCCTCCGACCGCTCGAGCATCCCGGTCGGTTCGTTCGAGACGGACGACGCAGGCGCGCACCACGAATCAGTACTGGGGACTCTATTTCACCGATACGCTGTCGCCCGCGCCGTGGGTGGACCTCACACTGGCCGGGCGCTACAACTGGGCCCAGGTAGACATCCGGGATCAGTCCGGGACCAATCCGGCGCTCGACGGGAACAACAGGTTCAGTAGGTTCAACCCGGCGCTCGGCGCGACGTTCAGGGCGATGCCCACGTTGACGGCGTACGTCAACTACAACGAGGGCATGCGCATTCCCACGCCGGTCGAGCTCACCTGTGCCGATCCGTCGGCGCCGTGTTCGCTGCCGAACGCGTTCCTCGCCGACCCGCCGCTCGACCCGGTCATCGCGAAGACGCTGGAGGCGGGCGTGCGCGGCCAGATCGCGCCGGGCGTGAGGTGGCATGCGACGGCCTATCAGACGTCGCTCAACAGCGACATCCTGTTCGTCAGCGCTTCCGCCAGCGCACCGAACACCGGATTCTTCCAGAACGTGGGGACAACGCGGCGCCGCGGCGCCGAGCTCGGCCTCGCCGGCAGGGTGAGCCGGTGGAGCTTCGCCGCGAGCTACAGCTACATCAGCGCGCAGTTCCGCACGCCGTTCACCGAGTTCAGCCCCAACAACAGCTCCGCCAGCGCGATCGGCGACATCCAGGTGCAGTCGGGCGACCGGATTCCCGGCATCCCGAGCAACATCCTCAAGCTGCGGGCCGCGTATCTCTTCGACGGCGGCTTCACCGTCGGTGCGGGGATGTACGCGCAGGACAGCCAATACGTGCGGGGCAACGAGAACAACCAGGATCCGAGCGGCAAGATCTCGGGTTACACCGTGTTCAATCTCGACGCCCGGTGGAGCTTCGCTCCCGGCTGGGAGCTCTTCGGCATGGTCACCAACCTCTTCAACCGCAAGTACGAGACGGCCGGCGTGCTCGGGCTCAACTTCTTCAACGGCCCGGGCAATACGTTCGACGCGACCAATACCGTCAAGGAAGTGTTCCTGTCACCGGCGGCCCCGATCGGCGGGTGGATCGGGGTCCGGTACGCGTTCGGCGCGCGGGGAGCGTGACCCGTTGGACACTCGCTACTCGCTTTGGCACCTCGACGGCCGACTCGTCGCGGCGGTGATTGCGTCGCTCGCCGTTCACGCGGCCGCGATGTCGATTTCATTCCCGGCGCCGCGCGTCCTGCCGTCCGAGGCGCTTCCAGTGCTCGAAGTGTCGCTGCGCGAACTCGTTGTGGCGCCCGCCGTCTCTCCGGAGCCCGTCCGTCCAACGTCGACGACCCCGCCGCAGAAACTCGCCAAGCCGCACCTACGGCTGCACGAGCCAGTGCGCACCGTCCGGAAGAGCGAGCCGCCCGTGCCCACGCCAGCCGGGACCATCGAGGAAGAACGAGCCCAGGCACCCGCACCGGAAGCCCCCGTCGCTCCGCCGGTTTTGTCGCCGCAGTCGCCGCCGCTCGCCATTCAGGTTCCGGCGCCGCGCGTGTCGTCGTCCCGGCTGCTCTCCAGCTACGGACTCACGATTGCCGAGGTGCTCGCACGGTACAAGGAGTACCCGCCCATCGCGCAGATGCAGGGCTGGGAGGGATCGGTCACGATGCAGCTGCGCGTCGCGGCGTCCGGCCGGTTGCTCGAGGCCGAGGTGCACCGCTCAAGCGGCCATGGCGTGCTCGACCGGCAGGCGCTGGCGATGGCGGCAAAGGCCGCACGCTTCCCGCCTCCGCCCGAAGGCCTGGGCGACCGCGAGATCGAGGTGCTGGTGCCGGTCGTCTTCCGGCTCGAGCGCTAGGACGGCTCTCGCGAGATCGTGGTCGCGCGAGGAACCGCGCCGATCACGGGTCGAGCACGGCGACGCCCCAGGGCGTATCGCCGACCGGGATGTCCTTGATGCGGACGTTCTTGGCGGTGTCGATGACCGACACGCTGTTCGACCTTCCGTTCGCGACGTACAGCTTCGCGCCGTCGCCGGTCAGGGCCATGTTCCACGGCCGCTTGCCGACCTGGATCGTCGCCACCACCTTGTCGGTCGCGGTGTCGATCACCATCACGGTCCCGTCACCGCCGTTAGTCAGATACAGCCGCTTGCCGTCGGGATGCATCGTGAGGCCGTTGGCGCGGAGCCCGGCCTTGATCGTGCCGACGACCTTGTGCTGGCGCGCGTCGATCACGTAGACGGTGTCGGCCCGCTCGCAGGCGACGTACGCCTTCGCGCCGTCCGGCGTGAACGCGATGCCGCGCGGGCGCGTGCCGACCTTCAGCTGGGCAATGCTCTTGCGTGCGGCGACGTCGACCACTTCCAGCTTGTCGTCCTCCTCCGCGCTCACGTAGACGAACCGCCCGTCGGGCGAGAACACGGCGTGCTCGGGGTTCTCGCCGGCGATCTTGACCCTGAACACGACCGCGTCGGTCGCGGTGTCGATGAAGGCGACGCTGTTCGTCAGCTCGACCGCGGCGGCGATGAGCTTGCCATCGGGGGAGATGTAGACGCCTTCGGGCGACTCGCCGAGGTCGATGCGCTTCGCCACCGCGCGCCGGTCGAGATCGACCACCAGCAGCGCGTTCGCCGGCTGGTCCGAGACGTACGCAAGACGGCGCGCAGCGTGGATCGCCGCGCCGCGCGGCTTGCCGCCGGTCTTGATCTCGCCGACCACCTCGTCCCGCGCCGTGTCGATCAGCGAGATCGTGCCGCTGTTCTCGTTGCCGACGACCGCGGTCCCGGCCAGGGCCACGGTCGCGGCCGGAACTCCGGAGATCAGCGCCAGAGCGAGAGCGGCCAGGGCCCCGTGGAATCGCAGGTTCCTCATCCGGATGTCTCCAATCATCGTCAGGATACGGCGAAGTTCTGCATCATCATGCCATCCTCGTGCTCGAGGTTGTGGCAGTGGAACATGTAGCGCTGCGCGCCGCGGAACGCTGCGTCGGTGGGCAGCGCGAAATCGAGGGCGAGCCAGATCGTCTCGTTCGGCCACAGCACGACGGTGTCCTTCACGCCCAGATCGGTCGGAAAGCGCCCGCCGCTCTCGGTGGCGAAGCGCCGGGCCCCACCGTAGGTGCCCTGCCTGCGCAGCACGCGGAAGCCGAACCCGTGCACGTGCATCGGGTGCGGCATCGAGATGGGACTGTTCCGGATCTCCCAGACCTCGCGCGCACCGCGCTGCACGCTGAACTCGACCGCGTCGGGCCGGTAGGGCGTCTGGTTGATCAAGAACCCCAGGCGCTCGTCGAAGTCGAGCCGCATCCGGCGCGTGGCGGCCTGCGGACTTGCGGGCTCGTCGGAAAGAGCCGACAACCGCGCGGGAAGCGCCGACCCGGGCCGCGTCGCCGTTCCCTCGACGCGCAACGAAAAGAGGGCGAGCTCGGCGCCGTCGGGGAGCGTGGCTGCGGGATCGTCGCGGCCGGCGCTTTCGCAGACCGCTTCGGCCGCAAGCGGAGCGTAGCGATCGCGCGCGGGGTGACGATGCGTCGCTGCACCAGGCGCGTGGTGGCGCGGGTCGAACTCGAGGCTGACCGCCCTGACCGTGCGCCGGTCGGCAAGATCGATCGCGATGTCGACACGCTCCCCGGTGTACAGAAACGCGCGCTCGATCGCCTTCGGCGCGCCGAGCAGGCCGCCGTCGGTGCCGAGCAGATTGAACGGCACGAGCGTCTCCCCATCGCGAAACGCCAGGAGGAGCCCGCGTGCGTTGCAGGCGTTCAGGATCTGGAGCCGTACCCAGCCGGGCGCGACGGTTCGCTCCGCGTCGAGATCGCCGTTGACGAGCGCCCGGTCGCCGAACCAGCCGTGCAGGCAGTCCTCGGCGGTCGGCGCATACGGACGCACCGCGCCGGCGACGACGCGCGCGTCGGCGACGGCGAGGGCGAGCCGGTTACCCGGCGGGAGGCCGAGCGCCGCATCGATCGCGTCGTCGTCGGGATCGGTCACGACCAGCAGGCCGGTCAGCCCGCCGTAGACCTGCTCGGCGGTCAGGCCGTGCGGATGGGGATGGAACCAGTACAGCCCGGAGCGATTCTTCACCTCGAAGCGCACCTGCTTGCGGCCGGCCGGTGCAATCGGATCGAACCCGGCCCCGTCCTGCGCCTCCGGGAGCGTCAGCCCGTGGAAGTGCACGGTCGTGGGCTGCGGGAGCGCGTTCTCGACCACGGCGTCGAAACTTTCGCCGCGCCGCGCGACGAGGATGGGCTGTGCCACCTTTCGCGAGCCGAGGTCCGCGACGTAGCGGCAGCGGCCGGCGAGCGGATCGTGCCGCTCGACGACGAGGCGCCGCACCGCTCCCAAGCTCACGACCCGGTCACCGGCGAGCGCGTCCGGGGGCGCCGCAGCGGTCTCTGCTGCCGGGCGGACACCGCACGCTGCAACGGCCGACGCGAGGCCCGCTCCGAGAAATCCGCGGCGATTCATCCGTAGCGCCGGCGAACCAGAGCCCGGGAGGCGCTCACGTGACCGGCGCTCGCCCCGTCTTGCGCGACATCGCCCGCGAATTCACGTCGTCGCGATAGAGGAGGACGGGCTTCGTCCCGGGTGCAACCTGCACCTCGCGCGCGCGTTCGACCGCCTGCGTGACGAGCGCGTGATGCGGCGACTTGTCGCACACGGGGTCGGCATTCGCCGGATCGCCAGTCAGCAGGTACGCTTGGCAACGGCAGCCGCCGAAGTCCTTCGCCTTCTCGGGACAGCTGCGGCAGGGTTCCTTCATCCATCCGTCGCCGCGGTAACGGTTGAAGGCGGGGGAGTCGTACCAGATGGCACGGAGGCTGTGGTCGCGGACGCTCGGAAATTCGAGTCCGGGCAGCATGCGCGCCTCGTGGCATGGCAGCGCGAGGCCATCGGCCGTGAGGCAGAGGAATACTGCACCCCAGCCGTTCATGCAGGCTTTCGGTCGGGTCTCGTGGTAGTCGGGGACGACGAAGTAGATTTTAGTCCGGGCGCCGACCCGCTCGCGGAACCGGTTCACCACCTCCTCCGCGCGCTGCAGCTGCTCCCGGCTCGGCAGGAGCTGGTCGCGGTTCGCATACGCCCAGCCGTAGTACTGGGTGTTCGCGAGCTCGACGTACTCGGCTTCCAGCTCGAGCGCGAGGTCGAGGATCTGCTGGACGTGATCGATGTTGAGCCGATGCAGCACGACGTTCAGCACCATCGGATAGTCGTGCTGCTTGATCAGCTTCGCGACCCGTCGCTTGAGCTCGAAGGTGCGGGTGCTCGACAGGAAATCGTTCATCTCCCGGGTCGAGTCCTGGAAGGACAGCTGGATGTGGTCGAGGCCGCCTTCCTTGAACGCGGCGATCCGCCGCTCGTTCAAGCCGACGCCCGAGGTGATGAGATTCGAGTAGTACCCCAGCCGCCGCGCTTCGGCGACGAGCACCTCCAGGTCGTCGCGCACCAGCGGCTCGCCGCCCGAGAAGCCGAGCTGCGTCGCGCCGAGGCCGCGCCCCTCGCGCAGCACGCGCAGCCACTCGTCCGTGGAGAGTTCGGGCCCGTAGGCCGTGTAGTCCAGCGGGTTGTAGCAGAACACGCAATGGAGCGGACAGCGGTAAGTCAGCTCCGCGAGCAGCCAAAGCGGCGGACTAGGGCTGCTTGGCACTGATCCAGCCCTTCTCGCTGGCGTGGGCGAGAAAATCCGTCACATCCTGCCGCAGGTCCGCGCCGGGGAACGCCCGTTCGAGGTCGGCGACGATCTCGGAGACGGCCGACGCACCGTTGACGCGCTTCAGGATCTCGCCCGCGCTCTGTCCCAGCTTCACCATGCCCTCGGGGTACAGCAGCACATACGCCTGCTGCGCCTCCTCCCACTGGAATCGAAAGCGTCGTGCGAGCTCGAAGACCGTGTCGTTGCCGGGTGCCACCGGGTCAGCCTCCGCCTTCGCCCGGCCCGATGCCGTACGCGAACTCCATCGCGTCCAGCATGGTCCACAGTACGTCGAGCTTGAACTGCAGGATTTCAAGCGCGCGTTCCTGGCCGGCGCGCGTGCGGAAATGCTCGAGCGTCACCCTCAGCCCGTGGTCGACGTCCCGCCGTGCTTCGGAGAGGCGCTTGCGGAAATACTCGTACCCGGCAGCCTCGATCCAGGGGTAGTACTTCGGCCAGCTCGCCAGCCGCACCTGGTGGATCTGTGGCGCGAAGAGCTCGGTCAGCGACGAGCACACGGCTTCCTGCCAAGGGGCGCGGCGTGCGAAGTTGACGTACGCATCGACGGCGAAGCGTACGCCGGGAAGCACGTGCTCGAGCGACTGGACCTCGCTGCGCTTCAGGCCCACCGCTTCGCCGAGGCGCAGCCACGCCTCGATCCCGCCTTCGTCGCCCGCCCCGCCGTCGTGGTCGAGAATGCGCTTGATCCACTCCCGGCGGTGCTCGCGGTCGGGCATGTTGGCGAGAATGGCCGCGTCCTTGATCGGGATGCTGACTTGGTAGTAGAAGCGGTTGAGCACCCAGCCCTGCACCTGTTTCCTGGTGCACCCGCCGCTGTTCATCGCGACGTGGAACGGGTGATGGATGTGGTACCGATCGCCCTTGGCGCGCAGCTCGCGCTCGAAGTCTTCCCTGCTCCACGGCAACCGGTCAGCGGCTCCCATAGCGCCCTCAGTCAGTACCCCGCTCTTACGCAGTCCCAAAAACACGAAAGCCCCTCATCGGGGCCTTCGTGGGGTGCCTTCCGCTGTCAGCGGGTGGCGATGTACATCGTCACCTCGAAGCCGAAACGCATCTCGGTGTACTCAGGCTTGGTCCACACGTTCGCACTCCTTTTCAGTGGCGCACGGGAGGATTCTGAGGGGCGGGCCCCAGGATGCCCACTGGTGAATCGCCCGATCGGACCTAATGATTTTCCGTAGTCCTGCGGGTCCGAGCTTTCTCTCGCCGAACGCTTGACATAGGCTCGAACCGATTCCGCCCCCGGGAAAACCTTGTGAACCGGCCCGTCGACCCCCCCGAGCTGCTCTACCCGGAGCTTGTGCCGTTTGCGGTGCAGCAATTGGCCGTCGGCGGCGGGCACGCCATCCACGTGGAGGAGTGCGGGAACCCGCACGGCGTCCCAGCGCTTTTCCTCCATGGTGGGCCCGGAAGCCACACGCGACCGCTTCATCGCCGGTTCCTCGATCCCAAGTTCTATCGCAGCGTGTTGTTCGATCAGCGCGGGTGCGGGCAGTCGACCCCGCTCGGCTTCACGGGCGAGAACACGACCCGGCACTTGGTCGCGGACATCGAGGCGATCCGAGGCCACCTCGGCTTCGACCGCATGATGCTCTTCGGCGGCTCGTGGGGAAGCACGCTCGCGCTCGCCTATGCCATCGCTTACCCCGACCGGGTGGCAGGCATGGTCCTGCGCGGGATCTTTCTCGCCAGCCGGGCTGAGATCGACTGGTATCTGTACGCTCTGCGCAACTTCGTGCCGGAGGCATGGGCGGCGCTCGCGGAAGGGGAAGGCGGCGGCCTGCTCACGCACTATCATGGATTGGTGAGCCAGCAAGACGAGCGACGCGCGCTGGCCGCGGCGCAGCGCTGGCTGGCCTACGAGGAGGCCATCATGGGAGTAGGCGCGACCGACAAAACAGCGCCCGCGATGCTCGCCCCGGTCGAGGCGCTGGCCCGGGCGCGCATCCAACTCCATTACCTCGTGCACGATTGCTTCCTCGAGCCGGACGAGCTCATGTCCCGCCTTGGGCGGGTCGCCGAGGTGCCGGCCGTGATCGTCCAGGGTCGGCTGGACATCGTCTGCCCGCCGCGCGCAGCTTACGAGCTGGCCCGGCGGTTGCCCCGCGCCGAACTGCGGCTCGTCGAGCAGGGCGGGCATTCGGCTGCCGAGCCGCGCATGGCCGGGGCGCTGCGGCGCGCCGCCGACGACATGCGCGGACGCTTGCGCAGCACCGGAACACAATGAGCCTGCGCCTGCGGATCAATCTCGTGCTCACGATCGTCATCGTGGCGTTCACGCTCGCGATGACGGGAATCATCGTGAACGACACGCGCAGCTCGGTACGCGAAGAGATCGAGTCGACGACCCGTGTCGCGGTGCAGCTGATCGAGACGGTCGTCGCGGGCGTGTATCTCGAGGCCGGCCCGGCCGAGCGCAGCGAAGCGTTGCTTGCATTCCTGCGCCGCGTCGGTCACGTGCGTGCGAACGAGATCCGCTTCTACGACCAGCAGGGGGTGCTGCGCTACCAGTCGCCGCCTTCGGTCTATCGCGCCGGACGCGTGGCGCCCGCGTGGTTCACGCGGCTGGTTCAACCCGACATCCAGGCGTCGCGCCTGAATCTGCCGGGCGGTGCGATCGAGGTGATACCCGATCCGTCCCGCTCGATCATCGAAGCCTGGGAAGACCTGACCGGATTCTTCTGGCTGGCGCTCGCGTTCCTGGTCTTCGCCAACGTCATCGTGTTCTGGCTCCTCGATCGCTCGCTCAAGCCGCTCCCGAAGATCCTCGAGGGGCTCGCGGAGATGGCGCGCGGCCGGTTCCACGTCCGGCTGCCGCCGTTCCGGCCGACGGAGTTCACGTCGATCAGCGACGGCTTCAACCGCATGGCGCAGGCGCTCGAGGAGAGTCTCGCGCAAAACCGGCAGCTCGCCCTGGTGGCGCAGCAGTCGAGCGACGCGATCATCATCCGCGACCTGGAGGGCCGGATCTCGTTCTGCAACGCGGCGGCGGAGCGGCTACTCGGGTTCGGCCGGGGCGAGCTCGTCGGCAGCTCGGCGGTGCGCATTGCGCCGGCCAGCCGGCAACAAGAGCTCGCCGACACCCTGGAGTCCATCAAGCGGCGCGAGCACGTCGAGCTGCTCGAGACCCAGCGCCTGACGGCGACCGGCCGGCTGGTGGACGTGGCGCTGTCAGCCGCGCCGCTCGTCGATCCGACGAGCGACCGGGTGATCGGGGAAATCTGCAGCATGCGCGACATCACCGAGCATCGGCGCATGCAGGCAGCCGAACAGGCGCTCGAGCAGAACCGCCAGTTCACCGCGCTCGTGCAGTCCCAGCTCGAGGAGGAGCGGCGCGCCATCGCCCGCGAGCTGCACGACGAACTTGGTCAGGGCGTCACCGCCATCAAGTCGATCGGCACTGCGATCGCCACCCGGGCCGGCGACTCGGCGCCCGAGATCCGCGAGAACGCGCGCACCATCGTGTCGGTGGCCGGCCGCATCTACGACGTGGCGCACGGCATCATCCGCCGGCTGCGGCCGAGCGGGCTCGACCATCTCGGGCTTGCCGACACCCTCCGTGACGCCGTGACGAGCTGGTCGCAGCGGCACCCGGAAGTACGCTGGGACCTCGTCCTCGCCGGCGAACTCGAGGGCCTCGGCGAGGCGGTCAACATCACCGTCTATCGCATCGTGCAGGAGGCCCTGACGAACGTGGTCCGCCACGCCGGGGCGGCGCGTGCCCAGATCCGCGTGTCGCGCGAGCCGACCGGCCCCTCGGGCGACGCCGTCGTGGTGCGCGTCCAGGACGACGGCAAGGGACTCGGACCGGAGCGGTGCGCGCGACAGCGCGCGGTTCGGGCTGGTCGGCATGCGCGAGCGCGCGCAGGGGTTCGGGGGCACCTTCGAGATTTCCGGTGCGCCCGGAGAAGGCGTCACCGTGCGCGCAGTGCTCCCGCTGACCAATGCCAAGCGTGCGTCGCAGGTGGCGATCTGAGCCCCCGGCGGCGGCTCAGGGCGTCAGGAGGCCGGCGCGGATCGCCATGAGAGCGAGTTCCGCCGAGTTGGACGCGCCGAGCTTTTGCTTGATGTTGTAGAGATGTGTGCCGACGGTTCGCGGACTGAGGGACATCACTCCGGCGATCTCCTGCACCGACTGCCCCCCGGCCAGCGCGAGAAACACTTTGAATTCCCTTTCGCTCAGGGTGTCGAGCGGATCGCGCGGTCCCGACAGCTGCTGGATTGCGAGCTCCTGGGCGATTTCCGGCTCGAGAAAGGTCTTCCCCTGGTTGACCTGATGGATCGCCTGGATCAATGCTTCCGCGGCGCTGCGCTTTGTGAGGTAGCCGACGGCGCCGGCTTTGAGGACCCGTCGGGCGTGCATCGCGTCCTCGTGCGCCGAGAGAACGAGGATCCGCGCCGCGGGCTCTCTGGCAAGGATGCGGCGGATCGCCTCGAGCCCGCCGATGCCGGGCATCGAGATGTCCATCACCACGACGTCCGGCCGCGCTTCGTCGAAGCGGCGGATCGCGTCCTCGCCGCTCTCGGCTTCCGCGACGACCCGGATGTCCGACGATCCTTCGAGCAGCAGCCTGAAGCCCATGCGCACGACGCTATGATCATCGACCAGCATCACTTTGGTCTGCGCGGTGGCGCCCATCGGCTCGGTCCTCTCCTGGTGCATCGATCGTAGGACAACGCTTGCTGTGGTGCAACCCGATCCCGCGCCGCGCGGCCGCCGCGCCGGTTCTGTGGCAGCATGTGCCGCTGGCAGGGACGAGCGCGCGAGTGGCACGGGGGGTAGGACGCCTGCTGGTGGAGCTGGCATTCGCGGGGCTCGCATGCGCGGCGGCGAGCGCTGCGGAGCCGAGGTCGATCGCGCTCATGGAGTTCGAGCTGATCGACGAGATGAGTGCGTTCTCGAACGAGCAGACGCAACGCGAAAACGACCGACGCATCGCCTTGATTACCGCCGAGCTGGCGAAGGAGCTGCAGGCGCGCGGCATGTACCGGGTGGTCGACCCGGCGCCCGCGGCGGAGCTGATCGGGAAGCTTAAAGCGTCGTACGAACTGCGCCAGTGCAACGGCTGCGAGATCGACATCGGCAAGGCGCTCGGGGCGGAGCGCATCGCGCTCTGCTGGGTGCAGAAGGTGAGCAACCTGATCCTCAACATCAACATCGACGTGCGCGACGTGGCGACTGGCGAGACGGTGTACGCGAAGTCGGTCGACATCCGCGGCAATACTGACCAGGCGTGGCTGCGGGGGGTGCGCCGTCTGGTGGACAATATCCAAGAACGCAACCATCACCTGCGCTGAGAGGTGGCGATGGACATGAACGACCGGAACATGCTCATCCATCCGCTGGTCTGGCGAGACGAGGAGCTGCGCGACGTCCGCGCGGTGTTTCTCAAGGACCTCGTCGTGCCGGCGCCGATTGGTGCCCATTCCGCCGAGCAGGGCCGCACGCAGCGGTTACGGATGAACCTCTGCGTGTATCTTGCTCCGCCATTCGAGTGGCGCGACCAGCTCGAGGACGTGCTGGACTACGATCGCCTGCGGCAGGGCATCCTCGACATCCTCGCGCGCGGGCACATCAAGTTGCTCGAGACGCTGGGCGAACAGATCGTGGCGATGTGCTTCGGCTTTCCCGAGGCCGACGGTGTGCACCTCCAGATCGTCAAGCTGGAGGCGCACGGCGACTGCGAGGTCGGCTACGAGACGCGGCGGCGGCGGTAGGCCGGCGCCCGCGAATCCCGGCGGCACCCAGCGTTTCGCCGTTCAATACCCGAGGTCGGCGCGGCGTCCTGGGACGGTGGGAAGCGGGTCCTGCTTAACCCTTTTGCGTTCGAGCTCACTCGCAGCGCGAGTCACGACGCTGTTCATCCGGTCTTCACTTGTACCGAATACGAGACAGTGCGCCGGGGCTCTGTTCACTTCACCTGCTTGCGGAAATGATTTAGGCTTTGCGACGCCAAGAGCCCGTGTCGCTCGTCTTTGCGCCGCACGGAAGACCCATGACCACCATCGTCACCGACAACTGCAAGGGATGCCGATTCACCGATTGCGTCACGGTGTGCCCGGTCGCCTGCTTCCACGCCGACGACACGATGCTGTACATCGACAACGCGGTCTGCATCCAGTGCAGCGCGTGCATCCCGGTGTGCCCCGTGCACGCAATCTACGCGGACGATGACATTCCCGAGGACCAGCGGCACTGGATCGAGATCAATGCGGAGCGCTCCCAGGCGCTGCCGGTCGTGAGCGACAAGCAGGAACCGCTCGCGGGAGCGGAAGAGCGCAAGGCAGCGCTCGGCTACTGACACGGCGCGGGCTGCATGGACGCGCTGGGTACCGAGCCCAATCCGCTCCGGGTGGCGGTCGTCGGCAGCGGCCCGAGCGGCTTCTATGCCGCGGAAGCGTTGCTCAAGAGTGGCCGCGAGGTGCGCGTGGACATGATCGAGCGCCTGCCGGCGCCGTACGGCCTCGTGCGTTATGGCGTTGCGCCCGACCATCCGAAGCTCAAGGAGCCGATCCTGGTGTACAGCGCGATCGCGCGTTGGCCGCATTTCGGGCTGCTCGGCAATGTCACCGTGGGGCGTGACTTATCGGTCGACGAGTTGCGCGCCCGCTACCACGCGGTGGTGTTCACCTGCGGTGCGCAGACGGACCGGCGGCTCGGCATTCCCGGCGAGGATCTTCCGGGGAGCCACACTGCAACCGAGTTCGTCGGCTGGTACAACGGCCACCCCGACTATCGCGACTGCAGCTTCGATCTGGCCCAGGAAGTCGTCGCCATCATCGGCCAGGGCAACGTCGCCGCCGATCTCTGCCGGATCCTGGCCAAGTCGGTGGACGAGCTGCGGACGACCGATATCGCCAGGCACGCGCTGGATGCCTTAGCCGCAAGCCGGGTGAAAGAGATCCACGTCATCGGCCGGCGGGGCCCGGCGCAGGCCAAGTTCACGAACAAGGAACTGAAGGAGCTCGGCGAGCTGGCCAACTGCGACGCGGTCGTCGCACCGCAGGACCTGGAGCTCAACCCCGCGAGCCGGGCCGAGCTGGAGGCAAAAGCCAACTTCGTGGCCGCAAAGAACGTCGAGATCCTCCGCCAGTTCGCCCTGCAGCCTCCGGCCGGCAAGGCGCGCCGGCTCTTCTTTCATTTCCTGAAGAGTCCGGTTGCGATCGGAGGCACGGGTCGCGTCGAAAGGATCGACCTCGCGCGCACCCGGCTCGACGGCGAGCCGTTCAAGCAGGTGGCCGAGGAAACGAGCGAGACCGAAACGCTCCGGTGCGGACTCGTCTTCCGCAGCATCGGCTATTCCGGCGTGCCGATCCCGGGCGTGCCGTTCGACGCACGCCGCGGGCTGTTTCCGACCCAGGACGGGCGGATCGTCGACGGCGCGGGCGCCGCGATCCCCGGCCTGTATGCTGCGGGCTGGATCAAGCGCGGCCCGACCGGGATCATCGGCACCAACCGCGCCGATGCGGTGTCTACCGTCAAGGCGCTGTTGACCGATCTGCCGCGGCTCGATCAGGAAGCGAAGCCCGGGGCCGACGGCCTGCGGGCGCTGCTCGGAGCGGCGTGGGGTGCGGGCGCTCGGTGTGGAGGACTGGTTCAGGATCGATGCGCTTGAGGTGGCGAACGGAAAGGCCGCAGGCAAGCCGCGCGAAAAGTTCACCCGCGTCGCCGAGATGCTCCAGTGCCTTGAGTGAACGCCCGGAGGCGAGACGGTGCCCGAAACCATGACCTTGATCGGCGGACGCTCGTCGCGCCAGGGGACGTCGCTGTGCACGGGCAAGCTCGGCGAGCGAGTATGTCGAGGTGTCTTCGACCGTGGAGATGAACGCGGACGACATGGCCCGGCTCGGCCTCAAGGACAGCGACCCGGTGCGCCTGCGGAATGCCAACGGTGAGGCGATCGTGCGCTGCAAGGCGCGCGCGCCGAAGGAGCTGCCCGCGGGGCTGCTCTTCATCGCCTATGGCCCGCATTCCAGCCGCCTGATGGGAAGCGACACGGCCGGCAGCGGAATGCCGCTGTCCAAGAACATCGAGGTCGAAGTGGAACCGGTCGCGGAACTGGCGACCGGAAGGAGCGCGTCATGAGCGACAACACCCGGATCGTCCGGGACGCAACCTGCACGTTCTGCGGCTGCGTGTGCGACGACATGCACCTCACGGTGGACGACACCACCCACAAGATCACCAAGGCCGAGAACGCCTGTGTGCTGGGGCGCGCCTGGTTCAAGGAGCACGGCGTCGAGCGCCGCCCCTTTGCGCTCATCGGCGGGCGCGAGGCGAGCACCGCGGAGGCGATCGAGGAGGCGGCGCAGATCCTCGCGCAGGCGCGCTTCCCGGTGATCTACGGTCTGTCCGACACGACCTGCGAGGCGCAGCGCCAGGCCGTGGCGATCGCCGACATGATCGGCGGCAACGTGGATACGACCACTTCGGTTTGCCACGGTCCCTCCGGGATCGCTTTCCAGGGCGTCGGGGAGAGCACGGCGACGCTGGGCGAAATCCGCAACCGCGCCGACCTGGTCGTGTTCTGGGGCGGCAATCCCGCCGAGTCGCACCCGCGACTGTTCACGCGGTACGCGGTGACCGCCAAAGGGATGTACGTGCCGAACGGCAGGAAGGACCGCACCGTGGTGCTGGTGGACGTGCGTCGTACGCCGAGCGCGGCGGTGGCGGACATCTTCGTCCAGGTGAAGCCGCAGCGCGACTTCGAGGTGCTGTGGGCGCTGCGTGCGCTGGTGAAGGGCAGGCGCGTCGATCCCGCGATCGAGACGCTGACGGGCGTGCCGCTAGCCACGCTCGAGGACCTGGCGGGCCGGATGAAGCGCTGCCGGTACGGGGTGCTCTTCTTCGGCATGGGCCTCACCATGACGCGCGGTCGGCACTTCAACTCGGGCGCGCTGCTCGCCCTCGCGACCGATCTCAACGAGCACACCCATTTCGTCGCCAAGCCGGTCCGCGGCCACGGCAACGTCACCGGCGCGGACAACGTCGTGTCGTGGCAAACCGGATTCCCGTTCGGCGTCAACCTGAGCCGCGGCTATCCGCGATTTAACCCCGGAGAGTTCACGACCGTGGACTTGCTTGGGCGGGGCGAGGCGGACGCGGCGCTGATCATCGCCGCGGACCCCGGCGCCAACTTCCCACAGCGGGCGATCGAGCACCTGCGCCGCATCCCGACGATCGTGCTCGATCCGAAGCCCACCCACACCGCGGCGCACGCGCGCGTGGCGATCACCACGGCAACCTACGGCATTAGCACGGCCGGCACCGTGTATCGGATGGACGACGTCTCCATCGCTCTGCGGCCGGCATTGCCGTCGCCCTACCCGAGCGACGAGGAAGTGCTCACGCGCATGAAGGAACGCGTGCGCGAGTTGCTCGGAGGGAACCGCGTTCCCGGCGTCGTCGCCCGCGCGGCTTGAGGCGCCCGCGCATCGTGCTGCGCATCGCAAACGGCCGCGTCTACGATCCGGCGAACGGCGTCGACGGCGAGGTCCGCGACGTGTGTATCGCCGACGGAAGGGTCGTGAGCGACGTGCCGCCCGACGCGCGCCGGATCGATGCCCGGGGACTCGTGGTCATGCCGGGCGGGATCGACATCCACTGCCACATTGCCGGTCCCAAGGTCAATCTTGCGCGCAAGCTGGAGCCCGAGGATCACCGGCACGACGTGCATCCGCGCACCGCCTTCACCCGCTCGGGCGTCGGCGGCACCGTGCCATCGACCTTCGCGACCGGATATCGCTACGCGATGCTCGGCTATACCACCGCGATGGAAGCGGCCGTTCCCCCGATCGGTGCGCGCCACACGCTCGAGGAATTCCACGACACGCCCGTCATCGACAAGGGCTTCTACGCGCTGATGGGGAACAACGTGCTGCTCTATCGGCTGCTGCAGCAGGGCCGGCGCGAAGAATTGCGCAACGCGCTCGCGTGGTGGCTTTCGGTCTCCAAGGCGTACACCGCCAAGCTGGTGAACCCCGGGAGCGACGAGGCCTGGAAGGGTCGCCGCAACGCCAACATCACGCAGCTCGACGAGAAGATCGAATCCTTCGATCTGACCCCGCGACAGGTCATCGGGGCACTCATCGAGGCGGTGGACGAGCTCGGGCTGCCGCATCCCGCGCACATCCACTGCAACAACCTGGGGCACTCCGGCAACTACACGACCACCCTCGACACGATGCGGATCGCGGAGAGCCGTCGCGCCCACATCACGCACATCCAGTTTCACAGCTACGGCGAACCGCGCGGCAAGTCGAGCCAGAACCCGACGTCCCGGGCGAAGGAGATCGCCGAGTACGTCAATACCCACCCGAACATCAGCGCCGACGTCGGCCAGGTGATGTTCGGCAAGTCGACGAGCATGACGGCCGATGCGCCGCTCGCCTACATGATCGCCCGCTTAGGCGGAACGAAGTGGGTGAATGCCGACACCGAGCTCGAATCCGGCTGCGGCATCACGCCCTTTACCTACCAGGACAAGATCTATACGCACGCGTTGCAATGGGCCATCGGCCTCGAGCTGTTCCTCCTCGCGAAGGATCCGTGGCGCATGGTGTTCTCGACCGATCATCCGAACGGCGGCTCCTTCATGAGCTACCCGCGGTTGATCCGCCTGCTGATGGATCGCGAATTCCGCAAGGAGGCAATGCGCAAGATCAACCCGAAGGCGCTGGCGCAGACGGCGCTCGCCGACGGCCTCGACCGCGAATACAGCCTCAACGAAATCGCGATCATCACTCGCGCCGGACCCGCACGGCTGCTCGGGCTCGTGAACAAGGGCCATCTCGGCCCGGGCGCGGACGGGGACGTCACGCTCTACGAGGAGCACGAGGACAAGGAGCGGATGTTCGGCGCGCCGCGCTACGTCATCAAGGATGGGCAGGTCATCATCGCGGACCACGAGTTCCGCGCCGACCACGAAGGGCGCGTCCTGCACGTGTCGCCGGACTACGACCCGAAGATCGAGGACGTCATCCGCCCGTTCTTCGAGGAGTTCTACTCCATCCGCTTCAACAACTACGGCGTCGACGATTCTTACCTCGGCCGGCACGAGGTCATCCCGACCGCCGGCCAGCGCGCGCGGGCGGGCTGACGTGCTGATCGACGGCGTCGCCATCGACGATACGTTCGCGGAGGCGTTCGCCATGTGGGGGGCGCGGGTGCTCGTGACCGCCGAAAACGAGAAGTGGGCGGCCGCCGCGGCGCGCTCGATGACCGGCTTCGCGACGTCGGTGATCGGCTGCAAATGCGAGGCGGGCATCGAGCGCGCGGTGCCGGCCGCCGAGACGCCCGACGGGCGGCCGGGAATTGCGGTGCTCCTGTTCGCGACCGGCGCGGACGGCCTGGGCAAGCGGCTCGTGGAGCGCGTCGGCCAATGCGTCATGACCTGTCCGACCACTGCCTGCTATAACGCGCTGCCCGTCGAGAACACGGTCGTCGTCGGCGGGTCGCTCCGCTATTTCGGCGACGGCTTCCAGGCGAGCAAGCTCCTGAACGGGCGCCGTTTCTGGCGCGTGCCGGTGATGGACGGCGAGTTCGTGGTCGAGGACCGGTTCGGCATTCAACCGGCGGTCGGCGGGGGCAACCTGATCCTCCTGGGCGACGACCTGGCGCCGACGCTCGCTGCCGCCGAGGCTGCGGTGGCCGCGATGCGCGAGGTCCGCGGCGTGATCCTGCCGTTCCCCGACGGCGTCGTGCGCAGCGGCAGCAAAGTGGGCTCGCGCTACAAGTCGGTCATCGCGTCCACCAACGACGCCTACTGCCCGACGCTGCGCGCCGCGTCCGGCGCCTCCCAGGTGCCGCCGGAGGTCTCATGCGTGCTCGAGATCGTGATCGACGGACTCGACCTCGCGGCGGTCGAAGAAGCGATGCGGCGCGGGCTGGCCGCGGCGCCGCGGCCAGGGCTCCGTCGGATCACCGCCGGCAACTACGGTGGCAACCTGGGGCAGTACAAGATCCAGTTGCACAGCCTCGTGGCGAGTGCGCAGCGCGCTTCCTGACGTGAGCCTGACGCTTACCCTTCGCACCGCGCCCGAGGTTCCGCTCGAGGCCGAGGCGCTCATCCCCGAGCGCCTCGAGGGGAAAACCGCAGCCGAGATCGGTGCCGTCGCGGTCCTCTACGGCAATCAACAGGCCGTGCTCGGCGATTTCTTCCGCGTCGAAGGCGAGCCCGATGCGGAGCTGCGCATCGTCGGCGACCTCGCGAAGGTGAAGCGGATCGGTGCCGGGATGACTCGGGGCCGCATCGTGGTCGAGGGCGACGCCGGCATGCACCTCGGCGCCGGGATGACCGGTGGGGAGATTCTGGTCGCCGGCAGTGCCGGCGACTGGGTCGGCGCGGAAATGTCCGGGGGATCCATCGTCGTGAAGGGCAATGCTGGGCATCTCGTCGCCAGCGCGCCGCGCGGCGCCAGGGTCGGCATGCGCGGCGGCGAGATCATCGTCCACGGGAACGCCGGCAACGAGATCGGGAACGGGATGCGACGCGGGCTCGTCGCAGTGGGCGGAGACAGCGGGGATTTCACCGCCGTCAACATGCTGGCCGGCACCGTCGTGGTGCTCGGACGCCTGGGGTGGCGGACAGGGGCCGGCATGAAGCGCGGCTCGGTTGTCTCCTGCAGCACCGCCGAGCTGCTCCCGACCTTCAGCTATGCCTGCACTTATCGCCCGGTTCTGGTGCGCCTCCTGTTTGGATATCTGCGCGAGCGCGGCCTGCCCGTCGCTCGCGAGCAGCTCGCCGGCCGCTACGCCCGATGGAGCGGCGATGGGGTGGAAATGAACCGGGGCGAAGTGCTGCTCCTGGCGGAGTGAGCGTGGGTGGAGTCGCCGCGCGCGCCGCGGGCATCACGGCGTTCGCGGACCTCGGGCGAAACCGAAGCAGCGCCGGCAGTGTTCTACTATCGGCACAGCTTGTCCTATGTCCGTGGCATCGCGCGCGCGGAGTCGGTCGACGCTTGCGGATGTGCGAGTTCGTGGCACACTAACCCGTTCGATTTGCAATCAACGGAACGCTGCCGCGATGCCCAGATCCTCCTCGGCCGACGACGCGAAAGTGAAGCGGCTGACGGTACGAGTGGCAGCGCCGGCGCGGCTCCATCTCGGTTTTGTCGACGTCAGCGGCAGCCTGGGTCGACGCTTCGGCAGCATCGGGCTCACGCTTGACGACATCTCGACCGTCGTGACGCTGCGCCACTCGGAGGTGCTCGAAGCGACCGGTCCGAGCGCGGCGCGCGCGCTTCATTTCCTGCGCCAGCTCGCCGACGAGTACGACATCACGACCGGCTGCGCGGTCGACGTGGAACGCGCTATTCCGGAGCACGTGGGACTCGGTTCGGGCACGCAGCTCGCGCTGGCGATCGGGAAGGCGTTCGGCGCGCTGTTCGACATCGCAGTGCCCGTCGGCTCGCTCGCCGCACTCGCACAGCGCGGCGCGCGGTCGGGGATCGGCATCGGCGCCTTCGAGCACGGGGGCTTCGTCGTGGACGGCGGACGCGGCAGCGGCGGCGACCATCCACCGGTGATCGCGCGGATGGCCTTTCCGCCGGCGTGGCGAGTGCTCGTCGTGCTGGAAAGCGGTGGTCGCGGACTCTCGGGGGAAACAGAGCGTGCGGCGTTTCGCAGCCTGAGCGCGTTCCCGCAGGACCGGGCCGCCCACCTCGCCCATCTCGTGCTGCTGCGCGTGATGCCGGCGCTCGCCGAGCAGAACATCGCGAGCTTCGGCGACGGCGTCGGCGAGATCCAGCGCACGGTCGGCGACTACTTTGCGGCCGCCCAGGGCGGGCGGTTCACCAGCCCGGCGGTCGCCGAGGTCCTCGCGTGGCTCGAGGCGAACGGGGTGACCGGCGTGGGCCAATCCTCGTGGGGCCCGACCGGTTTCGGGATCGTCGATTCGGAGGTGCGTGCGCACGCGTTGCTCGTCGAGGCCCGCGCCCGATTCGCGCATCTGCGCCAGGTCGAGCTGATCGTCGCGCGCGGCCGGAATCGCGGACACGACCTCGAACAGCGAACCGCGCAGGAATCGGCGATCGAGGCCCCACGGGTCGCAGCCGCGCGCCGCGACGCCTGAGAGTGCAGCATGGAAAATCCGCTGATCCTCCACCTTTTCACACCGGCGGCCCAAGCAAGCCCGTTCGACGTGAACATGGCCTACGACGCGGGCTATGAAGTGGTCGTCCCGTACACTGGGGTGACGCTCGCCGACGTGGCGAACCTTACCCAGGATGCGATCTTCTCGCGCGGGCCGAAGCGCGTGCGCCGCACCGGCATCTTCATCGGCGGGCGCGATCTCGACCTCGCGGTGGACATGCTCGAGGCAGCGAAGAAGGCAATGGTGCCTCCGTTCGAGGTGTCGGTATTTGCCGATCCGAGCGGCGCGTTCACGACCGCCGCAGCGGTGGTCGCGGCGGTCGAGCGGGCGCTGCGCGGGAAGCATGGCGTCGAGCTCGCCGGGAGGCGCGTCCTAGTGCTCGGCGGCACCGGTCCCGTCGGCACGGCGGCGGCCACGCTCGCGGCGCAGGAGGGCGCGGTCGTCGAACTGGCGAGCAGCACGGCCGCCGACCGGGCTAAGGCGGCGGCCGAACGCATCCGGACCCGTTACCAGCTGACGGTGAGACCGGTGCTCGCCAACGCTGGATCGCTCCCCGGGTTGCTCGGTGCAGCCGAGGTCGTGATCGCCGCGGCCAAGGCCGGGAGCGAGGTTCTGAGCGCGGAGTTGCTCGCCGGCGCACGCGCGCTGCTCGTCGCGGCGGACGTGAACGCCGTGCCGCCCGCAGGCATCGCGGGCGTCGGTGTGATGGACGACGGCGCGCCGCTCGTCGCGGCATCCGGCAAGGCGGTCGGGATCGGCGCGCTCGCGATCGGCAACGTCAAGTATCAGATCGAGCGGGGATTGTTCCAGGGCATGTGCGCATCGGAAAAGGCGCTCTACCTGGATTTCCGCCACGCGTTCCAGAAGGCGCGGGAGCTCGTGCAGACGGGCCGCTAGCGCCCGCGACCCATGCCGGCGAAGCTCGTCATCATCGCGGTCTCGGGCCGCGCCCTCGCTCACTCCGCGGCGAAGCGCCGCGAACGGGTGGCCGTGCTCGACGCCTTTGCCGACCGCGACACGCGGGCGATCGCCGACGCTGCGAGCGTCGCGGCCGATGAGGGTGTCGCGCTCGACCCGAAGCGGCTCCTCGCGGCGCTTGCTGCGCATGCACGCGGATCGGCGCTCGACATCGTGATCGGCAGCGGTGTCGAGTACGCGCCGGGACTCGTGACGCGCATCGCGGGGCACGGCTGCCTGTACGCGAACCCGGTCGAGACCGTGGCGGCACTGAAGGATCCGGAGCTCGGTCTGGCGATCCTGCGTGCGACCGGATGGCGCGTACCGCTCACTCAGCTCGAGCCGCCAGCCGATCCTGGCGGATGGCTGGAAAAGGACGTGGGCGGCACCGGCGGTGGGCATGTACGCCGCGCCGGGAATGCGCGGACCGGCGCCCGCGTTTACTTCCAGCGCGAGATTCCGGGCCGACCGATGTCAGTGACCTTTCTCGCCGATGGGGCGCGCGCCTGGCTTCTCGGCTTCAACCGCCTGCGCGTCGAGGCGCGCGGCGAGGCTGAGTTCTGCTACGCGGGGGCGGTCGGAAACATCCTCGTCGATGCGCGGCTGCGCGCCCGGACCCAGGCGTGCCTCGATCGGCTCGTGCGCGCGACCGGGCTGCGCGGGCTGGCCGGCGTGGATTTCCTCCTCGACGGCGACGAGCCGGTGGCGATCGAAATCAATCCGCGTCCGACGGCGACCTTCGAGCTGTACGACGATGATTTCGCCGAAGGCCTGGTGCACTGGCACATGCTGAGCTTCGAACGTGCGATCCCGGACTTCGCCGCGCGGCTCGGCGGACGGAGCGGGGGGTGCCGAGCGCTCGGCATCGTCTACGCCGATCGGCCGATCAGGATCCCCGCTGATGCCACGTTTCCTGACTGGTGCCGCGATCTGCCCTGCGCAGGCACGGTGATCGCAGCCAGTGCGCCGGTGCTGTCCGTGTGTTCCGGAGCGGCGAACGGCGAAGAGGCGGAGCGCGAGCTCGAAGCCCGGAGCGAGGCGATGCGCGGCTTGCTCGACCGGTGGACCGCGCCGGATCGGCGTGTGGCAGCCTGAGATGGTCGTGGCGGTGCAAAGTGCCGGCGGGGGAGTGAGCGTGAACGCGCTCGCGGCGCCGCTCGTCGCCGAGCTCGTCGCCGGGGCCGCGCGGTTGCGCCTCGGGGTCACCCGCAGCGAGCAAGGCGCCATCATCGTCGACGCGGGGATCGCGGTGCGCGGCGGCCTGGAGGCGGGGCGCCGGATCGCCGAGATCTGCATGGGCGGATTGGGCACCGTCGCGCTCGCGCCCGGCAACGGCGAGCCCGGCGGATTTCTGCAGGTCCATGCGCACAGTGCCGACCCAGTCATCGCCTGCCTCGCAAGCCAGTACGCGGGCTGGAGCCTCGTGCACGGCGAAGGGAAGGGCGCCTTCCAGGCGCTCGCCTCCGGGCCGGGACGGGCGATCGCCCGTCGCGAGCCGCTGTTCGAGGAGCTGGGGTACGCGGATGCGGGCGACCGCGCCGCGTTCGTGCTCGAGGTGGATCGGGTGCCGCCGGAGCCAATCATCGGCAAGATCGCGCACGACTGCGCGCTGCCGGCGGAGCGCATTACCCTGGTCCTGACGCCGACCCGAAGCCTCGCCGGAACGGTGCAGATCGTCGCCCGCACGCTGGAGGTCGCGCTGCACAAGGCGCACGCCCTCGGCTTCGCGCTCGATCGGATCGTGGACGGCACCGGCACCGCGCCGCTGCCGCCGCCGGCGCCGGATTTTCTCGCGGCGATGGGCCGCACCAACGATGCGATCCTGTTCGCCGGGCGCGCGACGCTGTACGTGGACGTCGCCGACGCCGCCGCGGAGCAGCTCGCGCGGACCTTGCCCGCGTCCGCGTCGCGCGACTACGGCAAGCCATTCGCGCAGGTGTTCAAGGACTACGGGTTCGACTTCTACAAGATCGATCCGATGCTGTTCGCACCGGCCGAGGTGACCGTCTGCAATCTCGCTTCGGGCCGGACCTTCCGCGGCGGGAAGCGCGACCTCGCCCGGCTCGCCGAGTCGTTCGGGTCATGAAAGCGCGCATCGCCATCGTGACCTCGGCGCCCGGCTGGCACGGCCGCCGGCTCGCGCGCGCGTTCGCTGCGCTCGGCGTCGAGACCCGCTTTGCTTCGCTCGACGATTGCCGCGTCGACCTCGACGCGAACCGATACGGGATCGTCGTTCCGGGGTTCGCGCGCACGCTGCCCGACGGCGTCTTCGTGCGGGAGATCGACGCGGGAACGTTCGAGCAGGTCACCTTCCGCCTCTCCATCCTGCACGCGCTCGCCGAATGGGGCGTGCCGGTCTACAACAGCGCCCGCGCCATCGAACGCAGCGTCGACAAGTCGATGACCTCGATGCTGTTGCGCAAGGCGGGGATCGCGACGCCCGCGACGTGGGTGTCCGAGCAGAGCGCCAGCGCGCGCGCCGCGCTGATCCGCGAGACCGCGCGCGGGCATCGCCTGGTGCTGAAGCCGCTGTTCGGCTCGCAGGGCCGGGGCCTGCAGCGCCTCGGCGCCGGTGATGCGCTTCCTCAAGGGACCGAGTACGCCGGCGTCTACTATCTGCAGCGCTTCGTTGAGAGCGACGACGGCGACCCGCGCGACTACCGCGTGTTCGTGATCGGGGGCCGGTCGGTCGCCGCGATGGTGCGGCGCGGCCCCGATTGGATCCACAACGTGGCCAAGGGCGCGCGGTGCGAAGCGGCGCCGCTCGCGGACGATCTGTGCGCGGCCGCAGAGCGCGCCGTCCGCGAGATCGGTCTGGATCACGCCGGGGTCGACCTGATGCGCGCGCGCGACGGCGTCCCGCTGGTGATCGAGGTGAACGGCGTTCCGGCCTGGCAGGGCCTGCAGTCGGTAGCGTCGGTGGACATCGCGCGGCGGCTCGCCGAGGATTTCGTCGACCGGCGGCTCGCGTCGGCGAGCAGGGCGGCGTCATGAACCTGGTCGCGGCCACCGCGCAGGCGATCGAGTGCGCCTTCATCGACGTCTGCCTGCTCGACGTCACCGGGCTGAAACCCGGCAACGTGGGGCTGCATGCCGGCGGACACGGAATGGCGCCGCTCGACTTCGTCCGCAGCGCGCAGGCGGCGGCACCGGCGATCGTGGCCCGGGGGGCCTCGGTCGGCGAGCGGATTTACCACGCAGTCGTGGCGACGCAACGGGCGGTGGGCGTCAATACCAACCTTGGCATCGTGCTGCTCGCCGCACCGCTCGTGCATGCGGCGATGCAGCAGCGCTTGCCCTGCGACCGCGGCGCCCTTGCCGACCGGTTGCACGAAGTCCTGGACGGGCTGGCCGTTCCGGACGCGGAACGCGCGTTCGAAGCGATCCGCCTGGCCAGGCCCGGCGGTCTGGGCGCGGCCGAGCAGCACGACGTCAACGAGCCGGCGCGGACGAGTCTGCTCGATGCGATGCGCGCGGCCGCCGGGCGCGACATGATCGCGCGGCAGTACGCCAGCGGCTACGCCGACGTAATCGAGACCGGCCTCGGGCGGCTGGCCAAAGCACGTGCCCGGGGACGCGACTGGCGCTGGACGACGACCGAGGTGTACCTTGCGTTTCTCGCCCGCCATCCCGACTCGCACATCGCGCGCAAGCTCGGGATGGGGCAGGCGAACAGGGTGCGCGACGAGGCGATCGAATACGCTGTCGCGGTGGCCGCGGCGCCCGATCCCGCCGCGCTCGCCGGTCGGTTGCTGACGTGGGATCGCGAATTGAAGGCGCGCGGGCTCAACCCGGGCACGAGCGCAGACCTGACGGTAGCGAGCCTGCTCTTCGCTTTTCTGTGCGAGGCGCAGCTCGAGGATCGCCCGCGTCGCGGTGGTCGCCGCGACGCGGTTGCAGGAGTGGGAGCCTTTCCCACAGGATGAGTGGCATCAACCGCAAAAGGAGAAGGTGGTCATGGCGAAGATCAACAAGGTACTGGTCGGCGAATCGCTGGTCGGAGACGGCAACGAGGTCGCTCACATCGACCTGATCTTGGGACCGCGCGGCAGCGCGGCGGAGGCGGCGTTCTGCAACGCGCTGACGAACAACAAGGACGGCTTCACGTCGCTGCTCGCGGTGGTCGCGCCGAACCTGCCGGCGAAGCCGCACACGGTGATGTTCAACAAGGTCACGATCAAGGGCGCGAAACAGGCGATCCAGATGTTCGGGCCGGCGCAGGCCGCGGTCGCTCGGGCGGTGGCCGACTGCGTCGCCGAAGGCGTGATTCCGGCCGACGAGGCGAACGACATCTTCGTGTGCGTTGGCGTGTTCATCCACTGGCAGGCCGCAGACGACAAGAAGATCTACGACTTCAACCACCAGGCGGTGAAGGAGTCGATCCAGCGCGCGGTGGCCGGCACGCCGACGCCGCAGGAGGTCGTGCAGAAGCGCAACTCGGTGAAGCACCCCTTCTCGCCGAAATAGCGGTTCGCCCCCGGCGCGCCGGGCGCGTCTAACGGGGCAGGTGGCGGGCGAGCGCCGCGCGATCCAGCGTTCCGTCGTGGATCGCGCTCGCGGCCAGCACGGCGTGTACACCCATGGCCTCGAGCCGATCGAGGTCGTGGGGATCGCGCACGCCGCCAGCGGCGACGATGCGCTTTGCCGGCGCCTGGGCAAGTGTCGCGCGCAGGCGTTCGAGCGCCGGACCTTCGCCGGCGCCGACGCGATCGAGCGTCATCACGATCACGCGCTCGGGCCAGAGCTGCGGCGAGTCGAAAAGCGCCGCCGGCCCGAGCCGCTCGCCGCCGCGCGTGTCGAGCGAGAGGACAGCGTCAGGCGCCGCGCGGCGCAACGCGGCGAGCGCTTCGGCGGAGGGGACGCTCTCCGACCCGATCACCGGTGTCCGACGCCCGTGCGACCATGCGCCGAGCCGGGCCGCGTCGGCGAATCCGGCGTCGATCCACACGTCGAGCACGGGGAACTCCGCCTGGATGCGATCCAGGGTCGCGCGCTGATCACCACGCCCCTGGATCGCGTCGAGGTCGGCGACGTAGATCGTGGAGAACGGGGCGAGCGAGAGCAGCGCCGCGACGATCGGCAGCGGATCGCTCGACGGCGTGAGCTTCGATTCTAGCGGCCGGTAGGCCGAGCGCTCGCCGCGACGGGCATGGACGACCTGCCCGGCCATGAGGTCGAGGACGGGGATGATGAGCACGGCGCTGCGAGAAGACTCGGTGGATTAGTGAAGATCTTCGCGTACGAGCATATCACTGCCGGCGGCTTCATCGAAGCAGCGCTGCCCAGCGCGCTGCGGACCGAAGGCGAGCTGATGCTTCGCTCGCTCGTGTGCGACCTTGCCGCGGCGACCGACGTCCGCGTCGTCACGATGCTCGACCATCGCATCGATCTCTCGGACCTTCCAGCGGAGTGTTACGTGGTGCGCGATGCAGGCGAGCGGAGCAGGGTGTACACGGAGCTCGTCGCGGCGAGTGATGCCGTATGGCCGATCGCGCCCGAGACGGGCGGCGCGCTCGAAAGCCTGTCGCGCTCCGTGCTCGAGGCGGGCCGGATCCTTCTCGGCAGCCGCCCCGAGGCGGTGCATCTCACCGCAAGCAAGCGCCAGACCGCCCAGACGCTCACCGCCGCCGACGTCGCCGCCGTGCCGACGTTCGGCCGCGGCGACGCGCGACCGGCCATGCGTGGTGCGTGGGTCGTTAAGCCGGACGACGGCTGCGGATGCCAGGACACGCGGCTGTACGACAATCACGATGCGGCGATGCTCTGGATCGAAGCGCAGCCGGAGCCCGCGCACTATGTCGCGCAACCCTACGTGCCGGGTGAGGCGGCGAGCCTTTGTGCCCTCGCCCGCGATGGCTCGGCCTGGGTGCTGAGCGTCAATCTGCAGCGCATCGCAATCCGCGACGACTCCTTCGTTTTCCTCGGCAGCGTGGTGAACGCCCTCGCCGACGACGAGGGCCGGTTTTGCCGGCTGGCCGAACGCGTGGCGGAAGCGGTTCCTGGTCTGTGGGGCTACTTCGGCATCGATGTGGTGCTCGGCGAGCACGGTCCGATCGTCGTCGAGATCAACCCGCGGCTCACGACCTCGTATGTGGGTCTCGGCGCCGCGCTCGAGTGCAATCCCGCGGAGCTGGTGCTCGGTCTGCTCGATCGCAGTCGCGCGTTCGTCCTGCCGCCGTTCCGGCGGAAGCGGGTCCATGTCAACCTGGTCTCTCCCGAAGGCCACGCGTGATCTTCGGCTGGGACCTCGGGGGGGCTCACGTCAAGCTGACCGTGCTCGATGCGGACGGCAAGCTCGTTCGCGTCGCGCAGGCGCCGTGCCCGCTGTGGCTGGGGCTCGAGCACCTGGAGCGGGCACTGCGCGAGCTAGCGGGCGCTCCGGCGCGGGTGCGACACGCGCTCACCATGACCGGCGAGCTCGTGGATCTCTTCCCGGAGCGTGCGACCGGAGTCGCGGAGATCATCACGGCGTTCCAGCGCGTGCTCGAGGGCTGCGATCCGCTGGTGTTTGCCGGCGATCGTTTTCTCGATGCGGCGGCGGCGAAGGCGGCCTGGGCCGACGTCGCTTCGGCCAACTGGCTCGCCTCGGCGACGCTCACGGCCGCGCTCGCCTCGGACGCGCTGATGGTCGACGTCGGCAGCACGACCACCGATGTCGCGTTGATCGCCCAGGGCCGGGTGCGGACCAAGGCGCGGCGTGACTACGACCGGCTGGCGAGCGACGAGCTCGTCTACACCGGCGTGGTGCGGACGCCGCTTGCGGCGGTTGCGGGGGAGGTGCCGTACGGCGGCGATTGGGTGAACGTGATGGCGGAGCACTTTGCGACCGCCGGCGACGTGTACCGGATCACCGGCGAGCTTGACCCGCAGTTCGATCAGTCTGCGACCGCCGACGGGCGTCCCCGGTCGCGCGAGGACAGCATGCGCCGCTTGGCGCGGATGATCGGTTGCGACTTCGAACCGGCGGCGGCAATGGGGTGGGAACGCCTCGCCCGCTGGCTCTCGCACGCGCAACTCGAGCGGATCCGCCGTGCTTGCGATCTCGTGCTGTCGCGCGGCTTGATCGGTCCGCACGCGCCGGTCGTCGGGCTTGGCGTGGGTGAGTTTCTCGTCGCGCGGCTCGCGGCCGGCATGGATCGTCGCTACGTCGACTTCGCCACCCTGCTCGGCGTTGCCTCCAGCGACCGCCTCGCGGTCAACACGTGCGGGCCGGCGTTCGCGGTCGCCGAGCTGCTGCGCCGGGCAGCGTTGGCCCGGTAGTCCAATGACCCCGCTTACGGTCGTGAAGGTCGGTGGCAGCCTGTCCGATTCCGGCGCCGCGGCCGCCCTGATGCGCCTCCTCTCGGCACAGCGGCCGGAGCGCCTGATTGTGGTGCCCGGCGGAGGCGAGTTCGCGGAGACGGTGCGCGTCGCGCAGCGCCGTCACGCGTTCGCCGACCGTGCTGCACACGAGATGGCACTGCTTGCGATGCACCAGTATGCGGTCATGCTCGCAAGCATGACCGACGGCTTCGTCGTGGCCGAGAGCCCGCGGGAGTTCGAATCCGTCTGGCAGCGGAACGCCACGCCGGTTTGGGCGCCGGAACGCATGGTGCTCGCCGCGCGCGACGTTCCAGCCTCATGGGACGTCACGTCGGACAGTCTGGCTGCGTGGCTCGCCGTGCAGATCGGTGCGACCCGTCTTGTCGTGGCCAAGTCCTGCGAGGTGCCCGAGGCCATGTGCCGCGATGCGGCCGCACTCGTCGCCAGCGGGATCGTCGATCGCGCCTTCCCGGGATTCGTCGAGGGCGCAGGGTTTGCCTGGCAGGTGGTATCGGGTCGCGACGCGGTGGTAAGAGCGCTCGATACCTGAAGAGGTCAAGACGCGCTGACCGAGACGCGGTCCAGCGTCGCGCGCACCCGCAACATCCGCTCGAGCGAAAGCGCCGAGGTCCGCCCCGTTTCACACAAGGCGCCGCGAAAGCCGAGAACGCCCGGCGACAGACGCGCAAGCGGGGCGATGTCCCCTAGCGCAAGGGATCCCGCAAGCCCGGTGAACAACCCCAGTTCGCATGCGGCACGAATGAAGCGGGCGAGATCGACATCGCGGACGCGCTGCCTCAGCCCGCCGTTCGCCTTGTCGAAGGTGTCGAGCATCGCGCCGGCAAAACCGGCTTTCTGCAGCGACTCGAGCGCCGCGATCGGCACGCCGAGGTCGGCGAAGAAAACCGCGATCAGCCGATGCTCCTGGGCCACGAGCCGCAATTCCATGATGCACGCCGCGAGCCCCTCGCCCGGAAGGAGCCCGAGCTTGACGTAGTCGACACCGGTAGCGCCGATTCGGCGCGCCGCGGCGCGCAGCGCGCGCGGCTCGAGTGGCCAGTCGCCCGCCGTCGCGCTCGTCGTTACGCGGCCGGCGAGCTTGGCAATTCCGCCTTCGATCACCTCTGGCGGCGCCGCGCCCAGCGCGCCGTTCACCGGATCCTTGAAATCGACGATGTCGGCGCCGCCGGCGAGCGCGAGGCTCGCCTCATGCTCGTCACGAACGCTCGCGAGAAACGCCGTCATTCGACCGCCGCAGCGCGGAACGCCGCGATCGCCTCGACGAGCCATGACCACGCCTCGCGCTCGTGCGGGCCGGCAGTCTTGTCGATCGCGATCGCCAGATACTTCATCTCCGTTTCGACCTTTTCACGCGGGAGCATATGCAGTCGGCTTACCAGGATCGCCGCTTCGATCACGGCGGCTTGGGCGCGGTTGTAGCCGCGGAACGGCCGATGAGTCGCGGCGAAGACCACGTCGCAGTGCAGGCGCGGGCGCTCGCCGTCGTCCTCGACCGTCGCGAGGGCGAGCTCGCGATGCGCGACCGCACCGTCGAGCCGGACGCACTCGATCCTTTCGCACGCCCGCGTCGGCCAGTCGTGGCGGCCGGTGAGGCAGCCGGCGAACACGCGCACGTCGTCGCTTGCGTTGACGACTGCGACGCGGGTCGCGAGCACGTTCTCGAGCGTCGTCGACGGCCGGAACGGCGCGAGGATGACCCGCCCCGCCGCCGATTCGCGGATGCCCATCGGCGCCACGTGCACGCGCCCGGTGCTCGAGCGCGACGTCACGATCGTTTCCCAGATCATCCGCCGCCCCGGTCGCCAGCGGGCGCCTGCGGCCCGCGGTGCGTGAGCGTCGTCCCCGCGTCCTTCTGCCGCGACAAGTCGTCGGGCGCTGCCGGGACCGCCGCGCCCCAGCGCAACGGTTCGTCCTGGGCGTAGCGCTTCCCGAGCTGCCGTGCGATCTGCGCGCGGGCGATCTCGACGCCGAGGTAGAACGCGTGCGCCGCGTCGTGCTCGAGCCCGAGCAGCGGCCACAGCGCGAACGGATCGTCGCTGCAGTGGTGACCGTCGCGATTGAAGACGTGGACGCCGTCCTCGGCGGTCATCACCCGGAAGCTGGGATCGCGCACTGCCGCCGCGAGCTCGGCGATCTCCGCCGGCGCGTGCGGGAACGGGCGCTTCTCGTGGAGCGCAAGCAGCGCCGCGGAGAAGTCCTTCGGCAGCGCGTTCCGGCTGCGCGCCGCGTGCATCAGGCGGCGCGCGGCATCGGCTTCGCGCACGACCGAACGGGCATGCTCGCTGACCTGGACGATGAGCACCGCCGCGAGCTCGAGCTCGGAGGCGATCCCGAAGAGGAGCGCGTTCATGCCGACCGTGTCCGCATGCGTCAGCTCGGTCACGTTACCGATGCCCATCATGATCGGCGCGTCCGGCCGCGCGCGCCGCAGGGCGTGGAAGCGCGCCAGCGAATCGGTGAACCCGAAATGGATCGGATCGAGGATCGCGTCGGCGAGATAACGCCTGCCGCGTCGCGCGAGGCCATCGATCGCGCGCTCGAGCGAAGGGAGATCCTTCTCGTCGCGCGGGATGAGCACCGGGGTCGAGTCGACCTCGTCGGCGATCCACAGCGTGCCCTCGCGCAGGCTGAGCAGATAGTCGGCGCCGGCGCGGCCGGCGCGCAGCAACTCCTCCGGCTCCAGCGAATCGGCGCTGACCCTGAAGCCGATCGACCGCAAATGCGCGACCGCCTCCTCGAGATGCGGGAAGGGCGTGGCGGGCAGGCAGCCGAGGTCGATCACATCGGCGCCATCGGCGGCGAGCGCCTGTGCGCGCCGCTCGATCCCGGCGACGGAAAGGAGCGGCGCGTCGACGATCTCGGCGAAGATGAGCGTGCTGTAGCGCGAGAGATCGACCGGCTGTGCCTCGCGGCCGAAGAACTGGGGCAGGTCGGCGAGCTCTTCGGGGCCGCGGACGACCGGAACGCCGAAGCGCCGGCTCGTCGCCTCGAGGTCGCCGCGGCAGCGCCCCGGGACCAGGATCCGGTCGGCGCCCATCGCATCCGGCAGGCGCCGCTCGATCATCTCGGCGGTCATCAGTCCGGCGACGCTCAGCCCCAGCTCGTGCACGCGCCAGGTGAACGGCGGGTCGACCATCGACTCGAGCACGCGCACTAGGCCCTTTTCGGCGAGCCTGCCGGTGAGGAGCAGAAGATGCTCGGGCCGCGCGGCGCTCACCGCTGCGATGCCGAGGCTAGCGCCGGCCCGGGGGCAGCGGTGTCGAGATCGCCAAGCCGCCGCATGAGCGCCGCGCGCAGCGTTGCAAAGCTGTCGACGACCTGGACGAGTGGGAAGTCTTTCAGGCGCTCGCTGTTCTGGAGGTCGATCGGTCGCGGATAGACCGTGACCCATTCCCCGGGCGCTTCGGTCTCGAGCTGCGGGGCCGTGTCGCAGGCGAAGACGATCGACGGGATGTTGCATTTCCCGGCCTGCGCGAAGATGTTGGTGACGAGCGTGTCGGAGATGCCGAGGACGCACTTCGCCACGGTGTTCGAAGTCGCGGGCGCGAGTACCACCGTGTGATAGTGGCGGTGGTAGAAGAGTCCGACCGGGGCAGCGCTCGCGGTGTTGTCGCGAAACACCCGGAACTCCTTGCGCAGCGCGTCGAGGCCGGTGCCGTACATGTGCAGCACCTCGGCTGCCGCCTTCGAGAGATACAGGTCTACGTCGGCGAGCTCGCGTGCGAGCGTCAGGCACTCGCGGAGGTAATGGCCGGATCCGGTGAGACCCCACGCGAGACGCGGTCGGGCGCGACGCTTCATGTGCGGAGGATAGCCAGAACCGGGCGCTCAGGGCGAGGGCGGGGCGTCGGGCCGAGGCTCCGTGCGCGGTGTGCTTGCGGTCATCGGATGCGCAGCCGCTGCATCTTCCGATAAAGCGTGTTGCGGCTGACGCCCAGCTTGCGCGCGACGTGGCTGATGTTGCCACGCTCGACTTTCAGTTCCTGGAGCAGCGCGTTGCGCTCCGCCCGTCCGAGCGGGTTGAGCGAGTCGGCCTCGGGCGAAGGCGGCGCGGGGTCGGCCGATCGCGGGCGCAGGCCGTAGTCGGACGGCAGGTCCGCGACGTCGAGCCGGTCGCGCGCGCGGAGCGCGATCATGGCGCGCAGCACGTTGCGCAGCTGCCGGATGTTTCCCGGCCACTCCTGGGCGCAGAGCGCGTCGACCAGCTCCTCGCTCAAGGAGAGCCCCGGCGTCGCAGCGGCTTCCTGGGCGAAGACGTGGCGAACCAGCGTGCGCCGGTCCTTGCGTTCGCCGAGCGACGGCAGCCTCAGCATCAGACCCTGTAGCCGGTAGAAGAGGTCCTCGCGAAAATCGCCGCGGCGGACGCGCTCCTCCAGGTCGCAGTGGGTCGCGCTCACGAGACGGACGTCGACTTTGATCGGCGTCTCGGTGACCGGCGCGATGACCTCGCGCTCCTCGAGCACGTGCAGCAGTTGTGCCTGCAGGGCGACGGGCAGGTCGCCGACCTCGTCCAGGAAGAGCGTGCCGCCATGGGCCTGCACGATCCTGCCGCGCTGTCCCTCGCGCGTCGCGCCGACGATCCCGGTCGGTCCGGAGCCGAACAGCTCGCTACGCAGCAGCGCTTCCGGGATCGAGGCGCAGTTCACCATGACGAACGGCTTGTCGGCGCGTTCGCTCGCGGCGTGCAGGGCACGCGCGAAGAGCTCCTTCCCGGTGCCGGTCCCGCCGACGAGCAGGATCGGAACGTCGCGCGACGCGACCCGCTTCGCCGCCTCGATGTTGCGGGCCATCGCCGGGTCGCCGAGGTCGAGCTCGTCGAAGGGGTTGCGGCCCGCGGTCGAAGCGGGGCTTTCGGTCCGCAGTGCGGTGCGCATCGCGCGACCGCTCCACTGCTTCGATTCGGGCTCCTGGGCGACGCCGAAGAAGCGGCCGCCATGCCGCGCTTCGTAGATCGGCAGCGGATGGAAGGACTTGCGGTGGCTGCGGTCGACCAGGGCTGGCAGCGAGATGTTGAACACGCGCTCGAGCGGCGCGCCGACGAGATCGCCCGCGCGCTTGCAGCCGAGCTGGAAGAGCGCGTTGCGGTCGACCGCGGTGATAGCGCCGGCGAGATCGAGCGCCACGATGCCTTCGCTCCACGTGCCGACGAGCTCCGGGCGGCTGTGGAAGCGGACCACGAACGCGTCGCGGAAGCGGTGCAGGAACAGGCGGTTCTCGATCATCTGCGCCGACATGTTCACGATCACCAGGGTGTGCTGCTGCGCGCGGTCGGACTCGCCGGAGGCGTCGAGTACAGCGACCAGCTCGCCGCGGTGATCGAAGACCGGCGCGGCACAGCAGGTGAGGCCGGTATTGCGGGCGAGGAAATGATGCTCGCGATGGATGATCACCGGCGTCTGCTCGAGCAGGCACGTCCCCATGCCGTTCGTGCCGCCGTAGCGTTCGCTCCACACCGCGCCCGGCACGAGCCCGGTGCGCGACGCCGCGTGCCTGAAGCTCGGGTCGCCGTAGTAGGAGAGCAGGACCCCGTCGGGGTCGGTGAGGATGATCGAGTAACCGGAGCCGGCGAGCTGCTGGTAGAGGTTCGCCATCTCGGTGTCCGCGAACGACATGAGCTCGCGGCTCCGTTCCTTGCGGACCAGCAGGTCCTGGTGCGGAACTACCACCGGCTCGGCGTTCGAATCCGGGTCGAGCCCGTACTCTTCTAGGCAGCGCAGCCACGAGCGCTTGACGTATTCCGGCGCGGCCGGCCCCTCGTCCCGGGCCCGGCCGCGGATGACCGAGTAGATATACCGGGCATGGGAGCCGGACGGCTGGAGCATGACGTCCTCCTTCGTGACCAGTGCGTAGGCCGCGTGTCGTTGTGGTTTTGTATGGGCCCGGGCCGCGCGATTATATGCCACGCCTCTGGCGGCGGTCGGTCATGGCTTGTCCAGCTCGCGGCGCTCGCGCGCGACGTAGGCGTAATGGACGTTGCGGGCGTGGATCGGCTCGTAGAGCGCCCAGCTCTTGTATTCGGAAACCGCGACGGTCCGGGTGGCGTCGAGCAGGCTCACGCGCGCGGCGTAGGCTCGCGCCGTGCGCGCGTCGAGCGCGCGGAGGTACGCGGCGACACTCTCCAACTCCGTGCGCGTCCCGACCGGCCCGTGCGCCGGAACGATCGCGCGCGCCGGGATGCGCGTGAGGTCGCGGAGCGCCGTGAGCCAGTCGGCGAGGACGCCGTCCCGGGTCTCGGGAATGCGCTCGAAGCTCGCCAGGCCGCCGGCAAACAGCACACCCGAGGCGCTGTCCCACACGGCGATGCTCCCCGGGGCTGCGGCGCCGCTGTAGTCGAGAAGCTCCAGGTTGCGGCCAGCGACGGAGAGCCGTTGCGAGCCCTTGAAGAGGCGGTCCGGCCGAGGCACGGCCGTACCGGTCATGATGTCCTCGCCGAGGGCGGTCTGCAGGTTCTTCAGGCACGTCGCGCAGCGCTCGGCGATGAGCGCCGCTGCGGCCTCGTGCGCGAGGATCGGGGTGCCGTGTCGCTGGAACACCGTCGCGCCGAAGATCGCCGCGTCGGTGGGCCGCGTCAGAATGACCAGCTGCACCGGCCGGTCGGTTCGCGCGCTGATCGCCCGTCGCATGTGCTCGGCGAACGCCGCGCTCGCCCCGCTGTCGATGACGACCACTCCGGTGTCGGCGACGATGAATCCCTGATTCGCAACATGGCCACGGTTTGCGCGACTCGGCTCTTCGCGCGCGCCAAGGAAGACGTAGGCGCCGCCGCCCAGGGCGACCGGCTCGGCGAACGGTGCGCCGAAGCACCCGCCGCCGGCGGCGAGGAGCGCAGCGAAGATGACGCCTTTGCCCCGTGCTAGCATCGACCGTATCTTGGACGACTTCGCAGTGACCGGACGCAGTGACGGGAGACCCATGTCGTCGACAGCCATCAGCGCGCTCATCCTCGTATCGGCTACGGCGCTTTCCGGCGCGGCCATCGCTCAGGCTCGGGCGTCCAAGGACTATCCCACGGTGGATCGCGTGGAGTTCGTGCTCGAGTGCATGCAGAAGCACGGCGGCAAGCAGGAGTTCCTCTACAAGTGCGCCTGCGTGATCGACGAGATCGCGGGGCAGATCGGCTACGACGACTTCGTCGAGGCGTCCACCGCGGCACGCTTCCAGAGCCTGGGGGGCGAGCGCGGCGGGGTGTTCCGCGATCCGCCGGAAACGCGCGAGATGGCGAAGCGCTACATGAAGATCCAGAGCGACGCGATGAAGCGCTGCAATGTGCCGGGCTAGACGCTACGGCTTCTCGGGGAGAGGTACGCCGCGCCCGAGGGCGATCCGCGTCTCGAACTTCAGATCTTTCGTGTCGATCGCCTCCGCCTTCAGCTCGCCCGCCCCGGCGGGCACGAAGTAGAAGCGGAAGTTGGGGTTCTCGCTGATCGAGAAGTCGATGGCGGCGGTGAGGATCGGCCGGCCCGCGTAGGTGACCCTGATCGAGCGGACGTAGTAGGCGGGCGTGTAGAGCCGCGTCGCCTGGTCCATCACCAGGCCCGAGTCGTTCGGGTGGCTGATCATGAGTTGCGCGAGCGCTGGCCGGTTCCAGCGCACCTCGTCGTTGACGGCAAGACGCATGCGACCGATGCGTGCCGCTGCCGCCGCCGGGTCCTTCCCGGCCGGGGCCGAGCAGCCGCCCGACGCCTTCACGTAGCGCGAATCGGCGACAAGCCTGCCGTCGGAGAGCTCCGCCACCGCGCGGACGTAGGTGTACTCCTCGATGCGGATGCGCGTCTCGAGATCGGCGCGTCCGCTCTCCGGTGTCAGCTCGAACGTCGCGGCGATCGGTGACGGGTTGTTGTCGACGATCAGGTAGATGCGGCGGATGTAACGCTCGGGTCGCTGCTCGAGCTTCGTGCGGATGGCGATCGGGACGACGGCTGCGTCCTCCGCGCGGACCGGCGTGACGAGCTCGAGGACACCGCGCGCATCGTTCGATACCGTCCGCTGCTCGAAGAGCGAACGCTTGACCTTGCCCCAGACCGCCGTTTCGGGGTCCGGCAGGTCATCCGCCCGCGCGGCCGGCTGCGCAGCGCCCCACGCGAGCGCGGCACCCAGCAGCAAGCGGCTGAGCTTCAGGCCAAGGAACATTCTCGACTCGGACGGAGCACTCGGGAAATCTACTCCTCCCATTCGAGTTCGGCAAAGGCCGCTGTGACGTTGCGGCGATGGTAGCTGTCGAAGAGCAGCCAGCTCGCGCGCTCGCTGCCGCCGACCGTGTCGACGGCCTCCTGCAACGTCTTCTTGGCGCGGAGGGCGGCCCGCGTCTCGACGAGCAGCTGCTGCAGATAGTGTTCCTGGGGGGCGCTCGCGGCCGGCCATTCGGTGGTGACCGGGCCGTGTCCCGGCACCACACGCTGCGCGACGAGCGTCTTCAGTTCGGCCAGCACCTCGAGCCATCCCCGCAGGCTGCCGTCGACCACCGGGATGCGCGCTATGAACAGCAGGTCGGAGAGCCACAGCGTCCCGGTCTGCTCGTCGAAGACCGTGAGGTCATGGTCGGTATGTGCGGTCGGCCATGCGCGCAGCCCGAGTTTGCGCTCGCCGAGATCGAGCTCCGCGGTGCCCGCGATCGCCAGCGTGGGCTCGATCATTTCCGCGCCGGCGGCATCCGGGCCGAAATCCCGCTTCAGGGCGGCCAGATACACCCGGCCGCGTGCCTGCATCGCCGGACCGAGCTTCACATGGCCGACGAACTCCGGCCGATCCGCCCGGAACGCGACGTTGCCGAACACGTGATCCGGGTGAACATGCGTGTTGATGACGTAGCAGATCGGCAGCGGCGTGACGGCGCGGACGGCGTTGCGCAATGCCCGACCCTCGGACGGGGTGCCGCCGGTATCGATGACGGCGACGCAGCGGCTGCCGACGATGAAGCCGACGTTCGCGATCCCGCCGTGATTCGCGGGCGACGGATCGGCCTGCACGCCGCTGTGCACGTAGATGCCAGGGGCGATCGCCGTCACGGGAAGGACGTCAGCCTGCGGCGCTCCGCCGGTGGCGATTGCGGCGGTGCAGCAAACTCCGTAGAGGAGCCCTTTGAGCCTTTTGGCAGCGCGGCGCAAAACGGTGGCGCTTAAGGCTTAAGCGTCGTACTTGATGTACCGGAAGCGCTGATCGTCATTTGGCGTACCGGCAAGCGCGCCGCCCTCCTTGCCGGGCTGCCACTGGACGACCGCCTCGATCTTCTTTGCAAGCTCGAAATCGCGGTCGGTAATGCCTTTGGCGTCATGGCTCTGCAGCTTCACGATGACGAATGCATAGGAAACGGTCAAGTCGGGGTGATGCCAAGCTGCCTCCGCGAGATGGCCCACCGTATTCACTACCATCAGCGTGCCCTTCCATCCCTCGGTACGGTATTTCCGGCGGATCCAGCCGTCCTCGAAGTACCAGTGGGGGAGCTCGTTCTGCAGCCGTTGCTTGATCTCGGCCTCCGAGTACGTCCTGTGCTCGCGACGCTCCATGACCCGCCCTCCTTGATCCTTAAAGTTGGCGCACGGAAAGGATTCTAGTTTAGCGCTGCCGTTTGCCCCCGGCGCCCGTGGGGGGACGTCCGGTTTTGACACAAACCGGCGGTCGATTGTTCGCTTTTGGAGCGGTGGGGCATGGCCGGCGAAAACCGCGCGCGCGAAAGATGCATTTTCCTCGGGGCGGGTATACAGTCGCTAAAGAAATAGGCGCGCGCCGGGCGCTGCTCGGCGTGTGTCGGAAAGAAGAAGAGCGGTGCGGGCTTTCGCTTTCAACACGCAAAGGAGGCACTGAGATGTCACCAAGAAGCATGCCCGGGTGGGGCGCTCTCCTCGGTCTCGTTCTCATCCCAGGTTCCACGCTCGCCAACCCGGAGCTCATCAAGCTCACAGAGAACTCGAGCAACTGGGCGATGCAGGCGGGCAACATGCAGAACCATCGCTACAGCGCCCTCAAGGGGATCAACAAGGACAACGTCAAGAACATGCGCGTGGCGTGGACGTTCTCGACGGGTGTCCTGCGCGGCCATGAGGGCGGTCCGCTGGTAATCGGGGACATGCTGTATGTCCACAGCCCGTTCCCCAACAAGGTGTTCGCCATCAGCCTCGAGGACCAGCAGATCCGGTGGAAGTACGAGCCGAAGCAGGATCCGTCGGTCATCCCGGTGATGTGCTGCGACACGGTGAACCGGGGCCTCGCCTACGCCGATGGCAAGATCTTTCTGCAGCAGGCCGATACGATGCTTGTGGCGCTCGACGCGAAGACCGGCAAGGAGGTGTGGAAGGTCAAGAACGGCGATCCCAAGAAGGGCGAGACGAACACCAATGCGCCCCATGTCTTCAAGGACAAGGTGATCACCGGCATCTCCGGCGGCGAGTTCGGCGTGCGCGGCTACGTTGCCGCCTACGACATCAACACCGGCAAGCTGGTTTGGAAGGGCTACAGCACCGGGCCCGACGCCGAGATGCTGATGGATCCGGCCAAGACGATGACGTGGACCGACGGCAAGATGGCGCCCGTCGGCGCGGACTCGTCGCTCAAGACCTGGCAGGGCGATCAGTGGAAGATCGGCGGCGGCACCACCTGGGGCTGGTACAGCTACGACCCGAAGCTCAACTTGATGTACTACGGGTCGGGCAATCCGAGCACCTGGAACCCGGTGCAGCGTCCGGGTGACAACAAGTGGTCGATGACGATCTGGGCGCGCGACGTCGACACCGGCGCCGCGCGGTGGGTCTACCAGATGACGCCGCACGACGAGTGGGACTACGACGGCGTGAACGAGATGATCCTCGCCGACGGCATCAACGTCGGCGGCAAGCCGCGCAACGTCCTGGTCCATTTCGATCGCAACGGCTTCGGCTACACGCTGGATCGGGTCACCGGCGACCTGCTGGTTGCGCAGAAGTACGATCCGAAGGTGAACTGGGCGACCCACGTCGACATGAAGACCGGCCGTCCCCAGGTGGTGAAGCAGTTCAGCACGCAGGCGCAGGGCGCGGACGTGAACACCAAGGGGATCTGCCCGGCGGCCCTCGGCACCAAGGATCAGCAGCCGGCGGCGTACAACCCCGCCAACAAGCTGTTCTATGTGCCGACCAACCACGTGTGCATGGACTACGAGCCGTTCAAGGTCGAGTACACGGCGGGGCAGCCGTATGTTGGTGCGACCCTGTCGATGTTCCCGGCGCCGGGGAGCCACGGCGGCATGGGGAACCTGATCGTCTGGGACGCCGGAACTGGCAAGATCGTGCAGTCCCATCCGGAGAAGTTCTCGGTGTGGAGCGGCGCGCTCGTCACGGCGGGCGGGATCGCCTGCTTCGGGAGCCTCGAGGGCTACCTGAAGTGCGTCGATTCGTCCGACATCAACAAGGAGCTCTTCAGGTTCAAGACGCCCTCCGGGATCATCGGCAACGTCAACACGTGGCAGTACAAGGGCAAGCAGTACATCGGCGTGCTCTCGGGCATCGGCGGGTGGGCCGGCATCGGTCTCGCCGCGGGCCTGGAGAAGGACACCGACGGCCTCGGCGCGGTCGGCGGCTACAAGGAGCTGAGCAAGTACACCGAGCTCGGTGGCGTGCTCACCGTCTTCTCGCTGCCGTAAACCGAACGTCGGCTTCAAGCATTGAAGAGGCTGGCACCCTCACGGGTGTCAGCCTTTTTGATCTCTGGGGGATTGCCGGGAATGACAACGAGACAGATCACCGTCGGGATGGCATTGGCGCTTGCGGCGCTTGCCGCGGTCCCGGCCGTGGTGGCCGATGAAGCGCCCTACAAGGTCGCCGACGGCAACAGGGTGGACAAGGCGACGCTCGAGGGCTGGAAGACCTGGCGCGCACTCGCGTGCGAGCGCTGTCACGGCGCGCGGCAGGAAGGCCTGGTCGGACCGTCCCTGATCGACAGCATGAAACGACTATCGAAGGACGAGTTCAAACAGACCCTCCTGAAGGGGCGCCCCGAGAAGGGCATGCCGAACTTCGACGGCAGCAAGATGGTCACGGAAAACCTCGACGGGCTCTACGCGTACCTCAAAGGGCGCTCCGACGGCGCGATCAAGCCCGGTCGTCTCGAAGAGTTGAAGTGAACCCGCTTTCACGTGCGCTTGCTGTGGCGTCGGCGTGCCTGCTCGCGCCGCTCGCCGCCGTCGCGCAGCCGGTCGGCGACGATCGCGTCCTGCGAGTCTGCGAGGACCCGAACAACCTGCCGTTCTCGAACCGTGCGGGCGAGGGATTCGAGAACAAGCTCGCCGAGCTGCTGGCCGGCGAGCTCGGCTGGAAGCTCGAGTACACCTGGTTTCCGCAGCGGATGGGATTCATCCGCAACACGCTGCGCGCGCGCGAGCCCGACGCCAACCGCTTCAAGTGCGACCTCGTCCTCGGCGTGCCCACCGGGTTCGAGCTGGCGGCGACCACGAAGCCCTACTATCGCTCGACCTACGCGCTCGTCTACCGGAAGGGCACGGGGCTCGACAGCATCTCCGTGCCAGAGGATCTGCTCAAGCTCGAGCCGGCGAAGCTGAAATCGCTCAAGTTCGGCGTGGTGGGTCAGACCCCGCCGGCCGATTGGCTGCTCAGGCACGGACTCTTCGATCAGGTCGTGCCCTATCAGACCCAGTCCGCGGATCCGGAGCGCTACCCAGGCGAGATGGTCGAGAAGGATCTCGTGGCCGGCACGATCGACGTCGCGTTCATGTGGGGGCCGATCGCCGGATACTTCGCGAAGAACGCGACCTCCGCGGAGCTCGCCGTCGTGCCGTTCAAGCCGGAGCGGGAGATCCAGTTCGACTTTCGCATCGCGATGGGCGTGCGCTTCGGCGAGCGCGAGTGGCGGGAGCGGGTGGACCGCTTCCTCGAGGCGAACCGCCCGCGCATCCAGGCGATCCTGGCGGCCTACGGAGTGCCGCAGCTCGACGACGAGGGTCGCATCATGGCGATTGCGGCCGATCCGTCGCTCGGTCGACGCAGTTCGCGCTCGGGGAATTAGGTCGAGTGCGCCGCTCCACGCGCGCGATCGTCGGGGGGGCGGTCCTCGCGATTGGGCTCGCGGCAGCCCCGGCGAGCGCGGAGGAGCGGATCTCCGAGGCGGAGAAACTGCTCTTTCTGACCGACCACCTCGGGAACGTGGCGCCCCCCGCAACGCTCTCGTACGAGTTCCGGAGGACCGGTAGCGCGGAACCCAAGTTCGACGACACCGTTCAGATCCAGGTGCGTGCCGCCCGCGACGGCGCGAAGGTGGTCTCGGTCGCGTTCTTCACCCGCGAGCGGAGAATCGAGCTGCCGGACGTCGCGAAGCCCGAGGGTAACCCGGTGCTGCTGTACTTCCTCGAGCGCGACATCCGCGAAATGGAACGCCTTACCGGCGGTAAGGCCGGATATTTCCGGAAAGCGATCCGCCTCGCGCTCGCGCGATCTGCGACCGTCGCAGCGACCACGCTCTCGTTCGCGGGGCGGACCCTTCCTGCGCGCGAAATCAGCATCACGCCGTACGTCGACGACCCGCTCAAGGCCCGCATCGGCAGGTACGCGACGAAGATCTACGTCTTTACCCTGAGTGCCGACATTCCCGGCGGCGTCTATAGCGTGCGCACGACCGTTCCGTCCCCGGCCGGCGGGACGAAGCAGGCGCCGCTGATCGAGGAGCGCCTGCGTCTTCTGCGCAGCGGCTGAGTGCCCGGACGATGGCCCCGGTTCTGCGCTGCGGCCACTACCAGCTCGCGCTCGACCGTCCGCTGATCATGGGCATCGTCAACGTCACCCCCGACTCGTTCTACGACGGCGGGCGGCACGCCGAGGCGCACGCGGCGATCGCGCACGCGCGCCGGCTGGTCGACGAGGGGGCGGACCTCGTCGACATCGGTGGAGAGTCGAGCCGCCCCGGGGCAACTCCCGTGTCGACTGACGACGAGCTTGCCCGGGTCTTGCCGGTGCTTGAGGGACTCGCCGAGCTCCGGGTGCCGATCTCCGTGGACACCACGAAACCCGCCGTGATGCAAGCGGCGCTCGCGCACGGTGCCACGATGATCAACGACATCTCGGCGCTTGCGGCGCCCGGTGCGGTCGAAGCTGTCGCCCGCTCCGGCGCGGCGGTGTGCCTCATGCACATGCAGGGCGAGCCCCGGACGATGCAGGTGAACCCGGTGTACGGCGATGTCGTCAGGGAGGTCTGCGATTTCCTCGCTATGCGCGCGGCGGCATGCGTCGCCGCCGGTGTCGTTCCCGAGTGCATCGTCGTTGACCCCGGCTTCAGCTTCGGCAAGGCCACCGAGCACAACCTGCGACTCCTTGCGCACCTCGACGCGATCGCGGCGCTCGGCTACCCGGTGCTGGTGGGCCTATCGCGCAAATCGAGCCTCGGGCGCATCACCGGCAGGTCGCCCGACGACCGGCTCCCGGCAAGCGTGGCCGGCGCCGTCCTCGCCGTCCAACGCGGCGCGCGGATCGTGCGCGCACACGAAGTCGCCGCGACGCGCGACGCCCTCGCGGTCCTCGCCGCGGTCGAAGGAGCGCTGATCCCGAGATAGGGTAGGCTATGCGCGCAGCGGATCGCCGGAACGAGAGCGCAGAAACAGCACCGAGCGAACGCCCTATCAAGAGGAGGCGACGATGATGGCACGGTCTATTCAGCTGACCGTGCTCGTAGTCGGAAGCGCGACGGGGATTGGATGATCGTCGATCACCATTCGTCCGCGATGCCGCCGCCTCCGAAATAGGCGGACGACACGCCAGACTGAGTCGATGCGTTGCCTTGCCGGCCCGTCTCGGGGCTCGCGCGTGGGAATCGCCGCGTGCGCGATTGTCGCCTCGCTGTTCGCCACGCCTGCCTGGGGATCGGGCGAGGCCGTCCAGTCCGGCGCCTACGCGATCGTCGTGCAGACCGTGATGCCGCATCTCGAGGAGAACTTGAGGTACGCGACGACCCGGGCGCGCCGCTGCCTGGGCCGCGACACGCTCGCCTCGGTCTTCCCGATCCTGCAGCACCCGTCGCTCGACGGCTGCCGCCTCGGCGACGTCAAGGAGGACGGCGGTAGGCTGCGCGCGCTCCTCGTCTGCGAGAACCCGCAGGTGGCGACGGGCAGCGCCTGGTGGGATGCAAGCGCGGATCGCATCGCCGGCGTGCTCGAGATCAAGATGGGCGGCAAGAACATGACGTTCAGTCAGCGTGTCGCGGCGACGCGGGAAGGCGGATGCGATGGGTCGCCCTGAATTCGTGAGACGAGCGATCGCACGTTAGTTAGCCGGCCGACCGTCCCTCCGTCCCAAGCTACGCCTAGTTGATAGGCGCGATGCAGGCGAACGCTCGGCGCGAGAGCGGTAGACGAACGTGTTGGGGACCGGTGGGGCGACCTCGCGGAGTTCAGCGCGACTAGCTCCTCGCGCTTCAGGCCGTTCACGACATGGCTTGGCGTTTTCGCGAAATCGAGAGACTCGAGCTGCTCCGTGATGGCGGTCAAACGCCTTAGCGCTCCGCCATAGTTGTTCTCGTAGTGGCTCTCGATCAGCTTGAGCGACAGGCCGTTCAACAACCAGGGACGGCAGAGGATCGGTTTCAGCTGGTACCGCATGACTAGTTTCCTGCGGTGAAATGGTTCAGCCAGGCGACGTTGGACGCCCCCGGATCTTCCATGCACGGCGCGGCGCTCACCTGCGCGGAGCGCCAGTCCGGCGCAAGGATGACGGACCAGCCGCCGCGCGGCGTGTGCACACACAGGTCGGTCAGCCGGCTGAGCGCCGGCTGCTGCGAGCTGCGCGGCCGCACGGCGACGCCACACGCGTCCCGTACCGGCGCTGAGAGCGAAATCTTCTGCGCCCGCTCGAGCTGCGGGTCGATTCTCCAGAGCGAGCCGTGCACGTAGCTCGCCGCGATGAACGCTCCATACTGCGCCGAGTAGGCGAGCGCGGAGAAACCGACATCCTTGTCGGTGTCCGCGTCCAGCAGGAGCGGGTGCACGGTCACGGCGAGGCTCTCGGGATCGATCCGCCATAGGGTCGGCAGGGTGTTGCTCGTGATCAGCGCTTCTCCCTTGGGCCCGAGCGCCAGATCCGACGGGCAGCTATACGGAGCGTCCAGCGTCAACCGGTCGGGAAGCGGCACCGACACTCGCTCCGGCCGTGAGAGGTCGTAAACGAACAAGCCCTCGCGTGCGAGCAGCCAGACCCGGCCGCGCTCCGCGTCGATCCGGTACCGCGCGTTGGGGAGTTCGAATTGCGGCGATGCGTACGTCGCCGCATGCCGGGGCGCATCGCCGATGTCGCATCCGGCGAGCAGGACTGAGAAGATGGCCAGCAGGAATCCGCCGGCCGCGACTGCGTTTCCGTTCCACATAAGCGCTCCTTCCCCGCAGGGAAACTGGAGCAGCGCTTGAGACGGAAACGTCTTTTTGGACCGGGTGTCTGCGAAAAAAACCCGGCTAGGGCGCCGCAGCTGTAGCTATCCGCTGACGCTCTACGTAGGGCGGCAGCCTACGTCGCGAGCAGTGCCATGTCAAGCTTTTTGTTGTTGTGACTGCAACCAATCTGTGATACCTATAACACGATGAAGGAACTCGATGCGCTCATTCTCAGCCTCCCGACGCGCGATTCGACGGTGCGGATGCGGGTGTGGCGGGCGCTGAAGGAAAGCGGCTGCGCGGTGCTGCGGGACGGTGTCTACGTCTTGCCGACGGGGTCGGCGCGCACCGCGGTCCTGGCGGAGATGGAATCGGAGGTCAAATCCGCCGGGGGCTTCGCGATCACCGCCGAGCTGCGGTTCGCGACAGACGAGCATCGCGCCCAGCTCCGCAAGCTGTTCGATCGCAGCGAAGAGTACGGCACGCTGGTCGCGGCGATCGACGAAGCGCGGCCTTCATTGCGGCGCCTGGGTCGCCGCAAGGCGCAAACGACGCTGCAGCGGCTGCAGCGCGCGTTCGACAGGCTGGCAGAGATCGATTTCTTCCCAGGCCAGGCCAAACGCCAGGCCGAGGACGCGCTGTCCGGCCTGGCACGGGACTTTCAGCAAGCGTATGCGTCCGGCGAGCCGCACCCTTCCAGGAAGCAGGTGCGGTCGGTCAGCGCCGCCAAGTATCGACGGCGGGTCTGGGCAACCCGCAGGGATCTCTGGGTGGATCGCCTCGCCAGCGCGTGGCTCATCAAGCGATTCATCGATCGGGATGCGAGGTTCGTCTGGATCGATCGGCCGCGCGATCGTCCGCGCAACGCCGTAGGCTTCGATTTCGACGGCGCAGAATTCACTCATACGAGTAACCGGGTGACGTTCGAAGTCCTGCGCACGACCTTCGGTTTCGACAACGATCCTGCACTCGTGAAGATCGGGGCAGCGGTGCACTTTCTGGACGTGGGCGGTATCCCGGTCGCGGACGCGAAGGGCCTGGAGACGATGCTCAGGGGAATCAAGGAGAAATCCCGGAGCGACGACGTGCTACTCGCCGAAGCGATGCGGATCCTGGATCTCTTCTATTCCGCTTACGCGCCAGCTCCGGCGCGGGCAAACGCGCAGTGAGTCGGCTGGGTGTGAACCGACGATGCTCGCGAGGCCCGCTCTGATCTCCGGCTGGCCGAGACTCGCTGCCAAGTCGCGCTAGCCACAATGGGCTCGTAGGCGCGAAGAGGGGGTAGGGAATGGAAAAAGCGGAAAGCCGGTTGCTAGAGGAGTGGAAAGCCAATCTTGACCTACTCAAATTTTACGAGACACTCAAGCAGCAGCGTTTCGCTCACTTCCTCACCATTCAAACGGCGTTCCTCGCTGTTTTCGGCCTGCTCGCGAAAGAGGCCCTGGACGTCTTCTCTCTTGTGACCTTCGCCGCGCCGGTTCTAATCCCGATCCCGGCACTCTTCATCGCTTTCTACTTCATGCGCCTCGATGCGCGCGGCCGAGCATTTGTGGACACTGCCAATACAAGGTTGCTGTTGATCGAAGAGGAGTGGGTGAAACTGTTTCCGGGAAATCACTTCGCGACCTATCAGCAGCAATTCGCGGTGCTCTCCCGGCGCGATGACGAGATGCTCGAAAAATATTTGCACGTTCGAAATCTAAACCATGACCCTTACAAGACGCTGATACAGGCACCGTCAGCGCATGCTAGTGAAGCCGCAATAATGCGTCTGTTTTGGTGGCTGTGGATTGTCGTGTTCAGCTCTACGCTCATCCATCTAGCTTGGCACCTGGCCAACCCGCTCTGGCGTCCGAGTTGAAGCCTATACGCGCCATGACCAGCCGACCGGGCGAGAGAATCGATCCCAGCGTTTCTCGAACTCGGGCACGTACCGTTCGACCCACCTGAAGATCGTGCTCGGCGCTACCGAGATGCCGCGCTCGAGCATCATGGCTGAGAGGTCGCGGTAGGACAATTTGTAGGTCACGTACCAACGCACGCACAAGAATGATGATCGCCTGGTCGAAGTGGCGGCCCTTGAACATCGGATGGCGGCAACGACGAACCATGGCGATCTCCGGCGTGGCGGGCTCACGAGTCTACCCGGCGGCCGATGCAACAGAACCAACCGGATCGCCTCGGGCAATCCGTCAGTCATCGGTCAGTTACGCCTGCAAGTTGCGGCGTGCGGGCGCTTCGATGCTCTATCGCATCGCCTAGGCCAAACGGCTGATCCGCGGAAAGCAAGCGCTAGCGCGGGTTTCCGGCCGGTTGTGACTGCTGCATCGGCCCGCTGACCCGCGCGCGCGGATCTCGTCATTCGTCAGCGATAAGCAAGCGCGCGTTCTCTAAATTTGCCGCCGCGACGAGAGCCACGAGGACGGCGAGGAGTCGCGCGACATGGAAAGCAGGCGGGACAAGTTGCGAATCGCCGCTCTATCTCCGCAGACCTCGCGCTGCAGGGGCGCTTCGGAAGGCGCCCTGCCGCGATGACCCTGGCACCACGCAAAATAAGGAGGAGTACGACATGCCCTGGACCAACCTGGAAAGCCTCTCCGCGAAGGTGCCGCTCCCGAGGGCTACCGTTACGAACGACTCACGCGCGGGGACATTCCGGCTCTCGTTCGCTCATTGGCCGAATGGTATCCGGGCATTGCGGTCGGGAACGCCAGTTGCCACCTCAACGAGAGCTTCTACAACGACAAGGTCGTTCTGGACGGCGAGCCCGAGCGGAATTTTTTCGTGGTCCTGTTCAAGAAGGAGCGAGAGCTCGTGGGCGTCCTGTCGGTTGAGCGAGACCGTGACAGTGACGTGCTATACGGGCGAGTTGGTGCGGTCTCCTCCGAAACACCGGGGACTGAATCTGAGCGAGAGATTCCCGGCCCTCCTGGAAACGATGGGCCATGCCATGGGCATGGGCATGGTCTACGGCCTCGCAACCTTGCATGTGCCGCACATGCAAGCGAAGTTCGAGCGCCTGGGCTGGCAACTGATTGGCATCATCCCCGGGTTCGACAAGGAAATGGTGAGGCCCGGAATTGTCAAACGCGTCTACGAAGCCATTTACACAAAGGTGCTCGCCGATGACGAGGACTTTGTGCGCCCCCGGCGCGCGGACATGACGCCCAAGACCACCGAACTGTTTGAACTTCTATATCCGGGCAAGGCTACTGCAGCCTAATAACGCGTTCGAGACGGACGCAATTGCTGGCGACATGTCCGACAACCGTACTTCAGTTCTAGACGGCGTTCGGCGAAGTCAGATTTCGGCCAAACGGTGGATTGATCGGCAGGTCGCCTCTGGGATAGCGTGTCCTGTCCTCCGCGAATGCGGGCTTAACGCGGAGATGCTAGGCGCTGGCGCCATCGCGGGACTCCTTGCGACATCAAGAGTCATCTCGGCGCATGACGAGTTCGATCTCACATCAAGGTCGCGCTGCGCTCGAAGCTTGAAGACGCAAGATCGTCGCGGCCCGTCAGCGTTGGACAGGAGAAGGTTGCTCGGTGACTCTTACCGTCAAGCAGTGGATCAAGCAGGACGCGCTGTATGTAAACGAACTGCCCAAGATCGGGCGGGTGCGCTTCACGACCAAAATCATGCAGTACGCGCAGACACTCTCGCCGCCCGACTTGGACGTTGCCATCAAGCAGCTTCTCACGAAGTCCAAGACGCTCGCAAAGGGGAGGCTCAGCCGCGTGCGCGGCTCGCTGGTCGATGATCTAAGCCGTGCTGAGCGGAACCAGATTCGCGCCGGAATCGTCTACGGCGCCCTTGGGAACAACCCGGCGATCTTCCTGGATGCGACAACGGCCCACGACGATCTCCTCGATTTCATCGTCGAGCGACGCTACCGCTCGATTCAGCGGATGTTGAGCTTCGTCAATCCCAATAAGGATCGAATGATGTTGGCGTATCCGCCGGCCGGCCCGCTCACAGCGCAGGTCAACAAGCAGTCGGCCTTGGCCTCCTTCTGGAAAGGCGTCACCCCGGCGCTCGGGCGGCACATTCGCCTATCCATTCGTGCTGACTGTACGAGGACGGCAAACTATCGCCCAAGAAGGCGATCGAAACGTTGTTCACGAAGAACAAGAAACGCGAAGAGCGTACTCTGGTCGACTGTCCAGCGGCAGCGATGATCGTACATACCGATGCCCTGCTGGTGGCGAAGGACCCCGACAAGCTCGCCACTGCGCTCGCCAACGAGGCAAGCGACTACCTCGCGATCGATCATGCGTTCGGTCCGATCCGGCAAGTTGGCACCGCGTTTATGGGGGGATTCAGTGGCTGGTCCACCGCACTGGCAGCCGCCGGGTCCGACGTCGATGTGAAAATGCTGGCCGCGCCGCGCAGCACGCCGCCCTTCGATATCGACATGGTGGACCCAAATGCTCGCGAAACCGTCAGTGTCACCAAGATAACGCGCGACACGCCGCTCATTGAAGAGCAGGTCAACATTCCGTCGAGCCCGCTGGTCGAGTCGACCATGCGCGTCGCGAAGCTCGGCCACGCTTATTCGGTCGGCGCGCACCGAGTAGGACCGGAATTCCCTCGTTTCACGCCGTAAGCGATAGCCGTGACCAGTCACTTTTCGATCATGCCTTTGTCGTCGCGGACGATCTACAGATCGGCGATCACATTTACGTCGCAAATCATCCGCTGCATAGAACACGTCTTGGCAGCACGATCTGGAACGGCGAGCACTCTTTTGTTCTCGACCCTTGGACTGCAAAGCTCAGCGATACCCTAGTTACGGGACACGGCGTAACGAAGCTCAGCGTCGCCCAGGTCACTTGGATCATGCTCGAGGAGATCAATGCATTCCTGAGGCTGACGCGAAAACTGGTCGATCAGTGGCTCGCGCTGCCCGCGAGCGCGACGCCGGCTAGGTGGCCCGGGAGACGATCCGCTGCGCGCCGCACTCGGGCGAATCCTGCTGCAGAGTGGTCCCATGCCGTTTGTCGGGACGTTCCGTGCGTTCAACCTTGCCGCGGTCACCTACCGGAAGAACGGCAAGTACCTGACTTATCCCTCCTCATGGGTAATGGACCTCGACGGTACTTCAGGGACCACCCCCATAGACCGCAAGCAAGCGCTCATCTTCGACTACGACCCGAATCGCACCAAGGCGGCGCCGGCGATCACCACGCCGTTTACCAATTGATCGCGGTGTTGCGGCATGATCGTTTGGTCGCGTTCGGCGGCCCGGAAAAGAAGCACTACGCGGTGAGTTACATCGACGATAACGCCGGCCTGCGCGTTGAGATGCCCCGACCACCCCATCGGTCCCAGAAAGGGCGTCGAGGTTGAGGCCTCGGGTTCCAAGCTTAATGTCCCACAGCAGGACAGCATCAATTTCAGCCAATCGCTGCTGCATATCGGTGACGTAAAACTCGATAATTCTTTAAAAATGAGGCCGAAGGTTGCTGTGACGGCGGCTTATCTCGCGCGGTTGAAGCAAATCGGCGCGATCGCCTGAGCCTACGCTTGCGTGGAAAAAGTGCGAACTCCTAACCAACTCGCGAACCTCGCTTCGTCGTTCGTCCTGCCGCTCGCTGAAGCGGTCGAGGATCCCGATACCGAAGCGGTGCTGCTGGCCGATCTCGGCTTCGCGTTGCCACCGGGCATTACCCTCGTCGGCGGCGTGCGCGCCGCGCTCGAAGCGATCGCTGATATCGCGATCCATATCGCGGATTTCGATCCTGACGCCGGCGACTCCTCGCTCGAGCTTGTCGCACGCATGGCGCCCGCGTTTCGTTTGGGCATGACCGGCCTGATTCGAATCTCGCGCAAGGGCTCGATCCGGCGGCCCGAAATTCGACCTGCTCGTCACCGCGACGGACGTGCTCGATGTCCTGCTCGACGCCGCTCGCTCGACTATCCGACCTGAACGTCCATTTCGCGACAGCGCGAGTTTCCGGTTGCCTGCGCGCTGCCGCACACGATCGGGATCATCGAGCTTCGGGAGGTGGAGCAAGAGAACGACGAGCACCGCGCGCAGCTTCACCGAACGCACCGTTCCATCGGGACCGAGTTTCGCGAAGCGGTTTCGGATCCGATCGGCCTCGACGAAGGAGCAATGCGGCCGGGACGCCACGACCGGTTCTTCGATACCGTGAGCTTGTTCGAGAATCTGCAAGCAGCTTGGCCTATCGCTTGGCTCTGCGCACCGACTTTCGCGCCGTCGACGAGCGCGCGCGGGTCGCGTTCGATCTCGCGCTGGCCGGTAATGCGCAGCGTTCGCGTCGCCGAGCCGACCAAGGTGCTCGAAGCCTGTCCCTTTCCGCCGCCGATTCCCGAAGGCCGACCATCGGTGCGGAGGTGTACCCCAGTCGCGGGTGCGGGCGACCTCGTGGACGGTTTTGGCATCGGTGTGTATGCAGACAGTCAATTGGCGCCACCACTGCGATCGCGTTGACTCGATTGGCTTTCGGCGTAAATGCGCCTCGAGGCATTCGCGACCGGCTTCGGCGTGGTCATGCGGAAGGGTCAGGACGCGAAGCTCCTCGGCGCTCTTCGATGCAACGCCGGCCACCGTGCCGTTCGATAACCTTTCGCTCGATGCCCGGGTCGCGTTCGTCTACGGCCGCCGCCGCGACGGCCTGCCGATCGGTGTTGTCGGGAAGCGTCGTGCTAGGCCACACGTCTCGAAGATCGCTTCGATCAAGGTCGTCGGTGGGTTGTCGAAGCCGCTGTCGGCCGGCGCGCTCGACGTCTACAGCGAAGGTGGCGTTGCCGCAGCTTGACGCTCGCCGCTCAAGGCGGAAGAAGGCGAGTCCGGATCCTTGCAAGACGTGCTCGGCGACGGATTCGCGGCGGCGCTCGATTTCATGACGGTCGGCTTCTCCGACGCGGCGTGGGCTTTATATTTCAGCTGCGGAGCGACTCGAAGTACTCGACAAGTCTTCGCGCTGCAGGCGGGTCCGATATTCATCAGATCGGATCACGTCCTCGAAGTCGCAGAAGAACCTTCGAGGGCGACGAGTCGATCGTTACGACGAGCGAACAACGGCGGACTCACGCTCGGATCCGCTCACCGCGGTCATCGAAGACATTGGTCTCGAGCTTCACATCGATCCTTCCAGGCCCTGGCATCTTCCGGGCGTCGCCGACCTGGCGCTGGGCTTCAAGCCGCCGTCCGGCGTCGGGCTGTCGGTGGATGCGCACGGGGTGCTGACCGGCGGCGGCTTCCTGTTTCACGACGGGCGCAGGGCCTGTACGCCGGCGCGATGCAGCTCTCGCTGCACGAGCAGATCACGCTCAAGGCGTTCGGCCTCATCGCCACGCGCATGCCCGACGGCAGCCGCGGCTACTCGCTGATCGTCTTCATCACCGCCGAGGACTTCCGTCCGATTCCGCTGGGCCTCGGCTTCACGCTGCTCGGCATCGGCGGCATGGTCGGCGTGAACCGCACCTTCGACCAGGAGGTGCTGCGGCAGGGCCTGAAGAGCGGCACGCTGGCGACGCTGCTGTTCCCGCGCGATCCGGTCGGCAACGCGCCGACGCTGATCCGCAATCTGGCGAGCGCCTTCCCGGCGCGGCGCGGCAGCTACCTGCTCGGGCTGCTGGCGAAGATCGGCTGGTTCACGCCGACGCTCGTGCTGATGGACCTGGCGCTGATCCTGGAGTTCGGCGCGCGCACAGCGACTGCTCGCGCTGGGGCGCATCAGCGCGCTGCTGCCGTCGCCCGACAACGATCTCGTGCGCCTCAACATGGAGGCGATCGGCGTCATCGACTTCGACGCCGGCACCGCCGCGATCGACGCCGTGCTGGTCGACTCGCGCCTCGCGCACAAGTTCCCGATCACCGGCTCGGCGGCGCTGCGCGCCGGCTTCGGCGGGGGCCCGAGCTTCGTGCTCGCGGTCGGCGGCTTCAACCCGCGCTTCGCCCCGCCGCGCGCTGCCCGCGCTCAAGCGCGTGGCCATCGCGCTTGAGCTCCGGCAACAACCCGCGCCTGATCTGCGAGGCCTACTTCGCGATCACCTCCAACACCGTGCAGTTCGGCGCGCGACGCCTCGCTCTATGCGAGCGCGGCCGGCTTCAGCGTCGAAGGCGACGTCGGCTTCGACGTGCTGGTGCAGCTGGTGCCGCTGCACTTCATCGCCGACTTCCACGCGCGGCTGCAGCTGAAGCGCGGCTCGCACAACCTGTTCATGGTCGCGCTGGACGGCGCGCTCGAAGGGCCGCGGCCGCTGCGCGTCAGCGGCAAGGCGACGTTCGAGATCCTGTGGTGCGACTTCACCGTGCGACTTCGACACCACGCTGGTGAAGGGCGAGCGCCCGCCGCTGCCGCCGGCGGTCGACGTGCTCGCGCAGCTGACGCAGGCGCTGGCGTCCCCGGCGAGCTGGAGCACCCAGCGCGCGCCGACGCAGACCCACGGCGTGGCGCTGCGCAGCCTGCCCCCGCCGGCGCGACGCGCCGATCGTGCTCGACCCGCTGGGCCAGCTGCGTCGTCAGGCAGCAGGTGGTGCCGCTCAACACCGCGCGCGACATCGACATCTTCGGCGGCGCGCCGGTCGCCGGGGCGCGCCGCTTCACGCTGACCGCGACGCTCGAACGGCACGCCGCTCGCGAGCGCACCGCTCGCAGGCGCCGTTCGCGCCGGCGCAGTTCTTCGTGATGAGCGACGACGAGAAGCTGGCGGCGCCGTCGTTCGAGTCGATGGATGCCGGGTGCGTGTTCGGCGACGCCGCCACCGTGTTCGACCCGACGCAGGTCGTTGCCGCGCCGCTCGAGTACCAGCACCATCGCCTCGAGCGCGCCGGCCGCCACCCCCAGCCGATGCGCCACGCATCGCCGCCGCCACCGCCGCGCCACGCCGCCCGGCTACACGCTGAGCGCCGACAGCTGTTCGCACGCGCAGCGGCGCCGCGGCGCCGCGCGCCGGTGCGCCGCGTCGGCCGCGCGCGCTTCCGCAACGACGCGGTCGCAGCCGGCGGCCGACGCTTGCGCCGCACGCGCTGGACGATCGTGCCGATCGCCGACGGCGCGGCCGCGCCGGTCGATCCCGAGCGTGCGCACCTGGAGCGAGTACCAGGCCGCGCTCGAGACCGCTCAACCGCGGCGGCGCGCGCTGGCAGGTCGTGTCCCGCCCACGAACTCGAAGCCTGAGAGATCACGCATGCCGACGCCTCAGCCAACCTGAGCTTCCTGCCGTGGGTGCGGCAGGGCGCCGCCGGCGCCATCGCCACCGTCGACACGCTCGGCCCGGACCAGGCCGCCGTCGCCGACGTGTCGATCGCGCTCGCGGTCAACGACGCCGCCGCTGCCGCCGTGCCGGTGCGCCTGCGCGGGCCGGCCGACGTCGTCGGCATCGACGCGCATCAGGTCGTGCGCACCGATCCGCGTCCGGGCACCAGCGACTTCGAGCCGAACTGCTTTCCGTCGATCGAGTTCGATCGCGCCGACTTCCCCTGGCTGTTCACGCCGGCGCGCGCCAACGCGAACGCGCAGCTGCGGCCGTGGCTGTGCCTGGTCGTCGTGCGCAAGCAGGACGGCGTGCAGCTCGCGAGCACGCGTCGACGCGCCGCTGCCGACGCTGCAGATCGCGGCGCCGGCGAAGCCGTTCGTCGAGCTGCCCGATCTGAAGGACTGCTGGGCCTGGGCGCACGCGCAGGTGGCGGCCGACAAGCACCGAGCAATCCGAACGCCGTGGGCGACGCGCTGAACGGCGCGCCGCAGCTGTCGCTCTCGCGGCTCGTGTGCCCGCGGCTGCTGGCGCCGAACACCGACTACATCGCCTGCGTGGTGCCGACGTTCGAGCTCGGTCGCAAGGCCGGCCTCGGCCTGCCGATCGCCGACGCCGACCTCACCGCGGCCAACGCGCTCGCGCCGGCGTGGACGCTGACGGCCACCGCGCCGCTGCAGGTGCAGCTGCCGGTCTACTACTCGTGGGAGTTCCGCACCGGCGCCGGGCGGCGACTTCGAGTCGCTGGCGCGGCGCCTGACGATTTCGCGTCGCCGACGGGCCTGGGTCAGCGGACCGTCGACATCGGCGCAGCCCGGCTTCCCGCTGCCCGACCGCGTTCCCGTCGACGAGCCGCGGTCAAGGTCGAAGGCGCGCTGATGCCGCTGACCGGCAGCGACGCGCCCGGTGCTCTGGTCCGATCCGGTCGCCGCCGCCGTTCGAGCAGTCGCTCGCGGACGATCGTCAACCAGCCGGGCCTGAATCAGGTGATCGCGCCGACGGCGAATCCGCTGCTCGCGCCGCCGCTCTACGGCCGCTGGCATGCGGGCGCGCGCACCGTGCACGCCCGGCGCGGCGAACTGGTTCGACGAGCTGAATCTCGATCCGCGCTGGCGCGTCGGCCGCGGCGCTCGGCACGCAGGTCATTCAGGAGCATCAGGAAGCGCTGATGGCGTCGGCGTGGGAGCAGGCCGCCGAGATCCAGCCGGTCAACCAGCGCATGCGTCAGCTGCAGCTGAGCATGGCCGTCGGCGAGAGCCTGCATGCGCGGCACTCTCGTCGCCGGCTCGACCGAGGAGATGACGCTGCGCATCGCGTCGCCCGCGTTCAGCCGCCTTCGCGTGCCGGCGGCGCCAATCCGCTGGGACGCACGCTGACGGCGCAGATGATGGCGCACGTCGCTGCCGGTGCCGGCGACGCGCGCGGCGATGCGGCGCATCGGCCGGCAGCGCGGACCGCTGACGCGGCGGATCGCCGCGCAGGGATTTCGCGCGCTCGCCGAGCAACACCTGGGTCGCGCGGCTCAACCTGCAACGGCGCGTCCACGCCGCCGCGCCGCGGCCCGCATCGATCAGGCGAGCCTCCACGTGCTTGCCGAGTCCGTCGACAGCGTGGTCACGCGCGCATCTGGAACTCCGGCGTTCCGGTCGTCGCCGAAGGACAGCCGCTGCCGCCGCTGCCCGGCGTCGATCCGTTGCCGCCGGCATGGGACTATCCCGGGCACTTCCGCGCCGCGGCGGCCGACGCATCTGTCGCGCATTCGCCGCGGCGTGATCGCTGCGATCGTCCCGCACGTCTCGATGAGCGCGACGGTCGGCACTCGTGCGTGCGCAGATGCATCCGCGCGTGCGCGCTCGCCAATCTCGCGCGCGCCATCGATCGTCGACCGGCGACAACGTGCTGCGCCGACGGCGCCCGGTGTGACGCCGGTCGGCACCGAGACGGTGATGATGGCGCCGTCGTTCCCGCAGCCGATGTACGAGCCGCTCAAGGAGAAGTCGCAGGACCTGCTGCTGCCGGGCTCGACAACGGTCAAGCCCGACACCGTGGTCGGGCTCAGGACCAATCGCGCGTTCGTCGAGGCCTACATGATCGGTCTCAACTTCGAGATGGGGCGCGAGCTGCTGTGGCGCGGCTTTCCCGACCGATCAGCAGGGCACCTATTTCAGAACACTTCTGGGGCACCGACGCGCGGCAACGCCGCGGCCGGCGACATCGACGACCTGCGCAAGAACCTCGGCCGCGCGCTCGGCGCGGCGCCGCCGAATGCGCCGCGCGGAGCAATTCGTGCTGCTGCTGCGAAGCAGCCTGCTGCGCCGCTATCCGAACGCGATCATCTATCTGACGCCGGCGCTGACCGGCACGACGACGCACGCCGCCGCCGCGACATTCTTCCCGATCTTCAACGGCTCGCTGGAGCCCGACGTCACTTCTTCGGCTTCCCGATCACGCCAGCGACGGCCGTCGGCTGCCGGCGGCGGCAGCGCCCGGCTACTTCGTCGTGATCCAGGAGCATCCGACCGAGCCGCGCTTCGGCCTCGACGCGCGTGGTCACGACGCTGCTCGCGCACCAGGAGCCACCTCGCCATCGGCACGCAGCCGCCGGCCGGCGTGCCGCTCAAGGGCCGCACCTGGGGCAAGAACTCCGCGCACATGGCGGAGATCACGCGGCGGCTGCCGGTTCGCATCGCCATTCACGCGTCGCAACTCGTCGCCGCAGCACTGACGTGCCGGTCGCACTCGACGAGCATCGATCCATGAGCACCGATCTGTTCAAGAGCCACTCTCGCGATTCCCGGCGCGAGTACGGACGCGATCCACGCCGCCAGCCGTCCGCTGTGTCCCGGCGATCTGCCGCTGGTGCTGCTGCCGGTGCGGCTGGAGACGCGCTTCTTCACGCTGGCCGACGGCACGACCGAGCTGCGCGTGCGCGTCTTTCCCGACAAGATTCACCTCGACAGCCACGAGCCCGACCTCACGGCCGACGAGCAGACCTGGGGCCAGCACTACTGGCAGCAGGACTGGCTCGCCGGCAACGACGCGGTCGCGCGCGTCGGATGCGTGGCGGCAGATCGCGGATCGCTTCGGCGCGCAGGCGCGCCGCCTGGATCGTCCGCGTGCTGACGCCGACCAACGCGGCGCAGCGTCCGACGTCGCCGACCCCGGCTGGACAGCCGCTCGCAGTTGCGCCGGCGTTTCCCACCGTCGTCGATCGCCTCGAGTCCGACGACGCCTGGCGTCACGCGCCGCAGGCGCGGCTGCTGCCCGATCGCTGGATCGCCGTCGTGCACTCCGGCGGGCGAGTCGCGTTGACCGTCACCGGCAAGGACATCCAGCGGCCGCTCGCCGTCGGCCCGGATCCGCTGGCGCCGCTGCCCGATCGCGCAACGGAAGCGGCGATCGCGCGCGGCGATCAGCTGGCGATCGATGCCGGGCATGAAGTGGATGACCGACTTCGACGAGGCCGAAGCGCGCCGGCATGGCGCTGCGCATCCCGATCCCGGCGGCGACCTGGCCGCCGGTCTCGACAGCCTCGTCGTGTTCGGCGTCGTGCGGTCGCTCGACCGTCGCGCAGACCGCAACGCAGCTGGCCGACCTGCTCGATGCGCATCACTACACCGACGGTCTCGCGTTCGTGCGGCCAGGGACGCCGACCAACAACACCGACGATCGGCGCGCCGGCTACAGCTCGCAAGATCCCGGGCATGCGCGCAGCTTTGCGATCGAAGTCGACGCGCGACTCCGGACGCTCGACGACAACAACGCGCTGCGCGTCGGCACGGCGCTGGGATCCTTTCAGTCGGATCGCAGCCTGACGCTCGGCCGCATCGACCGCGGCTCGACGCATGACGATCTCGACATGCGCAGCATGAACACCGCGCTGTGGCAGGTCGGGCTGGGGCTATTTCCTCAGCAACATGATCGGCGGCGAGGCCGGGCTCACGCAGGCAGACCTCGACTGGGCGCGCGGCACTTTCTCGATCACGTGCGCAGCTTCGGACCGTTCCCGACGCTGCGCTGCGGCGCGCAGCCCTACGGCATCCTGCCGGTGACGTCGCTCGACCTCTGGCAGCCGGGCGAGACCGAGACGGGTGCGCCGCAGCAGGACTCGTGGCTCAAGGAGCCTCCTGCTCACCTGCGCGACAACGTCTGGCGCCCGCCGCGAACTCCGTCGCGCGCATCGGCAACCGGCAGAACCCGCCCGACCCCGACGCCGATCTCGCCGACGTGATGCGCACCGACGGCGTGTCGAATGCCTATCGCACGCGCAACGTGTTCGGCACGTCACTTCCTACAGCACCTGTACGAGTTCCTCGGCTCCAGCATGCCCGCCAGCGATCCGGCGCAAACCGCGCTGCTGCAGAGCTCGGAATTCCGTGGCGGCCGCGGCTCACGCAGCTGTGGAATGCGGATTGGCAGTGGAACGTGGTCGCGCCGCTCGTGCAGACCGGCGAAGTCTCGCCGTGGGCCACGCTCGAGCCCAACTACATCGCCGCCTGCTGGCGGAGCCGCACATCGAGCAGTTGATCCCGCGCGGCCGGATCCGCGCGTCGACCGACCACACCACCAGCCTGCTGCAGACACTGCTGCGTCACGCGCTGCTGCGCGAGATCGCGTACGCCGCTGCACTGCTGCAGGCCAACGAGACGGGCGGCGACCTCGTGAGCGCTGCTGCGCGATGCGGAGCTAGTCGATCTCGTCACCGGTGCGCCGCCGACGATGCACTGGCGGCGTCAGCTCGACAAGACGCTCAACATCACCGGCGGCAGCAGCATCCGCGAATTTCTGGAGGCGCAGACGACCTTCACCACTCCGGGCCTGGCCGCGCTCGGCGAATTCCGCTCGAGCCTGGCGCGACCTCATGGGCCTCGACAGCGAAGCGTTGTCGCAGCTCATGTGCGGCACGCTCGATCTTTCTGCGCACCGGCTCGACGCGTGGATTACCTCGTTTGCCACCAAGCGGCTTGCGTCGATGCACATCGACGGGCCGGCGGGGCAAGTACATCGGCGCTTACGGCTGGGTCGAGAATCTCAAGCCCATCCCTGCGGCCATGGTGATGCCAGTCACCACTCTGCCCGCCGGCGAAGCCAGGACCGTTGCAAGCGGCCGCGAACGACAGCGGCTTCATTCATGCGCCGTCGATGACGCACGCCGCGACGGCGGCGTTGCTGCGCAACGCGCACCTCGGACCGACGCGGCGTGCCGAGTGCCACCGGACCGTTCGCGATCGACCTCTCTTCGCGACGCGTGCGCGAAGCGTCGCGACTGCTGGAAGGCGTTCGCCAGGGGCAACCGCTTGGGCGCGTTGCTCGGCTATCGCATCGAACGCCTGCTGCACGACACCGTCGTCGACGGCGGCAGGAGCATGGACCGCTTCATCGCACCGCTGCGCCGGCTGGCACCGCTCGTTGCACGCGCAAGTCCGGACACGACCGCTCCGGTCGATACCATCGCTGCGAACAACGTGGTCGACGGACTGGTCCTGCATCGACGCTGGAAAGAAGAGCAGAACACGGTGATGACGGAGCTCAACAAGGCGAGCATGGGCACCAGCGACCTCGCGCGCTCAGCACCATCTTTGCAGCCCTCGACGACATGATCGACGGCCTGAGCGATGCGCTCACGGCGGAGGCCGCTTACCAGCTGGTGCGCGGCAACACGTCGCGCATGGCAAGCACGCTGCCGGCGATCGCGCAAGGCGATGCTCCGCCGCCGGAGCTGGAAGTCGCGCGGACACCGCGTTCTGGCACGTCACTCACGCATCGGTTGCTGGTGTTGATGAGCGGCGCGACCAACCTCAACACGCCGGGCTGGCTCGGCGGAGATGCCGGCACGCGTTCGACCGCCGAGCGGCTGCTCAACTTCTGGGCAGCCAAGCTGTTCGGCGACGGCAGCAAGGTTCGCTGCACGATCGAGCGACTGGATGATGTCGGTAACGTTGCCGAAACGCGCATGTTTCCGTTGAGCGAGGTCTCGGTGACGCCGCTCGACGTGGTCTATGGCGTCGAGGCCGCGAACACGACAGCTCAACCCGGCGCGACCTTGAGCGAGATCGAGCAGCAGATTCTCTACTACTCCAAGCACAAGACGGGCGGTTTCGATCCGGGAGCCAACCTCCGGCTGCAGCACACGCGCCCCACCACTCTGGCGGCAGGCGAAGTGACGCTGTTCGACGTCCTCGAACAGGCGCGCGCCATTCGACGTTTGTTGAGCTTTGCGCGCGGCGCGGATCCGGAAGACTTGAATCCGCCGGAGCGCACTGGCCACGGCACCATCGATCTCACCGAGCTCGAGAACCGCGTCGTGAAGGCGGAGAACGCGCTCAATGCTGCCCACAAGGCGCTGGTCAATCTGATCGCCAAGGTCGGAACGACTACGACTGCGGAAGCGCTGCGCACCGCATTGCTCAAGCTCGGCGGCTTCGGCGTGAGTCCCGCGGTTCCGGTGAGCGCTGCCGGCGAGGATCCGGCCTCGATTGCAGCGCTGGCGACACAAGGCCAGGCGCTGATCAAGCTGAGCGGCCCGCGACTGGATCAAGGCGCCGCGTTGCGCGCTCTTCCGGCTACGACCGAGCAGCGCGGGCGCCGTGACCAGCTCGTGCAGCGCATGCGTGCGGTGTTCGGCCAGTCATTCGTCGTGCTGCCGAGATTTTCATTCGATGCAGCTGGCGTCACGGAATTCACCAATGCCCTGGCGGCGAGCACGGCGGCCCAAGGCGGCGATCCCTTGGCGGCCAATACCTGGTTCGCTCGCTGCTCGCGAGTTCGCGACACAGTGGCCCGCATGGGATCGTGTCTGCAACGGTCGGAAGTGCTGGGTGCAGCTGCGCGTCTGAACTTGAGCATCGCGCAATTGCCCTTCGTCGCCAATGAGCGCTGGGTAGGATTGCCGCCGGTCGCCGGAACGACTCTGCCGCCGACCAAGCTCTCGCTGGTCGTGAACACCGTGGGCCCGGTCAATGCGACGCAAGTGATGACCGGATTGCTGGTGGACGAATGGGTGGAGATCGTTCCGAGCACGCGCGAGACGACGGCCCTCGCTTTCCAGTTCGACGTACCGGACTCGTGCGCGCCGCAAAGCTTGCTGATCGCCGTTCCGCCCATTCCCGGCAAGGATTGGACCGCTGAAACGCTGCGACGCGTGCTGGTGGAAACGCTCGACCTCGCCAAGCTGCGCGCGGTGGATACCTCGGCACTGGGCGCGATGGCGCACCACATGCCGGGAATCTATCTCGCGTTCAACCCTTCGGATCACGCGGTGTCCACCGATCTCCGACCGCTGACGGTATGACGTTGCCGCATCGCGGCCTGCCAACACGAGTGCGTTAGGAATTCTCCATGTCTACATTGACCGTCAGGATCAACTCTCCGCAGCCCAACGTGACCGTCGGGCGGACGTTCACCGTCAGCGGCACCGTTGCGCTGCAGGCCACGAGCGGACGCAGCCTGGTCGGAACGATCGGCGTCTCGGTCACCTTTGGTGCCGGGGGCCCCACAGTGGCGGCCACCGTTACCGGCAACTCCTCGTGGAGCTGCACGGGGACGATCGCGGCCGGAATTCATCCAAGCACGCCGCTCACTGTATCGGCCGTCGCGGACGCCACGCTCAGATTCTTCATTCCGGCCGATAGGTCCTGGGACACGGAGGATATCTCTGGCGGCGCGAGCGTCGGGGTGATCGCCGCTCCACCTGTGTTGCCGACCTTGACGGTGAATCCGATCAGCTCTCCGATCGTCGCTGCGCAGCTGCCGCAGTTGACGACGTTCACCGGAACCGCCGTCGGCAACGATGCGCCGTTGTTGATCCTTCAGTACTACGTCGAAGGCTGGCCTGCGGGGAGCTCCGCCTTCTACAGTCCAGTCAACACCGGCGTCAACTGGTCGACCTGGAGGGTGACGCTGCCGTTGCCTCCGGGCCAACATACGCTGACAGTGCGTGCGACGGATCGCTTTGCCACTGCGACAGAGGAGTCGCGGGCACTGAATGTCCAGCCGCAGACGCCGATCGTGTTTCCGCCCGGCGCGAAGACGACAATGTCCGGCGCCCCCTCCACGTCCTCGGTCACGAGCTGGACGCGGCTCGAGCCACAGAATACCGACGCCGACATCGGCACGAGCTCGAGCGCGCGCCTGTTCGATCCGCTGTGGATGCTCACGCGTCAATGGCAGATGGGTGAATTCCAGGCTGAAGATGCCGGCACTCCAGTTCAGGCAAGAGTGCGCGCGACCAATGCCATGCTCACGCGGCTCTATTCCGGGGAAGTGCCCAAACCCGCGCCAGGTACAGCAACGACTGTCGTCGCCGCGCCTGCCTACGATCCGTCGCGCACTCCACTCGAGGTGCTGATCGAACGACGTCGCATGCGGGCCGCCAACGAGAACGATGCGCACATGCTGACGTTTGCGGTCGAGGCCGGCTTGCATTTTTTGCGAATGCTGGAGCTGGCGTCGCTGTCGAAGAGCTATCGCCCGCCATTCCTGAGCAAGCTCGCTTTGCAGCCGCCCGCTGCGGAAAGCGCAACACGCATCGACGACGCGACGTCCCGCTACGTGCAATCCATGGTGGGCCGCGCGCCGGACGGCCGACAGCTCGCGACCATTTTGCGCACCACCGGCGCGGCGCAACTCGTCGCCGATGCGACCTTGAACATTGCGACCGCCGATCGTCCCAAGGTTCAGCAAGCTGCCACCGCGTGGCTCGCGTGGTACGACTCGATGTACAGCGAGCCGGCTGGCCCGACGGATGACGCGTGGAATCCTTCGCGTCTCGAATATGCTCTGTCGGTGGGAGCGCGCCTGTCGGTCACCCCACAAGACGAAATGACGTTCTCGGCCAGCGAGGTCGACGGCCCGATCGACTGGAGCAGCTTCGACGTCAACAACCAGGCATCGCTCACGACGAGCGCCGATCAGAGCTTCACATCATTGGTCGAGGCCACGATTCCCGCGCCAATCACGTTCCCCGGCGCGCCGGCACCGCGCTTCTGGGAAATGGAAGACGCCAAGGTGGCCTACGGTCTCGTGCCCGTCGGCCCCACCGATCTCGCGCATCTGATGATGATCGAATATGCGAGCACCTACGGCAACGATTGGTTCGTCGTACCCCTCACGCTGCCGGTAGGGTCGGTCACGCGCGTTGATTCGCTGGTCGTGACCGATACGTTTGGCGTACGCAGCCTGGTACGGCCCATCGGCGATCCGGCACTCCCGCCCGCGTATTTCTCGTTGTGGCAATCCTCGCTCCGCAATCCGTCGCCGAGCCTGGCAGTGAAGAGCGCACCCAACCGCTTCTTCCTGCCGCCGACCTTGAGTCGCACGATGGACAGCGGGCCGTTGGAGGACGTGTTGTTCATGCGCGATGAAATGGCCAATCTCGCCTGGGCCATCGAGCGCAGTGTCGAAAGCCCGATCGAGCAACCCGCGCAACGTTACGAAGCGGCGGATGCGAATCAGCCGGCGCCGACTGCGGATCCTGCGACCGGCCTGCCGCGATACTTGTTGTCGACGACCGTGCCGCCGAATTGGATTCCGCTGCTGCCCGTACAACTGCCGAATCCCGCGGCGCCAGCGGGCACTACGTTCGGACAGACCATCTTGCGACTGCAAAAAGGTGCAGTGTTGCAGCCGGACGGCTCGAAAAAGATCCATCAGTCGTTGAGCGATGTGCTCAACGCTTTCGGCGACCTGATGCTGTACGACGAGGAGGTTCCGCGCGAAGGAGCCCGGCTCACGCGGCAACGTCGCTTGACGCGCTGGACGGACGGTTCGACGTGGCTGTGGACGTCGTTCCGCAATCAAGTCGGCCAAGGGGAAGGATCGAGCGCGTTGCGTTTCGACCAAGTGATCGAGCAGAGCGACACGCCGCGCCCTTGAACCGGTGCACGGTGGGGCGACCTCGCGCGATCACGTAGGCGCGCCTGTGGTGACCGGGATTTCTGTTTCGCGCCAAGCGAAGCTTGCGTGGATTTTGCGTGAGTCGGTTGCGCAAAGTCCCGCATAGTCCTGCAAAAGACGCAACGGGCGTCCTCGTAAGGTGCTGATTCATAATCCGCAGCAGGCACCCTGCTGAAGGGCTCGAGCCGGTATCGAGGATTCGAATCCCTCTTTTCCCGCCAGAAGCGAAGGCTTAAACTTCTGTTTCACGCAAGTTTCGACACTCCACCCGCTGTTCGCAGACCCACCGCGCGAAGCATCGCGGAATTTGCTCCAAGCTCGAGTCAAACCGCAATCGTGCAACGAGATCTGATCTTCGATGTCGGGATGAACAACGGTGACGACACCGCTTACTACCTTCACAAGGGTTACCGCGTAGTCGCCATTGAAGCAGATCCCGGTCTGGCGGCGCAGACTGCCCAACGATTCTGCCGGCACGCGGAGTCCGGGCGACTGACCATACTGAATGTCGCCGTGGCCGAGAAGGAAGGCACCCTACCATTCTGGATCTGCGAATCGCACCCGGAGTGGAGTTCCTTCAGCGAAGATATCGCTGGCAGGGGCGGAGCGCCACACCGCAGCATTCAGGTCCGCGCGCGTCCCTTCGGGGACATCGTCAGCGAGTACGGCGTTCCGTATTTCGTGAAGATAGACATCGAAGGCAGTGACCTGTTGTGCGTGGACGCTCTCGAGCGCGGCCGATTGCCGGCGTACCTGTCCATCGAGCTGAGCACGGCCGTGCTCGCGAATCTATCCCGGTTCCGCGATCTCGGATTCAGTCGATTCAAGTGCGTCAGCCAATATCACCATCTTCCAGTGCAGCGGCAACCCAGTCCGGAAGAGCGACGATACGGCAAGTTCTGTCTACGGCTTCTCGATGGCCGCCTCCCGTGGCGTGTCTACCGCCGGCTCGGTGGCAGGCGCCTCCTGCAGCGGCGATTGAGCCCACTGCGCAGGAGCGTCGATGGCTGGGTCTTCCCGGAGGGTGCGTCGGGTCCATTCGGCGAGGACACGAGAGGCGACTGGCTCTCGTTCGATCAATTCGCGGCTACGATCGAACACTTCCAGTCCCGGTTCCTCCAGGGGGAACGCACCCCGTTCTGGGGGTCGGGGAACCGCATTCCTTCTGGGCCGATCTCCACGTGGCGACCGCTTCCTGACGCGGCGATCGCTCGAGCGTCGTGCGATAAGCGGTATCGGCAATTCGAAGTCCGGGGTGGGTCTTCTAATCCGTTGGTCGCAGGTTCGACCCCTGCACGCCCTACCAGGAACTCTATTTAGCGTCGCTTCCAAACTCTGACCAGTCTTAACGCAGAAGTTGAGGTTGAGTCTGCACGACAGAGCCTCGATTCCTGGCCTCCGGTCGGGGACGCGCTAGCCGATCACGCCCCAAAGGAAACGGGCCCCGAAGGGCCCGTTTTTTCGTCGCTCGTGCAACCGGCGACTACGGTACTGCGGCCGCGTTCGCCTGGTTGATCAGGAAGGTCGCATCCTCCGGCAGCAGGAGGCGCCGGTTGACGAGGCCGTTTGCCGCTGCGGTGACCTTGGCCACATAGTCAGCATGCGTCGGATAACGCTCCTGGAATGAGGGGCGAGGGTCGCCCGCCGCCTGGCGCTCGGCCAGGGTCCGGAAGAACGGAACGAACGCACCGGTCAGATCGCAGGAATCGCCTTCGCTGAAGCCCGCTTTCCTCACATTCCAGCCCAGATACGTCCCAAGTGGCACCAGCATGTTGGTGCTGGGCAGCCCGGCGACGGTGTTGCCGTCCGCGTCGACCTGTGGTTGGCGCACGGAATAGGCGCCGCGCTTGATCGGAGGCTCCCGCATCACGCCCGAGATGTCTTCGACATTGAACAGAGGTCCGCGGTCGAGGTAGAACTTCTGGGTGGTGATACCGGCCAGGGTGAAGTTCACCGCGGGAACGTACGGATAGTGAATGTCGCTCAACGGAACGAGCGCGCCCGAATCGAGCCTCGGATACAGGCTCGGGGGCGGGTGCGTTCCGTGGATAACCCAGTCGCGAAGCGCGACCAGCAGCGCTCGCTGTCCGTGGATGAACGGGTTGCTGTTGGTGCGCAGCTGGCAGTTCGCCGGCGGATTCGGCATTACGGTGGGGGGTTGTTGAGTGACATCGCCGCCGCCGTGCCGCGTGCCGGAGAACAGGTAGATCCGCACGTTCTTCGGGATCTTCAGGTCGTGCCGGCTCTCCGAGTCGGTGGTGTTGAGCGCCATCAAGGCCTGCCAGTACTCGGTATCAGTGTTGGTGTGGAAGATCTTCGGACAGCTGTCGGTCTTGCGGCAGCGGTCGAGCTGCCCCGCCTTCACGTCCGCGATCTTGTCGTGGCTGACTCCCCAGGTCTGCGACGACTCCGCGCCCGGGAACTGGCGCTCGGTATGCTGCGTTCCGGACAGGCGGTCGGGCTGCCCGAAGCGCACGTTGAACGCGCCACGGTTCGATGCCTTGTGCGGGATCGCGCCTTCCACGACCAGGTTGCGGTTCTCGTCCTGGTTGAAGCCGAGCTGGATGAAAGTGCGGATCCAGCGGCCGCTCTGCGAAGAGCCGTAGATGATCGCGTTCTGGATCGAGTCCTCCAGCGGGTTGTCAGGCATCGGCCCGGCTGCGCGACATGGTCCGTGCTTGCGGTCGTGTCCATGCGAGTCGTCATCGGCGTCGTCGTGCCGGCCGTGACCGCGGCCGCGATCCTCGTCATCGTGCTTGCGGCCGCACTTCCCCGTGCTCGCGCCGTTGCTGTTGCGCAGGAAGGAAATGAAGTCCCGCGTCGCGGCGAAGCCTAGCCCCAGCACCGTGGGGTTTTTCGCGGTGTAGAGCAGCTCGTAGATGTGATTGGTGTCGAAGTTGCCCTTGAGGCACACCTTCTTCGCGGGCGTTGCGCGGGGCGAGCTTGATGTCGGTGATCACCTCGTTCAAGGGATCATTCGGATCGACCTCGCCGAAAGCGACCCCCCTGAGGGTTTCGTATTGCCCCACGGCGCCGAACGAGACGCCGCCGTAGGCCAGTACGCGGGAATTGATCTGAATGTTGGTGATGCGTGCTTCCGCAGGCTGGCCAATGCATGCGAACGCGATGGGCAGCAAGCTTATGAGTGCAGCTCGGACAACCGGACGCATTGTTCCCCCCTTCTTGAAGAACGAACAGACCGCCGCCGGCCCGCAGCGGCAGCAACTCGACGTCGACAAGCTGGAAGCAGTTTTCTCGATACTGCTCCTGTGCACTGCGCAAACGCAACCCATATTCGCGCGCTGCGCTGCGGTGAAGGGGATAACGAACGCTCCTGTTTCGCCAGTCAGAAGGTATCGCTGGACTAGTGAGTCGTCACTCAGGCGAGTGCTTCGGGGAATTTTCGAACCCGCCCGACGGCGCCACGACCCGTTAACTGCGGTAGCGCAGCGCGTCGACCAGCAGGGCAAACGCCGGTGAGGACTGGCGGCGGCTCGGGTAATAGAGGTGGTATCCCGGAAAAGGCGGGCACCAGTCCTCAAGCACGCGCTTGAGATGTCCCTGGGCAAGATGCGGCTGAACCACATCCTCCGGCAGATACGCTAAGCCGAAGCCGGCCAATGCTGCATTGACTCTCTGCGCGATATTGTTGAAGACGAGCTGACCATCAACTCGCACCTTCAACTCGCGGCTGCCCTTCTCAAACTCCCAGGCGTACAACCCGCCATAGGTCGGCAGGCGCAGGTTGATGCAGTTGTGGTCGGTCAGGTCCTGTGGCTTCTTTGGCGGGGATCGCTTCGCGAAATACGATGGCGCGCCCACGACCGCCATACGCATGTCCGGCCCGATACGGACCGCGATCATGCCCTTCGCCAGCTGCTCTCCGAGACGCACGCCCGCGTCATACCGCTGCGCGACGATGTCGGTCAGGCCGTAGTCGACGATGATCTCGACCTTGATGTCCGGGTAGTCCGCAAGGAACTTCGCCAGGGCGGGCCAGAGGACCGCATTCGCCGCATGCTCGCCGGCCGTGATGCGAATGGTGCCGGCGGGCTTTTCCCGAAGCTCGCTTAGGGCTTCGAGCTCGGTCTCGATCTCCTCGAAGCGGGGCCCAACGGTCTGGACCAGGCGCTCACCCGCATCGGTCGGCGAGACGCTCCGTGTCGTGCGAGTCAGCAGCCGAATGCCCAGTCTCGCCTCGAGCCCTCGAATGGTGTGGCTCAACGCTGATTGCGAAACCCCAAGCTTTGCAGCCGCCCTGGTGAAGCTCCGCTCTCGCGCGACGGCGAGAAAGGCGAGGAGGTCATTGACGTTTTCGCGCGGCATTCATGAATCTGTCTCATAAGTCCATGCCAACTATACCGTCTAATCGCGCGCCGCCGCCGCTGCTACATTCTTCATCGCTCCCCTTCACCCATCCGAATCTCCCAATGCCCAGTCTTGACATCAACAAGGACGGCGCGGTCGAGCAGTCGAACTTTCACGATTACGCACCCATTCGCATCTTCGAGATGCCGAAGGTCGAGGTGCACATCGTGTCCTCGGCTGAGAGGCCCACCGGCATCGGCGAGCCCGCCGTGCCGGCGGTGGCCAATCCGATCGCCGCGGCCACCGGCAAGCGCGTGCGCCGCCCGCCGATTAGCCCAGAGCAGCTGAGGGCCTGATGCATTGCACCGATCATCTGCGAGTGCTGGTGGCGGCCTGGCGCTGGGCAACGGCGGGGCACGGCTTCCCCCTGGAGCTTAGGGCGCAGTGGTGCCTGCTCATCATCGGTGCCCGCCAGATCTGCCGTCACCTCGCGCAGATGACGCGGGCGCTGACTTACACCGGGTCTGATGCAGCGCCGAAAGGAAACCAATAGGAGCATGAATCCATTCACCGCCGACGTCGAAGCTCATCCGCATCCGGAAGGTCAACGAAGCGTACGAGCGGCTGGTGAAGTCCGATGTGAAGTACCGCTTCTCCATCGACATGGCTTCTCTCAGATCTGATTGACCAGCGCGACGCCTGAAAGGAGACGCAATGCAGAAGCGCAAACTTGGAAAGAGCAACCTGGAAGTGTCGGCCCTCGGACTCGGCTGCATGGGAATGAGCTTTGGCTACGGTCCGGCTGCAGACAAGCAGGAGATGATCTCGCTTCATCCGGTCAGCCGTCGAACGCGGCGTCACGTTCTTCGATACCGCCGAAGTCTACGGCCCGTTCACGAACGAAGAACTCGTGGGCGAAGCCCTCGCTCCCTTTCGTGGGCAAGTGGTGATCGCCACCAAGTTCGGGTTCAAACTTGATCCGAAGGGCGGACCGCGGTGGGCCGGCCTGGACAGTCGGCCGGAGCACATCAAGGAGGTCGCCGAGGCCTCGCTCAAGCGACTCAAGATCGATGTCATCGATCTGTTCTATCAGCACCGTGTCGATCCCGACGTGCCGATCGAAGACGTGGCGGGAGCGGTGAAGGACCTGATTCAGCAAGGCAAGGTCAAGCACTTCGGCCTCTCTGAAGCAGGCGTGCAAACGATCCGTCGCGCACACGCAGTCCAGCCGGTCACCGCCGTCCAGAGCGAATACTCGCTGTGGTGGAGGCGCCCTGAAGAGGAAGTGCTGCCGACACTGGAGGAACTCGGAATCGGGTTCGTTCCATTTAGTCCTCTGGGTAAAGGCTTCCTCACGGGAAAGATCGACGAGAACACGACGTTCGACAGTTCCGACTTCCGCAACATCGTTCCTCGCTTTACGCCGGAGGCTCGGAAGGCGAATCAGGCCCTGGTTGATCTGCTTCGCAAGATCGCAGAACGGAAGAAGGCGACACCTGCTCAGATCGCGCTCGCCTGGCTGCTTGCCCAGAAGCCGTGGATTGTTCCAATCCCGGGCACCACGAAGCTGGAGCGCCTGGAAGAGAACGTCGGAGCAGTTGCAGTCGAACTTACGTCGGACGATCTCCGCGAGATCGAAGGCGCCGCTTCAAAGATCACGGTGCAAGGGGCTCGTTACCCGGAAGCGCTGGAGCAACTGACCGGCCGCTGAGGGCGGATTCTGCGAGTCAGCTTCGTCAGCACATGAGGAACGAGACATAGGCTCCACGCGCGGGTCGGTATCGCGGCGCATTCATGAATCCGGCTCATATGCGCATGCGAATTGGTCTATCTAGTCGCATGTTGCCGCACTCGCTAACCTGATCAGGAGTCACGAGACAACCCACTGCTCCAACCAAACAGAGGACGGTGCATATTGTTCCAAGCCAACGAAAGGGCGGCAATGAAACTGCTAGCCGCGACGGTGATGTCGCTTTCTTCGCCCGCTTCGGTGTTCGCCCAAGCAAACCCGGGCGGAGATTCGCAGACAGTGACCATCACGCGAAGCGGCTCGCAGCCTTCGAGCAAAGGACCAGCTGAATACTTCACTGGTGCGGTACGAGTCGATCCACTGTTCCGGGCAAACGATCCCGCACGCACCTCTGGCGCCTACGTTACGTTCGAGCCTGGTGCCCGCTCCGCATGGCACACGCATCCGCTCGGGCAGACGCTGATCGTGACGGCAGGCGCCGGCCGGGTACAGCGCTGGGGCGGACCGATCGAGGAAATTCGGCCGGGTGACGTGGTCTGGATCCCGCCCGGTCAAAAACACTGGCATGGGGCCGCGCCCGATAGCGCAATGACGCATATCGCCATCCAGGAGCACGTCGGCGGCAAGACCGTCGACTGGCTGGAAAAGGTGAGCGACACGCAATACGGCGAACGGCCGGCTGCAGGCGCTTCCGCGCCAGTCCAACCTACGCGCGGCCCAAAGACTGTTCGGCGATATCTCTCCTAAGCTGGCCGAGCTCACCGACAACGTGCTGTTCGGCGATGTGTGGGCGCGGCCGGGCCTGTCGCGACGGGATCGCAGTCTGGTGACGGTGAGCGCGCTCATCGCGATGAACCGTCCCGATCAGCTTCGGTCGCACCTCGCCCTGGCGCGCGAAAACGGCGTGACAGAGGACGAGCTCATCGAGGCGATCACCCACCTGGCGTTCTATGCCGGCTGGCCCAGCGCGGTGACCGCGATTTCCGTGGCCAAGGAAGTCTTCCAAAAGAACTGAGCCGATGAACGGCACCTCACGGGAGCAAGCGTGCAAGAACGCAAACCTGGAAATAGCGACAAGCATCAGCGACTGTTCAATGCCCTCGTGGCGATCTCGGTCAGCGTGATGACCTCGGCCTGTGCAATAACCGGCGCAAGCGACAAGCCCGGGCCGCTGATCATCCAGGAACAGGGCAGCTTTGCAGTCGGGGGCACCGTGATCACCAACCCCGGTACTTTCGATCCCATCAAGCGAGGCCCCGACGGGCAGACCTTGCACGGCGATCACGCCTATGTGTTCTATCAAGTTCCGGTAAACGCCCGCAAATTTCCCCTCGTGCTCTGGCATGGCTACGGACAGTCCGCGAAGACATGGGAAACCACGCCGGATGGGCGCGAGGGCTACCAGAATATTTTCCTGCGCCGGGGCTTCGCGGTTTACGTGATCGACCAGCCACGGCGCGGCAATGCAGGACGCAGCACCCAGCCGATGACCTTGACCCCCACGGCTGATGAGCAGACCTGGTTCAACATTTTTCGCGTCGGCATCTGGCCGAACTATTTCCCCGGCGTGCAGTTCTCCCGCGACCCGGACGCCCTGAACCAATACTTCCGCCAGATGACGCCCGACACGGGTCCCTTCGATGCGAATGTGATCTCCGACGCGGTTTCCGCGTTGTTCAACAAGATCGGGCCGGGAATTCTAGTCACCCATTCGCAAGGTGGCGGGCCCGGCTGGCTCACGGCAATCAAGAACCGGGATGTCCGTGCGGTCGTTTCCTATGAGCCGGGCAGCGGCTTTATCTTCCCCGAGGGCGAGGTGCCTCCGCCGATGCCAAGTTCCGGCGGCACCCTCGAGGCGGCGGGCGTGCCGCTGTCCGACTTCGTGCTGCTCACGAAGATCCCGATCGTCATCTATTACGGCGACAACATTCCCGAGCGACCGATGGCGAATCCGTCCCAGGATCAATGGCGCACACGCCTGGCGATGGCGAGGCTCTGGGCGGACGCCGTGAACCGCCGGGGCGGCGACGTCACCGTTGTCCACCTGCCCGAAATCGGCATTCGCGGCAATACGCACTTCCCATTCTCGGATCTGAACAATCTCGAGATCGCAGGCCTTCTTTCCCAGTTTCTCGAGAAGAAGGGTTTGGATTGACGCGTTTTACTGCCGCGCCAAACGGTCTTGCGCTTGCGTGCGGCCAAGCAACCGAACGAGGACTCTGAATGGACATCAAGCGAAACGGTTCGCAACCCTCCGCAAGAGGGCCGGCCGAGTATTTCACCGGCACCGTACGCATTGACCAGCTGTTCAAGGCGCCCGCACCCGCCCGCGCGAGCGGCGCCTACGTTACGTTCGAGCCCTGCGCCCGAAGCGCATGGCACACCCACCCGTTGGGTCAGACCCTCATCGTCACTTCGGGGTGCGGCTTCGTGCAGAGCTGGGGCCGGCCGATCAAAGTGATTCGACCGGGTGACGTGATCTGGTGCCCGCCCGGCGAGAAGCATTGGCATGGCGCCACGCCGACCACGGGCATGACCCATATCGCCATCCAGGAAGAGCTCGACGGCAAGGTCGTGGACTGGATGGAGAAAGTCACCGACGAGCAATACCAGGGGCCTCGCGATGAGCAATAACATCCAGGGAAAAGTAGTCGTGATTACGGGGGCGAGCAGTGGGCTCGGTGAGGCGACGGCGCGCTTTCTTCATGCGCAAGGCGCGAGGGTGGTGCTTGGCGCGCGGCGCGTCGAACGCATCAAGTCATTGGCGGACGAGCTGAGCGGCCGCGGCGGCGAGGCACTCGCCCTGCCGACGGACGTCACCCATCCCGAGCAGGTGAAGAAGCTGGTCGATGCAGCCGCGCAGGCATACGGGCGCGTCGACGTGATGCTCAACAACGCCGGCCTGATGCCGCATTCGCTGCTCGAGCGCCTCAAGATCGAGGACTGGAACCGGACGATCGATGTGAACATCAAGGGCGTGCTCTACGGCATTGCCGCGGCGCTGCCGTACATGAAGCAGCAGAAGTCCGGCCATATCATCAATGTCTCCTCGGTGGCCGGCCACAAGGTGGGCGTGGGCAACGCGGTCTATGCGGCGACCAAGCATGCCGTGCGGGTCCTGTCCGAAGGGCTGCGCCAGGAGGTGAAGCCCTACAACATCCGCACGACGGTGATCTCGCCGGGCGCCGTAGCCACGGAACTGCCCGACAGCATCACCGAGCCGGACGTCTCCGAGAACATTCACAAGTTCTATGAGGCGTTCGCGATTCCTGCCGATTCATTCGCGCGGGCGGTCGCCTTCGCGATGAGCCAGCCCGAGGAGGTGGATGTGAACGAGATCCTGTTCCGGCCCACGCGCCAGGAGCTGTAAGGGCCGTGGCTTAGCCCGATGCTGGCTGCTACTCAAACCGCGCCTGTGTCCCAGCGCATGCCCGTGCTCACGATCGTCCTCGTGAGCTACCTGATGATCGTGCTCGACATCTCGATCGTCATCACGGGGCTCCCGAAGATCCAGCAAGGCCTCGCCCTCTCGGCCACCGGCCTTTCCTGGGTGCAGAACGCCTATACGCTCGCCTTCGGGGGATTACTCCTGCTCGGCGCGCGCGCCAGCTCGGCGGCTCGCTTGGACTCGGGGTCCTCGTCGTCGTGTTCGCCGCCGCCGGTTCCGGCATGATCGACACGCGCGAATAAGCTCGCGCACCGCATCGCGACCTCGCTCACTGCGGGAACGGTAATGCTCACGCTCGCACCGGTCCTCGTTGTCGTACTGATCGTCCGGCCCGACAAAGCCGCGAATCCGGCCCGAGCGGGAGGAGCAATAAAGTCACCCTAGGAGAGCACCATGCGAATTGGCATTCTCGGCTCGGGCTTGATGGGCGGCAAGCTTGGAACGATGTTCGCGCGTGCCGGGCATGAGGTCGTATTCAGCTACGCTCGCACCGAACAGAAGCTCAAGACGCTCGCACGGGAGGCGAAGGGAAAGACGCGGCACGGCACGCCGCGTGACGCCACGCACGAAGCGGACGCGCTATTGCTCGCCGTGCACTGGTCGCGAATGGACGATGTGCTGAATCAGGCAGGCGATCTTTCGGGGAAGGTGGTCGTAACGTGCTCGCTGCCGCTAAGTGATGACAACACCGAGCTCGTCGTTGCCCACACCTCGTCCGGCGCGGAGGAGCTTGCAAAGAAGATTCCGAAGGCGCGCGTCGTAGCCGCGTTCAACACCGTGCCCAGCGAAGTGCTCTTCGGCGTGTACGAGGCCAAGCGCAAGGCCAGCCGGCCGAGTCTGGTGTACTGCGGTGATGACCGGCGCGGCAAAGAACTGGCCGCCGGCCTGATCCGCGACGTGGGTTTCGATCCGGTGGATGCCGGCCCTCTGCGGATCGCCCGGTACACCGAACCATTCGCGCTCCTCATCGGCCAGCTCGCATACGAGGGGGAAGAGGGCCCGGAGCTGGCGTACCGGTTCGAGCGGTTTGGAAAATAGGCGCCCGTATCCCAAGGGAGGTAGGTGAAGCCATGTCAGAGTTCGCCGAATGGGAAAGCTTCTACGTAATCGTCGGGTCGGCTGCGGGGGCGCTGATTGGATTGCAGTTCGTCGTTATGACGCTTATTGCCGAGAGGCCTCCACTACGTGCGGCGGAGGCCGGCGCCGCATTTGCCACTCCGACGATCGTCCATTTCAGCGCCGCGTTGCTGTTGTCGGCAGTTCTTCGCGCTCCATGGCACGCGATCACCCCGGGCGCAGTTGTTTGGGGTCTAGCGGGCCTCAGTGGAGTGGCGTACGCGGTGATCGTAGCTCGGCGCATGCGAGTGCAAACAGCACATCAACCAGACTTCGAGGACTGGTTGTTTCATGCGCTGCTTCCCTTGGCGGCGTACGGAATGCTCGTGCTCTCGGCATTCGCGGCCCCCTCCCATACCCGCGAGGCTTTGTTCGGCGTTGGAGCTGCGGTGCTGCTGCTGCTCTTCATCGGCATTCATAACGCCTGGGACGCCGTCGCCTACCACGTACTTGTCAGCAACCGGAATACAAAGCCTGAGCGGCACTGAGCGAATGCGACGGTCCGCGGTTATCGCGGAGGGTCGCAAAACTTGGGAAAGCGTAGGGTTTTCGGCGAGCTTCCGTGATTTTCGCCAGAGGTTGAATGGACTCGCCGGGCAAGAAAACGGCCAAGGGGTGGAGCACGCCCCTTGGCCGGATACGGATGACGCTGCCCCCTTGTTTCGAACCGCAACTGCTTTCAATCGTCGTCGTGGTCAGTCATGGTGGTGATGATTGTGGTGCCGATGCTGGCCGGTGACATCGAATAGCAAGTTGACCGGCGACGGCCCGTATGACGCCCATGGAATGGACTGCACCTGGTCCACACCTCGCTTGGACCAATCGCACACACCATCGGGAAAGATGGCTCCCAGTTGCAGGCGCTGCTGCGGGGTGAACGGCACCGCGTAATCCCGACTGTCGATCGGCTTGAGCCTGCACTTGATGACGTCGAGTTCGATCGGCGCGCCCGCCACCATTTCCGGCGGTATCCCGACTGGGAATAGCGCGTTGCACTGGCCGGGACCGGACAGGGTCTGCTTCTCGACGATCTTCACGCCTGCGGTGGTCCAGCAGGCGTCGACCACGTCGGCGGGCTTGTTTTGCACGACCTTTTCCGCCAGCGGCCGCTTCGAGGTGTCGGAAGCGACCGCCGCCAGCCAGCGGCCCATCTGCTCGATCAGCAGATCGATCGGCGCGAGGTTGCCGACGATGACCTGGTTGTCGGCATGGCCGTTCGCCTTGATCAGCCGCGCGCGAATGCGAATGTGCAGTGGTAGCGGACGTGAACATCACCATACGACCGTCAGATCACCGCCGCCCATCCGCGTAATGATCGGCATGCTAGCGAGGCCGTTGCCGCCGCCGAGGATGCGCCCGCCCTGATAAGCCCGGCGCGTAGCGCCCAGGATAGGTCGTAGTGCGCGTTGGAGACGTGATTGAAGTCGATATCGAAGCCGCCGATCATGGCGTTCAGGTCGAGGAACTGATCGACGGTGATGACGCCGTCGTTCAGCGCCTTCAATCCGTACTGGACGCCGACGTTGTCCAGCGGACGCTGCGCGAACCGCTTGTCGCCGTGGAACGGCGTATTCCGGATCTTGCCGTAGACGTTCACGGTGTGGTCGTAGACGTCTCCGCGCGCGCCGTACGGATTGGTCACGGGGTCGTAGCGGAACTGCGGGCCCACTCCCGGCAGGATCTCCGGCGGAAACTCGATCCGCGGATCCATCCTCGGTCGCCTCGCACCCTGCTCATTGTGCGCTGGAGTCTGGCCGGGGATCGACAGGTATCCCGAAATCGCCTTCTGCTGCGCCACCGTGTAGACGCCCGGACGCGTCTGGTTGAAGTAAATGCTCGAGCAATCGGGAGCTGTGCATCGGGATCATCCCGGTGGTGACATCCGGGAAGCTGTTCATCGTGACGATGCCGTCGAACGTGCCGGGGTAGTTGTCCCCGGTCTGGTTGCTCTGGTAAGCGCCGCCGGAGCTGCCGGTGCCGATCGTGAACAGCGGCACGCCGTAGCTCTCGATGAAGCGCTCCTTGACCATCAGGATCGTCTCGGACGAAAGCAGGTCGTTGCAGTTGTTGCCGAAGGTGTTGAGGGTCGCCGAGGCGACGCCGTAGCCCTGGCTCAGATAGGAGTGGTTGACCGGGTTGACGAGGTCCGGCCCTTGCGTGAACCAGCCGCCGATGCAGCCGCCGCCGAGCGGATAGATGAGTCGCTTGTTCCAGCCGACGGGCGGCGCGAAGGGGCTGGGTGCCGGGTCGTTCGGGTTATGCAGGATCGCGGTCTGGTAGATCGCGCGGTTGATCGTTCCCGTCTCCAGACGCACGATGTACGGTACCGTGACGCCGGTTACCGTGGTGGTAAAGGCGAGATTGGCCGGCAGGCTCGAGTACGGCTGGGGAAGCGACGCGAACGTGTTGCTCGTCGTCCGGTAGACATACTGCACGCGACGCTCGATCGAGCAATCGGAATCGAGCGGCGCGCCGAGCGCCGGGCTGCCGGGAAACGGAACGAAGTTTTGGGTCGTGCAGGCGAATGGGAATTCCTGCGGCCCGGAGATGATCGGTCCCTGGATCCGGTAGTTGGTGAGCGTGATGTCGGCGTCGGCGTGTCCCCGGCCCTTGCCCTTGGCGTCGACTTCGAGCTGGTTCCGGCCCAGGTGCAGGCCGGTGACGAGCCCCGTGAGCGTGCGTGCGGGCGCGTCGGCGACGAACGTCCCGGTGATATTGGCGCCGTTCAGTTCGATGCGCACCTTGCGCAGGCTAACGTCCTTGTCTTTCACGGTGACGCGCACCAGCGCATCGCCGCCGGAAACCATGTAGGGCCGGCTCGATAGCACCTCGATCCTGAAGTCTCGATCGCCGTGGTGGCTATCGTCATCGTGTCTATCGCCGGCGTACGCCAGGCCAGACGGAATCGCGCTCGCCAGCAGCGTGTATGCGAGTGCGCGCAAGCCGTTTCGCAGGTTGTTCATTTTTTGCTCTCCTCAACAATGCTGGTCGTCAACCACCAATCCTCAGGACCGGGCTCGTTCCTATCGAACGGCACGGTAGAAACTCGGGTCATCGGTCTCTATTGGTTGCCCCCTTTCTTGGCAAGAAGCCCTCGATCCACTCAGACGTTCTCGCGCTCGTCCCGACGGCTGGATGTCTCGAGGCACGACGTGGAGCTCAGCCGACAAACGGTACAACCGCCCCGGCTCGACAGTGCTTGTCTCGTCCGAATAAACCCGAGAAAGCGAAAGAATCGCGAGAACGGAAAAAGGCCTCTCCTCGGCGCAGTCACGGGGAGAGCGATTGGGATCGACGGGAGAACCTCGAGTCTCTTGCGATGCAACATCGCTGCCCGAGCGAGGTACCATCCTCGGTGTTGCTCCTGTGTGAACGATCGGCGGCAGGAACCTCGTGCCGGGCAGGTCGACCGTGAATTCCCGCCGAGACGCCGCCGAGCGTGGTAGTCGCGTCACGCAGATGAGCCCGGCGCCAGGGGCCGCGGGCATCGTCGCTCGACACGGGCAGGAGTTCTCGCCCGGGGGAAGGCGGCGCTGAGCGTACTTCGCGCCGTCGCGCAGCAACGTTACCCGCGCAAGGCAGTAGTCGAACCGCTGCCGGCAGGTCACGGCCCAGCGGCGAACACCTGGAGGAAAGCGAGATGAGCATCCAGACCACGGTCATCCTTGGCGGCGGCTTCGGAGGAATTGCCGCCGCGAACGCGCTTCGCCGGCTCGCGCCGAAGGACCACGCGATCGTCGTCGTGGACCGTACGCCCCGGTTCTACGTCGGAGCGGGGAAGACCTGGATCATGCTCGGCGAGCGCACGTTCGAGCAGATCTCGCAGGCGCGCACCGCGCTGCTCGACGCCGGCGTGCGCTTCCTGCAGGCCGACGTCATGGCGATCGACCTCGCGAACCGGAAGGTCGCGACGAGCGGGGAAACGCTCACATGGGACTACCTCGTGGTCGCGCTCGGCGCCGACCTGAACGAAGCGGGCGTTCCGGGGCTCGCCGAGAGCGCGCACACGTTCTACACCGTGGCGGGCGCGGAGCGCCTACGGTCCGTGCTCGAGGGCTTCGCGGGCGGCGACCTCGCGATCCTGATTCCGAAGACGCCCTTCAAGTGTCCGCCCGCGCCGTACGAAGCGGCGATGCTCCTGCACCACGCTTTCGAGCGTCGCGGCCTGGCCGGGAAAGCGCGGATTGCGATCTATACGGTGGAAGGCGCGCCGATGGCGACCGCCGGCCCGGAAATGGGCAATCACATCAAGGCGGAGCTCGCCCAGCGCGGCATCGCGTTCCATCCGCAGAAGAAACCGGTGCGCGTCGACGCCGCGGCGCGGCGCATCGCGTTCGAGGACGGTGCCGAGGCGAACTTCGACCTCCTGATTTCCGTGCCGCCGCACGAAGCGCCGAGAGCGGTGCGCGATGCCGGCCTCGTCAATGCGTCCGGATGGATACCGGTCGATCCGCAAACCCTCGAGGTGAAGTCGCCCGCAGCTTCGGGACGCGTTTACGCAGCAGGCGACGTCACCGTGGTGCCGCTGCCGGGACGCTACAAGCCGGACATGCCGCTTTCGCTGCCGAAGGCCGGGGTGTTCGCGCACGCGCACGGCGAGGTCATCGCGCATCAGATCGCGGCAAAGCTCACCGGGTCGACGGCGACTGCGAGGTTCGACGGGGTCGGCTACTGCTATCTCGAAACCGGCGGCGGGCGGGCGGTCAAGGCCGACGGCTCGTTCTTCGAGCTGCCCAACCCGGTGATGCGGAAGCAGCCGCCCGACGAGGCGCAGTTCAAGGACAAGCTCGACTGGGTCGCCCGCCAGCTCGCGCCGCGCCGCTGACCCGGCGGGCTCCCGCCAACGCTACGGGCGCGCCACAACATCGAGGCCTTAGCGTGAGCTAAGGCCTTTTCTCTTCGCTCCCCCTTTACGTCACTTCTCCGCGTCTGCCGGATCAGAAGGTCGGCTTCCAGGCCCAAGAGCAATGGGATGGACGCCCCCACTCGTAACGGCATCAATGTGCCAAAGTGGAATCGCTGATCAACCACTTAAACCGAGGGGAGCGTCCGCTATGAAGATTACGACGATTGGCATTGACCTTGCAAAGAATGTGTTCCAGGTGCATGGGGTCGATGAGCGTGGCAGGACCGTGCTGAAGAAGCAGTTCAAACGCGACCAGATGGCGACGTTCTTTGCGAAGCTGCCGGCGTGCCTGATTGGAATGGAAGCCTGCGGCAGTTCGCATCACTGGGCCAGAAAACTGCAAGGTTTTGGACATACGGTGCGATTGATGGCCCCACAGTTCATCAAACCCTATGTGAAAACGAACAAGAACGATGCCGCCGATGCCGAAGCGATCTGTGAGGCGGTAGCCCGACCGAACATGCGCTTCGTGCCGGTCAAGAGTGTCGAACAGCAGGCCGTACTGTCGCTACACCGTGTGCGTCAGAGCTTCGTTAAGGCGCGCACTGCGCAGGCCAACCAGATCCGTAGCCTGCTCGGCGAGTTCGGTCTGGTGATGCCAAAGGGCATCACGAATGTGAGGAAGCGCGTGCCAGAGGTCCTCGAGAATGCACCTGACAAGCTGCCTGCAGCGTTCCCGCATCTGGTGGAGCGACTGTTGGACCACCTCAAGGAGCTCGATCGCCAGGTCGGCCAACTCGAAGCGCAGATCAAGGCTTGGCATCGCAGCAGCGAGCTGAGCCAGAAGCTTGAGAAGATACCCGGTATCGGACCCCTGGGCGCCAGCGCACTGGTGGCGTCGATCGCTGACGCAAGGAGCTTCGCCAACGGGCGGCAAGTGTCGGCGTGGATTGGACTGGTGCCGCGACAGCATTCCAGCGGCGGCAAACCGACCTTACTGGGGATCAGCAAGCGTGGTGACGTTTATCTACGCACGCTGCTCATTCATGGGGCGCGCTCGGCGATTGTTGCCGCGCAGCGCAGAGCGGCCGTCAATCCGTGGCTGGCCGGTCTGCTGCATCGGCGGAATCCGAACGTCACAGCGGTCGCGCTGGCGAACAAGAACGCCCGCACCGTGTGGGCGCTACTTGCGCACGACCGGGAGTTCCGGCCCGACTACGTCCCTACGCCGGCAGCGCTCTAGGTTCAACGCGGCAAACGCAACGAGGAGATCCTTCCACTGATTGCTCAGGCGATCACGCAGTGATGGCACGAAAGGTAAGACCGTGGTTGGCAAAGCCCAAAATGACCGCAGCACCTCGAGTGCGCGAGAGCGAATGAGGAGCCAACCAGCGCATTCCATCAGGGACAGCGGCAACGCCGCATCGAAAGTCCGGATGTACGGTTGCAATCTTCCCTACGAGCCGCCACGAACTGAAAGCTTGGCAAACCGGGGGCGTCCATGTACGGTCATTCGCAGCCTGTCAATCTCTGGCGTTTGGACAAACAAAAACCCCGCAGAATCGGGGTCCGCGTGGGACCTGCAGAGAAGGCCTAAGCTGCCGCCGCTTCTTCCAGTTTTCTACGCCGCGCCATGAATCCGAGTAGGCCAAGTTCGGTGAGCAGCCGTGCGTAGATCTGCGGTTCAGGCACCGCGTTAACGCTCAGACCGTCAAAAAAGACATCGGATTGCGGTCCGGACGCATTGCCGGTCTCGACGAAATCCAAAGATAGTCGACCGTGAAATGTCGGCAGCGGGTTCGGCAGATTCTGATCGGTCAGGAAATCTGGAATCAGATCCGGGGACGCATTCCTTCGATCCAGAACATTCGGACATTGTAGAGAGTGTAGCCGCCAAGCGAAAAACCTGCGATGTTGTGAAGACCGACGCCGGCGGTGGACGAGTCCGCGAACAACTGGACGGAATCGGCTGCCGAAAAAACACTAATCGGATGATCGTTGCCTACGGTCGTGAATCCTCGCGAATCCGAAAAGCTAAATCCGCCGATGGACCCGGAGAGCGCGGCTGTTTGGGCTATTCGCGCCAGCATAGATCGTCGAGCCGTCAGCAAGTGTCCCCGTGGGGGCGGCGTGCGGGTCGTACATGAACGTCCCACTGACCGAAAGGCCGCTGAGTGCGCCAGAAAGAAATGTGGCGCCTGTGCCAAAATCACCGGACGACACTGCGCTGCTAGTGAAGGTGTACGTAACTGGCGCCGCAGATGCCGCGCTAAAGGCGGCGCACATCGCCAACATAGCTGATAGAGCGATTGCTCTATTCATGGCTCCCCTTCCTATTTGGGCTGCCAACCAAGCCCATTCAAATTGCAATTCAAGCCCAAGCATGTCTGCTTAGACTGAACCTTATTTTCATTGAAAAAACTATCACATGTTCAGGGGAGTTCGTGCATCGGATTGTTAACAATGGTTAGAGTCGCGTTCCCCTTTGCCAGTCAAGGCAGGCTCATCCGGGTTGCGTACTGCAAATGGGCGTCGGACTAATTTAGCAATTGCATATCGCAGCGCAACGTACTGGTATTCGAATGTCCGCTCTGGGGTGCGTCCAGCCGGACGCTAATCCCGAAAGCAGACGCACGCCGAAAGGTCCGCCCTCCGGGAGCGCCACCGGCAGTAGTCGGCCATTTGCTGACGATCGGGGTCGTCGGTCGAAGGACTGGAGCAGACTGGCTGCCGACGTTCGAGTTCGGCCTGGCGAATGACAGCAGTTGCCTAAAGCGGCCGGTGAGAGTTTCTGCGGCTGAGGGCCGGTTTAC
>CAWBNB010000044.1:0-16561 GCA_963789885.1 uncultured beta proteobacterium | reverse complement strand
TCATGTCGAGCCTCGAGCTAGGAAGTGCAGGCAGCGGAAGTAGCTGATCTCAGGCGTTCTTGATCGACTTCCAATGCCTCAGCCGCTCTGCGATCAGCTCCGCGCGTTTCCGATCGTCGCGTCCGTCCAGGATGCTCATGTCCTCTGGATCGGCGCGCCAGTAGACACCGGACGTCCGCGCGTTCACTCTCGGGTGCGTGTCCGCACGAGTCGTGAAGTACCCGGACGCGCGATCGGCCGACTCCATCCGGATCTCCCCCGTCCCGTCCAACTGCGGCGCGTTCGGGTCCAGCGGCCGTTCTCCCTTCCAATAGTAGAAGACGCCCGAAGACTCCTTCCTCTCCTTCACCGCTTCGCTCCAGTATCTCGCTGACAGGCGTGCCATCCTCTTGCCATGAACGGCCGGCCACCTCCAGCGCGCCGTCGCGGTCCCGCGAAATCCTCAGAAGGCTCACGGCGGAAGGCTCCCGCGCGGTGCGCTCCGTCAGGGAAAACTGCCACCACAGGCCTTCGATGCGGGCAACGCGGCCCTCGTTCTCGATCGCCTTCCGGAGCTTCTGGTTGACGACTCTCATCTCGGCCGGGGTGGTCGCTTCGCCGTACCGTACGCACGTGAGGCCGAGGAGATCGCTTGGAAGCTTCGAGCCGCTCGCATGGAGGATGAAGGTTCGGCGCATTCCGAGGACTCCGCCGAAAAGGCCGGCTTCGAAGACGACATTGTCTCGCGGAGAAGCCTGACCGGACCCCGGCAGAGGCGATGCCGGCGGGCTGTTGGTCGTCCAGTCGTCCTGAGCGAACACGAACGCCGCGAAGTCGACTTCATGGGTAAGCTCGAGGAGGCGTTCCAGTGTGGTGGTCCCGGGATTGAAGGATGTCGTCCAGGGTTCTACGTGCGCGACGTCTTCGAGACCGCGTGTCAGTGCCTGGAGCAGCTTCTCCTGCTTTCCTGACGAGCCCAGGAAGATGCGAGGCTTGTCCATCCGTTCCTCCAGATAGCAGATCGGCCGCGCCCGTGGCCGTTACCGCTGCGCCGGAGAGGCAGTTGTCAACGGTCAGCTGGCCGTGCTTGGGCGGCTAACGTCGCGCCCATCACCGGCCGCGTCCCGGCGGGCGAGCCCGCCGGCGTGCGGTCCGCTGCATGGGCTGGTTCGGCGTCATAGGCCTCCTGTCCTGAGCTGGTTACAACGCTCCGATGGCGACGAGCGCACGCCTCACTTCCTCGATGCCCTCGAGGGACAGTGGTGCTTGCGGAGGTAACGGGGCGCCAACCGCATAACCTTGAAGCTCTAGTCCGCCTTTGATGCACGCAGCGAGGTTGTACTTGGCGAAGGCCTGGTTCAAATTCCACAGCGGCCGTTGACGTTCCATTGCCGTCGCCCAATCGCCTCGTCGGCAGAGGTCGTACAACTCGACGCTTTGTCGTGGCGCAACGCAGGCAGGGCCGGCCATCCAGCCCACGCCACCGATCATCATCACACAGACCGGTATGTGCGCTGAGGCCGCGAACACCTGCATCCGCCCTTCGACCCGATTGATGATTGAAAGTAGCCGACCCGTGTTGAACGAGGCGTCCTTTATGTAACGGATGTTGGGGATCCGGCTCAAGCGCTCGATGACGGGCAGGCTCAAATCCGATCGCTGGAAGGTCGGGTTGGTGTACAGCACCACCGGGATCGAAACCGACTCGGCGATCGCCTTGAAATAGGCAAACACGCCTTCATCGGTGATCGGGAAGTAGGCCTCCAGGATCGCGAGAATCCCGCTGCAGCCAAGGCGCTCGAACTCGCGTGCCTGGGAGACGGCGTCGGCGATCGTGGTCGAAGCTACTCCTGCCACCACCGGGACGCGGCCGCTCGCGGCTTGGACAACGACCTCGACGACCCGCCGCCGCTGCGCCCAGGAAAGATAGGCGAACTCCCCGGTGGATCCCAGGGGCGTCAGGCCGTGGACACCGGCGCCGATGAGCTCGTCGCACAGCCGTGCAAGGACGTCGGCGTTCACCTCTCCGGATGTTCCGACCGGTGATACCAGGTAGGGGAAAACCCCATGGAAGGGCGTGTCGGTCATCGCAGTCTCTCCGTTGCCAGTCTCCCCCTTCCACTCTCAGCAAACGAGCCGGACGTCAGATGCGTCGCGAGGCCGAGCTTCGCGGTTCAGCGGCCCGCCGTGGCGAGTCCGCTGCAACCGCTGGTTCGGCACCGTGTGTTCAACCCGTGTGGGCCTTGGTCCAATCGATCGCATCCTCAAATCGATCGTCGCCCCAGAAGATCTCGGGACCCCACATGAACGTCGGCGAACCAAAGATGCCGAGCTCTTTTGCGTGTTCGGTCTCGGCATCGTATCGGGCTCGAATCTCCTGACCGTCGGCCCGCGCAATGGTCGAATCCGGATCCTTCCCAAGCTGCGACAAGACCGATCGAACGTGCTGCACGTCGCCGGGAGCTTTGTTCTCGAGAAACCACGCGCGATACGTTGCCTTGGTGTACTCGGGGCACCAACCTTCGAGCGAAGCAACGACGGCGACGCGGTTGGCAAGTCCCTCCGGATCCACCGGGTAATCGGGGATCGACTTGAAGGGGATGCCGTAGCGGTTGGCACGTCTCTCCACGTCGCGCCACATGTACTGTAGCTTCACTGGCTTTCCGACGAACGGGCGATTGTTCTGCTCGATCATGATGGCGCGCACGTGGAATGGTCGCCAGCGAAGAGACACTCTTTCTCGCGTTGCGATTGCCTCGACTCGGTTGACCGCCAGGTACGTGTAGGTGCTTCCGATATAGAAGAAGAAGTCGAGCTCGCGGGTCATGGAGATCACTCCTTCACGAGTCAGGCACGTGGTTCAGGGGGCCGAACCTCCACGCTAACCGGCCGCCGAGGAGCGAAGCGACGAGGGTAGCATCTACTCGCCGGCAAGCGTTCGCGCAGCGCGCTCCTCGAAGAGGAGCGCCTGTTGCCCCCGCGCTATGGTGATTGCCTCGTCAAGCGCGGCCCGCACCTCCCGCGGCGGCGCGCCTTCGGCGCGCAGGACGAGCGCCTTCAGACGGCAGAGCTCGGCAGCGTAATACTGCTCGCCGTTGTTCATGCGGTGCGCAAACGCGGCATCCAGATGGCCGCGCGCTTCGGCGACGCGGCCGGCCGCAAGGCAGCTCTCCGCGAGGTTGGCGAGCACGCGGCTGCTGTGCGTGCGCGCGCCGGTTGCATGCAGGCGCGCGAGCGCCTGCCGCATGAGCTCGATGCCCCCCTCCCGGTCGCCGTTCTGGAAAGCGACCCAGCCGCGGATCTCGTGCGCAAAGGCGACCCACTGCGCGAAGTTGTACTGCTCCGAGAGTGCCTGGACTTCGCGGGCGGCGGCATCCGCGCGCCGCACGTCGCGGTGGAAGAGGTCGACCAGCCCAACGGTGACAAGCGCGAAGGCGAGGCCGTGAGGGTCGCGCCGCCGCCGCGCGTGCGCCACGCCTTCGTCGGAAAGTCGCAGGGCTTCGTCGGCGTGGCCCATGAAGGCCCTCGGCCAGGCGCCGAAAACGCGGCACACCATGCCCGGGTGCTCGCCGAAGCGCTCGAATTCTTCGTCCGCCGCCCGGTCTGCCAGCGCTGCGCCGCGCTCGAGCAGGCACGCGGCCTCGGCGTGCTCGCCCACGTAGATCAGGCTGCAGCCGAGCGCTCGATGGGCGAGCGCGAGCTCGACATGACCCTGCGTTGCACGCGCCTCCTCCATGAGCTCGCGCGCATGGCCGAGGGACGCCGGCACGGGATGGCGCATCAGGCTGTTGTTCCACACGATCCGGTGGGCGGCGAACTGGCCGCGCCGGTCGCCCAGGGCGGCGCATGCCGCAAGCGCCTGCTGCGCGCACGCTTCCACGCGCTCGGACCCCATCCCGTGCGCGGCGATGAGCGGCTCACACAGCGCGAGACGCAGCTCGACCTCCAGCTCGTCGCGCGCCCGGCCGGGCGGCAGGTTCGCGAGCAGCACCAGCGCGTGCTCGAAATGCGCGGCGGCTTCGCGCACCGCGTGGCGGCGCTGCGCAGCAGCGCCGGCACGGCGCAGCCAGGCCACCGCGCTCGCGAGGTCCCTGCCGCGCTCGAAGTGCATGGCGACCTGCCCCGCGACTTCGTCGGCGCGCTCGAGAAAAGCGCCTGCCAGGCGTTGGGCGATGCGGCGATGGATCTGCGCGCCGCGCGCCGCGGAAAGCTTCGCGGCAAGCGCTTCGCGGTACAAGGCGTGCGCAAAGCCGAAGCGGGTCGCCAGCGTGCCGTCGGGCCATTCCGCGCGCCCCGCCTCGACGATCAGCGCGTGGTCGTGGGCAATTTCCCCGCAGGCGTCCTCCACCTCGGCGATCGGCCGCTCCAGCGCCGCGGCGAGCACCGCGGCGTCGAAGTGGAGGCCGGCCAGGCTTGCCGCCTCGAGCAGGCGTAGCGCCGGCACGGACAGGCGGTCGATCTGCCGGTCGATGACCTGGCGGAGGAACTCGGGAATGTCGAGGTCCTCGCCCGTCGCCTGCTGCGCCACCGACCAGTCCGCCCCATCACGACGCAGATAGCCCCGGTCTACCAGCTCGCCGAGGACGCCCACCATGAAGAGCGGACTGCCCTCGGTCCGCCCGTGCACCTCACGCGCGAGCCGCGAAAGGCGTTCGGTCTCGCCCACGCGCGGCGGAAAGCGCGCCACGACGTACTCCGCCACCGCCCCGGCGCTGAGCGGGCCGAGCCCGAGCGTGCGGCAGCGGCCCTGGCGCGCGAGCTCGTCACGCAACGCGTGGAGCGGATGGCGCTCCACGCGCGCCTCGGCCGGCCGGTACGTGCCGAGCACGAGCACGCGCGTAGCCTCGGGGCGGCGAGCGAAGGCGGCGAGCCAGTCGATAGTCGCCGCGTCCGCCCAATGCAGGTCTTCCAGCCACAGCGCGACGGGAGCATCGGCCGCCGTGGCCTCGAGTGCGTCGGTGAGCTCGCGCTGCATCCGCTCGGACGTCGCTCCGGCGATGCGCCGCTGCACCGCGCGCAGGCGCGATGGCGAAATGAGCGACGGCATCTGCGCCAGCCAGAGCGGCGCGTGGCGCTCCAGCGCCTTGAGGAGCGCGCCGCCGTCGCGCGCGCGGCACCCGCGCACGAGCGCGTCGAGGATCGGGTGGTAGGCCTCGCTCGTCCCGTAGTGCTCCGCCGATTGACCCCACGCGAGCCGTAGCGGCGCCTGCACGACCGCGTGCGAGAGGAAGGCGCGCACGAGCGTGGTCTTGCCGATGCCGGCCTCGCCGGCGACGAGGGCCACCTGCCGCGTTCCCGCGCGCACCGCATCGAGCGCCGTCTCGAGCTCGGCCAGCTCGCGCTGGCGTCCGACGATGAGCGTGCCATCCGCCGCGGCGAATCCCGGGAGCTCCGCCGGCGGCGTCGCGGCTTCCGGCTCGCCGATGAACCGGTACCCGCGGCGATGGAGCGTCTCGATGTAGCGCGGGCTGCCCGCCTTGTCGCGCAGCGCGCGCCGCAGCTCCTGTACGCACGTGACGAGGGCGGCATCGCCGACCGCGGCGCCGCGCCACACCGCGCGGAAAAGCTCTTCCTTGCCGACCACGCGACCCCGCTCCCCCGCAAGGAAGCAGAGCAGCGAGAAGGCCTTCGGCGTAAGGCGCACCGCCTGCTCGCCGCGCGTCAGGCCGGCGCGCGGATCCAATCGGAACGGCCCGAAGGTAATCGCCTGATCCAGCATGGCAATCCTCGCTGCAAGCCTAGCATGGGCCTCCCGCCGTTCGCCCATGATTTGCCCATGACTTGGCGGGCGGGCGGCTGTTATGGTCATGCCACTTCTCTCAAGCTGGAGCGAACCATGCAGAACGACTGGCGACGTATGCTGCTGTTTCCGGTGGCGCTCGCGGTAATTGCCGAAGGCAGCGCCGCGCAGGGCTTGTCGGAAAGCGAAGCGAAGATGTTCTCGGCCGGCGCGGGCTACGAGCGCTTCATGGGCCGTTGGAGTCGCATACTCGCGCCCGAGCTCATCGCCTTCGCCGGCGTGAGGGACGGCGAGCGTGTGCTCGACGTCGGCACCGGCACCGGCGCCCTCGCCACCGCGCTCGTAAAGTCGGGCCCCGGCGTGCAGGTGGTGGGCATCGACCGCTCGGCCGGCTTTATTGCGTACGCACAGAAAGACGCGGGGCCGCGCGAGCGCTTCGAAGTCGGTGATGCGCAGGCGCTAAAGTTCGCGGACGGCTCGTTCGACGCCGCCATGGCGCTGCTCGTCATGAATTTCGTTCCCGACGCCGAGAAGGCGGCGCTCGAGATGCGGCGAGTGACTCGCCCCGGCGGGACCGTGACCGCGTGCGTCTGGGACTACGACGCAGGCATGCAGATGCTGCGTTACTTCTGGGACGAGGTCGTAGCGCTCGACCCCGCGATGGCGGCGAAGGACGAGCGGCACATGAAGCTCTCGCGCCAGGGGCAGCTCGGCGAGCTGTGGCGAAAGGCCGGACTCGTGGACGTCGAGGAAAAGGCGCTGACCATCGATCAGCGCTACTCCTCGTTCCACGATTACTGGGAGCCGTTCCTCAAGGGCGCCGGCCCGGGTGGCGCCTACGTCACCGCGCTGCCGGAGCCGCAGCGCCAGCGGCTCGAAGAACGCATGCGCGCCCGCCTGCTGACGGACGGCAAGGACGGCCCGTTCACGCTCAAAGCGCGCGCTTGGTGCGTGAAGGGTCACCCGCCGGCGATGTAGCGTGGCGACGAAGCGGCCCTGCGCCTGAGGCGCACACAGTCTGGACCCGTAGCGGACATTGAGCGGGGTAAGCCGGCTATTCCTGCTGACGTGACCTGTGCGCCCCGCTTTCTCCGCCCCGCAAGCGCGCGAAGCCCGCTTGCGGCGGTCGGCTGGAAGGCGTGGTTGGGCGTGCCGCTGGCCACAGGAACCTCGCCAGGGCTGAGCGGTGGCGGACCAAACGGGAACAGAGCGTTCATCGGGTCGCGTCGGGCGGGTTTGTCGTCCCGGTTTCGGAAGGCGGCTCGTCGCCCAGCAGAAGCTCCGAGTAGCAGGTGCGGCAGAGGAGAACGTTTCGGTGCTGGTGCCCCGATTTGTCTGTGTAGGTCGCGAACGCTAAGCCGTCGCGACTCTTGGCACCACAGCTATAGCAGAAGCCTTTGGCGCCGAATCCGGGATAGCGACTGCGGGTTGCTGTCATTACCGTAACGCCCAACGTTCGCGATCAGCGGCCGCGAAACAGCGGGCGCAAGCCCGCTGTGACGCGGTCCGCTGCATCGTGTTGTTAGACCCCGCTCGGTACGGTCCGGAGACATCGTTGACAGTTTAGTCCAGGGACATGGCTGACAGTTTGACCAAACTCTGGGCACCGCAGGAGGGTGCCCGATGCCATGGAGTCAGACCACGCCTATGGACCAGAAGACGCAGTTCATCGCCGACTACATTCGTGAGACCTTCTCGTTCACCGAGCTCTGCGTGCGCTACGGAGTGAGCCGCGAGACTGGCTACCGGCTCGTGGAGCGCTACCTGGAACAAGGTCCTGCAGGACTCGAGGCACGATCGCGACGACCACACACGAGTCCGAACGAGACTACTCCGCACATCGTCGACGCGTTGCTCGAGCTCCGTCGTCGTCACCCGCGCTGGGGCGCGAAGAAGCTGCTCCCGCTGTTGGGCAAGCGCCACCCGAGCTGGGACCTTCCTGCTCGAACGACGGTGTTTGAGATCCTGAACCGCCACGGGATGGTGCCGAAGAAGCGCCGGCGACGGGCGATCGGTCATCCAGGCCGGCCGACGAGTCGAGTTCTCGCGCCGAACGACCTGTGGTGCGCGGACTTCAAGGGCGAATTCAAGACCGGCGACGGGATCTATTGCTATCCGTTGACGGTCACTGACGACCACAGCCGGTATCTGCTGGGCTGCCAGGGGCTGCTGTCGACGAAGGTCGTTGAGGCGAAGCCGGTGTTCACGCGGTTGTTCAAGGAATATGGGCTGCCGAAGCGCATCCGCACCGACAACGGCGTGCCCTTCGCGACGAACACGCTGGCGCGCTTGTCGAAGCTCTCGGCTTGGTGGGTGCGCTTGGGCGTCCTGCCCGAGCTCATCGAGCCGGGCAAACCGCAGCAGAACGGTCGCCATGAGCGCATGCATCGCACACTCAAAGCCGAGGCGACGCGCCCGCCGGCGGGCAGTTGCCGGGCGCAGCAGCGCAAGTTCAACTTCTTCCTGCAGGAGTTCAACCACGAGCGCCCGCACGAGGCGCTGGATATGCACACGCCGGCCTCCTGTTACGAACCCTCGCCACGGGAAATGCCGACGAAGCTCCCGCCGCTCGAGTACCCCGACCGGTTCGAGGTGCGCTACGTGAGCGCCAACGGTGGCATCCGCTGGAAGAAGCGCGCCTGGGTGAACGTCTCCACGGTGTGCATCGGGGAGTACGTGGGGCTGGAGGAGATCGACGACGGGGTGTGGGACGTCTACTTCGGGCCGCTGCGTCTTGGGCGCTTGCACGACCGGCACATGCGCATCGAGGATGCTTACGGTCGGCTGCAGCGGCACAGCCCGCGGCGAACAACCGGCCTGTGAGGCCAATTACAATGCCTCGCGCTGATCGGCGACTACGCTCCGCTTCGTCGCCGACCAGCGCAGCCGTGCACCGTTGCCAGAGGAGAAACGCGCTCTCGAGGCAAAAGTCTGTCAGGCATGTCCCCGGACTGTTTTGTCAACTATCTCCCCGACCGCTCATGCCAGTAACTCCGCGCGCGACGGAGAAAACCAGGCCAATCGCTACCTTCGAACGCGCCTTTGAGACCACCGTCGCGAAACTCACCGCGGAACTTCGCGGCCGGGCAGGGAGCCCCACCCTCAGCAGGCAACTGAAATTCGACGAGGCGGGCCGACGCCAGCGCTGGCACTCGCACTGGTTTCCCAGGGGACGCCCTGGCCAGACTGGACCGTCGCGAAGTAGCCACCTTCGCCGCGAACGAGAAAGACATCGATGCCAGACACATCCTCGGCGCCGGCGCGCATGTTCGAGTAGAGCCCGGTGATCTTTGCGCTCGGTGCCTGACCGGGGGCGCTTGGCAACAGCTCTCACAGCGAACAATGACACACGGCACCCTCGGGTACCATTTTCTTCGCGCGCAGCGCTTCACTGGTTTAACGCCAGGATTGAAGTACCCAGAACGCCCATCCGGATCCACCTCGCGCAATTCTACGCTGCCCTCCACCTTTATCCCCTCCGGGTGAATACCGCATGACTGGGGCAGAAGCAGCCGAGCACTCACGGGAATCGGCGCGCAGGCGACGCGCGGACGCCGGCGGCTCGGAGAGCGCGCCGACCTCCGCCGGCGCGTTTTCAGCAGCCTATTGCACTGAAATCATCGCCTCAGTCGGTGTGGCGTCGAACACCAGCGTCGACGGCCACGTGGGCCAGGTCGTTCCGAGGACGGCCGGCACGTTCGGGTCCCCGTGCCGCGCGAAGGCGGCGAGGCTGCGCATCATCGCCCTCGACAGCGCCATGCGACCAGGCCGGTTCGCGCTCGAGAACGCGACGTTCGCGAAGAGCGACGGCCCGAAGTTGCCGAACACGAACGGCAGGTCGAACACATGCGCGGCGCCGTAGATGTCGTTGAACGGGGCCGGCTCCTGGTCCCAGTCGAAGCGGTAGTACCAGATCTTGTCCTGCTGCGATTTCAGCGCGCCGAGCACGTTGTCCCGGCTCGCGATAAAGAAGATCTGGTTGAGCTTCTCCGCCCTCGCGGTGAAGCCGGTCACCGGTGCCGTGACGGGCAGGTAGGTTGGCGCAATCCACTGTTCGATGGTGATCTGAGGCGGCGCGTCCGGCTGGTAGGCGAACTGGATGTCGAACAGCTGCTTGTCCGTAACCAGCCGCGCGTTGCCCGTCCCGCCCACGAGCGGCAGGAAGGACGGGAACAGCTTGCCCTCGTCGCGCGTGTTGCCCGCGAGGATCGGCACCCGCGTGTACTCCCCGGCCCCGATCGCGGCAACCGGGTTGGTGGGAAGCATCGCGCCGTCGGGAATCGGTCCCGATCCGCCGAGGCCGAGCGGGGCGAGCTTGGTGAGCAGCGTGGCGAGCAGCGCGGCGGGTGTCCGGCTGCGCAGATACGCGGCCACCTCTGCGGCCGTATGGCTCGCGATCCACGCGAGCGCACCGGCGGCATCCGCCGCAAGGCCGTCGGTGATCAGCTGGTTGATGAGGAGCTGGTTGCCCTGAAGCACGTAAACCGAAGCCGGGTTCAGCGTCGGCAGGCTCCCCGGCGGCAGGTTGGCGGCGAGCGAAATGCCGCCGCTCAGCGGCACGGCGCGGTGGAACAGCCGCGGCTGCGCCTGGACCGTGGCCGGCGTCGTCAGCAACGCCCACACGTTGATCGCGCCGGCGGATTGGCCCATCAGCGTCACGTTCGCCGGGTTACCGCCGAACTTGGCGATGTCGCGCCGGATGAACTGCAGCGCCTTGATGATGTCGAGCAGCGCGAAATTGCCCGAATCTTCCTGCGGGTCCGCGCCCGACTTCAGCTGGGGCACGCTGATGAAGCCGAAGATGCCGAGCCGGTAGTTGACCGTCACCACCACCGCATTGGCCACCCTGGCGAGCCGGGCGCCCTCGTACATCGGGTCGGCGGTATAGCCCGAGACGTTGCTTCCGCCATGCACGAAGACGATCACAGGAAGTCCGCCGCGCCGGTCGGCCGGGCGCCAGATGTTGAGGTAGAGGCAGTCCTCGCTGCCGACGGCCTGGTTCAGCGTCGTGCCGATCGTGGGGTCGTACCGATTGTTCAGGCCGGGGCCGTAGATGCGCCCGTACTGGACGCATGCGTTGCCGAACTGCTGCGTGGGGCGCGGCCGCTTCCAACTGTCGGGGTCGACGGGCGCCTTCCAGCGCAGGTGGCCGACCGGAGGTTTTGCGAACGGCACGCCCTTCCAGAAATACGTGCCGGTGCGGTCGGAATCATCGACCCCCACGATGGGCCCGAAACGCGTATGCCGTTCGACGTCGTCCCGGCCGTCGTGATGCCGGCCGGAGTGGTGTCGACCGTCGTGATCCCCCCGGTCGTCATCCCATCCGTTGTCATCGCGCCCGGCGTGCACAGTGGATGCGAGCAGCAACCCCGCAGCGCAGCAAGCAAGTACCAGAAGCTTTCGCACTGTGATCTCCTCGTTTGAGCTTGGTCGTTATCGCGAAGCAAAACGCCGACCCCGTCTCGCGTTCGCCTCAGGGCCGAGTCTAGCCGCACTTTCATTGTCATTGCCGAGAGATTTCGGCCTTCACGAGAGTGCGCGTCGGGCTTCGGGGATGCCGCGATGATCTCGCGTATCCTCGGGGCGTTTCGAAGACCACTTCGCACCCGATGTCCGCAACCATGGTGTTCTCCCCCGGCGGCTACCGCTCCATTCCCGCCCTCTTCCAGTTACTTTCGTGCGTCACTGGTTCCCATATTCCCCAAGCGTTGCGGCCTGATGAAGGTAATTGTGATGACACTGGAGCATACGTCTATGACGCCCAACGTTCACGATGACCGGCCCGCGTAGGCGGGCGAAGCCCGCCGGAGCGGGTCCGGTCGATCGTGCGGTTAGCAGCCCGTTGAAAAACTCCCCGAACAATGCCCTCGATTCATAGTCATAGTGAGAGCGTGGTTCGAAGGAGGAAAAGGATGCGTGGTCAGGTCGATCCCCAGAGTGGTTTGTTCAGCTACTTCTCGGTCGAGGAGCGCATCCCGGCCGATCATCCGTTGCGCCGCGTGAAGGCGCAAGCCGACGCGGTGCTTGCCTCGATGAGCGCTGAGTTCGATGCGATGTACGCATCGGTAGGTCGCCCCTCGATCGCGCCGGAGCGACTGCTGAAGGCGAGCCTGTTGATCGCGCTGTACTCGGTGCGCTCGGACCGGCTGTTCTGCGAGATGCTCGACTACAACATGCTGTTCCGCTGGTTCCTGGATATGGACCTGGAGGAGCGCTCGTTCGATCACTCGAGCTTCTCCAAGAACCGCTCGCGCCTGATCGAGCACGACATCGCCAAGGGGTTCTTCGCCGGGGCGGTGAAGCAAGCCCAGGCGCAGGGGCTGCTCTCCGACGAGCACTTCACCGTCGACGGCACGCTGATCGAGTCCTGGGCCTCGTTCAAGAGCCTCAAGCGCAAGGACGGCACCCCGCCGAAGTCCGGGCCCGACGGCACTGGGATGGTTGATTTCCGGGGCGAGAAACGATCCAACGCGACGCACGAATCCGGCACCGACCCCGAGGCCAAGCTCATGCGAAAGGGCAATGGCCAGCCTGCGAAGCTCAGCTTCGGAACGCACGCGCTCTTGGAGAATCGCAGCGGCCTGCTCGTCGACGTGCAGATCACCGATTCGACGCTGTTCGAACCCAAAGCCGCAGCCCCGATGCTCGATCGGCGGCGCCAAGGCCGCCGAGAGATCAGGACCCTCGGTGCCGACAAGGGCTATTACAACAAGGCCTTCGTGGCTTGGCTCAGGACACGCCACATCGCTCCGCACATCGCGAGAATCGAAGGTCGCAGCGCTCCGGGACTCGATGGCAGGACCACGCGTCACCAGAGCTACCTCGTCAGCCAGAGGAAGCGCAAGCGCATCGAGGAGATCTTCGGCTGGATGAAGACGGTCGGTGGCTTGAAGCGCAGCCGCTTCGTCGGCATCGCGAAGACACAGCTCGCCGCCTACCTGGTGGGCGCGGCGTACAACCTGCTGCGGATGGCGCGCTTGCAACCCACCACAGGGTAGGCGTGTCCAGAGTCCAAGGGGATCAACCACGGCAGAGCGAAAGAAGCTCAAAGAACCCGCCGTCCCAACCTCGGGAAGTTCGACGATCGTGCAAAGCGGCTTCACGAGGCATTCTTCAACGGCCTGTTAGACCGAAGCGTCACGAAAAGCACGAAGAACCGCGTTGATCCGCGTCTGATACCCCGGGCCTTGAGCCTTGAACCACTGAAGTACATCACTGTCCAGGCGCAGAGAGATAGAGGACTTCGGGGGTAGGGGGCGCAAACCGCGGCGGGCGATGCCTCGAACAATGTGACGGAGGTCGGCCTCGGGGTGCTCTGCCGTCCGCTTGATGTCGCGGTCTTTGAGGGAGGCGATACGCGCCCAATCAGTTCTGGATGCTGCGGAAGAGGATCTCTTCCTCGCGCGTTGTAGCCTTGCGGAACGAAATGATGTGGATTTCATGTTGAGTCTCTGTATGTACGAGGGAAACTGCGATGCCTGCGAGAAATCCAAGCGTCACGAAGCGCTGCTCGCCATAGGCGAAGCGGTCGTCCTCGTAGGTGAATGTCGGCCCCTCGAAGACACGCGGCGCATCAATGAAGTCTAGCCCGTGATCTCTTAGGTTCCGCTTGCGCTTAGATTCACGCCAAGTGAATCGCATGCGCGAAGTGTATATACACTGCGTAGAGGCGGCAAGGGCGGTCTAACGTCGCCCATCAGCGGCCCGTGTAGGCGGGCGAAGCCCGCCGGAACGGGGCCGCTGCATGGGCTGGTTCGGCGTCACTGCCGCGAGAACCATTGCTGAAGCCGACGCCGAAGGAAGAACGCGGGCGTCATGAAGCCCACGCCGCCAAAGCCGAATAGAGCAGAAATGACAGCGAGGGGACTGAGCGCGCCCGTGGCGACCGAGGGCAACACGAAGAGCTTGAACAGGAGGGCCGCAAGGAGCGTGGTGGGTACTACCCAGATCGCCCAGGAGGCCCAGTAGTTGTAGTGACGCCACGACAAGACCATGAGGCCAAAGGCGACCGCGCCGACGACAAACGCAAGCCCAGCGACGACCCAGCCAGCATGGCCAAACCACAGCGCTCCAAAGACGGCATAGGCAAGGAAGAGCCAGAGCGTCCGGGTCGCGAGCTTGGCGACGACATCGATTTCACTCAAGAGCTCGGACGAGCCAGTCATAGCGAGATCGTGCCCTGTGACGTCGAACGCTAGAGATCACCGGCCCGCGGAAGCGGGCGAAGCCCGCTGTAGCGGGTCCGGTGCATCGACGGGTTGGGCGTCATTCGCCGCTCGTCTAGGGAAATCCCCGTCACGCAATGTGTCTAGGGACGCCGGTTTGCCTCGACCGCGGTGCGATAGGCCTCGCGAGAGGTAATGCGTTCCCTGTACTGCAGTAGCGTCTCGGTCAAGGGCAGACTGTAGATGTCTGCCCAGGTAAGGCACGAAGCCAACAGTATGTCTGCGCCAGTGAATGTTTTGCCCAGGATGAACGGTCCCTGAAGACCCAGCTTCTGATCCGCGACTTGAACCTGCTTCTCGAAACTCTCGCGGGCAACGCGCACCGCGTTCGGCGCCTCACCATAGACGTCAGGTAGGCCACTATGTCGTCGGAGAACATACAGGGACAGCGCATCAAGCTCCATCATTGTGAAGTAGGACCATTCGTAGTAGGCCGCTCGCTCCGGCGAAGCGGCGGGCGGAATCAGTCCGATCGGTTCGCCGTACTTCTCCGCAAGATAGGTCACAATCGCCGCGCTTTCCGTCAATGTGAACGTGCCGTCTTGGAGCGTCGGGACTTTCTCCTTGGGGTTGAGCTGCCTATATTCGGGCGTCCGCGTCTCCCCGGTTCGCGACCCAATGGGCCGTGTGTCGTAGCCGAGCCCAAGTTCGTTCAGTACCCAGTGCACACGAAGAGTTCGCGGTGTGCCTGATCCCCACAGGATCAGGCGAGGACGCTCGACGCCGGCAGTGTCATGAGCAAGCCTTTGCGTTCGGTGACGCCCAACGGAATGCCGTTAACCGGGCGCCGTCGCGCGAAGGGCGATGGGTACCCGACGGCGACGCCGTTGGGCGCTCCGGTTGAACGGCGGGTTCGGCGTCATACGCGGCAAAAACTCCAGGCAGTTACCACCGAGAACATAGATGTAATCACCGTCGAAGTGGATGTGTTGCGCCGATTCCCCCTGCGGATGATGGTACAGAACTACGCAGGAATCCGGACCCGACCATAGTACGCCGTACCGACAACGAGTGACCTCGCCCTCGAACTCTGAGTATGAAAAACTTGGAGTGAAGCGAAGTACCAGCTTTCCGAACAGTGCGTCGAATTGTTCTCTCCTCTTCGAGGCAAGACGCTTGGGAAACACCCATTGCGCGACGGTGCGCTCACGATCCGAACGCCAGGTACCGAGGAGCCTTTTCTCCGCTCTTGGGGACTGCGATTCTCCGACCACGCTTCCTCATGACGCCGAACGAACAGGATCTTGTGCGCTGTGCGGCAGCATGGCGCACAAGATCGGTTGAACGGAACCGCTGTGTTCAAGCCCCGGCGGTTTGGGGATTGCAAGACGCCGCTGTTGGAGGGATATCGCGCGAGGGTGCGTCAGGTGCACGGAATTGGGGTCCGGCGCGCGCGGCATAGGTAGGAAGGGCTGGCGATTGAGTGCTGGCCACTATGGCAGAGGGGCTGATTCGGGTCAACGCAAGGCGGCCGATCGCGAACGGGCCTCGCCTTGGCGATGCGCTCGATGTGCAGGAGGTCACAGCCGCTGAGGTGTTCACGGTGGACGGTGGTGAGGGCCGAGCTGAGGAGCGAGGGTGGCGATGAGCCGCAGCGTGCCGATCCCGGCAGATGGGGCAGCGCTCGATATCGATGCCGAGTACGCGCAGGCAGAACGCCTGGACGGTCTCGACGGGGGCGGGGGCTGGCGCAGGGCGGTTGAGGGCGCCATGGGCCTGGGCGAGGCGTTCGCGCTTGTGTCGGTTGGCGAGCAGGCCGTAGTGGCGGATGCGCATGAAGCCCGAGGGCAGCACGTGCAGGAGGAAGCGATCGAGGAACTGGGAGGCTGGCAGGGACATAGTCTTGCGTTGATTGGCGTGGGCGCGGTCGCGCCAGGCGAAGCCAACGCTGCCGTGCTGAAGGCGAGCAGGCGCTCGTTGGTGATGGCCACGCGCTGTACGTAGCGGCCGAGGTAATCGAGGACCTGCTCGGGGCCGGCGAGGGTGTGCTTGGCGTAGACGACCCAGGGCTTGGCGCGAAGCGCGGCGAGGAAGCTGCCTCGTGCGGCCGGTTCGGCGAGGGCGGCAGTGGAGCCGGCCAAGCGCAGTTCGCCGGTGGCGAGCGCACCGGACAGGCAGGCGAGGAATTTGGCGCGGAAGACCTTGGAGAGCGCTTTGACGGGGAAGAGGAACCCTCGCCGCGGGGAGATCCATCTCCCGTCGGGAGCGAGTGCGCCGCCGGCCACGAGCGCGTGCACGTGCAGGTGCTGGGTGAGGGTCTGGCCCCAGGTGTGCAGCACGAGGCAGGCGGCGATCTGGCCGCCGAGCCAGCGCGGGTTGGCACCGAACTGGAGCAGGGTCTGGGAGGCGGCGGCGAAGAGCATCGTGTAGATCGCGCGCGGGTTGCCCTGGGCGAGGGCATTGAGCTCGTGGGGCAGGGTGAACACCAGGTGGAAGTAGGGCACCGGGAGGAGCTCGGCGCGCCGGGCGGCGAGCCAGTGTTCCTTCGCCAGCGTCTGGCACTTCGGGCAGTGACGGTTGCGGCAGGAGTGGTAGACGTAGCGGGCCGCCCCACAGTGATCGCACTGCGAGATCTGGGCGCCGAGGGCGGGGGTGCGGCAGCGCTCGATCGCGCGCA
>CAWBNB010000043.1:0-10395 GCA_963789885.1 uncultured beta proteobacterium | reverse complement strand
CGATGGTTCGGCCTCAGCGTGCGCACGGCTAGTGAGCCTCGACCGGAGCGACAAGAAACGGCTTGCCGCCGGACTCGGTGCGAAGCGCGTCAAGACGCTTCGTGTTCACGAACACCACGAACGTCGAGATTTCCGGAAGCACCCGGTATTGATAGAGAACTGTCCCGGTAGGTAGCGAACCAGGGTCGTTTCCAGCGGCCAAGAGCTTCAAAGGCTGTCCGAGTAGGAAGCGCGGGCCGTCGAGCAGTCGGTACTCGCGTGCGAACCAACCCACGAAAAACGAACCCACGGCAACTGTTAGGAGCGCGAGACCGACGACAGTCTGAGTTCGCATCAAGACATGTCCTTACCCGATGAGGCCGAACGTTGTGGTTGACCCGCCCGTGTAGGCGGGCGGAGCCCGCCGGAACGGGTCGGGTCGAACCGCGGGTTAGAGCGCACAACTCACGACTTCACGTCTTCGAGTCGCACTCCGCGCCCGGCACGCAAGCTGGCACGCGCCCTCGCTACACGATCGAGGAAGCGCGGGTCGTTCTCAAGGCGGTAGTCGAACCAATCCTCCTCGGATCGGAACCCGATCAGGACGCCAGCGGGTTTGCCGTGCCGCGTGATCACGATCTCGCCCTTCTCAGCCTCCCTGAGGTAGCGCGACAGATCGTCCTTCACTGTCGCCAAGGGAACCTCTTTCACTTTGACCCTGGTTCTGACTTTCCGTGTTTCGCCAGCCATTCTGTAGCCTCCGACTTGAGAACGATCGCCAAGATCTGGACCTGTTCCTCGGTTACGTCATAGAACACCCGTATGTCCCCCAAGCGAAGACGATACTGAGGTTGCGACATCTTCTTCAGCCGTTTGATCCGGCTACGGCTCGCCTTCGTTGGCTCGTGCCGAAGATGTGCCTGAAGGCCGTCGCGCACGGTTGCGCGGATGTTGGCCTTCAACCCGTCCAGGTCCTCTAGCGCTTCGGGGGCGAGGATGATCTCAAAGAACATTCTGGCTACATTATAGCCAGAACGTGTCGGTGCGCTCTAACGCCGCCCATCAGCGGCCGGGCAACGGCGGCGCGAAGCGGCGCTGTTGAACGGTCCGCTGGATGGGCTTGTTAGGTTGCACACGGCAAGAGTTCGTTTTCGATTTATGACCCTGCGCGGTGTTTCCAAACAACGGCGAATTCTGCGACCCGCTGCGCCGACAACTTTCGGGCCTCTACATTCTTGACCAAGACACTGCCGGCGACTCGCAAGGCGTCCATGCAAGTTTTCTGAGGGGCATAGACACAGGCCAGTTCAGCTGCCGAATGAGCCATATGAAAATCCGATGAGGACTGAGCCTCGGCAACGAGCTGCCGAAGCAGCCGCAGCGCAATTGCAGCTTCTTTTCTTTCAAAGTGACATTCAGCTGCGAATTCGACGACAAGCGAGCGGCTGGCATCCTCATCCGTACGTCTGTCGGGTCTTTTGTCGATGTCGCTGGGCCCAAACAGACCGCGCCGGTAGTAATCACAGTAGTTGCGCGCTAACCACCTGTTGTCTATCGCGTTCAGAGCTTCGCTGTCTCCGCACCTAAAGCTGCGAGTCGCGGCGTTTTGCCTTAGCTCCGGACGCAAATCGAACATACCGGAGCCGTATCCGACGGGTCCTGAAACCAAGCCCCAAGCGATTACACCTTTGCCCTCTGCTCCGAGGGCGCTTGCCTGTAGCCGTAAGCACGCCGGCCGATCCCCGCCGTGTCCATAAATTTCCCCGATAGCCGATATGTAGAACGCCTGGAACGGTCCGCGGCGCTGGGAGCGTTGCTCCGCTTGAACCGCGACCTGCTTAGCTAAGCCCGCTTTGGAGATTTCACCAAGGAGCTCGGCAGCCACTGCGAGACGATCGTAATCGTCGGCCGACATTGCATCATCAGCCGCCTCAAGAGCAACGGCTGCTGCTCGTTCGACGTTTCCATCCTTAGCAAAGGACTTCGCCACTAAGATCTTGTAAAGGCCCCTATTGCGCGGCTCGAAGCTCTTGATTAGCGTAAGGGCGGTCTCTGGTTCCCTCAGTCGGAGCCATAGTTCTACATGATCCCGTCCGACATCCTTGGGGTTGTGCACGATAGCTTGCGCAATACGCCGAGCTCGCGGAGCGTCGCCTAAGAGAATCAAGGCATTCGCGAGCCTGATCTGTAGGTAACTTGAGCTCGCCCCCGCCACTGCGGACCAATGGTCGACCAACGCTAGATTAGCGGAGCGGTCCGCTTTCAACCTACTGTTCCAGAGCCCCTCATTGATTCGCTTGCCGATCCTATCGCTAAAGACAACGCTCTCGCGCGGCAGGTAACCCATCAAACGTGACGCGGTTACGCTAAGCGTAAGAGGATCTCGAACTGACTTTAGTGCCTCGACATTCCCCTCGGAAAGCGCAACGGCTAGACGTTCGGCGGCAACATACTTCTCCGGCAGCGCCTTCGCTCGATCTTCCTGGGGAATTCTCGCTAGTAGATCGTCAGCGCGCCGCCATTGCTTCAATTTGGCAAATACCGGCGCCAGTTGGCCAGCGTTGAAACTTCGGTGCTCTTCACGAGCAAGACTCCATGCTATGTCCGCAAGGCAACTGCCTGTCATGTCTCGGCGGCACAGAGTTAGCAACTGGCCGTCCACGGGCGGATATGTTTCCGTGGATTGCGCATTCAGTACCGACGTCTGAAGCATGAGAACTACACTGGCGACGGCGGCTAGCTTGCGCATATGGTGCAACCTAACGTTCGCGATCAGCGGCCGCGAAACAGCGGGCGCAAGCCCGCTGTGAAGCGGTCCGCTGCATCGCGTGGTTGGGCATCACTCTCCATGAGCAGCACATTCAGCGTCCCAGAAGGTCACGGCGCGATCGAGTTCCTCGGCGTAGGCGCCGTATGGTTCCATGATGTGGCGCTTAGTGCGTGCCACGTAGCGAACGTACTCTCGGATCGCATTTCTCTGGTGTCCGTCGAGGGCGCCGAGCCAGGGGTGCGTGTGTCGGCCCTTCTTATCGTAAAGGGCGTCACACAAGTGGAAGGGGACAAGATCCGTGAGAAAGCCCTCGCCCTGGGGAGAGAGCCCCAATTTAGCCAAGGCCGGAAAGTAGTAAAGGAAACCGTCTGGCGTCAGAAAGTTGATCGGATTCCAGCCGAGGTTGTCGACGTCCCCGATTGCGAGCGTTTCCCGATCGCGGGATCGCAGTAGTGCGTCATGGTCACGGCACTCGTTACAGTGGGTGAAGTCGGTGAAGTGCTGTGGTCTGCGAACTCGCCCGAATGCCTGGACTACAAGCGCCATTAGCTCTGCCTCGGTCATGCGCCTGATGCCCAACGTTGCGCTTGAGCCGCGACCGACGAGCGCAGCGAGGAGGGAACCGCAAGCGGTACGCTTGCGCGCGTCGGCTCGAAGCGAATGGAATGGCCTCCCCCTACTCGGACGGCATCGGATGTGCCAGATTGGAATTGGGTCATGTCCAATCGATGAGAGGAGGAGGTGCCATGAAGGTTACTACCGTCGGTGTCGACTTGGCAAAAAGCGTGTTTTCGATCCATGGTGTGGACGAGCGCGGCAACACGGTGCTCAGGAAGTCAGTGCGCCGGGCGAAGCTGGTGGAGTTCTTTGCGCAGTTGCCTGCTTGCCTCGTGGGCATGGAGAGCTGCTCGGGGGCGCAGCACTGGGCGCGCGAGCTCCTCAAGCTCGGTCACGAGCCGCGGATCATGGCCGCGGAGTTCGTCGCACCCTACCGGATGAGCGGGAAGAACGACGCCAATGATGCCGAGGCGATCTGTGAGGCAGTCCGGCGTCCGAAGATGCGCTTTGTCCCGCTGAAGTCAACCGAGCAGCAGGCGGTCTTGGCGGTCCATCGGATGCGCCAAGGACTGGTCGAGGAGCGAACGGCCCTTGCCAATCGCATGCGCGGGCTGTTGACCGAGAACGGGATCGTCTTCGCGAAAGGGATCGACCAGCTGCGCCGCGCAATGCCGGTGATCCTGGAGGATCCCCACAACCGGCTCCCGGAGTTGGCGCGCGAGGTGCTTGCCGACGCCAACCGGCACTCAGCCGAGCTCGACGCGCGGATTGCCGAATACGATCGAAGACTTGCCGCCCTGGCTCGATCGAGCGAACCGGCCAAGCGCCTGATGAAGATCGAGGGCGTCGGAGCGCTGACCGCGACCGCGATCCTCGCCACCGTGGGCGACGCGAAGGCGTTCAAGAACGGCAGACAGTTCGCCGCCTGGCTGGGACTCACCCCGCTGCAGCGTTCCACCGGCGGGCGCCAGCGCCTGGGACAGATCACCAAACACGGCGATGTTTACCTGCGCACGATGCTCATCTGTCACCTGTCGGCGTAATGGAGCCACTCGGTTTTCGGCACAAAGGAGCCGGCCGATTTTCGGCGTAATGGAGCCACTGGATTTTCGGCATATAGGAGCCAGTGGCCGGATGGGGGAGGCAGGCATCTCGGATTGACGCGGCGCCGCTAGCCTCCCGGGCTTTTGCCCGGGAGGGGACGCGGTGGGCCGCAGGAGATTCGAGATGTTCCAGTACCGCCAGGTTCTGGTGCGCATGCGCCAGGGCGACACCGACCGGGAGATCGCCCGCGCCGGGCTGATGGGCCGGCCCAAGGCCGCCCGCCTGCGGGCGATCGCCGCCGACCAAGGCTGGCTCGATCCCGAAGCGCCGCTCCCCGACGATGCGGCGATCGCCGCAGTCGTCGGCGCTGCCCGGCGCGCCCGGTCGACCATTTCCACCGTCGAGCCGTATCGGGGGCTCGTCGAGCGCTGGGCCGCGAGCGAGGTCTCGGGAGTGGTGATCCACGCTGCGCTCGTTCGCGAGCACGGCTACCGCGGCAGCGCCTCCTCGGTCTACCGGATGCTCGCGCGCATCGGCGCAAGCCGACCGCCGGAGGCGACCGTGCCGCTCAACTTCGCCCCTGGGGAGGCCGCCCAAGTCGACTTCGGCGCCGGGCCCGTCCTGCTCGACCCGGCGGTCGGGGAGATGCGGCGCACCTGGTGCTTCGTGATGACGCTTGCCTGGTCGCGCCACCAGTACCTCGAGTTCGTCTGGGACCAGACGGTGGCGACCTGGCTCGGCTGTCACCGCCGCGCCTTCGAGTGGTTCGGCGCCGTCCCCGAGCGGCTCATCATCGATAACCCCAAGTGCGCGATCACCCGCGCGTGCATTCACGACCCGCTCGTGCAGCGCGCCTACGCCGAGTGTGCCGAGGGCTACGGCTTCCGCATCGATCCGTGTCCGCCCGCCGATCCGCAGAAGAAGGGCATCGTCGAAGCCGGCGTCAAGTACGTAAAGCGCAACTTCCTCCCGCTTCGCCAATTCCGCGAGCTCGCCGACCTGAACGCCCAGGCGCATCGCTGGGTGATGGAGGAGGCCGGGGTACGCCTCCACGGGACGACGCGCGAGCAGCCGCTCGAGCGCTTCGCCGTCGAGCGCCCGCTGCTGCGGCCGTTGCCGCCGATCGCCCCGGATCTCGGGACGTGGCATCGCGTGGTCGTGCACCGCGACTGCCACGTCCAGTTCGACCGGCGGCTGTACTCGGTGCCCTTCGCTCTGGTCGGCAAGCGCCTGTGGCTGCGCGCGACCGATTCGTTCATCGCGATCTACGAGGACTATCGGCTCGTCGCCAATCACCTGCGCGCCCGCAAGCTCGGCGAGCGGCTCACCGTGACCGCGCATCTGCCGCCCGAGGCGCAGGCCTTCTTCGCCCGCGATCGGCGCTGGTGTGTCGCCCGAGCGGCCGAGATCGGTCCGGCGACCGCCGGGCTCATCGAGCGCCTCCTCAGCGACCGTATCGTCGAGCGCCTGCGCGCCGCGCAGGGCGTACTGCGCCTTGCCGAGACCTACACCCCGGCGCGGGTGGAAGCGGCCTGCGTACGCGCCCTGTATCACGCCAGTCCCTTCTTCCGCACCGTCAAGACGATCCTCAAGGGCGGCTACGACGCCGCACCTCTCCCTACCGCCGGCTCGACCGAGTCGGCGTACGCCACCGGCGCGCGCTTCGCGCGCAACGCCGGCCAGTTGTTCAACCCCGAGCACCACTGACCCGAAGGAGTTCCGAACCGTGAATCCCGTCCCCGAGCTCGCCCCGTACCTCAAGCAGCTGCGCCTGTCCGGCATTCTTGACTCGTTGGAGGCCCGTAACCGCCAAGCCCTCGACTCCAAGCTCGCCTACACTGAATTCCTCGCGCTTCTCATCCAGGACGAGGTCGCCCGTCGCGAGCAGAAGAAGTTCGCGCTGCGGCTGCGACGCGCCGCCTTCCGCGCTTCCAAGACCCTCGAGCAGTTCGACTTCGAGCGCCTGCCGCAACTCAATCGCACCCTCGTCCACGAGCTCGCCACCGGCCGCTATCTCGCCGATCGCATCCCCGTGCTCATCGTCGGCCCGTGCGGCACCGGCAAATCCCACCTCGCCCAGGCGCTCGGCCACTGCGCGGTGCGCCAGGGCACCGACGTCGTGTTCACCACCTGCGCCAGCCTCACCGCGAGTCTCAACGCCGCCCGCGCAATCGGCGCCTACGACAGGAAGCTCGCCGCGCTCGCGCGCGTGCCGCTGCTTATCGTCGACGACTTCGGCTTGAAACCGCTCAGACCGCCTGCAGACGAGGATCTGCACGATCTCATCGCCGAGCGCTACGAGGCGGCCGCCACCATCGTCACCTCCAACCTCGACTTCGCCGAGTGGGATCAGGCCTTCCCCGCCAATCGACTGCTCGCCTCGGCAACGCTCGATCGGCTGCGCCACAACGCCTACTGCCTCGTCCTCGACGGCCAGTCGTATCGGGCACCGAAGCTCGGGCCGGCGACCACCAAGGCGAAGGTTGCGAACGGCGGCAAAGCCGCGCATTCTTGACCCCGCCGGGATGCCCGTTTCCCCCACCAGAAACTGGCTCCTATATGCCGAAAGAACCCGGCTCCTTTATGCCGACAGGTGACACCCGTCAAAGCGCTCTCCAAGGTCTTCCGCGCCAAATTCCTCGCCTGCCTGTCCGGTGCGCTCGCCACCGGCGAACTGCGCTTGGCCGGCTCCACTGCCGCCCTCGCCGAACCGGCCGCACGAGGCAGCTTCCTCGCCGCGCTTCGCGCCAAGCCCTGGGTCGTCTACGCCAAGCACACCCTCGCCGGCCCCGAGCAGGTCCTCGATTACCTCGGCCGCTACGTACAGCGCGTGGCCATCACCAACGAGCGCCTGCTCGCCTTCGAGCACGGCAGCGTTCGCTTCGCCTGGCGCGACCGCGCCCACGCCAATCAACGCAAGACTATGTCCCTGCCAGCCTCCCAGTTCCTCGATCGCTTCCTCCTGCACGTGCTGCCCTCGGGCTTCATGCGCATCCGCCACTACGGCCTGCTCGCCAACCGACACAAGCGCGAACGCCTCGCCCAGGCCCATGGCGCCCTCAACCGCCCTGCGCCAGCCCCCGCCCCCGTCGAGACCGTCCAGGCGTTCTGCCTGCGCGTACTCGGCATCGATATCGAGCGCTGCCCCATCTGCCGGATCGGCACGCTGCGGCTCATCGCCACCCTCGCTCCTCAGCTCGGCCCTCACCACCGTCCACCGTGAACACCTCAGCGGCTGTGACCTCCTGCACATCGAGCGCATCGCCAAGGCGAGGCCCGTTCGCGATCGGCCGCCTTGCGTTGACCCGAATCAGCCCCTCTGCCATAGTGGCCAGCACTCAATCGCCAGCCCTTCCTACCTATGCCGCGCGCGCCGGACCCCAATTCCGTGCACCTGACGCACCCTCGCGCGATATCCCTCCAACAGCGGCGTCTTGCAATCCCCAAACCGCCGGGGCTTGAACACAGCGGTTCCGTTCAACCGATCTTGTGCGCCATGCTGCCGCACAGCGCACAAGATCCTGTTCGTTCAGGCCGCGGATGGCTTTCAGCCTCCCTTTCGCGAGCAGAATGGCTTCTACGTTGGCGAACCCCAACAGGAGTCCGCTATGACCGTAGTCGATCGCCTCAAGTATTTGCGCGTCGTTCTAGTCTTGGCTGGCCTCGCGTGCCTTGCTCTCTACCCACTTATGTTGTTTTGGCCGTCCGGCTGGACCTGGCACGTCGGTCACTCGGATTACCCGGTGATGATCGTTGGCATCTACGCCACACTTGGCGTGTTCTTGATCCTGGCCGCACGTGATCCATTAGCCAATCTGAGCCTGATCTGGTTCACCGTGTGGTCCAGCGTCGTACACGGAGGAATCATGGCCGTTCAGGCGGTCACCCAGACGGAGCAAATGGGGCACTTGGCAGGTGACGTACCGGCGCTCTTCATCGTGGCGGTTGCTTTGGCCATCATGACGCCCCGGTCGCGAGGCACAGATGCGACACACCGCATGAGCGGTCGGGGAGATAGTTGACAAAACAGTCCGGGGACATGCCTGACAGATTTCTGCCCCGAAAGCGCGTTTCTCCTCTGTCGACGGTGCACGGCTGCGCTGGTCGGCGACGAAGCGGAGCGTAGTCGCCGATCAGCGCGAGGCATTGTAATTGGCCTCATCACGCCGGTCGTTCGCCGCGGGCTGTGCCGGCGCAGCCGACCGTAGGCATCCTCGATCCGCATGAGCCGGTCGTGCAAGCGCCCAAGACGCAGCGGCCCGAAGTAGACGTCCCACACCCCGTCGTCGATCTCCTCCAGCCCGACGTACTCGCCGATGCACACCGTGGAGACGTTCACCCAGGCGTGCTTCTTCCAGCGAATGCCGCCGTTGGCGCTCACGTAGCGCACCTCGAACCGGTCGGGGTACTCGAGCGGCGGGAGCTTGTTCGGCATCTCCCGTGGCGAGGGCTCGTAACAGGAGGCCGGCGTGTGCATGTCCAGCGCCTCGTGCGGGCGCTCGTGGTTGAACTCCTCCCGGAAGTGGTTGAACTTGCGCTGCTGCGCCCGGCAACTGCCCGCCGGCGGGCGCGTCGCCTCGGCCTTGAGCGTGCGGTGCATGCGCTCATGGCGCCCGTTCTGCTGCGGCTTGCCCGGCTCGATGAGCTCGGGCAGCACGCCCAGGCGCACCCACCAAGCCGAGAGCTTCGACAAGCGCGCCAGCGTGTTCGTCGCGAAGGGCACGCCGTTGTCGGTGCGGATGCGCTTCGGCAGCCCATATTCCTTGAACAACCGCGTGAACACCGGCTTCGCCTCGACGACCTTCGTCGACAGCAGCCCCTGGCAGCCGAGCAGATACCGGCTGTGGTCGTCAGTGACCGTCAACGGATAGCAGTAGATCCCGTCGCCGGTCTTGAACTCGCCCTTGAAGTCCGCGCACCACAGGTCGTTCGGCGCGAGCACCCGACTCGTCGGCCGGCCCGGATGACCGATCGCCCGTCGCCGGCGCTTCTTCGGCACCATCCCGTGGCGATTCAGGATCTCGAACACCGTCGTTCGAGCAGGAAGGTCCCAGCTCGGGTGGCGCTTGCCCAAGCAGCGGGAGCAGCTTCTTCGCGCCCCAGCGCGGGTGACGACGACGAAGCTCGAGCAACGCGTCGACGATGTGCGCGGTAGTCTCGTTCGGACTCGTGTGCGGTCGTCGCGATCGTTCCTCGAGTCCTGCAGGACCTTGTTCCAGGTAGCGCTCCACGAGCCGGTAGCCAGTCTCGCGGCTCACCCCGTAGCGCGCGCACAGCTCGGTGAACGAGAAGGTCTCACGAAGGTAGTCGGCGATGAACTGCGTCTTCTGGTCCATAGGCGTGGTCTGACTCCATGGCATCGGGCACCCTCCTGCGGTGCCCAGCAGTTTGGTCAAACTGTCAGCCATGTCCCTGGACTAAACTGTCAACGATGTCTCCGGACCGTACCAGTCGGGGCCTAACCAGCGCTTGCAGCGAACCCGCCCTTGCCGCCTCTACGCAGTGTATATACACTTCGCGCATGCGATTCACTTGGCGTGAATCTAAGCGCAAGCGGAACCTAAGAGATCACGGGCTAGACTTCATTGATGCGCCGCGTGTCTTCGAGGGGCCGACATTCACCTACGAGGACGACCGCTTCGCCGATGCCGCGAGCAGCGCTTCGTGACGCTTGGATTTCTCGCAGGCATCGCAGTTTCCCTCGTACATACAGAGACTCAACATGAAATCCACATCATTTCGTTCCCGCAAGGCTACAACGCGCGAGGAAGAGTGTCCTCTTCCGCAGCATCCAGAACTGATTGGGCGCGTATCGCCTCCCTCAAAGACCGCGACATCAAGCGGACGGCAGCAGCACCCCGAGGCCGACCTCCGTCACATTGTTCGAGGCATCGCCCGCCGCGGTTTTAGCCGCCCCCCTACCCCCGAAGTCCTCTATCTCTCTGCGCCTGGACAGTGACGTACTTCAGTGGTTCAAGGCTCAAGGCCCGGGGTATCAGACGCGGATCAACGCGGTTCTTCGTGCTTTTCGTGACGCTTCGGTC
>CAWBNB010000042.1:0-126562 GCA_963789885.1 uncultured beta proteobacterium | reverse complement strand
TCGGCGCGAATCACCACGCACTACTCTGCCGCCGAGCTCTCGAAGCTGATCGAGGCGGCGAATCGTGTGTGCGAAGCGGATCGGCGGCAGCCCGAGCTGGTGGTGCTGCGTCGCGTGTCGATTGCGTAGAGGTCACGCAAACTCACGCAAAACTCACGCAAAATGCAGCGCACGTTCCGAGCAGCAGTTGCAAGTGCTTTGCCCTTTCGGACTGAAGGGTAACAGTTCATTCCGGACACATCGGTAACACTTTCCGGCATTTGGGGTACCCCAAATGCCGTGGCGGGAGTGTTGCAAGATGGACGAACGGCTGCGGTTCGTTGCCCGATTGCTCGAGGGCGAGAAGATGGCCGTGCTGTGCCGCGAGTTCGATATCTCGCGCAAGACCGGCTACAAGATCTTCTCGCGCTACAAGGACTGCGGGCTCGAGGGCCTGACCGATCGCTCGCGACGGCCTTACCGGCAGGCCAACCGCTTGCCCTTGCAGATCGAGACGCTGATCGTGCAGCTCAAGCGCGAGCACCCCTGCTGGGGCGCCCCCAAGATCCGCGAGAAGCTCCGGCGCCGGCTCAACGATCTACCGCATCTTCCGGCCATCAGCACCGTCCACGCCGTGCTCGATCGGCATCGGGCTGGTCAGCCGAGCCGTGGCCGCAGCGCGCGCTACAAGGCCGAAGGCACCGCCCTGTCCGTACCCACCGCACCGAACGACCTGTGGTGCGCCGATTACAAGGGCGAGTTCATGCTGGTCGATCGGCGCTACTGCTATCCGCTGACGATCACCGACTTCGCCAGCCGCTACCTGCTCGTGCTGCGAGGCCCAGTCCAGCACCCAGATGCGCTACGCCTTCACCGTGTTCGAGCGCGCCTTCAAGGACTTCGGCCTGCCGCGCGCGATCCGCACCGACAACGGCGCCCCCTTCGCCAGTGCCAGCGCGATCTTCGGCCTGACCAAGCTCTCGGTGTGGTGGCTGCGGCTGGGCATCGAGCATCGAGCGCATCCAGCCCAGGCCATCCGCAGCAGAACGGGCGCCACGAACGCATGCATCTGACCCTGAAGAAGGAGGCCACCAAGCCCGCGGCCAAGAACTTCCTGCAGCAGCAGGCGCAGCTTCGATCGGTTCATCGCACGACTTCAACCACGAGCGGCCGCATCAGGCGCTGGGGATGAAATACCCCGCCGAGCTCTACGGCCCCTCACCGCGCCCCTATCGAGGGCTCACCGAGCTTCAGTACCCGTTCCACGACCGCACCATCACCGTCACCCATTGCGGGCGAGTGTGCTTCGGCTCGCGCAAGATCAACCTCAGCCAGGCCTTCGCCGGTCAGAACGTCGGGGTGCAGCGAAGTCGCCGAACAGCATCTGGCTCATCAGCTTCATGCACTACGACCTCGGCTTCTTCGACCACGAGATCCGGCCGCGTCGAGTGCGCCCAGAACCCCTTTGAGGCTAAAGTGTTACCCATGTCCTCGGTATAAACCGTTACCGATGTGATCGGTATGGACACTTGAAAGATCGGTGGGCCCGCCTGGATTCGAACCAGGGACCAAGGGATTATGAGTCCCCTGCTCTGACCGACTGAGCTACAGGCCCGTTGAGCGCCGATTCTACTGCCCGCATGACACCGCCTCCCCGGCCCGCCGGCTCCCCGGCCCGTCCGCCCGGCGAGCAAAAACTCTTGACCGATCAGGCGCGGAACGGTATATAGCGCCCTGCAAGAACGCTCAAGTCCGAAAGCCGCTGGTCAAGTCGATGCCGCAGTCCGCGGTACCTCAGGTCTAACGTCATTTCCCTTGAGTTCTCGCAAGTGGGCCGCAAGGCTGTCATTTAATCCATTCAGTCAATTCATTCAAGTCAAGGAAAGTCACGCAATGAGCACAGGTATCGTGAAATGGTTCAGCGAGGAAAAAGGTTACGGCTTCATCAAGCCCGATGACGGCAGCAAGGACGTCTTCGCTCACTTCTCGCAAATCCAGGGGGGTGGTTTCAAGACCCTCAAGGAGAACCAGCGCGTTTCGTTCGACATCACCGACGGCGCCAAAGGCAAGCAGGCATCGAACATAAAGCCGATCGCCTGAAGCGGGTAAGTTCCGCTTCCCTCGAAAGCCCGGGCGACCGGGCTTTTTCGTTTCCGGTACAGCGATGCGCTATCCTCGGCCGCGTTAAGGAGGAGGAGACGTGAGACGCGCAATCCGGCTCGCACTCGCCCGTGGCGGCATTCGCCGCCGCGCAGGCAGCGGCGCAACCGTGGCCTCAAAAGCCGATCCGGCTCGTCGTTTCCGCCGTCGCCGGCGGCTCGCTCGACATCCCGGCGCGCGCGGTCGCCGAGAAGCTGCGCGACCGCCTCGGCCAGCCGGTCATCGTCGAGAACCGGCCCACGGCCGGCGGCACGGTCGCGGTGGGCGAGGTCGCGAAAGCCGCGCCCGACGGTCACACGCTGATCTACAGTTTCAACGGGCCGCTCGCGTACGCGCCGTTCCTCTACTCCAGGCTCCCGTACGACGTGCAGAAGGACCTGACGCCGGTGATCCTGATGGGCGGCCAGCCGTTCGTGCTCGGCGTCAGCGCGGCGAGCGGCATCTCGAGCGTGAGGGAATTCATCGAGGCGGCTCGCAAGCAGCCGGGCAAGCTCAACTACTCCTCGCTCGGGAACGGCAGCGGCTCGCATCTCACGATGGAGCTGCTGAAGTCGGAGGCGAAGGTGTTCATGATCCACATTCCCTACAACGGCGCGGTGCCCGCGGCGACGGCGCTGGCGAGCGGCGACGTCCAGGCCGCGTTCCTGCCCCCGGCCGTGATGCTGCCGCACGTCCAGAGCGGGCGGGTGAAGCTGATCGGGATGTCGAGCATCAAGCGCTTCCCGTTGATGCCCGAGGTGCCGACGGTGGCGGAATCGGGCCTCCCCGGCTTCGATTCCGACGGCTGGAACGGGATCCTCGCGCCGGCCGGTACACCGCGCGAGATCGTCGTGCGGCTCAACAAGGAGATCAACGATGCGCTCGCCGCGCCGGATGTCCGCGAGATCCTCGTCCGCAACCGGATCCAGGCGGGCGGCGGAACGCCGGAGGAGTTCGGCGCGTTGATCGCGCGCGAGTCGAAGAAGTGGGGGCCGGTGATCGCGTTCACCGGCGCGCGGCTGGATTAGCCGGCCGGACCTAGCGGGTTTTTTCCCGGAGGGTCACGAACTCCTCGGCCGCGGTCGGGTGGATGCCGATCGTCGCGTCGAACTGCGCCTTGGTGAGTCCCGCCTTCACCGCGATACCGATGCCCTGGATGATCTCCGGTGCGTCCGGCCCGACCATGTGCGCGCCCACGACGCGCTGGGTCGCGGCGTCGACGACGAGCTTGATCAGCGTCCGCTCGTCGCGTCCGGACAGCGTCGCCTTCAGCGGCCGGAACGACGCCACGTAGACGTCGACGGCACCAAAGTTCCTCTTCGCCTCGGCCTCGGTCAGTCCGACCGTGCCGACCGGCGGCTGGCTGAATACCGCGGTCGGCACGTCCATGTGATCGACCGGCGTGGGCTGCCCACCAAAGAGGCTGAGCGCCAGGGCGTGCCCTTCGCGAATCGCGACCGGTGTCAGGTTGATCCGGCCGGTCACGTCGCCGATCGCGTAGATGCCCGGCGCGGTGCTCGCGGAGAACTTGTCGACGAGCACCTCGCCCTCCAGGCCGAGCTCGACGCCCGCGGTTTCGAGCCCGAGATCGCGGGTATTCGGGATGCGTCCCGTCGCGTGCATCACCGCGTCGAACACGCCCGGCTCGGCCCCGGCGACGAATTTCACGCGCAGCGAGCCGTCGGCCAGCCGCTCGATCCGCTCGACCTCGCTGTGGACGAGGATACGGATGCCTTTCTTCGTCATCTCGGCGGCGAGATGCCGGCGCACGTCGTCGTCGAAACCGCGCAGGACCTGCTCGCCGCGGTACGACACGGTGACTGCCGAGCCGAGGCCGTTGAAGATGCCCGCGAACTCGAGCGCGATGTACCCGCCGCCGACGACGAGGATCCGCCGCGGCAGCGCGGCGAGCTCGAACGCCTCGTTCGAGCTGATCGCGTGCTCCATCCCCGGCAGGTGCGGGGCCCACGGGTGCCCGCCGGTCGCGATCAGGATGTACTTCGCGGTGATCCGTCTGCCGTCGAGCTCGACCGCGTTCGGCCCAACCACGCGCGCCGTGCCGCGGAAGAGCTTCGCGCCCGCCCGCTCGAGGAGTCCGACGTAGATCCCCTCGAGCCGCGCGATCTCGGCGTTCTTGTTCGCAATCAGCCTCGGCCACGAGAATTCGGCGTCCGGCACGGTCCAGCCGTAGCCCGCAGCGTCCTCGAAGTCCTCGCGGAAGTGAGCGGCGTAGACGAGCAGCTTCTTCGGGATGCAGCCCCGGATGACGCAGGTGCCGCCGACGCGGGAGTTCTCCGCGATCGCCACGCGCGCGCCGAAGCCCGCGGCGATCCGGGCGGCCCGGACGCCGCCCGAGCCCGCACCGATCACGAAGAGGTCATAGTCGAAATCGGCCATGGGCCTATGTTCTCACCCCTTGATCCCTCCCGGAAAGTCAAACGCCCCGCATGCGGGGCGTTTGACTTTCGCGCGCGTTGAGCGTTGGCGCTGTTTCGCCGCTCCAACGCGCGCAGATATTCCGTCAGCTCGCCTGACGGAATATCTGCAATATCAGTTGTTGTCCAAGAAGCTCTTCAGCCGCTCCGACCGCGACGGGTGGCGCAGCTTCCGCAGCGCCTTCGCCTCGATCTGCCGGATGCGCTCGCGCGTGACGTCGAACTGCTTGCCGACCTCCTCCAGCGTGTGGTCGGTGTTCATCTCGATGCCGAAGCGCATGCGCAGCACCTTCGCTTCGCGCGGCGTGAGCGAATCGAGCACCTCCTTCGTCACCTCGCGGAGCGACGCGTACATCGCGGCGTCGTTCGGCGCGACGGTGGAGGTGTCCTCGATGAAATCGCCGAGGTGCGAGTCGTCGTCGTCGCCGATCGGCGTCTCCATCGAGATCGGCTCCTTGGAGATCTTGAGGATCTTGCGGATCTTCTCCTCGGGCATCTCCATGCGCGCGGCGAGCGTCGCCGGATCGGGCTCCTGCCCGGTCTCCTGCAGGATCTGGCGGCTGATCCGGTTCATCTTGTTGATCGTCTCGATCATGTGCACCGGGATGCGGATGGTGCGCGCCTGGTCGGCGATCGAGCGCGTGATCGCCTGCCGGATCCACCACGTCGCGTAGGTCGAGAACTTGTAGCCGCGGCGGTACTCGAACTTGTCGACCGCCTTCATCAGGCCGATGTTCCCCTCCTGGATGAGGTCGAGGAACTGGAGCCCGCGGTTGGTGTACTTCTTCGCGATCGAGATCACCAGGCGCAGGTTGGCTTCGGTCATTTCGCGCTTCGCGCGGCGCGCCTTCGCCTCGCCGGTGGACATCTGCTTGTTGATGTCCTTGAGGTCCTTCAGCGGGATGCCGATCCGCTTCTGGATCTCGCCGAGCTTGGTGATCTCCTCGAGGATGTCCGGCTCGTAGCGTGCGAGCTGGTTCGAGTACGAGCGCGCGGCCGCGATCTCGTTCTTGATCCAGCGTTGCGAGGTCTCGCTGCCCGGGAACACCTTGATGAAGTGCGGACGGGGCATGCTGCCCTTCTCGACGCACAGCACCTGGATCTTGCGCTCGTGCCGGCGAACGGTATCCACCATGCCGCGCACCGCGTCGCACAGCTTCTCGATGGTGCGCGCGGTGAACCGGACGAGCATAAGCTCGGCCGAGATCTGCTCGCGGACCTTGATGTACTCCTTGCTGCGGTGGCCGTGCTTCACGAGGGCGACCTTGAGCTTCTCGAAGAGGCGATGGATCTTGCCGAAGCGCTCGAGCGCGTCTTCCTTCAGCTGGAGCAGGCTCGCGCTGATCGCGGCGCTGTCGTCGCCCTCCTCCTCTTCCTCTTCCTCGTCGTCCTCTTCGACCTCGGCCTCGGCGGCCATCTCCGGCGGCGGCTCGTCCTTCGCGTTCGGGTCGACGAGGCCGTCGACGAGCTCGTCGATGCGCATCTCCTCGCGCTTCACCTTGTCGGCGAGGTCGAGGATGTCGACGATCGTCGTCGGCAGCGCCGAGATCGCCATGATCATCTGCTTGAGGCCGTCCTCGATCCGCTTCGCGATCTCGATCTCGCCCTCGCGCGTGAGGAGCTCCACCGAGCCCATCTCGCGCATGTACATCCGGACCGGGTCGGTGGTGCGGCCGAACTCCGGATCGACGGTCGCGAGCGCGGCTTCGGCTTCCTCTTCCGCGTCCTCGTCGGCGGCGGCGGCCGGGGCGTTCTCGGTGATGAGCAGCGTCTCGGCGTCCGGTGCCTCGTCGAACACCTGGATGCCCATGTCGTTGAACGTCGAGATCATCGACTCGATCTGCTCCGCGTCGACGACGTCGGGCAGGTGGTCGTTGATCTCGGCGTAGGTGAGGTAGCTCCGCTCCTTGCCGAGCTTGATCAGGCTCTTCAGGCGGAGGCGACGCGCCTCGGCGTCCTCTGGCCGTGCGGCGGCGGCGGCGATCAGCGCGCGCTCGGCCTCCCGCGCCTTGGCGCGGTTCACCTTGAGCCGCTGGATCGGTTCACCCTTCTTCGGCGTCGCGAGCTTGGCCTTGACCGCTTCCTTGAGCGCGTCGGGCCGCGCGGCCACCTTCTCTTTACCGAGGGGCTTGCCCACCGGTTTCAGGGCGGGTTTGACCGACACCTCGGTCCGCGCCTTCGCGAGGGCCTTCAGCTTGGTGAGCTGCTTCGGCTTCTCCGCCGCCTTCGGCTTCGCGACCGTCTTCGGCTTCGACTTGGCGAACGGCTTCGTGCGCAGCGGTGCTTTCGCCTTCGGGCGCGCGGCGGGCTTCGCGCGTGCCGCCGGCCGCGATTTCGCGGCGGCCTTGCGCTTCGCTTTCTCGTGATCGCGCGCTTTCGCCGCTTGTTTCTTTGCCATGGTCCGTTCCTTGAGGGGCGGTAGGGGTGGGGGCCGAAAAAAGCCGGGAATTATAGCGAGTTAGGTGAGGGTTCGGGACGCGAATTCAACACCGTGCGCGCACCGGAGAGCTGCACGTACTCCGTGCGCTCGGCATCCGTCGCGGTGCCCGCCCGCACCCGTTCGGCGAGCGCTGAGTGTCGAGCTTTCTTGAGGCGATTCAGAAGGTTAACCTGGGCGTCCCGGAAGACCGCGGCAGCCGCGTCGCGATCGAGCTGCAGTTCGAGTAGGACGCGCTCAGCGGCCGCCAGGTTCCGCTCGTGTCCCGAATCGCGAAACGCCTCCAGGACACCGGCCACGCTCCGGACCTCCGGCTGGCGCTGGAGATAGGTCGCGAGCTCGCCCACGGTCAGCGCCTCCGGGCGGGTCGTGTCGAGGCAGGCGAAGTCGAGCTCCTTTGCAAGCTCCGGCGCGGCGAGCAGGCACGCCGTGAGCTCGCGCTCGACCCGGCCGTCGATCGCGACCGCGGTCCGATCCACCCGCTGCGGCGCCGGGCGCCCCCAGTTGGTGATCGTTCCGTCGCGCACCTCGAGAAGCCGCGCGGTCTCGACCGGTGCCATCGACGCCGCTTCCGCGAGCGCCTTCACGATCTGGACGCGGAGCGCCGGCGCGGCGATCCGCTTTACCAGCGGCTTCGCGTCGGCGATCAGACGCGAGCGGCCTTCGAGCGTCGAGAGGTCGACGCGGGCGGCGAGCGTCGCGAGCAGGAACGCCGAGAGGGGCTGCGACTGTTTCACCTCGCCCTCGAACGCCTCGAAGCCGCGTTCGCGGACGAAGCTGTCCGGATCGTGCTCGGCCGGAAGGAACAGGAAGCGCACCGTCTTGCGGTCGGACAGCGCCTCGAGGCTCACCTCGAGCGCACGCCACGCGGCCCGCCGGCCGGCGGCGTCGCCGTCGAAGCAGAACACGACCTCCTCCGCCTGGCGCAGGAGCTTCTGCACGTGCACCGGCGTCGTCGCCGTGCCGAGCGTCGCGACCGCGTTCTCGACGCCGTGCTGGGCGAGCATCACGACGTCCATGTAGCCCTCGACGACGACCACCCGGCCCGCGGTCCGGATCGCATCGCGCGCCTGCGGCAGACCGTAGAGCTCGCGGCCCTTCTCGAAGACCGGGGTCTCCGGCGAGTTCATGTATTTCGGCCCGTCGTCGCCTTCGAGCACCCGCCCGCCGAACCCGATCACGATCCCGCGCTGGTTGAGGATCGGGAACATCACCCGGTCGCGGAAGCGGTCGTAGCGCTTGCCTTCGTTCTCGACCACGAGGCCGCATTCGACGAGCGCTTTCTCCTCGTAGCGGGGGAAGACGGCGGCGAGGCCCTGCCATCCCGCCGGCGCGTAGCCGATGCCGAAGCGCGCGGCGGTCTTGCCGGTGAGGCCGCGGCCCTTGAGGTACTCGATCGCGCGCTCCGAGCTCTTGAGGCTCTCGCGGTAGTGGCGCGCTGCCTGCGCGAGAAGCTCGTAGAGGTCGGGGCCTTCCTCGGCCGGCTTCGCCCGCCGCTCGCCGCCCGCCGGCTCGGGAAGCTTGAGCCCGACGCCCTCGGCGAGCTCCTTCAGCGCCTCGATGTAGCCGAGGCCGCCGTATTCCATGAGGAAGCCGATCGCGTTCCCGTGCACGCCGCAGCCGAAGCAGTGATAGAACTGCTTCGTCTGGCTCACCGTGAAGGACGGCGTCTTCTCGCCGTGGAACGGGCACAGCCCGATCCAGTTGGCGCCGCTCTTGCGGAGCTGCACCCGGCCCGAGATGACGTCGACGATGTCGACGCGGTTGAGGAGGTCCTGTTTGAAGGAGTCCGGGATCACTCGCTGGTCATCACGACACGAGGGGCCACACCCCCTCGTGCTCCCCAAGTCGTGAAACGCGCTGTTGTGGCGGAACGCCGCATTCCGGGCACGATTCCCTGCAAGAACCGTTCCGATCGCTCCTCTGGCGGAACATCCAGCTGGCCCGCTTTTTTCCAGGGCCTCTTTACGACGAAGCGGGCGTTGATTGCCAGCGCCCGCTCCCTCGTTGGTATTCGTTATAGCCGATTTTTCGCGTTACGCAAACGCGGAAGCGCCGGAGGACTTAAGCGAGCCGCGCCTTCACCCGCGCCGAGACCTGACCCATGTCCGCCCGCCCGGCGAGCTTCGCCTTCACCTGGCCCATTACCTTCCCCATGTCGGCGACGCCCTTGGCGCCGGTGGTGGCGATCGCTTCCGCGATCACGGCGTCGACCTCGGCTTCGGTCGCCTGCTGCGGCAGGTACGCCGAAAGCACGTCGATCTCGAATTGCTCCTGGTCGGCGAGGTCCTTGCGGTTGCCGGCGGTGTACTGCTGGATCGAGTCGCGGCGCTGCTTGATCATCTTCTCGAGCACCGCCAGCACCTCGCCGTCGGCGAGCTCCTTCCGCTCGTCGACCTCGCGCTGCTTGATCGCCGCGAGGGCGAGGCGCACCGCGCCGAGGCGCGGCGCGTCCTTCGCCTTCATGGCGGCCTTCATGTCGTCGGTGATGCGGGTCTTGAGGGTCATGGCGCGGGCCTAAATGCAGAGCGCCGGCACGCGATCCGCGTCCGGCGCTCTGGTCGCTGGAACCTTTCGAGCGCTAATAGAGCTTGGGCGGGAGCATCTGGCTGCGGAGGCGCTTGAAATGCCGTTTGATCGCCGCGGCGAGCTTGCGCTTGCGGGCCTGGGTCGGCTTCTCGTAGTACTCCCGGGCACGCAGCTCGGTGAGGAGACCCGTCTTCTCGACGGTGCGCTTGAAGCGGCGCAGGGCCACCTCGAAGGGCTCGTTTTCCTTGACGCGAACGGTCGGCATTGCAACTCCGCAACTTGAAGGCGCGGGAGTATAGCCGAATCAGGGGGTTGCGGGCAACGCACCCCCGGCACCTCCCGAGCGCGCCCCGGCCGTAGATGCAGAAGCGGATGGGGACCTTGCGAAAGAGCAGTAAAACAGGCCCGGCGAGGGTGCGTAGCGCCGGGCCGGTCCGGTCCAAACGGGATAGGGGCCGATCATCGCTAATCGGGCCCCTCCCACACCACCCGGCATGCGGGTCCGCACCGGGCGGTTGGAACAGTTGAGGTCAGCGCCCCGGAATGAGTCCCAGCACGCCGCCGGGGGTGGCTGATTTCTGATCCGCCCGATTCGGTTTCTCGCTGCCACGACCATTCGGGCTTCACCCAGCCTGGTTGGTTGGCGAGCTTCGCTGACGCGAACATCTGAGACAGTCCAAATCCGAGAACCAGAGGGCCTCCCCTCCCATTCCTTCGGCCCTTCGTCTCGCGACTACTACGGCCTCTGCTGACTTCTCGCTCCGGGTCGTCCCCGTCACCCTTTCAGGCACAAGGCGAGATCTCCCCAGGTAAGAACGCGATCCTTCCCCGCACAGCCGCCGGATTTACGCCGCCTGAGCCTTGACCACTACAGCTTCGCGGTACATTGCCCGCTCGCCCTGCTCGGCATCGCCTCAGATCCGGTTCGTGTACCTCGGCTCGCGGTTTCGCTCCACGCTTCCTTCCCACGCTCGGTCACCCTCGCGCAGTTGCGCTTCGCTTCACTCGCAGTGGTCTACTCGTGGGAGGACTTGCACCTCCAAGATCGCGCCCATGCTGGGCGCACAAAGAAAACGGCCCGTGAGGGCCGTTCAAGGAGTTTCGACCAGTTGAGAGGAAGCACGCGTAGGCTACCTCCGCACGGCTGACAAAACCCTGACGCAACCGGAGAAAAATCGCGGTCGGAGAACTGTCGGCTACGCCGCCTCCGTGTCGCGGACGAACGCGGTGTAGAGGAGCGGAAGAAGCAGGAGCGTGAACGCGGTGGCGGAGACGATCCCGCCGACGATCACGACCGCGAACGGCCGCTGGGTCTCCGAGCCGATGCCCTGCGAGAGCGCGGCGGGAAGCAGCCCGAGGCCCGCCATGAGGGCAGTCATGAGGATCGGCCGCAGGCGCGCGACTGCGCCTTCGACCACTGCGGTCCCGAGCTCCGCGCCCATGCGCATCCGCTCCACGATGTGCTCGACCATGATCACGCCGTTCTGTACGGAGATGCCCGCGACCGCGATGAACCCGACCGCGGCCGAGATCGAGAGGTGCAGGCCTGCTGCGGCGAGGCCCGCGATCCCGCCCACGAGGGTGAACGGCACCATCGCGAGCACGAGCAAGGCCTTGTGGAGGGAGCCGAACGCCCAGAAGAGCAGCGTGAAAATGGCGAGGACGGAGATCGGGATGATGATCCGCAGCCGCGCGAGCGCCCGCTGCTGGTTCTCGAACTGCCCGCCCCAGGTGATCGCGTAGCCGGGCGGCATCCCGACGTCGGCCTTGACGCGCTGCATGGCCTCCGCGACGAACGACCCCTGGTCGCGCCCGATCAGGTTCACCTTCACCGCCACATACCGGCTGCCCGCCTCGCGGGCGATCCGCGCGGCGCCCTGCCGGATCTCGACGGTGGCGATCTCGCCGAGCGAGACCGTCGGCGAAGTCCCCGCCTGCGCGCTCGCGGCCGGATCGGCGGGCAGCGACACCTGGAGATTCGCGATGTCGTCGACCGCGTCGCGGAACGGCGTGTCCACCCTGAGCGTCACGTCATAGCGGCGATCGCCCTCGTAGAAAACGCTGGCGGCATTGCCGGCGAGCGCGGTCTGGATCACCGCGTTCGCGTCGTTCACGCCGATGCCGTAGCGCGCGAGCTTCCCGCGGTCGAGCGTGATCCGGACCTCGCTCTGGCCGCCGACGCGGAACGCGGCGACGTCGGTCGCGCCGCGCACCGCCTTCAGGATCGAGACGATCCGGTCCGCCTTCTCCTCGAGGATGTCGAGATCCGGCCCGACGACCTTGACGACGATCTCGCCCTTCGCGCCCGACAGCGCCTCCTCGACGTTGTCCTGGATCACCTGCGAGAAGTTGGTCGCGACGCCGGGCAGCGTCCGCACCTTGGCGGCCATGTCGGTGACGAGCGCCTCCTTGTTCGGGAACCGCCAGGTGCCCCGCGGCTGCAGGTCGGCGAGGATCTCCAGGTTGTTCGCGCCCTTCGGGTCGGTGCCGTCGTCCGGCCGGCCCACCTGGGTCACGAGCGCCCGCACCTCGGGATAGGCGCGCAGGATTTCGCGCACCCCGCGCTCGATCTGCTTCGTGCTCTCGAGGGAGGACGCGGGGGGCAGCGTGAGCGTGAGCCAGATGTTGCCTTCGTCGAGCTTGGGCAGGAACTCGCTCCCGAGGAACGGCAGCCCGGCGAGCGCGACCAGCGAGCATCGCGATCGAGCCGCCGGCGACCGTCTGCCGGTGGCCGCGCCCCCACGCGAGCAGGCGACGGTAGCGGTCCTGCAGCGCGTGCATCCAGCGGCTCTCGCGCTCGGCCATGTCGCCGCGGATCGCGTAGGAGAGCAGCGTCGGCACGAACGTCACCGTCAGGATCACGGCCCCGAGCAGCGCGAACGACAGCGTGTACGCGACCGGCGAGAAGATCTTTCCCTCGACCCGCTGGAAGGTGAAGATCGGCAGGAAGGCGAGGATGATGATGGCCTTCGAGAACAGGATCGGGTGGCCGAGCTCGACCACGGTGTGCTTGAGCGTGGCGAGCCGCCAGCCGTAGGTCCGGTGTGCCGGGTTGGCGTCGTGGGCGGCGACCGCGAGCCGGACCATGAGCGCCTCGACCAGCACCACCGCGCTGTCGACGATGATCCCGAAGTCCACCGCGCCGAGCGAGATCAGGTTTGCCGACAGCCCGCGCCCGTCGATCATGATGAACGCGACGAGGAGCGACAGCGGGATGACCGAGGCGACGATCAGCGCCGCGCGCCAGTTGCGCAGGAAGATCACGAGGATCGCGATCACCAGCGCGGCGCCGAGCGTGAGGTTCTCCGCCACCGTCTCCACGGTGTGGTTGATGAGGTCGGTGCGCTGGTAGATCGGGACGATCTTCACGCCCGGAGGCAGCCGCGCTTTCAGTCCCGCCAGGCGCTCGTGCAGCGCCTCGACCACGAACTTCGCGTTCTGGCCCTTGATCATCTGCACGACGCCCTCGACGACGTCGTCGCGCTCGTTGAAACCGACGATCCCGGAGCGCGGGCGCGGGCCCGCCTCCACCGCGGTCGCGATGTCGCCGACGAGGATCGTGCGGCCCTGGCGGCTCGCGACGGCGACGCGCTTGATGTCCTCGATCGAGCGGAAGAGCCCGATCCCGCGCACGACGAGCGCCTCCTCGCCCCGGCGCAGGAGCCCGCCGCCGGCGTTGCTGCTCGCGTTGCCGAGCGCCTGCGCCACCTGGTCGATCGTCACCGCGTGCTTCTTCAGCAGGTAAGGGTTGAGCCTGACCTGGTACTCCTTCAGTGTCCCGCCGAAGCTGATCACGTCGGCGACGCCGGGCACCATGCGCAGGTACGGGCGGATGATCCAGTCCTGGATCGCGCGCACCTCGTAGCTCGGCATGTCGGGCGGCGCCTCGAGCGCATACCGGTAGATCTCGCCGAGCGCGTTCGAGAGCGGCGCGAGCTGCGGCTGCACGCCGGGCGGGAGGTTGACGATCTGCAGCTTCTCGAGCACCTGCTGCCGCGCGAAGTAGTCGTCGGTCCCTTCGGCGAAGGTGAGCGTCACCACCGAGAGCCCGGTGATCGACACCGAGCGCAGCTGCATGAGCCGCGGCACGCCCGCCATCTCGCGCTCGATCGGCAGCGCGACCAGGCGCTCCATCTCCTCCGGCGCCTGGCCCGGATACTGGGCGATCACCTGGACCTGGACGTCCTGCACGTCCGGGAACGCCTCGATCCGCAGGTTGAGCGCCGCGCGCACGCCGAAGCCCGCGAGCGCGGCGACGAGCACCAGCACGAACACGCGCTGCGACAGGCAGAACGTGACGATTCGATCGAGCATCGGCGGGACGGTTCCGCGTACCGCGCTAAGGCGTGGTCTCGGCGAGCTCCGCGTTGAGGAGGAGTGCGCCCCCCACGACGACGCGCTCCCCCGCGACCAGGCCGGACAGGACGTACGACGACTCCGGCGTCTGGAACGCGAGGCTCAGCTTGCGCCGCTCGAACTCGCCCGATGCGCGCTCGACGAAAGCGAAGCTGTACAGCCCCTCGGTGACCAGCGCCTCGTTCGGCACCTGCACCGCGCGCTCGCCGTGCTCGGCGAGGAGCGTCGCGCGCGCATACATCTCCGGCTTGAGGCGGCGGTACGGGTTGAGGACCGTGCAGCGCACCGGCACGCGCCGAGTCGCCGGATCGACGACTTCGCCGACGCGCGACACGGTTGCGGGAAACCGCTCGCCCGGAAAGGCGTCGACCTCGATCGCGACCGGCCGGCCGAGCTGCACCTTGCCGAGCGCGCGCTCGGGCAGATCGATGATCGCCCACAGCCGCGTCGGATCGGTAATGACGAAGAGCGGATCGGGAAGGTCGGGCCGCACCTGCATCGCCGGGTTCGCGTGGCGATCGGCGACGACGCCGGCGATCGGCGAGCGCAGCGTGTAGTCCGCGCCGCGCGCGCCCGGCGCGGGGCCGAGATTGCGCAGCCGCAGCTCGGCGCGCCGCGCTTCCGCGCGCGCCTGGTCGTACTCCGCCCGCGCGTTCTCGAAGTCCTTGCGCGGCAGCACGTCGCTCTCGAGCAGCTTGGTGGTGCGCTCGAACGCCGCCTTCTTGCGGGCCTCGTCGGAAACCGCCTTCTCCACATCGGCGACCGCGGCCGCGAGCTCGGGGGAGTCGAGTACGACGAGCGGGTCGCCGCTCTTCACCTCGTCGCCCTGGGCGACGAAGAGACGTACGACGCGACCGGCGATCGGCGAGCTCACCCGCGCGGTGACGTTCTCGTCGTAGGTGAGCCGCGCGTTCAGCGGCTCGGCGAGCGGCAGCGGCGCCTCCTCGGTGACCGCGACCTTGATCGCCGCGAGCTGCGGCGCGCCCGGCGCGAGCCGGATAACGCCGGGCTCGCGCTTCGGCGCGGCCGCGGAGGGGTCGCCAGCGGGCGCGCCGTTTCCCGGGCGCAGCAGGATCGCCGCGAGGAAGCCGAGCGCGAGCATCGCCGCGGCGAGCACGAGGGTCGGGATGCGCTGGCTCACGATCCGGCGGTCGGGGAAGTGGCGAGGCGGAGAAAGGCCGGGGGCGCGAGGCTATCCCGCCTCGCCTGACAGCAACCTTACTCCGAAGCGCCGCGGAGCGGCGCCGGCACGGTGCGCCCGGCGATGCCGCTCCCCTTCAGCGGCTGGGGGCAGCGTCGGGCGGCTCGAGGCCGAAGCGCCGGTCGAGGTCGCCGCTGGTGGCGAGAAAGCGCAGCTGCGCCTCGTAGAGCGCCGCGACGAGATCGATTCGCGCCTGCTGCAGCTCGTAGCGCGAGCGCGTCGCATCCAGCAACTCGAGGATCGAGCCGCGTCCCAGCCGGTAGGCGTCCTCGGCCATCTGCCGGAGCGCGGGCAGGCGCACGGCGGCTTCCCGATCGAAGCGCTGGAGCGCCGACTGACGGGCGTTGATGACGCCGGCGAAGCGCTCGAGGTTCGCGCCCGCCTCCGCCTGGGTGAGCTCGCGGCGCAGCGTGGCGGTGATGGCGTCGGCCTCGGCTTTCGCGAGCGGCCCGCGGCGCGTATCGAGGATCGGGATCTCGACGCTCAGGCCGAGGTAGTTGGCCGCACCGAACGGATCGCTCGTCCAGGTGCGGCCGGCGACCACGGAGGGCGTCGGCCACCGTTCCCGCCGCGCGACCTCGATCGCGCTCTTCGCGGCGGTCTCCTCGCGTGCCGCAGCGACCGTCGCGGGGCTCGTGGTGGCGCGCTCGCGCGGCTGCGCGAGGACGTCGGCGCCGAGCTCGAGCGGGCTGAGCGGGCCGGCGGCCCGCGGGCGCCAGTCGCGCAACCCGAGCAGTGCCGCCAGGCTGCCGGCGCGATCGGAGACCTCGGCCCGCGCGTCGTCCAGCCTGGCGCGGGCGCCGCCGAGTTCCACGTCGAGGCGGGTGAGGTCGTACCGGCTCGCCATGCCGCTCGCTTCCCGCCCTGCGACGATATCGCGCAGGCGGGCGAGCTCGTCGTTCACTGAGGCGAGCAGCGCGACCTTCTCCTGGGCGGCGAGCAGGGCCACGTAAGCGGCGCCGGCCTCGGCGGCGAGGGAGCTTGCGCCGGAGGCGACGCGCGCCTGCGCCGCCTCGATCTCGCGTTCGGCGCGCTCGATGCGTGCGCCCCGCTGGCCCGCGATGAGCACCGGCACCTCCAGGTTGGCCTGCGATTGGCGGTTGCCGTCGAAGAGGGTCGACTGCCCCCCGCTCGGCTTGAACCGGCCGAAGCTCAACGTCGGATTCGGATAGGCCTCCGCCGCGATGCGGCCCGCCTGCGCCCCGGCGATCGCCTGGCGCTCGACCGCAAGGCGCGGACTCGCGTCGCGGACGAGTCGCAGCAGCATCGGGAGGTCGACCACTTCCGGCGCTTCTTCGGCGCGGACCGGCGCGAGCCCGACCAGGCACGCGACGGCAAGAATGGCCGATCGGCGCGCGGCGGACGTCACGCGGGCGCGTTCCCGGACGGCACGATCGGCGGCGGCAGCGCGGAACGCATCACGCACCACCCGAGGTTGCCGGCTGGTCCTCGATTTGTTCGTCTTCTTCCTCCGGCGTCGCGAGGCGCTGCGGGGTGACGTAGCTGTACACCGCCGGCAGCAGCCATAGGGCGATCGCCAAGGTGGTGAGCATGCCGCCCACCACCACGAGGGCGAACGGCCGCTGCGTCTCGCTCCCCACGCCGGACGCTACCGCCATCGGCAGGAGGCCGACGAGGGCGAGGAGCGAAGCCATCAGCACCGCCCGGACCCGTTCGGCCGCGCCCTCGACGAGCGCCGGCCGCAGCGGCTCGCCGTTGCGCCGCCGCGCCTCGGCCGCGCTCAGCACGAGCAGCCCCATCAGCGACGCCTGCCCGAGCAGCGCGATGAAGCCCACCGCCGCGCTTACCGAGAGCGGCACGCCGGCCACGAGCAGCGCAAAAGTGCCGCCCGTGAGCGAGAACGGGACGGTGAGCAGGATGGCGAGGGCGCTCCGCCCGGAGTTCATCGCCGCATAGAGGAGGCCGAGCACGGTCAGCACCGCCAGCGGCACGACCAGCTTGAGCCGGGCGATCGCGCGTTGCTGGTTCTCGAACTCGCCGCCCCAGACGAGGTACTCGCCTTCGGGCGGCTTCACGATGCGGCCCACGGTCGCGATGGCGTCGTTGACCACCGACCCCATGTCGCGCCCCTCGACGTTGAACTTCAGCGCGAGATAGCGGGCGTTCCCTTCCCGGTTGATCGATGCGAGGCCGTTCGCCACCCGGATGTCGGCGAGATCGCGCAGCGGGACGCGGGCACCGGACTCGGACGGGACCGTGACCGCGCCGATCTTCTCCGCGTCGTCGCGGACCACGGGCGGCAGGATCAGCCGCACCGGCACCGGGCGCTCGCCCTCCCACATGGTGGTCGCGACCCTTCCGGCGAGCGCCGTTTCCAGCGTGCGCTGCGCGTCTTCCATCGCGACGCCGGCGCGGGCGATCGCCTGGCGGTCGAAGCGCACCTGCAGCTGGGGGGTGGTGACGTCGCGGTAGAGGTCGAGGTCCACGATGCCCGGCACTTCCTTGAGCGCTTCCTTGGCCTCCTGCAGGGTGGTGCGCATCCGCGCGAGATCGGTGCCGAACACCTTCAGCACCACCTTGCCGCGCACGCCGCTGACGGCCTCCTCGACGTTGTCCTTCATCGGCTGCGAGAAGTTGTAGCGCACGCCCGGGATTTCGGTCAGCGAGGCGCGCATCTCGTCGATCAGGCGCTTCTTGTCATAGCCCGAGCGCCACTCGCGTACCGGCTTCAGGCGGATGAACGTCTCGCTCATGTTGACGCTCTCGTTGTCGGTGCCGTCCTCCGGGCGGCCCTGCTCGCTCATCGTCTTGCGGACTTCGGGGAAGGCGAGGATGCGCCGGCGCACTTCGAGCAGGACGTCCTGGCCCTTTTCCAGCGCGATGCTCGGCGGCATCTCGACGAACAGCTGGATGTCGCCTTCGTCCAGCTCCGGTAGGAACTCCGTGCCGAGGTGGGTGACGGTGAGCGCGCCCAGGGGCAGCAGGAGAGATGCCGCGGCGATCACCGCGACGCGACGATCGAGCGCCCATGCGAGGGAGCGCCGGTAGGCCGCACGCCCCCGCTCGACCCAGGCCGGCTCCGCGAGCCGGGCGTGTCGCGGGCGGAACAGCGCCGCGCACAGGGCGGGCACCAGCGTGAGCGCGAAGACGAGCGCCCCGACAAGGGCGAACGAGTAGGTGAGTGCGAGGGGCCGGAAGATGCGCCCCTCGACCGACTGGAGGGTGAACACCGGCACCAGCGCGGCGATGATGATCAGCATGGCGTACAGCGTGGGCCGTCCCACGTCCACCGCCGCGCGGACGACCAGCCGCAGCACGCCGCGGCGGTCGGGGGGACGTTCGTGGCGCAGCGCGTGAGTGACGTTCTCCACCAGCACCACCGCGCCGTCGACCAGGATCCCGAAGTCGATCGCGCCCACCGAGATCAGGTTGGCGGGCAGGCCGAGTATGTGCAGGCCGAGAAAGGCGACCAGCAGCGACAGCGGGATCACCGCGGCCACGATCATCGAGCCCACGATGCTGCGCAGGAACAGCCAGATCACGCCGACCACCAGGACGAAGCCGCTCAGCAGATTCTTGTGCACCGTGGTCAGGGTCTTGCCGACGAGATCGCTGCGGTCGTAGTACAACTCGATCTGCATGCCCTTGGGCAGGATCGTCTCGTTCAGCTGGCGCACCTTCTCGTGGATCCCCTCGAGCACGCGCGAGGGGTTCTGGCCGCGCCGCATCCAGATGAAGCTCTCGACGGCTTCCTTCTCGAGGCCGGCGCCCACCGAGCCGCGCCGCGGGGTGTAGGACTGCACTACGGTCGCCACGTCGCCGACGGTGACCGGGGTTCCGTCCTTCGCCTTCAGCACGATGCGCTTGATGTCCTCGGGCGTCTCGAGGTAGCCGATCCCGCGCACCGTGAGCTCCTGGTCGCCGTGCCGCAGGAAGCCGCCGCCGACATTCACGTTGGATTTGGCGACCGCCTGCTCGAGGTCGGCGAGCGTGAGGCCGAGGGCGAAGAGGCGCGCCGCGTCGGCCTGCACGTGCATTTCCTTGAGATAACCCCCGAAGGGCACGATGTCGGCCACGCCCGGCACCTGGCGCAGCACGCGCACGACGTTCCATTGCATTTCCGAGCGCAGCTGGTAGAGATCGTGCCGGTCGCTCGTGAGCCGGAACTGGTACACCTCGCCGAGCGGCGTCGCTTCGGGCGCGAGCTCGGGCGTCGCGCCGGGCGGCAGGGATGCCGCGGCGACCCGTTGCAGGACGATCGTCCGCGCCGGGAAGCTCAGGACGTCGTCGGCGAAAGTGAGCGTGATCAGCGACAGCCCGAACAGGCTTTCGCTCCGCATCAGCGTCATCCCCGGGGTGCCGTTCAGCTCGCGCTCGAGCGGCACCGTGACGCGGCGTTCCATCTCCTCCGGCGCATTGCCGGGAAGCTGGGTGATGACGGTGACCTGGGTGTTGGTGACGTCCGGGTAGGCCTCGATCGGCGTGTCGAAGTACGCCCGCAGCCCGAAGGCGGCGACGACGAGGGTCGCAAACAGCACCGCGGTGCGGCGGTGGACGCAGGCTTCGATGAGGAGGCGAAGCACGGCTACTAGAGCAGCTGCTCGGCCTGCGTGTCGAGGAGCAGCGCGCCGCGCACCACGACCCGGTCACCGGGCGAAAGCCCCTCGAGGATCCCGACCTGGCCGTCGCGGCTGAAGCCCGTCTTCACTTCGCGCGCCTCGAAGGTTCCGTCCGGCCGCTCCACGTAGACCACGCGGCGCTTGCCGTCCTTGATGAGGACGGCCGAGACCGGGACCGCGAGGCCCGCGCCGGCGCCCACGCGCAGGAGAATCTGGGCCAGCATGCCGGCCCGCAGGCCGGCGATCGGCTGCGCCAGCGCGAGATACACCTCGGTGCGCCGCGAGTCCGCGTCCACGCGCGGGTTGAAGTTCTCGACCCGCGCCGCGACGCGGGCGGAAAGCGCCGGCAGTTCCACCTCGGCCTCCTGGCCGACCGCAACGCGGGCGAGGTCGCTCTCGGGCACCTGCGCAACGACCTGCAGGCGGGAGGGGTCGCCCAGCTCGAGCAGCGCCTCGCCGCCGGGCGCGACGGTCGCGCCGACCGCTACGCGTATGGCCATGACCACGCCGTCGGCGGGCGCCTTCAGCGTGATCCGGCTGCCCTGGCCACCGCCGATCAGGTTCACCGCTTGCCGGGCCCGCTCATGTTCGGCGCGTGCTTCCTTCAACCGCGCCTCGGCTTCCTGGCGCTCGACCTGCAGCCCGACGCCGCGCTCGGTCATCTCGACGTTGCGCCGGTAGACGCTTTCGGCGGTAGCGAGCCGGGTTGTCGCCTGGTCCAGCGTGGCGCGCGCCGCGGCCGCGTCAGCGCTGTCGATCGTCAGCAGCGGCGCGCCGGCCTTCACCACCTCCCCGGCGCGCACCAGCACCGCGACGACGCGGCCCGCCGCGCTTGCCCCGACCGCCGACTGTGCCTGGGGACGGAACGTCACGCGCCCCGGCAGTGCGAGCACGTTTGCGGCCTGGGTGGTGCCGACTGCCTCGACCGTGAGGAACTGGCGCTGCGCGGGCGGCACCGGGATCGTCTTCGCGGGCGTATCGGGCACCGGTCCGGGCTTCGATCCCGCAGCCGGCAGGGCGTCGTTTCCGCATCCGGCGACGAGCAGCAGCGAGAATGCGATCGACGCGGCGGCAAGGGTGAATCGGTGCATGGCGGCGGTTCAGCGAAGAGTCGTTCGCCCGCGCGCGGCGCCGTTTCGCAGCCCGCCGTCGCCGCGATCCGCGGCAAGCGCCATGGCAAGCGCGGCGGTCAGCGCCGGTCGCCCGGCGCCCGCTGTCCTTCGCATTGCAATCCACTCCTCCTCAAAGTCCCGAGCGGCCGGCCCTCGCAGCGCCCGGACCATGGCCCAACAACGCGCTCTGTCCGCGGATCGTGCCGCACCTGGCTCGCGCACAGCGCACCGACGCGCACTGCGCGTCGGCCCGGCTTCTCGTGCCGACAACCGCGGGTGGACTGGCTGACTTGCGCGCCGTCAGGAGCGAAACCGCCCGACTCCAGGCCTCGTCAGGCGCCCGTGTGCCCGCTCGAGCCGATCGGGTGCGGCATTGTAATCCCGGCCAGAGCGCAAACTCGCCATCGCTGCGATAAACACGCAAGAGTCGTCACCGGTAAACCGCGGTGAAGGCGCCGCGATGCGAAATGCTCGCCTGCGACTCGTCCGAACCTGACAAAACGCTGACGAAACACGAGAACGCGTTTACGCGGCAGCGGGCCGAGCGGGGAACGAGACCACTACGAGCGTTCCTCTGCCGGCGCGGGGCACGCCGATGTCGACCGCGCCACCGTGCCGGCGCGCGATCTCGCGCACGATCGCGAGCCCGAGCCCGGTACCTTCGCCGGCCGTGCCTCGTACGCGATGGAAGCGCTCGAACACCCGCTCCCGTTCCTCTGCGGGGATGCCCGGCCCGCTGTCCTCGACCTCGAGGAACGCGTGGCCGTCGCGGCGGCCGGTACGCAGCGTCACCTCGCCGCCGCGCGGCGTGTAGTTCAGCGCGTTCTCGACCAGGTTCGCGGCGATCTCGGCGAGCAGGCTCGGCTCGCCGGCGACCGGCGCCGGCTCGAGCTCGAAACCGAGGTCGATCGCCTTCGTGTCCGCGCGCGTCAGCCAGTCCGCGACCCGCGTTTGCGCGACCGCGGCGAGGTCGGTGCGTTCGGGCGCAAACGGGCGCTCCGCGGCGGGCTCGACCGCGGCGAGCGTGAGGAGCTGCTGCGCGAGATGCGCCGCGCGGCGCGCCGCCGCGCGCAGGCTGTCCACGGTCGCGGCGAGCTCCGGGGGCATCGGCTCGCGGCGGGCGGCGTCGACCTGTGCCTGCAGCGCCGCGAGCGGCGTGCGCAGCTGGTGGGCGGCATCGGCGACGAAGCGCTGCTGCGCGTCGATCGATTCGCCGAGCCGGCGCAGCAGCCCGTTCAGGGCCTGCACGAGCGGCCGCACCTCGACCGGCGCGTAGTCCTCGGCGACCGGGCGGAGGTCGCGCGGCGAGCGCGCGGCGAGCTCGGCGCGGAGATCCTCGAGCGGTGCGAGCCCCCGCCCGACGCCGTACCACACCACCGCCAGCGCGATGAAGAAGAACACGAACTCGGGCAGCGCGCTCGAGGCGAGGAGCTGGCGCACCATGCGCTCGCGCTTGAGCCGCGTCTCGGCTACCAGGATGAACACCGGCCCTTCGGCGAACGGCGCCGCGATCGCCGCCGCGCGCACCGGTTCGCCGCGCACCATGCCGTCGTAGAACACGGGTGCGCCCTCGGTCGGCGCCTCGGGCGGCGCCGGCACTTCCGGTTGCCCGGCCACGAGCCCTCCCCGCGCGGTCACGGCGAAGTACACGCGGTCGGTCGAGTCGACCCGCAGCGCGTCGAGCACCGCCGGCGCGATGTCGAGCTCGATCTTCCCGTCGGCCGCCGAGAGCCGCTGCGCAATGGCGAGTGCCGGGTCGAGCAGCGCGCGGTCGTAGGCTTCGGTCGCGATGCGCAGCGCCGTGGTGTAGCTCGCGACCGAGCTCGCCACCAGCACCAGCGCGAGCGGCGCGAGCAGCCAGCCGAGCAGCAGGGTGCGGATCCGCCGGTCAGCCCTCACGCGGGGTCTCGAGGAGATAGCCGAACCCGCGCACCGTCCGGATCGACACGCCGGCGGGCTCGAGCTTCGCGCGCAGCCGCGAGACGTACACCTCGATCGCGTTGTGCGAGAGCTTCTCGTCCCAGCTCGAGAGCGACTGCACGATCCGCTCCTTGGAGAGCGCTACGCCCGGCTGCGTCACGAACAGTTCCATCAGCGCCCATTCGCGCGCGGTGAGCTCGAGCGGCTCGCCCGCCACCCGCGCGTCGCGTGCCACGAGGTCGAGCACGAGCGGCCCGAAGGTGAGCCGCGGGGTGGTGGGCGTGCGGCCGCGGCGGATCAAGGCGCGCACCCGCGCCTCGAGCTCCTCGAACGCGAACGGCTTGACGAGGTAGTCGTCGGCGCCCAGATCGAGCCCGCGGACGCGGTCGGTGACCGCGTCGCGCGCGGTCACGATGATCACCGGCACGTACTGCTCGGCCTTGCGCAGGCGGCGCAGCAGCTCGAAGCCGTCGATGCCGGGCAGCCCGATGTCGAGGACGACGAGATCGAATGTCTCGTGCTCGACGGCGAGCTGCGCGCGCTCGGCGCTGTCGACCCAGTCGACGGCGTAGCCCGACTGCCGGAGGCTCCGGGCGAGGCCATCGGCGAGCATCGCGTCGTCTTCGACGATGAGGAGGCGCATGGGGATGGGAATGTTAGTCCGGGCGGGCGGGATCGGCTACGCTCCGGGGATGCTGGTATTGGGAATTGAGACATCCTGCGACGAAACGGGGATCGCGGTCTACGACACCGCCCGGGGCCTGCTCGCCCAGGAGGTGCACACCCAGGCGGCACTGCATGCCGACTACGGGGGCGTCGTGCCGGAGCTCGCTTCGCGCGACCACATCCGACGGACGCTGCCGCTCGTCGAGCGCGTGCTCGCGCGCGCCGGCGTGCGGCTCGCGGACCTCGACGCGGTCGCCTATACCCAGGGTCCGGGGCTCGCCGGGGCGCTCCTCGTCGGCGCGAGCATCGCCGCGTCGCTTGCGTACGGACTCGGCGTGCCGGCGATCGGCATCCATCACCTCGAAGGCCATCTCCTCTCGCCGCTGCTGTCGGCGCGTCCGCCCGCGTTCCCGTTCGTCGCGCTCCTCGTCTCGGGCGGACACACGCAGCTGATGCGCGTCGAGGGCGTCGGGGCCTACGCGCTCCTCGGCGAAACGGCGGACGACGCGGCGGGCGAGGCGTTCGACAAGACCGCGCAGCTCCTCGGCCTCGGCTACCCGGGCGGGCCCGCGCTTGCCGCGCTGGCGGATCGCGGGCGCCCCGGCCGGTTCAAGCTGCCGCGGCCGGTCATCGCCAGCGGCGATCTCGACTTCAGCTTCTCCGGGCTGAAGACCGCGGTGGCGACGGTGGCGAGGGCCCGCGCACTGGACGACGCAGCGCGCGCCGATCTCGCGGCGGAGTTCCAGGAAGCGATCGTCGACGTGCTCGTCGCCAAGTGCCGCGCGGCGCTCGCGACTACCGGGGAGCGCCGGCTCGTGGTGGCCGGCGGCGTCGGCGCCAACCGGCGCCTGCGCGAGCGGCTCGATGCGGCAGCGCGCGCCGACGGGTTCGAGACGTTCTACCCGGAGCTCGATCTTTGCACCGACAATGGCGCGATGATCGCGCTGGCCGGGGCCCTGCGGCTCGGCGCACCCGCGGCGGCAAAACGCGGCTACGCGTTTACCGTGCGGCCGCGCTGGGACCTCGCCGATCTCCCGCGCGCCTAACCCTCGGGCGCGGGCGCTTTCTTCGCGCCGAGCCGGCTCTCGGTGCCGGCCAGGAGCTTGCGGATGTTCTCCGCATGCCGCCAGACGAGCAGCGCCGAGATCACGAGCACCGCGACCGCGTACGCGTTGAAGCCGAGCACGAGCGCGGTCGCGAACGGCGCGAACGCCGCGGCGACGAGCGCCGCGAGCGACGAATACCGGAAGAAGAAGGCGATGACGAGCCACGTGACGAGCGTCCCGAGGCCGATGCGCCAGTCGATCGCGAACAGCACGCCGGCGGCGGTCGCTACGCCCTTCCCGCCCCTGAAGCGGAAGAACACCGGGAACAGATGTCCGACGAACACCGCGAGCGCCACCGCGGCGATCCCGATGTCGTCGACGCCGAAGTGCCAGGCGAACCGCTGCGCGAGGACCACCGCGAACCAGCCCTTCACGCCGTCGCCGACGAGCGTGAGCAGCGCGGCGAGCTTGCTGCCGGTGCGCAGCACGTTCGTCGCGCCGGGGTTGCCCGAACCATAAGTGTGCGGATCGGGCAGCCCGAGCGCCTTGCTCACGATCACCGCAAACGACAGCGAGCCGATGAGGTAACCGATTAGAATGAACGCCGCCGTCGCCATCGCGCGCAAGTTTACCTCACGCCCTCTCCCCTACCGATGAACCAGCTGTTCCTGCGCGACGTGCGGCTCGAAGCCAAGGTCGGCATCTACAAGCGCGAGCGCGGCACGACGCAGCCGATCGCCCTCGACCTCGAGATCGCGCTGCCGAACGATCGGGTGTTCACGAGCGGCAAGGTGGCCGACACGATCGACTATGCGGTGCTCGTCGGCCGGATCCGCGAGGAGCTCGACGCGCGCCGCTTCGGCCTGGTCGAGGAGCTGGCCGCGTTCGTGGCAAACCTCGTGCTCGAGGAGTTCGGCGCGCCGCGCGTGCGCGTCAGCGTCGCGAAGCTCGGCATCCTCAAGGACGTCGGGCGGGTCGGCATCACCATCGAGCGCTCGCGCGCTTAACGCCGCGCGGCGGCGTTCAATCCTCCAGGCCCACATCGACGAGCTTCGGCGCGAGCACGCGCACGAGCTCGCCGGGATCGATGCCGACGAGATAACCGCGCCGGCCGCCGTTGACGTAGATCCGCGGGAGATCGAGCACGCTCCTTTCCACGTAGACCGGCATCTTCTTCCGCGTCGCGAACGGCGAGGTGCCGCCGATCTGGTAGCCGGAGTGACGCTGCGCGACTTCGGGTGCGCAGGGTTCGACGCGCTTCACGCCGATCTGGCGCGCGAGGTTCTTGGTCGAGACGGTACGGTCGCCGTGCATCAGCACGACGAGCGGGCGTTTCGCTTCGTCCTCCATGATCAGCGTCTTGACGACCGCGAGCTCGTCGAATCCCAGCGCCTCGGCGCCCGCGCGCGCGCCGCCGTGCTCGACGTACTCGAACACGTGCTCGGTGTAGGCGACGCGATGCGCCTTGAGGAATGCCGTCGCCGGCGTTTCGGAGACGCGCGCGCTCTTCGTCATGGCCGTCAGCCGCGCGGATGATGCTTCGCGTGCAGCGCCTTGAGCCGCTCCCGCGCCACGTGGGTGTAGATCTGCGTCGTCGAGATGTCGGCGTGGCCGAGGAGCAGCTGCACGACGCGGAGGTCCGCGCCGTGGTTGAGAAGGTGCGTCGCGAACGCGTGGCGCAGCGTGTGCGGCGACAGCGTCTTGCCCGGGATCGCCCGCGCACCGTAGCGCTTGATGAGCTGCCAGAACGCCTGCCGCGTCATCCCTCCTCCGCGCTGGGTCACGAACACCGCCTCGGCGGTCCGACCCTTGAGGATCGCGCGTCGCGCCTCCCGCTGATAACGCACGAGCCAAGCCGCAGCTTCTTCGCCGAGCGGGACGAGCCGCTCTTTCGCGCCCTTCCCGAAGACGCGCACCACGCCCATGTCGAGGCTCACCTCGCCCGGCTTCAGCCGCACGAGCTCCGAGACCCGCAGCCCGGTCGCGTAGAGGAGCTCGAGCATCGCGCGGTCGCGCAGGCCGAGCGGTGCGGCGACGTCCGGCGCATCGAGAAGCTCTTCGACATCGGCCTCGGTAAGCGTCTTCGGAAAGCGCGGCGGGCGCTTCGGCGGCTCGAGCTTCAGCGTCGGGTCGGCGGCAATCCGGTGCTCGCGCACGAGGAACTGGTAGAAGCGCTTGAGGCTCGAGGCGATCCGCGCCTGGGTGCTCGCGCGCGGACGATGCCGGTCCCGGTGGCGGTGCGCGAAATAGCCGAGCACGTCGGTCTCGCTCGCCGCCCCGAGCGCCCCGCCCTGCCCCGCCAGCCAGGTGCCGAACAGGCGGAGATCGCGGCGGTACGACTCGAGCGTGTTCTTCGCCAGCCCGTCCTCGAGCCAGAGGTGGTCGCAGAACTCGTCGAGGAGCGCGGCGTCGCGCTCCTCCATCGGATCTCCCTCGCGCAAAACACGCGCTCGCGGTTCGCCCTTGGGGCGGCCTGGCGGGCCTATTGGACTACCCTCGCGCGAAAAACGCGCTCCGGGTTCGGCCTTGGGGCGGCCCGGCGGCCTATTGGACTACCCTCGCGCGCAAAACGCGCTCGGGGTTCGGCCTTGGGGCGGCCCGGCGGCCTCACGCGGGGAGCCGTATCCCCTCGTGGGCGAGCAGCCACCGCTTGATCGCGATGTGGAAACCGTCGTCGTCCCGCGCGAAGCCGCCGATCCCGCCGGAGGCGATCACGCGGTGACACGGGATCGCGAGCGGGAAGTAGTTCGCGCCGCACGCCTGGCCGACCGCGCGCGGGCCCGAGCGGATGTCCTTCGCCACCTCGCCGTAGCTGCGCACGCGCCCGGACGGGATCTCCGCGATCTTCTCCCAGACGCGGCGCTGATAGCGCGTACCGACCGGCTTGAGCGGCAGCGCGAAGCCCCGCGACGGATCGTCGAGGTAGCCCCGGATCTGCGTGCAGGCCTCGCGCGCCAGCCGGTTCTTCGGAGTGATCTGGGGAACGCCGGACGGAAGGTAGAGGATCTCCGCGATGCACTCGTCCTCGGTGCCGAGCGCCTCGGTGCGGACGCCGACGGCGCCGAACGGTGTCGGCATCACCGCGTCGAAGCGCCGAAGCTCGGCATCCGGGACGAGCCTGCCGCGCGTGGCCTGATGTTCCATGGCGCGGATTCTATCTAGTCTGATTGGACCTGCAGGACGCCGTCGATGCAAGTGACGGCGGCGCCGCCGATCCACACCCGGCGCGTCGCCGCGTCGACGCGGACGCTCACATAGCCGTCGCGGCCGAGCTCGCGGCCCTGGCTCGCCACGTGGCCGCCGCCCCGGCCGATCTCCATCCCTGCGTGCCGGAGCCAGGCCCCGACGGCGGCATTCCCGCTGCCGCAGACCGGGTCCTCGGGGATGCCGTCGCCGGGCGCAAAGCTCCGCACCACGGCGTCGTGGTCGCCCGCGCGGGCCGGCGCGAATACGGTAACGCCGGTGGCGCCGAGCTTGCGGCTCACCGCGGCCACGGCGGCCATGTCCGGTGCGAGCGCGCGGACTGCGGCCGCGTCCGCGAGCATCAGCGTGACCCAGCGCGGACCGATGGCGACGATCTGGCCGGTAGCGCCCGGGGCAAGACGCGCGCCGAGCGCGCGCTCGACCTCGCCAGCGGCGTCCGCGCGGAGCGGCTCCAGCGCCGCGGGCGGCGCCTCGACCGAGATCCGCCGCGAGCTGCCCGTGCCCTCGACCGCAAGGCGGAGCACGCCGGCCGCGCATTCCTGCCGCAGCTCCGGCTTGGCGGCGACGAGACCGGCCTGGAGTACCGCATGGGCACTGCCGACGGTCGGATGCCCGGCGAAGGGCAGCTCGGCGCGCGGCGTGAAGATCCGCAGGCCATAGTCGGCGCCTGCAGCGGTCGGGCCCAGCACGAAGGTCGTCTCGGAGAGGTTCGTCCACGCCGCGACGCGTTGCATCGTGGCCGTGTCGAGCCCGTCGCCATCGAGGACGACCGCGACCGGATTCCCGAAGAACGGCCGGGTGGTGAATACGTCGACCTGCTTGAAACGCAGCGCTGGCATGGCTCTACCCTGCGAACGGACGATGTCTCAGCGTACCAGCGCAGGGGCCGCGGCCGGCAACGCCTCGGCAAGACGCGACGCACTCGCACCGCCGGCGAAGTAGGTGGTGAACCGCGGCGGGAGGTTGGGCCGCCCGTCGCCGCCCAGGCTCGGGTGATGCCGCAGGCGGCCGAGGAGGACCACCACCTCGCGGCCGTCGAACGTGCCGTGGAACGGCGTGTCGTAGCGCATGCGCGTGCCGGTGTCGGCGAACGCACGGCGCGCGTCGGCGCTGAGATGCAGGGTCACCATCTCGTTCGCCCGTCCGCGGAACGCCGCGACGTGGTGCGCGGTCGTGTCGCTCGCGACGAGCATGAGTTGCGAGACGTCGGGGAGCGGCGCGCCGAGCACGATCCGCTCGACCCCGCCCGACCGCGCCTCGACCCGCCAGAGGGCGCCGCCGCGGGCGACGACGAGCGTGGCGCCGTCCGGCAGCATCATCAGCGACCCATCACCCTGCCCGGTGGGCAACCGGGCCAGGACCCGCGAGCTCTGGCGACCCGGCTCGACCACGACGACCGCCCCGGCCACCGCGTCGAGCACGAACGCTCGCCCGCCGCCATCGGCAGCCAGGTCGCTGAACCGGCCGCCGAGTACCGCATCGGCGACCACCGCCCGACGCACCGGAAGGGCCGCCACGTCGACCATCTCGACAGCCTCCGGGGTGAGCACCCACAGCCGACGAGCTCCAGGCTCGTACACGAGCTGGACGACCGGGCGGGCGGCCCGCTCCGGCCGGACGGTGGCTACCGGGTGACCGTCCCGCCGGACGATTGCGACCGTCCCGGTCGCGTGGCTGCCGACGAAGAAGCGGTCGTTGACCGGGTCGTAGGCGATCGCCGACGGGTAGAACCCCGGCTCGAGCGCGAGGGTCACCTGGGCCGGCTTGCAGCCGGCGAGGACCAGCGCGGCAAGAACGACGGGAAGACTGCGCATAGCACGTGCTCCGTAAGGGTCAGACCTGTACAATAGCGGCCGCTTCCGGTACACCACATGTACACTTTTGTAGGCAAGCCGGATATCTGTACCGGCTAAGCCACCATGACAGGCCTCCAGCGCGTCACCGTCAGCCCGCTCTCGCACGACGCTCCGTTGCCGCTCGTCGAGCAGATCACCGGGTTTCTCCGCACGCGGATCGACGAGCGCGCCCTGCGCGCGGGCACCCGCATGCCGTCGATCCGCCGCTTCGCGGAGGACAACGGCGTGTCGCGATTCACGGTGGTCGAGGCCTACGACCGGCTCGTCGCGCAGGGCTACCTCGAGTCGCGCCGCGGCTCGGGTTTCTACGTCCGCGAGCGGCCGCAGCCGGTCCGGCGCGCCGAGCCGCGCGAGCCGGCGGCGACCCGGATCGACGTGGTGTGGCTGCTCCACCACCTCTACGCCGGGAATGACAACCGCGACGTGCTCCTCGCCGGTTCGGGCTGCCTGCCCGAGAGCTGGCTCGACGAGGAAATGCTGCAGTCGGGCCTCCGGGCGCTCTCGCGTCGCGAGCCGAGCGCGCTGACCGGCTACGGCACGCCGCGCGGGTACGCCCCCTTGCGCAACCTGCTGCAGGTCCATCTCGCCGAGCTCGAGATCCGCGCCGAGCCGGACAACATCGTCCTCACGGCCGGCGCGAGCCATGCGCTCGACCTCGTCGCGCGCTACTTCCTGCAGCCGGGCGACGCGGTGATGGTCGACGACCCCGGCTACTACGTCCTGTTCGGACGGCTTGCCGCGATGGGGATGCGGCCGATCGGCGTGCCGCGCGGCGGCGACGGGCTCGACGTCGAGCGCCTCGAGGCGCTCGCGAAAGAGCACAAGCCGAAGCTCTTCATGACCAACTCGGTGCTGCACAACCCGACCGGTACCTCGCTCGGCGCCGCCGACGCATTCCGCGTGCTGCGGCTCGCCGAGGCGCACGACTTCCACATCGTCGAGGACGACATCCTCGCCGACCTGCACCCGGGCCGCGCGCACCGCATCGCCCAGCTCGACCAGCTGAACCGCGTCATCTACGTCGGGAGCTTCTCGAAGACGCTCGGAGCGGGACTGCGGGTCGGCTATCTCGCGGCGCACCCTGACCTCGCGCGCGACCTCACCGCGCAGAAGATGCTCGCCGGCCTCACCACCCCGGAGCTCGGCGAGCGGCTCGTCTACCAGGTGCTGTCCGACGGCTACTACCGCAAGCACGTCGACCACGTCCGCGCGCGGCTCGCGCGCTCGCTCGAGCCGGCGATGCGCAACCTCGAGCGCGCCGGCCTCACGCTCTTTCACGAGCCGGCCGCCGGCATGTTCATGTGGGCGCACGCGGGCGAGCACCGCGACGCCGAGGCGCTCGCCGCCGCCGCGCAAAGCGAGGGGATCATCCTCGCGCCGGGAAGTCTCTTCAGTCCGTCCCAGGCGCGTTCGCCCTGGATGCGGTTCCACGTCGCCTACGCGGGCAGTCCGAAGCTCGCGCGATTCTTCGAAAGCCTCAGGTAATGTCACGCGCAATCCGCAACATCGCCATCATCGCCCACGTCGACCACGGCAAGACGACGCTCGTCGATCGCCTCCTGCAGCAGGCCGGCACCTTCGCCGCGCACGAGCGCCCGCCCGAGCGGGTCATGGACTCGAACGATCTCGAGCGCGAGCGCGGGATCACCATTTTCGCCAAGAACTGCGCGATCGACTACGCGGGCGTCCACATCAACATCGTCGATACGCCCGGCCACGCCGACTTCGGCGGCGAGGTCGAGCGCGTGCTCGGCATGGTCGATGGCGTGCTGCTGCTCGTCGACGCGGTCGAAGGGCCGATGCCGCAGACGCGCTTCGTCACCCGCAAGGCGCTCGCCCTCGGCCTCAAGCCGATCGTGGTGGTCAACAAGGTCGACCGTCCGGGCGCCCGCCCCGAGTGGGTCGTGAACCGGACGTTCGATCTCTTCGACAAGCTCGGCGCGCACGAAGACCAGCTCGACTTCCCGGTCGTGTACGCCTCTGCGCTGCAGGGCTGGGCTTCGCTCGACCCGAAAGCGCGCGGCGAGGACCTGCGTCCGCTCTTCCAGACGATCCTCGAACGCGTGCCGGCACCCCAGGACGACGACGTCGACGGCACGCTCCAGCTCCAGCTCCACGCGCTCGACTACTCGAGCTACGTCGGACGGATCGGCGTCGGCAAAATGCGGCGCGGCCGGCTCGCGCCGGCCCAGGAAGTCGCGGTGATGCTCGGCGACAAGCTGCTCGGGAAAGCGAAGGTGAACCAGGTGCTCGGGTTCTCCGGGCTCGAACGAGTGCCGCTCAAGGAGGCGCTCGCCGGCGATATCGTCCTCGTCACCGGCATCGAGAGCCTCACGATCGGCGCGACGATCGCCGACGCCGACCGCCCGGAAGGGCGGCCGCCGCTCAAGGTGGACGAGCCGACGCTGACGATGCAGGTCGTCGTCAACACTTCACCGCTCGCCGGAACCGAGGGCAAGTACGTCACCAGCCGCAACCTCCGCGAGCGCCTGCAGCGGGAGCTGCTCACCAACATGGCGCTGCGCGTCGAGGACTCCGGCGACACCGACGTCTTCGTCGTGCACGGCCGCGGCGAGCTGCATCTCACCATCCTGGTCGAGAACATGCGCCGCGAAGGCTACGAACTCGCGGTCGGTCGGCCGAAAGTCATCAACCGGACCATCGACGGCGTGGTCTGCGAGCCGTACGAGGCGCTGACCGTCGACGTCGAGGACGCGCACCAGGGCGCGGTGATGGAGGCGCTCGGCGGACGCCGCGGCGACCTCGTCGACATGCAGCCCGACGGCCGCGGCCGCGTGCGGATCGACTACCGCATTCCAGCGCGCGGGCTGATCGGCTTCCAGAACGAGTTCATGAACCTGACGCGCGGCACCGGGATCATGACGCACGTGTTCGACGAGTACGGCCCGGTAAAGGGCGAGATCCCCGGGCGCCGCAACGGCGTGCTGGTCTCGCAGGAAACCGGCGAGGCGGTCGCCTTCGCGCTCTTCAACCTCCAGGAGCGCGGGCGTCTCTTCGTGTCGCCCGGCGAGAAGATCTACGAGGGCATGATCGTCGGCATCAACAGCCGCGACAACGACCTGACGGTGAATCCGCTCAAGGCGAAGAAGCTCACCAACATCCGCGCCGCGGGCAAGGACGACAACGTCCTGCTCATCCCGCCGGTCAAGCTGACCCTCGAGTACGCTGTCGAGTTCATCGACGACGACGAGCTGGTGGAAGTGACGCCACAGTCGATCCGCATACGCAAGCGCTTCCTGAAGGCGCACGAGCGCAAGCGTGCGGACCGGGGCGCGAGCGTCGAGGTCTGAGCTCCTAGCCGGCGCGCTTGAACGCCGCGAGCAGCGCCGCGGCACCGACGAAGAGCCCGCCGAAGAGCCGGTTGACGAACCGGATCTGGCGCGGCGCGCGCAGCACGCGCAGGAACCTCGCGGCGAAGAGCGTGTACCCGCTCATCACCACCAGGTCGACCGCGGTCAGCGTTCCGACGACGGTCAGGTATTGCGGCAGCAGCGGCCGCCCCGGATCGATGAACTGCGGGAGCACCGCGAGGAAGAAGACTGTCGCCTTCGGGTTGGTCGCGTTCACGAGGAATCCCTGGGCGAAGAGCGCGCGGGCGCTGCCGCCGCTGGTCGCCGTCCCGGCCGGCACGGGCTCGGCGTGCGCGCGCCACTGCCTGATTCCGAGCCAGCAGAGATACGCGACGCCGAGCCACTTCAGCGCGGTGAACGCGACGGTCGAGGTCGCGAGGATCGCCCCGAGCCCGGCGCCGACGATCGCGAGCTGGAGCGCGATCCCGACCTGCATCCCGAAGATGTTCCAGATGCCGCGCCGGTACCCGTAACGCATCCCCGTGGTCATGCAGGCGACCGCGCCCGCGCCGGGAGAGACGCTGATGAGGCAGGCGGCGACGAAGAAAGCGAGCCAGGTTTCGAGGGTCACGGTGTCGGGGTACGACGACAGTTCTGGGAAGGTAGCGTGCTAAACACGGAGCGATTCTATCGGTGACCGGACTCCCCACGCCTCGCACCTCGGACTACACTAGGCGCGGAATGATGGACGACTACTCCCGATTCGCGCCGCGGCGTTCCGTTGCTGCGCTGTTGGGCGGCCTCGCGACGGTCGCGTGGCTCGCGCTGTGGGCGTTCGCGATCTGGGGTGACTACACGGCCGCTGCGCTCGTCAAACGCGACGCCGCGCTCACGCTGACCGAGTGGGGCACGCTCGCGGCCACGATCATCGCGCCCATCGGGGTGCTGTGGCTCGTGCTCGGCTACTTCCAGCAGGCGGACGCCGCTCGCGCGCAACACGGCGATGTTGTCGGCACAGCAGGCAGCGCTGATGACCCAGGCCCATGAAACGTCCGCGCTCGTGCAGGAGCACGCCCGCCAGACGGCGGCGGCGACCGCGCTCGCCGAGCTGGAGATCGCCGCGCATCGCCGCCACGAGGACGCGCGGCGCGCGCTGCTCGCGCCCGATTTCCGCTTCGCGAAGGCGAGCTTTTCCGCCGGCCACGGGCTCGCGACGGTCGCGATGGTCAACGTTGGCGGGACCGCCTACGGACTGCGCTTCCAGTCCGACGACTTCGCCGACGGGAAGATCAAGCCGTCGGAGATCGTCGAGCGCAATTCGGGCTTTACGCTGCACGCCACGCTGGAACCGATGCTGCGGAACCACGGCGGTACGTTCACGATCCGCTGCCGGGACATCGAGGGCGGCGAGCATGCATTCGCGTTCCGCACCCAGGACGGTGCGGTGACACCGCTCGAAGGCGCGCTCGGTCGGGCGCGGACCGAGACGGTCGAAGGCTGAGGCAGCCCGAGGGCGCCGGTGGCGACTTAGCCCGCCGCCGCAGTCCTCCCGGGCCGCATGAGCTGCAGAGCCACCGCCACTACGAGCAGGACGACGCCGATCGCATCGAACAGCGCTTTCGGATAAACCAGCAAGAGCCCGGCGACGAGCAGCAGCAGCCGCTCCGCAGCGTTCGTCTTCTTGAAGAGCCACCCCTCGGCGGCACCCGCGAGCGCGACGAGGGCGACCGACGCGAGCGCCGTCACCCAGACGATGTCCCACCACGTCCCGCCCTTCGGGATCACGAGCAGGATGCCGACGCCGAGGGGGTCGAGCACGAACACGAACGGCACGACGAACGCCGGCAGGGTGTACTTCCACGACTGAAGCGTCGTCTTGTAGGGATCGCCGCCGGTGATCGCGGCTGCCGCGAACGGCGAGAGCGCGGTCGGCGGCGAGACTTCCGACAGCACCGCGTAGTAGAAGATGAACATGTGCGCCGCGAAGTCTGGCACCCCGAGCCGGATCAGCGCCGGGGCGGCAATTACCGCGCAGATAATGTAGCTCGCGGTCACCGGTACCGCGAGCCCGACGACCCACACGATGAGCGCGGTGTAGATCGCGGTAAGGACGAGGCTGCCGCCCGCGTACCCGATCACGATCTCGGCGAACTTCAGGCCGAGCCCGGTGAGCGTCACGACGCCGACGATGAGGCCGGCCGCGGCGCAGGTCGCGCCGACGTTCAGCATGCCCAACGAGCCGGCCTCGAGCGCCTTGGTGAGCTTGGAGCGCAGCAGCATGTCCTGCCACCACCCGGGCGGCCGCTTCACGAACGCCGCGAGATCGAGCAGCGCGCAGTCGCGGTTGAGGAAGCTGGTGAAGAACGCGACCACCGTCGCCCAGAACACCGCGCCGATCGGCGAGAAGCCGAGCAGCATGAAGATGATGATCGCGACCAGCGACAGGAAGTGGAAGCCGGTCGTCCGCGTGAGCTGCCACACGCCCGGGCGCGCGCCGAAGTCCACCGGCCGCATGCCGTACTTCCGCGCGTCGATCTCGACCATCAGCAGCAACGACAGGTAGTAGAGGCAGGTCGGGATTGCCGCCATCTTGATCACGTCGAGATACGAGATCTTGAGGAACTCGGCGATCAGGAACGCCGCGGCGCCGAGCACCGGCGGCGAGAGGATCGCCCCGAGGCCGCCGGCCGCAAGGAGCCCGCCGGCGGCGTTCCGCTCGTAGCCCGCTTTCGCGAGCATCGGATAGGCGACCGTTCCGAGCGTCACCGTCGTCGCGACCCCGGAGCCCGACGGCCCGCCGAGCAGGAACGACGACAGGACGATCGTCCGGCCGGCGCCGGTCGGCTTGCCGCCGAGCGCCGCGAACGAGAAATCGAGGAAGAACTGGCCCGCGCCCGAAAACTGCAGGAACGCGCCGTAGATCGTGAACAGGATGATGAGCGACGACGACACGTCCACCGCGGTCCCGAAGATGCCCTCGAGCGTCATGTACATCACACCCACGAGCCGGCCGACGTCGTAGCCGCGGTGGCGCCACGGGTCCGGCAGGTACGGCCCGAGCATCGCGTAGGCGAGGAAGAGGAGCACGACGGCCGGCATGATCCAGCCGGTCGAGCGCCGCGCCGCCTCCAGCACGAGCACGATGAGCGCGATCCCCATCACCATGTCGAGCGTGTTCGGTGCGGTGCTCCGGTCGAGGAAGTCGTCGCCGCCGGCGATCGCGTAGGCGATGGTGGCGACGCCGAGAATCGCGAGGCCGAGGTCGATCCAGCTGAACCGGTTGCGGAACCGCTTCGTGACCGGGAAGAGCAGGAAGACGAGGAACAGCACGAAGCCGACGTGCGCGTAGCGCAGCGTGGTGGTCGTGATCACCCCGTACGCGGAGTACAGGTGGAAGAGCGACATCGCGACCGCAGTCGCGGTGAGGAACGCGCCCCACGCGCCGCGGAAGCGGTGCGTCGCGCCCTCCTCGGCCTCGACGAACTCCTCGGCCTTCCGCAGGCTCTGTTCGGTGACGACCGGTTCTGTCGCCGGTTTCGCCGCTGCGTCCGCCATGGGCCCTCCTCCCGTGGAGCGCTCGGATTATCGGCCGCGGCGCGCGAGACACGAAGCCCCGCCGGAGCGGGGCTTCGTGGGCGCCGGGGCCGCTTTACTTCAGGTTCACGCCCTTCTCGGCGAAGTACTTGATCGCGCCGGGGTGGTACGGGAGCGGCGAGGCCGTGTTCGACTGCGTCTTCAGGTCGAAGCTCGCCGCTTCCTTGTGGACCTGGATCAGCTCGTCCTTCTTGTCGAAGATCGTCTTCACGATGTTGTAGGCGACCTGGTCCGGCATATCGGCGCGGGCGATGATCAGGTTCCACACGGTGGCGACCTGGTTCGGCGTGTCCTGGCCGGGATAAGACTTCGCCGGGATCGTGTCCTTCACGTATAGCGGCCCGTATTTCTTGTTCATGCCGTCGACCGAGTCGGCGTGGTCGACGAGCTTCAGCTTCGTCCCGGGCGTGGCGCCGAGATCGGTCACCGCCGAGGTCGGAATCCCCCCGACCCAGAAATACGCGTCGAGCTTCTTGTCCTTGATCGCATCCGACGACTTGCCCGGGTCGAGCCGCTCGCGGCGGATGTCCTTCGCCGGGTCGAGCCCCAGCGCCTCGAGCACGCGGAACGCCATCAGCTCCGTGGCGCTGTTGGGGGCGCCGGTCGAGACACGCTTGCCCTTGAGGTCGGCGAACTTGACGATGCCGGTCCCCTCCACCGTGACGACGTGCATGCGGTTCGGGTAGGCGACCATCAGCGTGCGCAGCGGCACCGCGCCGCCCGAGAACTTGCCCTCGCCGCGGAGCCCGTCCCACGCCGCGTCCGCCATCGAGAACGCGAGGTCGGACTTCTTCTGGCCCATGAGCTGGATGTTCGCGACCGAGCCGGCGGTCGCCTCGGCGTTCGCCGCGTAGCCGGGGACGTACTTCGACAGCACGTTGGCGAGCCCGCCGCCGAGCGGGTAGTACACCCCGCCGGTAGGGCCGGTCGAGATGGAAATGGTGACTTTTTCCTGCGCCGTCGCCCCCGCGGCGAATCCGATCGCCGCCGCGGCCGCGAGGGCGCGCGTGATGCTCCTCATGCCTGCCTCCGTAATCGTTATGGTCGAAACGCCGGGCGATTGTAGCCGGACGCGCAGTCCTTTAGGCCGTCCGGCATAGTGCGTCCGCGGCGCTGTTTCGCTAACTTGACCTCCCGATGCCCCGGACGACCGCACCGACGGAAAACCAACGCCCCATCGTGGTGATCGAGGCGGCGCGGCCGGGCGTGCGCTGGTCGCTCCTCATCTGGTCGCTGCCGATCATGGGGCTCGGCATCTTCTTCTTCGTCGTCGCCGCTTACTGGGGTCTGGTGATGATGGAGCTCGGCTTCCTCGCGAATGCCCCGCTCAACGTGCCCAAGCTCGCGTTCGGGCGGGGGCTGATCCTGTGGGCGGCCACCTCCGTGCTGATGCTCGCCGCGTTCCTGTGGGCGTCGGTGATCGGCTGGCGCGTCTGGCTCGAGACCTGCGACGCGCTGCCGGCGGAGTGGCGGCGGCCGATCAAGGTGCTTCAGCTCGGCGTCTACGTCTTCGCGCTCGGGCTCGGGTGGCTCGTCAACACCCGCGACGGCACCGGCATCGACGATTACATCTTCACCTCGCTCCTCACGCTGATGGGCTTCGGCTCGATCCACGAGCTCCTGCTGCAGATGGACCGTCTGGGGCTGGTCGCGATGCAGAGCTCGCTCGAGGTCGCGTTCGCACTGAACGGTGCCGCGTCGGCGGGCGGGGTGGTCGCGCTCGCGTTCGGCGCCGCAACGCTCGGGCTCAAGTCGCGCACCGCGGACGTCGAATCGCTCTACCTGCTCTTCCAGCGGTTTCAGCTGATGCTCTGGTCCGCCGGCGTGTTCCTCGTCCTCCTCGTGCTCCAGCTCCACGTGCTGGTGTCGTGGCCGGAGCAGGTTGCGCGCGCGCTGACCGGTCCCTTCGAGCTGATCCCGGATCTGCCGCGGCTCGCCAGCGCGCTCGGCCAGCTCGCAAACTCGGCCGCGGCCGGCGCCGGCATCCTCTTCTCGGGTTTCGCGGCGGTGATCTTCCTGCCGGTGGGCGTGCTGCAGCAACGCCGGCTGCAGGAGCTGATCGAAGCGGAGATCCGGGCGAACCCGAACTTCGATCGCGACCCGTGGCTCAAACGCTACGGCTTCGCCGACACGACCCCGTTCGCGTTCTTCCTCAAGACGGGGGCCGTGCTCGCGCCGCTCGCGACCGGGTTGCTGACCCAGCTGCTCGGGTCGGTGCCGAAGTGACGCGCTGGAAGCGGCAGCAGCGGACTAGCCCTGGCCCAGCAGGCCGCGCTTGAGGTCCGCGTCCACTGGCTTGTCCCCGAGCCAGATCTTCAGGATCGCGCGGTAGAAGCCCTCGTCGGGGATCGGCTTGCCCTTCGGCGCCCCGTTCACCAGCACGCGGGTGCCCGAGCCGGGCACGAAGTCGAGCGCGACGACCTCGCCGCTCTTGGCCTGCCCGAGTGTGGTCATCACCGCGAGCAGCTCCGCGAGCTGGCCCTTGTAGCGCTCCTGGTCGGCCGGCGGGTTGTTGGCCGCGAAACCTTCGTTCAGCGCGTCGGTCAGCTGCTGCGCCGTCAGGTCGCGCAGCATCGAGAGCGACATCCGTTTCGCGCCGTCGAGCGCGAGCACGTCCGCCGCCGCGGTCTTCTTCTCGGGGAGATAGAGCGCCCCCACGTACACCTTCACGAAGAAGCGCGTGCGGATGCCGGCGCCGTTCAGCACGAGCTCCGGCGTGTTCGGCGCGATCTGCACCTTGTCGTCGAGCTTCACGCCGGCGACTTCCGCGGCGAGCGCGGCCGACGCGAGCGCGACGCCGATCAGGGCCGCTGCAAGTCGTTTCATGGCATCCCCTCCTTCACCGCCTGCGCGACAGGTCCGGCGCGGCCAGGCCCTCGATCGCGACGTTCACGCACGCCGGGCGCTGCGACGCGGCCGCGCGATCGAGCGCGCCGGCGAGATCCGCCGCCCGCGTCACGTGCTCGCCGTGGCCGCCGAGCGCCGCGGCAACGAGATCGTAGCGCGTCGGGAGCAGCTCGCAACCGATCGCGCGCTCGGGCCCATACGCCTTGATCTGGATCTGGCGCTCGGCGTTCCAGCGCGCATCGTTGCCGACGACCGCAATGAAGGCTGCACCGCGCCTGACCGCCGTGTCGTACTCGCCCATATGGAAACCGAACGAGCCATCGCCCGACATCGCCACGACCGGGGCGGCGGGGAACGCCAGCTTCGCCGCCACGGCGAACGGCACGGCCGCGCCGATCGCGCCGGCCGGGCCGTTGGTGGTCCGGCGGCGGGCGGTGAGACACGCCTGTGCCCATTGCCCGAACTCGCCGCCGTCGGAGATCAGCACGGCGTCGCTATTGCGGTCGAGGACTCGCTGCACCGCCCGGCACACCTCTACCGGATGCACCCGGCCATCGCCAGCGGAGGAGACGGCCGCCCAGGCCGACGGGCGGTAAGCGATCGCCGCGGTCACCTCGTCGAACCAGCCGCTCTTCGGCCACGTGCGCTTCGCCGCCAGTCCGGCGAGCGCCACCGCCGCAACGGCCGCGTCGGCGACCGTGCCGAACGCGAGCCGCGCGCCGACCTCCCGCGACGTGCGTTCGAGCATCGCGGGATCGGGGTCGACCTGCACGAAGCGGCAACCTGGTGCGATCACCGGCGGGCGGCCGAACTTGAGCGTGAAATCGAGGGGCTTGCCGAGGAGCACGATCAGGTCCGCCTGCGGCAGCATCTCCGCGAGCGCGCCGAGCGCGGGCTCGGCGAGACCCCGCGGGCTGTCCATCCCGGCGAGCGGAACGCGCGCAGCGGTGGCGAGCCGGCTCGCCGCGTCGCGGCCCGGCCCGCGGAGCAGCGTCGGCGCGACGAGGATGACCGGACGCGTCGCGCGCGCGAGCTCGCCGAGCACCGCTTCCGCCGCGGCCGGTGCGAGCGCCGCGGGCGGCGCGGTGAACGCGTCGGGATCGGGCAGCGCGGAATCGGCCACCGTGGCATCGAGCGCGTCCGACGGCAGACTGAGGTGCACCGGCCCCGGCCGCCCGCTCGCGGCGATGCGCATGGCGCGCGCGACGTCCTGGGCGAGCTCGGACGCCGACCTCACTGCCCACGACGCCTTTGCGAGCGGCGCCGCGAGATCGACCTGGCGCATCTCCTGGAACGCGCCGCGTCCCGTCTCGTCGAGCGGCGAATGCCCGCTCAGCAGCACGACCGGCGACTCCGAAGCGAGCGCGGTATAGAGCGCCGGCACCGCGTTCGCGTGCCCGGGGCCGCCGGTCGCGAGCGCGACGCCGACCTCGCCCGTGAACCGCGCCCAGGCGTCGGCCATGTGCACGGCGGCGGCTTCGTGGCGGACGTGCACGAGATCGAGACCCGCCGCCGGCGCCGCGTCGAAGATCGACATCACATGATTGCCGGAGAGCGTGAAGACGCGCTTCACGCCGGCGCGCACCAGCGTCCGCGCGACGATGTCCGCGCCGCGATTCATGCCCCTCGCCGGGTGACTCATGCCGCCGCCTTCAGCAGGCTCTCGCCCGGCCGCACACGGGTGAACTCGACCGGGACGAACTCGAGCGCGAACCCGTCCCCCCGCTGGCGGATCCGCGTGAACGCCGCGGCGGCGGGATCGGCGCTGCGCGGAAAGTCCTCGCGGTAGTGCGCGCCGCACGAGTCCTCGCGAGCGAGCGCCGCGTGCGCAATCGCCTTGCTCACCGCGAGCAGGCTGTCGAGGTTGAGCCAGTCGTGCCACGTGAGGTTGAAGGCGCGGGTCGGGTCCGCGAGGCCGGTCCGCGCGAGCTCCGCATGCAGCTCGCCGAGCGATCCCAGGGCACGCCGCAGTCCGGCGGCATCGCGCAGGATGCCGACGTCGTTCCACATCAGGTCGTAGAGCGCCTCGCGAATCGTGTTGAGGTCGCCTGCCGGCCGGCCGAAGGGCGCGAGCGCTGCCGCGCGCGCACGCTCGATCGCCTCGGAATCGGGCTCGGAGAGGTCAGCGCCCGCAGCGAGCCACGCGGACACCGACTCGCCCGCGATGCCGCCGAAGACCGTGGAGTTCGCAACGCCGTTCCCGCCGAGTCGGTTCGCGCCGTGCACGCCGCCGGTGTCCTCGCCCGCCGCGAAGAGGCCCGCGAGCGCGGTCGTGCAGTCGACGCCGAACTCCACGCCGCCCATCATGTAGTGCGCGGTCGGCACCACCTCGACGCGCCCGCCGGCGAGATCGAACCCGCAGTCGGCGCAGCGCTCGACCATGCCCTTGAACTGCACGCGGACGTTCTCCGGGCCGAGGTGGGCCATCGCGATGTAGAGGCCGCCGTGCGGCGTGGTGTTCCCCTTGCGCATCTCGGTGAACATCGCGCGCGAAACGATGTCGCGCGTCGCCCGTTCGCCGCGGGGGTCGTAGCGCGCCATGAACCGCTCGCCCGCGCCATCGAGGAGGTAGCCGCCGGCGCCGCGCAGGCCCTCCTCGATGACCGTGCCGGTCATCCGGGTGTGCGGCCCGGCGAGGAGGCCGGTTGGATGGAACTGCACCATCTCCATGTCACGGAGCGGCAGCCCCGAGCGCAGCGCCATTGCGAGGCCGTCGCAGGCCTTGTCGCCGGAGGGCGTGTGGTACTTGTACATCGTCGGGCCGCCGCCGGTCGCGAGCACGACCGCGCGGGCGCGCGCGAGCACGAACTCGCCCGTCCGCATGTCGACGAGCAGCACACCCGCGATCCGGTCGCCACGGCGCGTCCGCACGAGCTCGATCGCGCGGTGCTCCTCGAGCCGCCGGATGCCGCGGGCCCAGACCTGCTCGGCGAGGCGATTGATGATCTCGATGCCGGTGAGATCACCCTTGTGCACCGTGCGGTCGAAGGTCTGGCCGGCGAACGCCTTCTGGTGGATCGTCCCGTCGGGGTTGCGGTCGAAGAAGCAGCCGAGCTCGTTCTCGAGCTCGTGGATGCGCTCCACCGCGCCGGTCACGAGCTTCCAGGCGAGCTCCTGGTGCGGCAGCCACGCGCCGCCTTGGATCGTGTCCATGAAGTGGCGCTCGACCGAGTCGCCGGCGGCGAGCGCGACGTTGTAGCCGCCCTGGACCATGCGCGTGCAGCCGCACTTGCCGAGGAGGCCCTTCACCGCGATCGTGATGTCGAGCTTGGGGTCCGCGGCGTGGGCGTGGAGTGCGGCGAAGAGGCCGGCGCCGCCGGAGCCGAGGATGAGGAGATCGGTCCGGACTTCCTGCAAGCCGCTCACCGATCCTTGACCCCGAGCGAAGCGAGCACGGCGTCCCGCTTCGCCCGCGAGCTCGAATCGACGTCCCGGTACAGGCTTCCGCCGTGGCTGTCCATCCCGACGAGCAACGGCCCAAAGCCCTTGACGCGGAACTTCCAGAGGCTCTCCGGGTTGAGATCGTCGAGGTCGACGTCCTCGATCGCCTCGACCCAGGTGGTCTCGAGCGCAGCCGTCCCGCCGATGATCGCGAGATAGACGCCGCCGAGATCGCGGAACGCATCGAGCGACGCCGGTCCGAGCCCGCCCTTGCCGATGATGATGCGCACGCCGTACTCGGTCATCAGCGGCCGCGAGAAGCGCTCCATGCGTGAGCTCGTGGTGGTGCCGATGCACACCGGCGCGTAGCCGGTCGGATGTTCGGCCGAGGCGGGCACCTTCCGGACGTTCGGCGCGGTGTGGATCACCGCGTGGCCGGCGAGATCGAAACGCGTGCGCCGGCCGCGGTCGAACATGTGGATCTGGGTCGCGTCGCGGATGCCGTACAGCGTGCCGTTCAGCGTCACCGTGTCGCCGACGCGCAAGGTCCGCACCTGCGCTTCGGTGACCGGGGTCGAGAAATCGCTGTGGGCCATGCGGAGAGATTATCATCCATGGGCACCCACGCATCGAGGCCCGCCCCATGCCCAAGAAAGAGCCGAGCCGAACCACGCCGCCGTCCGCGTCTTCCGCGGAGGAGTCAACGGGCCTGCGCAAGGGGCTGACGAGCTACGGCGACCGGGACTTCTCGCTCTTCCTGCGCAAGGCCTTCATCAAGGGTGCCGGCTACTCCGACCAGGCGCTCGACCGGCCGGTCGTCGGCATCGCCAACACCGGCAGCGCATTCAACCCGTGCCACGGCAACGCGCCGCAGCTGGTCGAGGCCGTCAAGCGCGGCGTCATGCTCGCGGGCGGTCTGCCGATGGACTTCCCGACGATCTCGATCCACGAAAGCTTCGCGCATCCGACCAGCATGTACATGCGCAACCTGATGTCGATCGACACCGAGGAGATGATCCGGGCGCAGCCGATGGACGCGGTGGTGCTGATCGGGGGTTGCGACAAGACCGTGCCGGCGCAGCTGATGGGCGCGGCCTCGGCCGGCATTCCGGCGGTCCAGCTCGTCACCGGGTCGATGCTCACCGGCTCGCATCGCAGCGAGCGGGTCGGCGCGTGCACCGACTGCCGCCGCTACTGGGGTCGCTATCGCGCCGAGGAGATCGACGAGCAGGAGATCGCCGACGTCAACAACCAGCTCGTCGCGAGCGTAGGGACCTGTTCGGTAATGGGCACGGCGAGCACGATGGCGTGCATCGCGGAGGCGCTCGGGATGACCGTGCCTGGCGGCGCGTCGCCACCCGCGACGACTGCCGACCGCATTCGCGTCGCCGAGCTGAGCGGCGCGACCGCGGTGCAGATCGGCCGCGAGCGGCTCACGATCGACAAGGTGCTGACGCCCGCGGCGTTCGAGAACGCGATGCGGGTACTGCTCGCGATCGGCGGCTCCACGAACGGCATCGTCCATCTCACTGCGATCGCCGGGCGCATGGGCTTCGACATCGATCTGAAGGCGCTGGATCGCATGGGCCGCGAAACGCCGGTACTGGTCGACCTCAAGCCCTCCGGCCAGCACTATATGGAAGACTTCCACCACGCCGGCGGCATGCTCACGCTGCTGCGCGAGCTGAAGCCGCTGCTGCGCCTCGACGCGTTGACCGTGACCGGCCGCACGCTCGGCGAGGAGATCGAGCGCGCCGGCCCCGGCTTTGCGCAGGACGTTGTGCGCCCGCTCGCGAAGCCGATCTACCCTCAGGGCGGCATCGCCGTGCTCCAGGGCAACCTCGCGCCGGGCGGCGCGATCATCAAGCAGTCCGCAGCCTCGCCCGCACTGATGGAGCACGAAGGCAGAGCCGTCGTGTTCGAGAACGCCGAGGACCTGGCGAGCCGACTCGATGACTCCAATCTCGACGTCAAGGCAGACGACATCCTCGTGCTCAAGAACATCGGTCCCAAGGGCGCGCCGGGGATGCCGGAGGCCGGCTACCTGCCGATCCCGAAGAAGCTCGCGCGCGCGGGCGTGAAGGACATGGTGCGCATCTCCGACGGGCGGATGAGCGGCACCGCGTCGGGGACGATCGTGCTGCACGTCACGCCGGAGTCGGCGATCGGCGGCCCGCTCGCACACGTGCGGAGCGGCGACCGCATCCGCCTCTCGGTGAAGCGGCGCGAGTTGACCTTGCTCGTTGCGGCGGGGGAGCTCGCGCGCCGTGCGGGGGAGAAGCCGGTCACGCCGCCGACGGCGCCGCGCGGCTACCGCAAGCTCTTCCTCGAGAGCGTCATGCAGGCCGACAAGGGCGTGGATTTCGATTTCCTTCGCGCACCCGCTACGCGCGCGACGATTCCGGCAGCGGAGAGTTGAGGTCGGGTAGCCGGCAGCGAGGAACCGGGAAGTGAGGGGAGGCTCATTGTGATTGTCGGAGTGGAAGGAGTATGGAGAGCCAGCCCTGCTTTATCTGTCAGCGCAACCCCGTCGCGGGGCGCATCAAGCGGTATGACATCGAAGTCTGTCGCAATTGCTGGGAAGACAATTGGAACGGCTGGCCCAAAGAGCATGAGGCACGCATCACCGAGCACCTGAGACATAAGGGGCTGCCGGTTCCCGTGCGGAACGTGTTTGGGCTATTCCCGCGTGCGTGACCCAGTCGGCGCCGCCGGTGCCGCCACGGGGCGCGGATCGCGTCGATCCAATAACCGATGAGAGGAGAGCGCTGATGAAAGCCAAGGATGTGATGACTACCGAGGTCGTCTACGCCGACCCCGAGACCAGCGTGCGGGCGATCGCTCAGACACTTCTCAAGCGCCGCATCAGTGCCGTGCCCGTTATCGACGACGGCGGACGCGTCATCGGTATCGTCAGCGAGGGCGACTTGATGCGGCGGCCAGAATCGGAGACCGACCGGCCTCGATCTTGGTGGCTCAAGCTGCTCGAAACGCCGGAGGATCGGGCGAGTCAATACCTCAAGTCCCACGGCCTCACTGCGCGCGACGTAATGACCCGCGAGCCAATCACCGTGACCGAGGACACCCCGCTCGAAGAGATCGCAATTATCCTCGAGCGAAAGGCCATCAAACGAGTGCCGGTGTTGCGCAACGGCAAGCTCGTCGGCATCGTGACCCGCGCGGATCTACTGCATGGGCTGGTCGCCCGCGCCGGCCAGGCTGTGAAACCGGTCCCCCTTGCACCGCCAACGCGTGAAGCAGTCATCGCCGAGATCGGGGACGCGGGCCTATCGCTCCACTACGTCAATGTCGTCATCGCCGACGACGCAGTACATCTCTGGGGCGGGGTCAATTCGGCCCTCGAGCGCGATGCGATCGCCCTCGCAGCCAAGCGGACGCCCGGCGTAACGCGCGTTGAGAACCACCTCGTTGTCATTCCCCCTCAGCTCGGCGCGTCGATGGGCGCATCGTGACTGCCGGGCCCGACCGGCTCGCACCGGTCGAGGCCCAGTCCTAGTCCGCCCTCGCCCCGGAGATCTTCACCACCTCGGTCCACCGCGCGGTTTCCGACCGGATGAACGCGGCGAACTGCTCGGGCGTCATGCTCATCGCCTCGATGCCCTGGTCGGCCAGGCGTTTCACTACCTCCGGATCCTTCGCCGCCTTGGCGAACTCCGCGTTGAGCCGATCGATGATCGGGCGCGGCGTCCCCGCCGGCGCCGCGAGCCCGAACCACGGGTTCACATCGTAGCCCACGAAGCCGAGCTCGACGAGCGTCGGCACGTCGGGCACGAGCGGTGACCGCTTGTCCGACGTGATCGCCAGCGCGCGCAGCTTCCCGTCCTTCACGAACGGCAGCGCGGTCGTGATCGGATCGAACAGGAAGTCGATCCGTCCGGCGACGAGGTCGGTGAGCACCGGCGCCGAACCCTTGTACGGCACGTGCACGAGGTCGAGGCCGTTCTTCGCCTTGACGATCTCGCCCGAGAGATGTCCGCCGCTGCCGATGCTCTGCGAGCCGTAGCTCGCCTTGCCGGGCTTCGTCTTCGCATACGCGATCAGCTCGGCCATCGACTTCACCGGGCTCGACGCCGGCACGACGAGGAGGTTCGGCGAGCTGAAGAGGACGGTGATCGGCTCGAAGTCCTTCGTCGGGTCGTAGGAGAGCTTGGAGTACAGGCTCTGATTGATGCCGTGCGAGCCGATGTTCGCAAGGAAGAGCGTGTGGCCGTCGGGTTTCGCGCCCTTGACCGCGTCCGCGCCGATCTGCCCGCCGGCGCCCGGACGGTTCTCGATCACGATCGGCTGGCCAAGGCCGGTGCTCGCCTTCTGCGCGATCACCCGCGTGCTGTTGTCCGAAATCCCTCCGGGCGGGAACGGGATGACGATCGTGATCGGGCGCGACGGGAACGCCTGCGCGTGGACGACACCCGCGGCGCCGGCCAGGGCGAGCGCGGCGGCAAACCTCGTGAACCGTTTGCGCTGAGTGGACATCGTTGCCTCCCTAGTTCAGCTCGACGACGACGTCGACCTCGAAAGTCACCCCGAACGGCGCCGACGACAGACCCTCCGAGGTTCGCGTGTGCTTGCCGGCCTCGCCGAACACTTCGACGAAGAGCGCCGAGCACGCGTCGGTGATCTTCGTGTGGTCGGTGAAGCCCTCCTGCGCGAGCGTCTTGCCGCGCACGTAGACGATGCGCTTCACCTTGCCCAGGTCGCCGAGCGCCGTCTTCAACCGGTTGACCTGCCGCACGCAGGCGAGCTTCGCCGCCACGGCCGCGTCCTCGACCTTCACCTGGTCGGGCACGCGACCTTTCACGAACTGGCCGTCCGGACGCTGCGGCGCAGCGCTCGAGAGGAACAGCAGGTTTCCGACCTGCACCGTGTCCACGTAGTTGCCGAACGCCGGCTTGAGCGCGGGCAGCTTCCCGTCCGGAAAGCCGAGCTCGCGGAGCGCCTTCTCGAGCCGCTGGTCGATCGCGCTCTGGGCAAGCGCCGCCTGAAGCGGGACGATCGAGGCCAGGACGAGCGCTACGCCGCTGATGAGTTTCTTCATGGTTTCTCCTCGGTGTTGAGCGCCTCCCCGGCGCAAATTGTCCAAGTGTTGCGGCCTTCGCTCTACGCGCGCCCGGCGTCGAGCACCGGGTCGGGTGCGTCCATCGCCGCCTGGTCGAACCCGGCGAGCCGCCGGTAGCTCTGCGAAGTCGTCTCGAGCTCCTCGCGCGTGAGCACGTCGAGCACGTTCTCGAACCCGTTCGGGGCCCGCTGCTCGGCGAGGATCATCACCTTCTCCGGCCCCATCTGGTTGCGGTTCACGTTGACGAGCGCCGACACCGCCGTCCGGCGGACCGACTCGTAGGCCGCGAGCGCGGCGACCGCGTCGGGCGCGGTCAGGATCGCGCCCGCGAGCGCCGGCGCGTCGACGATCGCCTGCGTCGCGCCGTTCGAGCCGGCCGGGTGCATCGGGTGCGCGGCGTCGCCGAGCAGGGTCACGCGCCCGAAGCTCCACTGCGGGATCGGATCGCGGTCGACCTTCGGGAAGACGTAGAGCTCCTTGCACGCGCGCATCACCGCCGGGATGTCGAGCCACGGGAACCGCCAGCCCTCGAACACCGGCAGGATCTCGGCGAGGTCGGCGCGCCGGTTGTATTCCTCGCGCACCATCGGCGTGTCGGGCGGGATGGTCTTCTCGGCGACGAAGTTGAGCTCGCACCGGCCCGCCCGCTCGGCCGCGCCGCTCATCGGATAGCCGACGAATTTCTGCAGATTGTGGCCGGCCATGAACATCGAGCGGCCGCCGAGGTACGGCGTCCAATCGGACACGCCGCGGTACATGAGCTGTCCGGAGAAGCGCGGCTCCCCCTCGTGCGGATAGAAGTGGCGGCGGACGGTCGAGTGCACGCCGTCCGCGGCGATAAGGACGTCGCAGCGCTCGGCGCCGAGGCGCGCGCCGGAGCGCTTGTCGACGAAGTGGACGGTGACACCCTGCGGATCCTGCTGGAAGCCCGCGAGGTGGTGGCCAGGGCGGATCACGTCCGCGCCGAGCCGATCGACCGTCCCGCGATGAAGGAGGCCCTGCAGCCGGCCACGGTTGATCGCGCACTGCGGCCAGCGGTAGCCGGCCGCGAGGCCGCGCGGCTCACGCCAGATCTCCTGGCCGTGCTTGTTGAAGTAGATGAGCTCGTCGACCGCGACGCCCGAGTCCGCGAGCGCCTTGCCCAGCCCGAGCCGGTCGAGCTGCTTCACGCCGTGCGGCTGGACGTTGATCCCGACGCCGAGCTCGCGGATTTCCGGCGTCGACTCGAAGACGCGGACGCGGCAGCCGATCGCCGCGAGCTGCAGCGCGGCGGTGAGGCCGCCGATGCCGGCGCCCGCGATGATCACGTCGAGCTCGCGCGGGTTCATCGTCCGCCGGGGCGGGTGACGACCTTCCCGATCGTCTCCTTCGTGTGGTACTTGGGTGCTTCGTAGTAGTGCGGCCCGTCGTACACCTCGAGGAGCAGGCTCCGCTTGTTCGCCTTCGTCGGCCCGTGCGGGTTGTCCTTCGGATTCATGTAGAAGTCGCCCGGCTTGAGCACGATCTTCGAGTCGGTGTATTCGTACTCGCCTTCGAGGCAGTACATGAACTGGTTGGACGCGTGCGTGTGTTTCTCCGGCACGCCCGACCCCTCGGGGAAGTCGAGGAGCGCGATGCTCGCGCCGGACTCGGGGTGCACCCAGAGCACGTACTGCCTCAAGCCCGTGGCGGGGAAGTGGAGCCACTTCGCCGGGTCGAGGTCGCGCTTCGCCACCAGCACCTCGCCGACCGGCGTACGGATGTGAATCTTCGAGTCGTCCATGAATGTTCCTTCGAGTGCGTGGACCTAGCGGCGGGCGAGCCCGCCGAGGTGGGCCTGCATCGCCGCGGCGGCGCCGTCGGGATCGCCGGCCGCGACGCGGGCGACGATCCGTTCGTGCTCGCCCTGCACCTGCGCGTACTCGCGGCGGTCCGCGAGATTGATGAACCAGAGGGGCGTCGAGCGCTGGTGCAGGAGGCCCTGGATCTCCACGATGATGGGATTCCGCGTGCACTCCGCGAGCCCGTGATGAAGCTCGCGATCGAGCCGCATGAGGCCTTCGCGGTCGCTCGCGGCGATCAGCTCCGGCCCGTTCGTGAGCAAGGCCTTCAGCGCCCGGACCTGCTGTTTGTCCGCGCGCTCGGCCGCGAGGCGAGCCATGTGGACCTCGATCGGCACGCGAGCCTCGACCACCTGCGCGATGTCCTCGCGCGACCACGCGCGGACCACGATGCCCTTGCGCGGCAGCACCTCGAGCAGCCCGTCGTGCTGGAGCCTGAGTACCGCGTAATGGACCGGCGAGCGGCCGAGCCGGAGCGCGTTGGCGAGCTCCTGCACGTTCAGGAACGTCCCCGGCGCGATCTCCATCTTGAGGATGCGCCACTTGATCGCCTCGTACGCCTCCTCGCCGAGCGAGGTCTTCGGCGCCGGTCCGAGCAGCGGCGGCTCCTTCGCCGGACGGCGATCGGGAGGCGGCGCGGCGGCGCGCGCGGCTGCGGCGCGCTGGATCCTCGGCATCGGGCGGGGCTCCGGCAAGACGGTGGCGGGGCGAGTCAGGGCGATGTCAGACATGCATGGTAACATGTTACGAAACACGTCAACCGGCCTCCGACCCGGCCCGCGCCATGACCAGAGCCGCCGACATCGCTTACGTGTCCTACCAGGTGACCGACCTCGACCGGATGGAGGCCTTTCTCACCGACTTCGGGCTCGTCCGCGCCGCCCGTACCTCCGACGCGCTGTTCATGCGGGGCGCGTCGACCACGCCGTATCTCCACGTGTCGCGGCGCGGTGCTTCGAACGCTTTCCTCGGCGTCGCGTTCCGCGTCGAGACGCGCGACGACCTGGAGGCGCTCGCTCCGCTGCCGGGATCGTCGGGGATCGAGCACATCAACGGCCCGGGCGGCGGCAATCGCGTCGTCATGACTATGGCCGATGGCCATCGGATCGAAGCCATCCACGGCATCATGCAGGCGCCGGCGCTGCCGGTGCGCGAGCCGAGCCCGTTCAATGCGGCGACCGCTAAGCAGCGGATGAACGCACCGCTCCGTCCGCGGCGCGAACCCGGCCGGGTGCTGCGCCTCGGGCACTGCGTGCTGAAGGTGCGCGACCACGACGCCGCCGTGCGCTGGTTCGCCGAGCGCTTCGGGCTGCTGGCGTCCGACTATCTCTGCGTTCCGGGCGACGAGTCGAAGGTCATCGGGACGTTCCTCCGCTGCGATCGCGGCGTGGAGTTCGTCGATCACCACTCGCTCCTCGTCGTCCAGTCGGACACGCCGGACGTCCATCACTCGTCGTTCGAGATGCAGGACCTGGACGCCGTAATGGGCGCGCACGACTATCTCGCCGAGCGTGGCTACCAGCTTGACTGCGGCGTCGGCCGGCACCTCCTCGGCAGCCAGATCTTCGACTACTGGCGCGACCCCTTCGGCAACCGGGTCGAGCACTACACCGACGGCGACGTGGTGAACCAGGCGCATCGCCCGTCCAAGTTCGCGGGGACCGCGGAGGAAACGACGCAGTGGGGTGCGAAGCCTCCGCTCGAATTCTTCATGTAGCGACCTAGCAGCTCGATGACCGACGCGAGCCTCGACCGGGGCATCGGCCGCCCAGTGCGGCGCACCGAGGACCTGCGGATGCTCGCGGGTAACGGGCGCTATGCGGACGACTGGGACGTCCCCGGCGCCGCGCGCGCGGCATTCGTCCGGTCGCCGCACGCGAGCGCACGGATCCGGTCGATCGACGTCGCCGCCGCGCTCGCCGCGCCCGGCGTGATCGCGGTGCTGACCGGTGCCGACCTCGCCGCCGATGCGCTCGGCGACATCCCCTGCGTGAGCATTCCGCCCTCGGTGATGGGTGGAAAGTGGTTCCGGACACCGTTCCCCGCCCTCGCCCACGATCGCGTGCTGTGCGTCGGCCGCGAGATCGCGATCGTCGTGGCCGAGACCCGAGCGCAGGCGCTCGACGCCGCGGAGCTCGTCGCGGTCGAGTACGAGCCGGCGGCCGCCGCGCCGACAGTCGAAGCGGCAATCGCCGGCGACGCGCCGCCGGTCTGGCCGGGAAGGTCCGACAACGTCTGCTTCTCGCACGAGCTCGGCGACCGCGCGCAGACCGCGGCCGCGTTCGCGAACGCGGCGCACGTGACGCGGCTCCGCGTCCTGAACCAGCGCCTCGCCGGCAACCCGCTCGAGCCGCGCGGCTGCATCGGCGCCTTCGATCGCAACGAGGCCCGCTGGCGGCTCATCACCTCCACCGCGAACCCGCACCGCATCCGGCAGCTTCTCGCCGAGCACATCCTGAAGGTGCCGGCGCACCGCATTCACGTCGTCGCGCGCGACGTGGGCGGCGGCTTCGGCACGAAGGGCGGCCTCTACCCCGAGGAGGTCGCCGTGCTCTGGGCGGCGCAGCGGGTCGGCCGGCCGGTAAAGTGGATCGCGGACCGCAGCGAGTCGTTTCTCGCGGATTTCAACGGCCGCGATCAGCTCGCCGAAGCCGAGATGGCGTTCGACGCGGCGGGACGGATCCTCGGCTTCCGGGTGACGACCCACCACAACCTCGGGTGCCAGGTCGGTCCGTCGGGCGCGCATCCGCCGCTGATCGGCGCGCGGATGCTCGTCGGGCGTCTATGCGATCCCGGCGATGCACGTGACGGTGCGCGGCGTGCTGACGCATTCGCGGACGCTGACGACGTACCGCGGCGCCGGCCGGCCGGAAGCGATCTATCTCGTCGAGCGCGCGCTCGACCAGGCCGCGCGCGAGCTCGGCATCGATCCGGTCGCCTTGCGCCGGCGCAACCTCATCGCGACGACGCCCTACCGGACGGCGGTCGGCGAGACCTACGACTGCGGCGAGTTCGAGACGATCCTCGACACCGCGCGCGCGCTCGCCGACTGGGACGGCTTCGCCGCGCGGCGGGCGGCGACCGAGGCGCGCGGCCTGTGGCGCGGCCGCGGGCTCGGGCTCTACATCGAGGTCTGCGCGACGGTCGCCGACCGGATGGAGATCCGCTTCGATCCGACCGGCGACGCAACCGTCGTGGCAGGCACCTTCTCGTACGGCCAGGGCCACGAGACGATGTACGCGCAGATGCTCCACGACTGGCTCGGCCTGCCGCTCGAGCGCATCCGCGTGATCCAGGGGGACACCGACCAGGTGTCCTACGGCCGCGGCAGTTTCGGCTCGAGGACCGCGACCGTCGGCGGATCGGCGCTCCGCGCCGCCGCGGACCGGATCATCGAGCAGGGAAAACGCGTCGCCGCACATCTCCTCGAGGCGGACGAAGCCGACATCGCCTTCGAGCGCGGTCGCTTCGTCGTCGCCGGCACCGACCGTTCGGTCTCCCTCGACAGCGCCGCGCGGGCGACCTACCAATGGGGGACGAAGCTGCCGCCGGAGCTGGCCTCGGGCCTCGAAGGCGTCGGCCACTGGTCGGCGACGCCGCAGAACTATCCGAACGGTTGCTACGTCGTCGAAGTGGAGGTCGACGCCGATACCGGCGTCGTGCGCCTCGACCGGATCGCCGGCGTCGACGACGTCGGCCGCGTGATCAATCCGCTGCTGCTCGAAGGCCAGGTCCACGGCAGCATTGCGCAGGGCGCGGGACAGGCGCTACTCGAGCAGGTCGTCTTGGACGAGAGCGGGCAGCTCGTCACCGGCTCGTTCGCGGACTACGCGATGCCGCGCGCGGACGACTTCCCGCCGATGGTCGTCGACACCCGCAACGTTCCGACGAAAGGGAACCCACTCGGCGTCAAGGGCGGCGCAGAAACGGGCACGGTGGGCGTGCCCGCAGCGGTCGTCGAGGCGATCGTCGATGCGCTGGCGCCGCTCGGCGTGCGGGACGTGCCGATGCCGGCCACGCCGTTCCGCGTCTGGCAGGCGATTCGGGCGGCGCGACGGTAGCCGGCGCCTGCGAAACGCGCGGGGCGGCCGGAGCCGCCCCGCGTTGCGTGCGAAGTCGTATCCTGTCGGTAGGCTACTGTCCGAACAGATTCTCGGGACCCTCGCCTTGGCGAAGATGTAGTCGCGCGAGTTCTCGAGCTGCCGGCGCAGCCGGCGCAGATTGACGTCGAGCAGCTGCCCCTTCCACTTGCGGACCTTGCCCGCGACGATCACCGTCTCGACGTTGGTGCGGTCCATCAGCGAAACGACCGCCCCCGGCACGTTGTTGAGCGGCGCCACGTTGATCGCGGTGGCGTCGAGGATGATGATGTCGGCCTCCTTGCCCGGCGTGAGCGAGCCCGTCTTCTTCTCGAGCTTCAGGGCCTTGGCGCCGTTGATCGTGGCGTAGCGCAGCACGTCGCGCGTCGTCAGCGGGTCCGGTATGCCGGCGGGCGGCGTCGGCCAATAAGGGAAGAAACCCGGGAACGGTTACCGCGGATTGCGGGAGTTCCCAATTCGGGGATCTCGGCAAGTTCTGATTCCCGTTCGGGACTGTTGAGGATCATCTGGTTCACCACCATGCGCTGCAGATTCATGGCACGCGCATCTGCGTGAAGAAATCCGCCGTCATCGTGCACTCGACGTCGATGCTGAGCGAGGGCTCGAACGGGTCCTGCGGAGTGCCGAGGCTCTGCATCCTCAGGATGGGCGGCATGCCGTGCCGCATGTTCATTTCGATCGGAAAGGCGATCGAGACCTGCGCGCCGAGCTCGCGTACCTTCTGCCACGCAAGTGTCGGACATGCCGGTCATGTGGATGAACAGGTTGTCCGGGCCGATCCCGATGTTATGTTGGCTGCCACCCTGGTCCTGCGCGCAGCTTGTCCATGGTCGGTCGGATACCGAACGGCGAGACAGGATGTGTGCCGCGATCTGGAGATCGAGCTGGCGTCCGATCGTCCAGGACGCTTGGGTCGTCGCATCGCTCGAGATAGACCTCGCCGCCCATGATCATATGGACCAGCTGGTCGCGCGACGAGAACCACTGCTTCTTGATGCGAGGTCGCGTCCTTCGGATACTGGTTGTCGGGATTGGTGCCGAGAATGTTGGCCCCCGCGCTCTCGAAATAGCCGAAGGCGGCGCGGCGTCCGGTGTCGAACAGCGCCTGGATGGCGGCATCCGAGTGCTGCGGCGAGTGATGGATCTGCGAGACGTCGTGCACCGTCGTGACGCCGTCGTCGAGCTGCGCCAGTCCGCCGAACAGCTCGTTGATGTACACGTCCTCGCGGACGGTACACGGGCGCGAACGTCAGGAGAATGAATTCGAAGTAAGTGGGGCTCGCGCTCGCCGACCCCGATCGATCGTTGATCAGTATCCCGTCGGCGAGGAAGCTGCGCAGCGCCGTCTCGAACTGGTGATGGTGCGTATCGATGAAGCCGGGCATGACGATCCGGCCGCGCGCGTCGATCTCTCCGGCGTCGCCCGCATTCAGGTTCGGCCCGACGGCGAGGATCTTCTTGCCCTCGACCAGCACGTCGCCTACGGGAAAATTCGCCCTTATTCCACGGCTTCGCTCGGGTCCATCGTCATCACCGACCCGCCGCGAATGACGTAGCGCCGGCCGGGCTTGCCGTGGTCGTCGGGCGGATCTCCGCGGTCGTCGTCGTCGTGCGCCGGCCGGGCGCGTCGCGAACAGATTCGCCCCCGCAGCAGCGGCGCCCGCCGCTGCCGTCGTCTTCAGGAAATCGCGTCGCGAACCGGCACGGTCCTCGGGCTTGCCTTCGGCGTCATGGTTCTGGGGCTTGCCTTCATCGCAGAGTTTGCACATGCCGGCTTTCTCCTCCAATGCGAGTCATTCGAAGTGATGACTCTCTAAGGCTATTCTGCCGCTGCTGCGCCCGGGTGTATACGCCGATGTTCAGCAGCGGCTTGTCGCGATGGGCGGCTTAAGCGCGCCACCACCCGGTTCGTCGTTGCCACGCGAGCCGAGGATAGGTCTCGTGCGATCGCCGGTCAAGCGACTGTCGGCGAGACTGTCGGCGAAATGACTGGGGAGCATGTTGCGGCGCGAGAGTCGATCGCGACGCACGATGGGACGCGCTCGCAATCATTGCCCATCGTGCGCGAGTGGGACGACATGGGAACAGGACCCCGCGCGCGGCGTTGCGGAACGGTGCATGCAGCGCCGCGCACCCTCCGCGGCCGACTCAGTCGCCCCGCGCGACGAGCGCGAACGCGCGCAGCGCCGACCCGGTGCCGCCCAAGATCTTAAGCGGCGGGATCACGACAGCGAACTCGTATGCGCGTGCCTTCGCGAGGCCCTCGAGGTTGAGGTTCTCGATGATGAAGATCCCGGAGTCCGCGATGATCCGCATGTGGACCGGGAATACCTGGAGCTGCTTAACCTGGGGTGGAAACGCGAGCGGCGGCCGCTGTTCGAAAGTCAGCGTGTCATTGCCCACGATGCGCGCACCTTGCTTGATCAGGAACTCGGCGGCATCGAGCCCTGGGCCGGGTGAGCTTGCACCGGCATAGAGCGCATTGTCGGAGTTGAAGTACTGCCCCCAGCCGGTGCGAATAAAGACCGTGTCGCCTCGTTTCAGCTTCACGCCTTGATGTCGCGCCGTGCGCCGGAGATGCTCGGCCGTGATCTCAAAGGTGGGGGGGAGCGGTTCAAGGTTCCCGTTGATCATCGACGCCACGTCGAGCAGCACGCCGCGGCTGATCAGCAAGTCCCGCGGGAACTTGTCGATTGCCAGCTGCGCGCCGACGCCGCTCGCCCCGATACCGTCGGGATTGCTCGTCGAGGCCGCTGCGTCGAGGCCGCCGAAGAGCTTCCCGTCGCGCCCGATGTGGCCGATCGCGTCGATGCTGGGTGCCCCGTGCTGGCCGCTGAAGTGCATCACCTCCGCCGTGAACGAGAGTTGGCCGTTGTCGCCGAACGTCCCGCGCGTGTTCGCGTGCGTGGCGGCCAGTGCGAACGAATAGGACGGGTTGACCGAGGCGATCGGGGATGTGATTTCCCAGCTGTGAGAGAGGTCGATGATCCGCGCCCGCTTCACGCTGTGGAGCAGATCATCCAGCCGGTCGGAGTCGTCGTGCGCGATCACGATCGGTACGGCGACGACGGCCGCGGCGACCGCCGCGGCGAGCGTGTAGGCAGCGGTTCTTGGGATGTGCATGGAATACCTCCCTTGTAATTTGGTGATCGCGGCGCGAACGAGCCGCGGGAGAAGGCGGGCGGCAGGCGCCGACCCGCAAACGCTGCTGTTGTGACGAGACCCGATACGCGGACGAGTCGCGCAAATCCGCGTGCGCACCGTTACGTCATTCTCGGCAGAGGCACAGGCGCTGTCAACGCGCGAGCGCGATGGCTGCCGGTTGTGCCCGGCATGGCCCGGGCGACAGCGCGCGTGCGCCGCCGCCCGGCTACGTCAGAATTTCATGTTGATCGCGTCGAGCACTACGTCGGTCAGCGTTGCTAACGCGGCACGCGCACCACCGGCGCCTGCGGGGCCGGAGCGGTTCCGCTCGGCGCGCCCGGAACGGACGGACTCGTAGTTAGTGGCGATCCACCCGGCGTCGCCCCGGCGGCCGCCCCAGCGACCACACCGCCGGCCGTAAAGACCCAGTCGCGGTACGACGTCGCGCCGGCGAACGCCGCGTACTCCTTGGGGAAGTTCGCCGTCTTGAGCGGCTGCGCAGTCGAGGTGCTGTACACGCCGACGATTCCGCCGTTCGGGCCGCGCACCAGCCCCCACTCGCGGCTGCCGGTCATCGGGTCGGGATAGACGCGTCGCAGATGGCGGCGCACGTTCGGGAACCGGCTGTCGGCGAGGAGGTCCTCCAGTCGCTGCGGATACTGCTGGGACGCGGGCACGCTCGCGCGGTACCGGGCGATCGCGCGCGCGAACTGGTCGCCGGCGAAGAGCAACTCGGCCTCCTTGTCTCGGCGCGCTGCGGTGCTCGCGACCTCGGCCGTCGCCCCGAGCCCGGCGGCCATCAGGCCGATGGCGAGGAGGAGCCAGACGTAGGTAAACCCGCCAGCGGATGGAGGCGAGCGGTTAAAGCGTGTCACGAGCAATCTTTGCCGGCAGTACCGCGTTACGGCGGAGTGTAACGCCGTGCGGCCCGGGCAAGCACGCATGTGCGCTCGCAGCACGCTCGTGCAAGCTCCATGTCAGGTACGGTCGCCTATACTGAAAATGCGCTGTGGTGGAAGGACGGGCGACGCCCGGCCCCGGCAACACGGCGCACCTCAAACCCAACAACACGAGCACGAAGGGATCGATTCGCCGGTACCCCAGGCCGGCGAGCACGGTCTCGAAGGGGATTACCGATGGGCGCGGCGGGAGAGTGTGCACTCGCGTCGGCGCCGGACGCCATAGCCCGGGCGGCCGGCGTGCGCCCCGTCTACCTCGTCGACGCAGGTGCCGATCACCCGCTGTCGGTGGCCCGATGGCGTGTCCAGAGCTTCCGCGGTCTGCGGGAGGCATTCCCGGAGAGCATCCTCGCCTTCTACGTCGCCGGGTCGGCGCTCGTGACCCAGGTCGCGAACGGCCGGACGATCCGCAAGCGCGCGCGGGTCGGCACGGTCAGCTTCAGCATCAGCGACGGGCGCTCCGAGCGATCGCTCGAAGGGACTGTAGAGAGCATGCACGTATATCTGCGGCGGGAAATCTTGCTCGACTTCGCCCAGCAGCACTTGGCCGGTGGCGAAGTACCGGAGATCGACGATTTCCTCGCTGTCGAAGACGCCTGGCTGGCGGGCTATTTCCGCATGCTGATCAGCGAGCTCGAGTTGTTCGAGGGCGTCACGCGACCCGCCGACTCGCTGCTGCTCGGGGAGACCGAGCACCTGGTCATCCGGCACCTCGCGCGGTGGCACTCCAACCTCCGCGAGCGGGAGCGCCGGGAGATGGACCTCCAGGCGCGCGCCAATCCGCTGCGCCCGGCTCTCATGCGACGACTGGAGGAGTACATCATAGTGAATCTTGCGTGCGACATCTCGCTCAAGTCACTCGCTGGCGTCGCCTGCATGTCGCTGGACCATTTCCTCCGGTCGTTCCGCGCTGCCGCCGGGACGACGCCCCATCGTTACGTGCTCGACAGGCGGCTGCAAAAGGCATCGCGAATGCTCAGGTCGAGCCAAGCGTCGATCGCCGCCGTCGCCGCGGAGTGCGGGTTCCGGAGCCCTTCGCACTTCTCGGCGCAGTTCCACGCACAATTCGGCGTCAGTCCCTCCGCCTACCGTAGGTCCGAGTAGGCGATCTGCAGTCCCGTCAGTCCCGGCCTGCGCCGCGCACGGCGGGGCGATCAGCGGCTTTCGGTTTTTCGCTCGGTTCGTCTGAAATTCGACTTTATTCTCGCTCCGACGGGGCGAGCGCCGTACGGCTGCTTATCATGGAGTTGACGCACAACTCGGCAAAGACGCACACCGCAGTCCGCAGGTTCCAGCGCGCGCCCGGCCACAATACCAACGCCCTTCCCTCACGTACAACGCCATTCCCACGAGTTGGCGGTTGCCTTGCCGTCGTGCTCCGTTCCGCCGTTCCCAACACCTCTTTCGCCGCGCGGCCGGACCTCGCCGAGTCCGGCCGCGTGGCATCGCACGTTCTCGATGTACGCAGTGATCGGGCGCAGTTGTTCCCCCGCTACCCGTGCCCAGCGCAGGACGCTGGACGCGGCCAACTTCAACAAGGAGGAGTCATGAAGAAGGTTCCCGTGTATCGGTCCGGTCCCAAACTGAGCGCAATCGCGGCCGCGCTCGTCCTTGCCGGCTTTGCCTCCCCGGGTCTCGCGGATACTTTGAGCAATCCGCTGTGCCCCGCCGAGACCGCGTTCTTCAGCCCAGGACAGGGCGAGGACATTGTCCTTCTCGAGGGCTTCAAAGTTTCGGTCTTCGCCAAGGGGCTCAATTTCCCCGTCGGCATTGCCTTCAAGGGCGACCAGGACAATTTCCAAGTCTACGTACTGGAGTCGGGTCATGGCCTGCCCAGCTCGTGCAACGACGAGACGAGCCCCGTGGTCGGTGGCGTGAACTCGCCCACCAATCCGTTTACGCCCGACGTCCTGGTGTTCGACCAGAAGGGCAAGAAGATCTCCACGCTCGCCAAGCCGACTGCGCCGGGCAAGGGGCTTCAGTCGGCCGGGCCGTCAATCGGCATCGGCTTCGAGCACGGCTTCAACGGCGGCCGCCTTTTCGTAACCGACTCGAACCAGGCCATTCGTACGCCGGGGGCGCAGAACAACAGCTCGCGCATCGTCATGGTGAATCCGCACACCGGCGACGTCACGCCGTTCATCACCGGACTACCCACTGGCGACCACCCCGCCGAGCAGCTCGAGTTCAAAGACGGTTGGATCTACTGGTCGCAGGGCTCGACAACCAACTCCGGGGTGGTCGGGAATGACAACGGGGGCGGCAAAAACCAGCAGGACATCCCCTGTCGGGACATTGTGCTGAGCGACAATACGTTCTCCTCCGGCGGAGGCGTCCATACCAGCGGGTACTCGCCCTTTGGCACCACGAATCCCGGTGGGACCGTCAAGGCGTTTACGGGCGCCACGGGAAAAGGCATCTGTGATGGCGCCATCCTGCGCGCGAACATGAACGCCGCGAATCCGAAGAGCACGATCCAGCCCGTCTCGTGGGGCTATCGCAATCCGTACGGCCTCCGGTTCGCGCCCGTCAAGCACGCCCTGCAGGGCGGCCTGTTCGTCACCGAGAACGGCGAGGACGAACGCGGTGCGCGGCCGGTCAACAACTCGCCCGATCGGCTCGCCCTCGCCAAGCAGAATCCCGACGGCAGCCCGGACTACCATGGGTGGCCGGACCGGTTCGGCTTCCTCGATTCGACGCAAGCGGTGTTCAACCCAGTGGGCGGTCCTGGCGACGACGATGCGCCGGCCGCCGTGGGACAGCCGGTGCGGACGGTGCTCGCCCGACCGCCCCAGCCGATCACTGCGCCCGTGGGGCTCGAGCCTGCGGATGTCGCGGCGGTCGGGCTCGACTTCGTGCCCGACTCCTTCGTCGGCGGACCGGTGCGAAAAGGCGCCGCGCTGATCTCCCGCGAGGGTGACTTCGGCTTCTCGAAGGGCAACGGCACTCCCGAGCGCGGCCACGACATCGAACTCGTCAACTTCAGCGCGCCGGGCACTCCGCTGCAGATCCAGCAGACGCCATTCGCGTTCAACAAGACCGGCGACCAGGCGTTCACCGATCCAGGGGTGCGCGGGATCAACCGGCCGACGGACCTCAAGTTCGGTCCTGACGGCTGCGCCTATCTCGTGGACTACGGCGCCGTGCGCGACCAGGGCCAGTCGGATCCGGCCACGAAGTGGATCGTTGCAGCTGACGCACCGCTGGTGCAGATTCCCGGCACCGGCGTGATCTGGAAGATCTGCCCCACGCATCGGAAAGGCGACCACGACGACGACCACGACGACGACCACGACCACGACCACGACAAGTAGGCTGTCCGCAGGAGCGAGCTGAGGCCGGCGCGACGCGCGGAAGCGCCCGCGCCGGCTGCTCGAGACCCTAAGCGATCGAAGACGGGATGCCCGCAGCGCAAGTTGCGGGCATTCTCGCTTTTCGGCGCCACACGCGCCGAGCCGGGATCGCCGCTCGGTTCAGCGCGAACGCGTCACAGCTCCGCGAACGGCTTCCCGTCGCTCGCCTTGCCCTCCGCGCCGCTCCTGACGTCGTAGACCGCGCCTTTCGCGGCGGCATCGGGCGACGGTACGAGCACCCACGTCGCAGCGCTGTCGGTGATCGGGTCGACCGGCACCGCCCGGATGTAGCGCTTCTCGACGAGCTCCTCGAGCTTCTCCGGATAGCGGCCGTTGTCGGTGTAGAACTTGTCGATCGCGTCGCGCATCACGGTGAGCGACTGGCGGAGCGTCACCTCCTTGGACTTCTCGACGCTGCCGAAGTAGCGCGGGAGCGCGATGGTGAGCAGCGTCGCGATGATCGCCATCACGACGAGCAGCTCTACCAGCGTGAAGCCTCCGCGCCGCACGCGCTCTCACCACTGCCGGTAGGGCACGCCGTTCAGCCCGACGCCGTCGGACGTCGAGTAGACGTCGAACACGTCCCGGCCCGGCCGGGGCGCGTCGTGCGAGCTCTCGTAGGCGCGCAGGCCCCAGGTGCGCGACGCGGGAAGCGACGCGTCCTCGGCCATCGGGTCGCGCGGCATGCGGCGCAGAAAGTAGATGCGCTGCTTCCCGGACGGATCCTTCGGGTCGGACACGCCTTCGACGAGGAGATCGAGCGAAGGACGGATAGCCCGACTCGTCGGCCTTCCGCGGCACCCGCCCGTCGTCCACCGCCTTCTTGTAGTCGTCGAGCGCGGTCCGGATCTGGCGGAGCGCCGTCCGCAGATCCTGCTCCTTCGTGCGCTTCGCGGTGAGCTCGGCGAAGGGCAGCGCGACGAGCGCGAGGACGCCGAGGATCGCGAGCACGATGACGAGCTCGATGAAGGTGAAGCCGCGGCCGCGCGGACCGGCCTGGCCGCTTCGCCATGGGCGCGCGCCGCCGTAGATGATCCGGTTCTGCTTCGCGGGAATCGTCATGGGCACGCCGCCTTCACACAGTGCAAGTATAGGGTACACCCGCCGCCGCGGCGAGCTTCACGTCGAGCGAACGCTCGACCAGCCAGAGCGCGGCGATGACGACGATCAGCGCCGAGCCGCCGACCACGATGATGCGCCGGTAGAACATCGTCTCGCGGAGCAGAAAGGCCAACGGCAGAAACGCCGCCACAAGCGCGAGCTGCCCGATCTCCACTCCGAGGTTGAACCCGACCAGCGCCAGGACGAGCGCGCCCTGCGGCAGGCCGAGGTCCATGAGAACGCTCGCGAAGCCGAAGCCATGGACCAGACCGAACACGAAGGCGACGACCCAGCGCCGGCCGCGGACGACGGGTCGCAGGTTGTTCAACGCCGCCGCCACGACCGACAGCGCGATTGCCGATTCCACCAGCCGCGACGGCAGCGTCACGACGCCGAGCGTCGCGAGGCTGAGGGTGATCGAGTGCGCGACGGTGAACGCGGTGACGATCCTGAACACGTCCCAGAACGCCGGCCCGAACGCACTGACCGCCTCCCAGCGGGCGCGGGCACGCCGGCTGCGTCCCGCGATCACCGCGTGCCCTGCGCGCCCACGATCGTCACCGTGATCGTGCCGGGCGTGGCGATCGCGAGCGGTCGGCCGGCGGCGTCGGTGCTGGTCAGGGTCTGGACGCCGATCGTCGTCGTCGTCGGCGCGTTGGCGACGACCCGGAAGCGCACCGCCGTCGAGGCCGCCGGCGCGCCGGCAACGGCCGGTGCCACGACGGACACCAGCGCGCGTCCGGGATCGGGCGGCGGCGCCGCGCCGGGCGCGGGCGGCGGCGCCGCGGGCTGACCACCGATCGCGTTCAGCACCGCCGGGTCGTAGACCAGCTCGATGGTCGCGCTTGCACCCTCGTTTCGCGCCGGCAGGCCGAGAGTGACCGTGAACTCCTGCCCGATCGTCGCCTGACGACGGGAGCGCTCAGTGCGAGCACGAGGTCGCCCGGTCGCGGCCGGCGCGCTCCCGCGAACGGCGGGGTTCCGGGCGGGCGGCTGGGGCCACGCCCGGCGGCAGCGCGGCGCCACCGGCGCCGGGCGCGATCGCGAGCGCCCCTCCTGCGGTCGCCGCTAGCCGCAGCGGCGGCGCACCGGGGTTCGCGTCGGTGCCCGAGTGGAACTCCGCCGCTACGGTGTCGGGACGGGCGAGGTTCCGCAGCACGCGCGGCGTGAGCAGCATGATGATCTCGGTCTTCACGCGCTGGTCGGTGTTGCTCGAGAAAAGCCGCCCGAGCGTCGGCAGGTCGCCGAGGTACGGGATCTTGTTGGCCGCCCGCCGGTCCTCGTCGCTGATGAGCCCCGCGAGCACCTGGGTCTCGCCGTCGCGCAGGCGCAGCGTCGTGGCCGTCTGCCGGGTGCCGAGCCGGTAGGCGACCGTGCCCGAGATGTTCAGCTGCTCGAGGATGTTCGACACTTCGAGCTGCATCTTGATCGCGACCTCGTCGTCGAGGTAGACGTTCGGCTCGACGTCGAGCTTGAGGCCCACGTCGAGGTAATTCACCGCCGACGACACGCCGACGTTCGCAGTCGAGGTGGTCGTGATCACCGGCACCTTCTCGCCGATGTGGATCTTCGCCTTGTCGCGATTCTTGACCCGGATGCGCGGGTTGGCGAGGAGGTTCACCGTGCCGTCGGTCTGGCGGAGATTGAGGATGAACACCGGGTTGGCGACGAAGAAGGTCCAGGTGCTCGGCTGCCAGGCGGTGAACGGCGGCGGGGTTGGCTGGGTGTTGGTGATCGTGGTCGCGGTGTTGGTCGTGGTCGAGGTCTCCAGCCCCGCCCCGAGTACTCCGTAGTTGATGCGCTCCGGATACTTGATACCGAATTCCCGGATCAGGCTCGAAGCGACCTCCAGCACCTCCACCTCGAGCATCACCTCGGGCTCGTTCAGGTCCTGCGTGGCGACCAGCTGCTCGGCGTAGCGCACCGCGTCGGCGGTATCCTTCATCACCACGAGGTTGAGCTTCTCGTCGATATAGAGGTCGCGCGTCTTCACCAGCGCCCGGATCATCGCCGCGGTCTGCTTCGCGTCGGCGTTCGCGAGGTAGAAGCTGCGCGTCACGAGCTCCTGGTACTCCTTCTGCTTCGCCGGGGTATTCGGGTAGACGAGCAGCGAGTTCTCGTTCATCACCTTGCGCTCGAGCTGGTTGGTCGCGAGCACGAGCTTGATCACGTCGTCGAGCCGCGTGTTCCGCACGTAGATCGTCACGCGGATGTCGGGCCGCACGTCGCGGTCGAACACGAAGTTGACGCCGGCCGAGCGCGAGATCACCTCGAACACGCTGCGGATCGGGGCGTCGCGGAACTCGAGCGTGATCGGGCGCGCGAGCGCGAGGTTGAGCTGCGGCGCCGCGTTCCCGGCCTGTGCGCGGCGCTCCGAGACCGTCCGCATGACCGTGCGGGCGCCGCGCTGCGAGGAGTTCTCCGCCAGCACCGCCCGCGCCTTGGCCTCCGCCGTCGCGTAGTCGCCGCGCTTCAGCGCCTCCTCGGCTTCGCGCACCATTGCGACGTGCCGGCGGTCGCGCGCAATTGCCGCGAGGCCCGCCTGGGCCTGCGCGTTGCCGGGGTCGAATTGCAGCACGCGGCGGTAGGTGGCCTCGGCGGCGTCGATATCGCCATAGGCGCGCAGCACGTCGCCTTCGCGCAGGAACGCGCCAGTGAGCGCCTCGCGCTGGGTGACGTACGCGTTGCGCGCTTCCGCGTTGTACGGCCGCTCGCGCGCCGCCTGCTCGAGCTTGGCGAGGCCCTCTTCCATGCGGCCCTGCGAGATCAGCTTCTTGCCCTCTTCCACCTGCGGGTTGGTCGCGCAGGCGGCAAGCGCCATGGCCAGGATGAGCGGGGTGCACGGTCGCATCAGTCGTCGTCCTCTTCGTCGCGCCGCGCGCTCCGGCCCTGCGGCTTCGGCACGGGCGCGGACGCCGCGCCCGTGTCGCCGCTTAACGGCAGCGTCTGCTTGATCTTGAGCGGCAGGTACGTGACCACCAGCTCGTTGTCGGCGATGCGTTCGACCCGATAGGTGCCGTCCAGCGTCTCGCCGACCCGCGCGATGTAGTTGCGATCCTCGTTGGCGAGGAAGACGACGGTCGTATTCCCGTCCACCATCTTGCCCATGTACGCGAACGGGAGCGGCGGCGCCTGCGGCCGTGGCGGTGGCAGGCGGCGTCGGGCCACCTCGGGATCGGGCGCCGGCGCCCAGGAACGTGCCTGGAACGGATCCCCGGCCGGCGCCGCCGGCGCCCGCGTCCCCAGGCGGTCGAGCCGCAGTTCCGGCATCTGCTCGGTGGTCGAGGTGGACGCCGGCGCATCCCGCGCGGGCCTCGCCGCCTCGCCTGCCTTGTTCGCGCCGGCTACCCGGGAGTCGGCCGGATCCTGACCGCCCGCCCATCTGACTGCCACCAGCGTCAGCGCGAGCGCGACGCAGTAGATGATCCAGCGTTGCTTCGCGGGAATCGCCATGGTCACGCGCTCCCTAGGTACAGGGTGAGCCGGATGCGCGCTTCGAGCCGCGGGCTCGACACGCTCTCCCGGCGCAGGGTGATCTCCTCGAGGGCCGCCGCGGGCACGTCGGCGAGCACCTGACCGACGAACCCCCGCAGCTGGGCGTAGGAGCCGGTGACCGGCAGCGTGATCTGGTAGCGCGCGAGCCTCGAGTCCGGGCTCCGGTCCAGCTTGTACTCGCCGGACTGGAGCACGAGGCCCTTGGCTTTCGCCGCCGCGTGGATCTTGCCGAGCCAGTCGGGCGAGCTCTGCGGCGGCGGGAAGAACGCGTAGAACCGCGCGAGCTGCTCGGGAAGCGACCCCTTCGCGCCCCCGGGTGAACCGCTCATGTGCAGCCGCTGCTGCATCCGCTCGGCTTCGGCGCGCAAGGTGGCGCGCTCCTGCGAGAGCGGAGCGACTGCCGCTGCGTAAAGCGTCACGGCAAATACGAGGAGAGCAACGCCGACGACGCCCGCCGCACCGAGCGCCTCCACCTTCTCCCGCAGCCGTGCGACGATCGGGTTCATTGTCGCCCCACCCAGTCCGCGGTCAGGGCGAACGCCACCGGACGCTCCGCGCCGCCGGCCTTGAGCTCGTGCGTGGCGAGGAGCACGTTCGCGAAGCCGGCAGTGGCCTCCAGTCGACCGATGTAGGCAAGCAGCTCTTCGAAGCTCCGCGCCTCGCCGACGAGCCGCACCTGGCGGCCGGACGCCTCGGGCTGGATCGCGAGCAGGCCGACGTTCGCGCTCGCCGCCGACTCGAGCTCGCCGAACATCGCATCCCACGGCAACGTCAGGCTCGCGAGCACCGCGTTCGCGCGTCCGACCTCCTGTGCGAGCACCTTGGTGTCCCCGGCGGAGACGCGCATCCGCGGGAGGTCCCGCCGCTCGAGGCGCTTCACGTCGGCGAGCCGCTCCTCGAGCTCGGTCACGTCCCGCCCGAGCGCGTAGTAGCGCCAGCCGACGAGGATGCGCGGCAACGACGCCGAGCGCGAGCAGCGCCGCGCCGACCTGGAACCGGGGGCCGGCGGGATGGAGGAAATCGAGGTGCAGCGCGCGCATCAGCGCTCCACGGCGATCGGCGCAGCGGCGGCGCCCTCGAGCCGGACCCGCTCCAGTGACCAACCGCTCGCCTGCGGGAATTCGACCTGCTGCTCGTCGCGCGCGACGAGCAGCACCCGACCCGGACCCGCGTCGATCCCGTCGGCGAGCCGGAGGCGCTCGAGCGCCGCCGGCAGCTCGTCCTCGAGCCGCGCGCGCACGCGCTCGCTCCGCAGCCTGCGCCACCCGCCGCGCTCGAGATAGGCGACGCACACGCGGCCCGGCTCCGCGGTCGCGAGCCACGCCGGCTCGCGGCCGATCGACTGGCGGCAGCAGTTGAACGCAGCGGCGAGGAACGGCTCGATCGCAGCCGGCCGCAGGCCGGCGCCGGCGAGCGCGGTCGCGATCCCGTCGACGAGCTCCGGCTCCATCCCCGCCGCGATCGCATCGCCGTCGCCGCCGTAGCCGAGCACGACGCGCCAGCGGTCGGCGCGCTCGCCATAGGTGAGTCGCAGCGCGTGTTGCGCCGCGGCGGTGCGTTCGCTCTCGCCGCGCAGCTTGCCCGCCACCGGGACGAGCGCATAGCGGACGAAGTGATTCGACACGGTCACGGTGGCGTCGGCACCCTGCCATCCGAGGTTCGCGAGGCCGCGCTGGAGCGCCTCCAGCGCGGGTTGCCAATCGGTTGTGCCGGTCTCCCCGCACGCGATCGAATGGCCGATCGCCGGCGACGGCTTCCAGCCCCTGGCGTAGCGCGCGAGGTGCACGTGGTCCGGCGCGAAGAAGATGCTTACGCGGTCACGCCACGAAGGTGACACGGTTGATCTCCTTCAGGTCGGTGACCCCGGTCTGCACGAGGCCGACCGCCGCTTCGCGCAGGAAGTGCGTGCCGTTTGCGCGCGCGGCCTCCTTCAGCTGCCGGATCGGCGCGCGCGCGACGATGAGCTCGCGCAGGCCGTCGTTGAGCACCATGATCTCGGCGATCGCGCGGCGGCCCTTGTAGCCCGTGCCGCGGCACTGGCCGCAGCCGCGGCCGCTGCGGAATGTCCAGCCGGCGACTGAGTCCGGGGCGAGCCCGGATGCCGCGAGCTCGTCCACAGGCGGGGCGTACGCGGTCGCGCAATGCGGGCAGTTGACCCGCACGAGCCGCTGCGCGACGACGCCGTTCATTGCCGATGCGAAGCTGTACGGGTCGACCTCCATGTGCGTGAAGCGGCCGAGGACGTCGAACACGTTGTTCGCGTGCACGGTAGTGAAGACGAGGTGCCCGGTCAGCGCCGCCTGGATCGCGATCTGCGCGGTCTCGGCATCGCGGATCTCGCCGACCATGATGCGGTCGGGATCGTGGCGCAGGATCGAGCGCAGGCCGCGCGCGAAGGTGAGCCCCTTCTTCTCGTTCACCGGGATCTGCAGCACGCCGGGGAGCTGGTACTCGATCGGATCCTCGATCGTGACGATCTTGTCGCGGCCGTGGTTGATCTCCGAGATCGTGGCGTACAGGGTGGTCGTCTTGCCGCTGCCGGTCGGCCCGGTCACGAGCAGCATGCCGTACGGCTCGGCGGCCAGCTTGCGGACCGCGCCCCGCGTCGCTTCGTCGAACCCCAGGCTCTCGAGCGTGAGCCCCTTCACCTCGTCGGCGAGCGCCTGCTTGTCGAGGATCCGCAGCACCGCGTCCTCGCCGAAGCTCGACGGCATGATCGAGACGCGGATGTCGATCTCGCGGCCGCGCGCGCTCACCTTGAACCGCCCATCCTGCGGCACGCGCCGCTCGGCGATGTCGAGCTCGGCCACCACCTTGATGCGCGAGATCATCTGCTCGGCGAGGTCCAGCCCGGCGAGCGTCGCCACGGTGTTCAGCACGCCGTCGATCCGGTACTTGATCGCGAGCCCGGACGGGCCGGTCTCAAGGTGGATGTCGGAAGCGCCGCTCTTCAGCGCGTCGTAGAGCGTCGACCGGGCCACCTTGACGACATGGCTCGTGTCCTCGGTGATCGCCTTGAACGAGAGATCTTCGACGCCGCTCGCGCCGCGGGCGCCGGCGGCCGGCGACGCGAGCACGCTCTCCATCGCGTAGAGCGATTCCTCCTGGCGGGTAAGCCAGGCGGCGATGTCCGCATGGTGCGCGAGCGTCCAGACGAAGTCCGCGCGAATCCGCTCGTCGCCCCAGGCGATCCGCGACGCGTCGAACGGGTCGCCGAAGACGAGGCGGAGACCCCCGGCGTGATCGCGGAAGAGGATCGCCTGCGCCCGCAGCGCCTCGGCGAAGGGCAGGAGATCGAACGCGGGCTGCCAGCGGTGGAGATCGGCGTTGACGGCGACCGGATACGCGAACGTCGCCCCGAGGCGCGCGACGAACGTCTCCGGCGGCTCGCCGGCGAGCTCCTCGAGGGTTGCCACCAGGCTCGACGCACGCGCGCTCGCGCGCCCGCGTGCCTGCGCAATCGCCTCCGTCCCGAAGCGCGGCGCGTCCGGAATCGCAACCACTTCGCCCACGTCGCGCGGCTTCACTGCAGGTCCCTCATTGCAAACTTCCCGCGAGCTCGAAGATCGGCAGGTACATGAGGACGACGATGACGCCGATCACCAGGCCGATCACCGCCATCAGCAGCGGCTCGAACAGCTTGGTGACGAGGTCGATCCAGCGCGCGAGCTCTTCGTCGTGGAACACCGCGATCCGGTCCATCATCTCCGCCATCTCGCCGCTCTTCTCGCCGACCCGCAGCAGCCGCGCCGCGACCGGCGTGGTGAGCCCGGTCGCTTCCATCGCCGCGGACAGGCTCGCGCCCTCGCGAACGCGCTGGGTCGCCTCCGCCAGCTGCGGGCGCATCGCCTCCGGCATGATGCCCGAAACCATGCCGAACGCGGTGACGAGCGGAGTTCCGCCGCGGAGCAGCATGCCGGCCGTCCGGTAGAGGCGGGCGAGGTGGTAGACGCGCAGGCGCTCACCGAGCGCCGGGACGCGTCGCGCGAGGCGCGCCAGCAGTGTTTTCAGCCGGCGGAACCCGAAGGCGGCGGCAACGATGACCGCGACCAGCACGACCGCGAGCGCTGCGCCGTTCGCATTGATCAGGCGACCCCACTCGATCAGCAGCCGCGACAGCATGGGCAGCTCGCGACCGACCTCCTCGTAGACGCCGGCGAAGCGCGGGACGACGTAGGCGAGCAGGAAGACGACGACGAGTCCGCCGACGCCGAGCAGCACCGCCGGATACACCGACGCGCTCACGACCTTGCGCCGCACCGCGTCGAGGCGCTCGTGATACGCAATGTAGCGGCCGAGGGCCTCGGCGATGTTGCCGGTGCGCTCGGCGGCGCGCACGGTAGCGACGTAGAGACTCGGGAACGTCTCGGGCGAACGCTCGAGCGCCTGGGAGAACGACCGGCCCTCGTATAGCGACGTGCGCAGCGCGACGAAGATCTGCCGCGACTCGGGGCGGGCTTCCTTCTCCGCGAGCGTCTCGATCACCTCGGGCAGCGAGAGCCCCGCCGAGAGGAGCGCGACGAGCTCCTGGCTGAAGAGGAGCAGCGGGAACCGTGCCGCGAAGGGGCTCGTGAACGCCGGCAGCGCCCGCCGCGGGCGCGCCGAGAGCACCGCGAGGCCCTGCGCGCGCGCCTGATCGAGCGCCGAAGTCTCGTCCGGCGCGTCGAGCGCGACGGTCACCAGTCCTTCGGCGCCCTTCAGTGCGCGGATCTCGAACTGCATGCCACTCACCAGTTCTTGATGTCCGCCGCTTCGTCGCTGCCGCCCGGCTGGCCGTCCTTGCCGAACGACCACAGATCGAACTCGCCGTGCTCGCCCGGCGACTTGTAGTTATAGGGCTTGCCCCACGGGTCGAGCGGAACCGCCTTCGCGAGGTAGGGGCCGTTCCACTTCTGCTCGTTCTGCGGGCGGACGAGGAGCGCGTTGAGACCCTGCTCGGTGGTCGGGTAGCGGCCGACGTCGAGGCGATAGGTGTCGAGCGCCTTCTCGAACGCGTTGATCTGCGCCTGCGTGACCTTCACCTCGCTCCTGCCGACCTGCGAGAAATAGCGCGGCGCGACGTACCCGGCGAGCAGCCCGATGATCACGAGCACCACCAGCAGCTCGAGCAGGGTGAAGCCGGACGACGAATGACGACGGTGACGCATGACCTCGGGCGAATCCTGCAGGTATCCGTACCCGGCGACCGCACGGATGCGCGGTGCGAGCATATTGTTCTAGTCCTACAAGAACATAGTATAGGAGCGCCGTTCCGCGTTGTCAGCGTGCGCTGCGCGACCGGAAAGTCGAGGCTTCAACGCCGGAGACCCGCGCGCGGACCCGTTGGCCTGGCCCGACAGGTAATCCCGTCCCGCACCACTACCGGGCAGAGCGCAGCCTCCGCCGCGGCCGGAATCGGCGCTTCGCCCACCCACTGCCCACCGTAAGCGATCTGTCAGGGCGCTATATCCGGCGTGACAGCGCTCGTGGCGCACCCTTGCTACAAGGGCTTAAGGGGCCTGCGACCAGCACCGGACTTTGTCGAGCCCTCCCCGGGGTCGGAGTCTGGTGACGTGCTGACTTCACCCCCCCCCGCAGTTTCATGCGCGGGGAGGTTTGTTGAGACGGCGGTCGAACGTGGAGGGAACCCCATAAAGCAAGGGGCGCGGAGAGCTTCCGCGCCCCTTTTCTATCGACCGCTCGCTAGTCGTGCGGTAGCCGGATGCGCGAGATCGTCCAGCGCTTGACGTCCTCTTCCGGCTCGTCGCCGGTCGCGGGAGTGAGCGGGAGCGCGAGGTTCGTCACGAACATGTCGTCGCCGACGATCACCATGCTGGCCGGGAAGAGCAGTCCGTCCGGTGTGCCGTCCGCCCGGATGCCCTTGAACTCGCCCAGCCGCGCGACGACCCGGCCGTTGCCGTTGAGCCCGACGATCTCGTCACCCTGGTTCGCCGCCACCCACAGGCGCCCGTGTCTCCCGCGCGCGAGGCCATCGGCGCCGTTGATGCTCACCGCGAACACCGTGAGCGCCTTGGTCTGGAGGTCGAGCTTGAGGACCCGGTCGTCGCCGGTGTTCGCGATGAACAGCGCGCTTTCGCTGCGATTTAGCGCCAGCCCGTTCGCGCCGAACGGCGGGAACCCGGCGGTCGCAAGCAGCGGATCCTGGATCAGGGTCTCCACGTGGCACGGCGTCATGCAATGGGCAGCGTTCACGATCTTGTAGATCGCGCCCTGGAACGAGTCCGAAACGTAGAGGTTCCCGTCCCGGTCGAAGACCATCGCGTTGGGGCCCGGGAATTTGTTCGACCCGAAGATGATCTGGTCCTTGCTCCCATCCGGGTTGTCTTCAAAACGGTCGGCAGGTGCGCCGATCGACGGCACGACCGCAACGTCCTCGACCGTCGTGTTGGCATCGAAGTCTGACTTGATGCGCTGGATCTTCGATGCGCCTAAGTTCGCGATGTAGACCTTCCCGTGTCGGAACTCGAGCCCAAGGAGCCCCTGGCCGCCGAAATCGCGGGCGGCGAGAAGCTGTCCATGTCGCCCGAACCGCAGCAGCTTGTTCGGTTTCGCGGTCGGCCCCGTGTCGAACGTGCCGACGTACACCTCGCCGTTGTCCGGGTTCGCGGTGATTCCCTCCGGATAGCGGACGCCGTCCGGGAGCGTAGCGAACCGCTTCACGGCATCGCGATCGATCAATCGATCGCTGTCCGCCATTGCAACGTCAGTCAGGCCTGCGACGAGCCATGCTACGCCGCACGCGACGTACAGCAGTTTCCGCATCTTGTCCTCCCTTGGTGAACGGGCCGCGGGATCATTCTCGGGACGCGGCGGAGCGCATGTCAAGGGAGACGCGAGCGAGCGAGCATTGCCGCACTGCACTCTCGCCCCGCGACCTGCTCGTTCCCGGATCGCGGTCCAGCGGGTTGTCTCAGCTATTCAGACTCTTGCAGAGCGCATACCGCCTGTCTTAAGCGCTCGGAGCCAGCTCATGCAAAGCCGTGCGGTGCCGGTCGATCCAGTAACCCCAGGCGACCGTCAGCCAGCCGAGGAGCCCCGACCACGCGACGGCCTCCGGGCTCGGCGCCGGGGGTCCGAACGCCGCGCCGAAATACGCGGCGAGAAGGACGAGCACCAGTCCCCAGAGGGCGACGACGCCGGTGCGATCGCGCGCCCGCGTCGCTGCGAGATACAGCCAGAGCCCGGCGACGAACATCGCGCCTTCGATGGCGAGCGTCGCCGGCACCGAGTTCCAGAGCCCGAGACCAACGTACGTGCGACCACCCGGGTACAGCGGCAGGTCGGGCCGGTGCGTCACGAAATCGAGCATCCAGTGGCTCATGACGAGCGCGGCGACCATCAGCGCGCCCGCACGATACCGCCGGACGAGGTAGTACGCCACGCCGAACAGGGCGGCCCAGACCGCACACATCAGCAGGCTATGCGTGATCGGATAGTGAACAAACCTGAGCGGCGTGAACGCGGTGTCGCCGGGGGCGATCTCGACGCGTTCGAGGCCCGCAAAGTTGAAGAGCGGCCACAGGCCGTCGATGAGCTGCGCCGCGAGGAACAGCGTGCCGAGCGAAACGGCCGGCACCGCCTTCTTGGCGGCGAACGCGACCGCGTAGTGGCCGATGAGCATGCCCGTGCGCGCAAAATCCACTCGCCCCCCGCTCGCGGGAGGAGAGTGAGCAAGATGCGCATGCTACGCCGCGCGTGCGCGAACCATCTTCCGCCCGCGGAACGCGACGAAGGCGAGGCCGGCGAGAAGCATCGCCCAGGTCGAAGGCTCGGGGACCGGGTTGAGACTCCCGGTGTTGTGCTGCATGTTCCAGGTCATCATGCTGGTCGGGCTGCCGAGTCCCCCCGGCCGGATCCTGCGGGCCAGTAGGTCACCTGGACCTTGCCGAAGGCGAAGCTCACCGATTCCGATGGAATGCCTCCGCCCGCGGCGCCGCTGACGGCGTAGCTCGAGATCAGCACGTCGCTGAATTTGTACTGGAGGAACGTCTCGGGCTTGGCCCCGGTCGTGACCACGTCGAACAGTGCCTAGTCGATCATCTTGCCGCTGGCGAGATCGAAGAGCAGCGTCGGGGAGCTCTTGTCCACGATGGCGGAAAGGCGTGCGGCCGGGCGCCGCCTAGAAGCCGTACTCGATGCCGGAGCGTGTAAACGTGGCCCGGGCGCGGCGTGCCGAGTGGCACTGCATGTTCACCGCCACCGGGTTCATCGTGATGTGCGTGGCCGCGGTTTCGACGTGCACCGCGAACGCGGTCGAATCGCCGCCGAGCCCCTGCGGGCCGACGCCGAGCTGATTGACGGCGCGCGTCAGCTCCTCCTCGAGCTTCGCGCCTTCCGGATCCTCGCAGCGCGAGCCGAGCGGGCGCGTGCCCGCGACTTTCGCGAGGTGCACGCAGAGATCGGCGGTGCCGCCGACGCCGACGCCCACGATCGTCGGCGGGCAGGTCTTGCCGCCCGCTTCCAGCACGCAGTCGATGACGAAGCGCTTCACCGCGGACAGCCCTTCGGCCGGGACCGCCATCCTGAGCCAGGAGTTGTTCTCCGAGCCCGAGCCCTTCGGCACCATCTCGATCGCAAGCGTGTCCGGCGCATCGGAGAAGTCGACGTTGATCACCGGGACGCCGCGACCGCAGGAGGTGTGCTCGTTCCGGCGCGTCACCGGGTGCACCACCGACGAGCGCAGCGGATGCTCGCGCGTCGCGCGCTCGCAGCCGCGGCGGATCGCGTCCTTCAGCGCGACGCCGTCGACGGCGACGTCGCGGCCGATGACGACGTTGTAGATCGGGATGCCGGTGTCCTGGCAGAGCAGGTTGTCGGTCGCCTCGGCGACGGCGATGTTCTTCACCATCACGCCGAGGATCCCTTGCGCGCGCGCGTCGGTCTCGCCGGCGGCGAGCGCACCGAAGCCCGCCTTCACGTCCGGCGGCAGCAGCTTGAGCGCCCGGATGTAGAGCGTCTTGGCCGCTTCCTCGATCGCGGACGGCTCGACCCGCAGCATCAGCTCGCCTTGCGCATCAGTTCGCCTTGATCCTGCGCTCGCGCACGACCTTCTGCCAGCGCGCGCGCTCGGTGGCCATCGCGCGGGCGAACTCGTCGGGCGTGTTCCCGACCGGCTCGAGGCCCTGCACGAAGAACCGCGCGCGCATCTCGGTCGAGTCGAGCGCCTTCACGGTGTCGCGGTACACCTTGTCGACGACCTCCTTCGACGTCCCCGTCGGTGCGACGATCCCGAACCAGCCGTAATTCTCGAAGCCGGGGATCACCTCGGCCACCGTCGGCACGTCGGGGAGCTGCGGCGCGCGCTCCTTGCTCGTCACCGCGAGCGCGCGCAGCTTGCCGCCGTTGACGAAGCTGATCGCCGCAGCGAGGTTGGGTACCGCCATGGTGAGCTGCCCCGCGACCAGGTCCGCCACCGCCGGACCCTCGCCCTTGTAGGGGACGTTCTGGATCTCGATGCCGGCGGCGAGCAGGAAGTTCTCGGCCGCGAGGTGCACCTGGCTGCCGATCCCGGCGTGCCCGTAGTTGAGCTTGCCGGGGTTCGCCTTCGCCGCCGCGATCAGTTCCTTCAGGGTCTTGTACGGAGAGTCCGCGGGGACCACGACCACCTGCGCGCCGCGGACGGCGTTCGTGATCGGGATGAAGTCGCGCTCGGGCCGCACGCCCATGTTGGCGTAGATGTGCTCGTTCGCGGTCATGACCGATCCGGACGGAAAGAAGAGCGTGTACCCGTCGGGCGCCGCCCTCGCCGCCTCGGCCGCGCCGACGTTGCCGCCGGCGCCGCCGCGGTTCTCGATCACCACCGTCTGGCCCCACATCTCGCCCAGCTTCTGGCCGACGATCCGCGCGGAGATGTCGGTCGCGCCGCCGGGCGGGAACGGCACGATGAGCCGCACCGGCTTCGTCGGATAACCCTGCGCCGCTGCGGCGAGCGGCGCGCAGACAATGAGCGCGACGAGCGAGCGCACGAGGCGGATTGGAAAGGTTCTCATTGTTCCTCCGATGGTCGAGCGCCGATTTTCGCTCAAAGCGCGAGCGCCAGCGCGAGGCCTACGACGATCGTGAGCCCGGCCGCGGCCGCGAGGAGCGACTTCTGCCAGTCCCGCCACGGCAGGAACTCGAGCGCGAGCAGCCGCAGGCCGCCGGCGAGGTGCGCGGCGAGGAGGCACACCAGCCCCCATTCGGCCGCCTTCACGAGCGGCTGCTCGGTCCAGGCGAGAAAGCCGTCGAGCGCGGCCTCGCCGCGCAGCGCCTGCCCCAGCGCCCAGAAATGGAACGGCAGGAAGAGCGCGAGCGCCAGACCCGAAAGCCGATGGACGAGGAACGCCCACCAGGCGGGGTGATTCCGCGCGCGGAAGTCGTTCTTCACGGCGCGAACACCGCCCAGACCGCGCGCAGCCCGACGACTGCGAGCACCAGCGCGAGGACCTGGACCGCGACCGAGAGCGACCGCCCGCGCCAGCCGAGCCACTCCATCGCGATCGCCCGGAGGCCGATCGGCGCGTGCACCGCGGCGGCGAGCACGAACACGCCGTAGAACGCCAGCCAGCCGGGGTTGCCGCGCGTGCGGCCGAGGATCTCCGCGGCCGAAAGCCCGCCGCGCATCGCGTAGACGATCACGACCAGGTGGACGACGACGCACAGCGCGAGCACCGCCGCGCTCGCCCGCTGCGCGATCCAGAGCCTCGTTTCCGCGCGAACGGTCATTGGCCCGGCGCGGTCATGGGGCGGCCCGGCGCGCTCACAGCTCGCCCTTGAGCGCCGCGAGCGCGGTCGCGCGCTTGAGCCCCGCGATCGACGCGGTCGGCGCGATCGCCTTCGGGCACCGCTCGGTGCAGCTCATGTGGGTGTGGCAGGCGTGGCACCCGGCGTCGCCCGCGACCGCCCGGAGCCGCTCGCCACGCGCGCCGTCGCGCACGTCGTTGACGAGCGTCCAGGCGCGGTTGAGCGCGGCGGGCCCGAGATAGTCCGGGTTCCACGTGACGACGTCGCACGAGGCGTAGCAGACGCCGCAGCCGATGCACTCGATCCCCGCGCTCGCCGCGGCGCGCGCCGGCGAATCCGGCGGCACGCGCGCGAAATCGTCCCTGCGCGTCGCGGTCGGCGCGAGGCTGCCCTGCGCGCGCGCCCACTTGTCGAAGAACTCGCGCATGTCGGTCGCGAGGTCCCTGATCACCGGGAGGTTCGCGAGCGGCCCGATCTCGACGCGGCCGCCGTGCGCCACCTTCGAGACGTGCGTGCGGCAGGTCCAGCGCGCGACGCCGTTCACCGTCATCGCGCACGAGCCGCACATCCCCACGCGGCAGGCGAACCGATATGCGAGGGTCGCGTCGAGCCGGCGCTGGATGTAGGTGACGACGTCGAGGACCGTCTGGTTCGCCTCGCGCGGCACTTCGAAGCGCTGGTAGCGGCCGGACTTCGCGCCGCGCCAGACGTCGACCTGAAGGGTGGTCATCGGCGCGGGTCCTGGGCGGCGAGCGCGCGGAGCTCGCCGAGCAGTCCCTGCGGGATCTCGACGCCTTCCATTGCGCTCGCCATCGCGGACCTCGTCCCCGCGCGCTCGAACGCGCGCCGTGCGAGATCGGTCAGGTCGGACAGCGCGATCTTCGCCGTCACGCGCCGTCCGCTCCGGCTACTCGCCGGAGCCGAGCTTGAGATAGCCGTCGCGCGACTGCGGCGTCCGGATCCCCAGGATGGCGCCCGCCACCTGCGTGCGCAGGATCTGCGCGGTGCCGCCGGCGATCGGGAACATGCGCGCATCGCGCACCTTCCGCTCGAGAGCGAGGTTGCGCGAATAGCCCATGGCGCCGTGGATCTGGAGCGCATCGTTGGTGACGCGCACCGCGGTCTCGGAGGCGAAGATCTTCGCTTCGGCGGCTTCCCGCTTGTCCGGGAAGCCCTCCCCGGCGCGCGCGGCCGCCTTGTAGATCAGCGCCTGCGCGGCGGCGAGCTGGATCGACATGTCGGCGAGCATCCACTGGAGGCCCTGGAACTCGGCGATCGGGCGCCCGAACTGGCGGCGCTTGCGGGCGTAGTCGAGCGCGAGCTCGTACGCGCTCTCGGCGATGCCGAGCGCGACCGTGCCCGCGCCGACGCGCTGCCCGTTGTAGGCGTCCATGAGCCCGGCGAAGCCCTTGCGCACGCCTTGCGGCGGGATCACCACCATGTCCTCCGCGACCTCGAGATCCTCGAACAGGACCTCCGTCTCGGGGATGCCGCGCACGCCCATCGCCGGCTCGCGCTTGCCGATCGTGAGCCCCCTTGGCGCTCCGCTGTCGGGGTCCCGCACGACGATGAAGCCGGCGATGCCCTGCTCCTTCCCGTCACGGTACATGCGGGCGAAGACCAGATGCAGGCGCGACACCCCCCCGCCGGTGATCCAGTGCTTCTTCCCGTTCAGCACGTAGCGGCCGCCCGTGTGGTCACCTTTGTGGTCGGCGCGCGTCGTCATCTCCGTCGCCGCGCTGCCCGCTTCCGGCTCGGTGATGAGGATCGCCGGCTTGTCGCCCGCCAGCACGAGGGCGGCGGCGAGGCGCTTCTGCGCCTCGGCGCCGTACTTCATGATCGCGCCCAGGGCGCCCATGTTCGACTCGACGCAGATGCGGCCGGTCGAGCTGCAGGCTTTCGCCATCTCCTCGATCAGCACGACGGCCTGGAGGTAGGACGCGCCGCGGCCGCCGTACTCGGCCGGGATCGTCATGCCCATGAAGCCCTCGCGCTTCAGGACTTCGACGCAGTGCCACGGATACCGTTCGGTGCGGTCGGTCTCGGCCGCATGCGGCGCGATCTCCGTCTGCGCCACGTGCCGGACCCGCTCCTGGAAGGCCCTCAGCTCGTGGGGCAGGTCGAAAAGCGTCGCTGCGCCCGCGCGTGGCTCGAGGGCTGCGGCGGGTCGCATCAGGCGCTCTCGTAGAGGCGGGTCAGCACGAACTCGCGATGCCCGAGCACTTCGGCGGCCGTCCAGCGGCCGTTCGCCGTGGCGAACATGCACTCGAGCAGCTTGTCGCCGGCCTGGTCCATGTTGATCTCGCGGCGGAGGAGCCCGGAGACGTCGACGTCGATGTGCTCGGCCATCGTGCGCACCGTCTTCGGGTTCGCGCCGAGCTTGATCACCGGCAGGATCGGATTGCCGATCACGTTGCCCTGGCCGGTGGGGAAGAAGTGCACGACGAAGCCCGACGCCGCGCAGAGCGTGACCATCTCGGCGGCTGCCGAGGACGAATCCATGAACCAGAGCCCCGGCCCGGTCGGGACCTCGGCCTTGTCGATGACGCCGTCGACGAGGCACTTCTTGCCGATCTTCTGGATGTTGCCGAGCGCCTTCTCCTCGATCGTGGTGAGCCCGCCGGCGATGTTCCCCTTGGTCGGCTGCGAATCCGAGAGGTCGCTCGTCTTGTGGCGGTTGATGACCTCCTGGTAGCGGTTGAACATCATCATGAACTGCTCTTTCACCTCCGGGGTGCGGCAGCGCTTCGCGACCAGGTGCTCGCCGCCGGTGATCTCGGTCGTCTCGCCAAACACCAGCGTCGCGCCGTGCGGGTAGAGCTTGTCGAACGCGTTGCCCACGGTGGGGTTGGCCCCGCAGCCGGAGGTGGTGTCCGACTCGCCGCACTTGGTCGAGACCCAGAGGTCCTTCAGCGGCGCCTCGGTGCGATGGAGCGCGGTCGCGTAGTGCACGAACTCCTTCGCCTTCTTCGACGCGTTCATGATCGTGGCGTGGTCGCCGTTGTGCTCGATCGCGAAGCCCTCGACCGGCTTGCCGGTCTTGGCGATGCCGTCCACGACGCGCTTCGTCCACGCCGGCTCGATGCCGATCACCACCACTGCCGCCACGTTCGGGTTCGAGCCGGTGCCGATGAGCGTGCGGAAGTGCAGCTCGAGGTCGGCCCCGAACTGCAGCCGGCCGTACGGATGCGGGATCGCCATCGTGCCCACGATGTTGCGCGCGACCCCTTCCGCGGCCGCGTTCGAGATGTCGTCGACCGGGAGGATGACGACGTGGTTGCGCACGCCCACCCGGCCGTTCGCGCGCCGGTAGCCCCAGAAGGTTGCGTTGCCGAGATCGATCGCCATGCTCACCACCTCTTCGTCTTCACGTTGTGCACGTGGAGGTACTCGCCCAGCCGGATCGGCGCGATCGTGCGGCCGATGTCGACGCCGTACTTGATGACGGTGTCGCCGTCCTTGAGCTCCTTCAGCGCGATCTTGTGGCCGATCGGGATGTCGTTGAGCGTCTTGACGTTGACCGTCTTGTCCTGCTCCATGATCCAGCCGGTGAGCGCGTCGCCGGCCTTCACGCCTTCGACGACGATCGTGCCGACCGAGTCGCCTTCCTCGTGGACTACGAAGTGGATGGTCACGCGGGTCTCCTTCGGAAGCTTGTCCTGCAGCGTACGGCGCGGACTGTAGCACCGCCCGGCCGGCCGGGTCTTCCGCGCGGGCGCGAGCGCTCCGCGCGCCCGTGCAGCGTCCCCGGACTTGTCGCATCGCGGACACCTCGGCAGCCCCCCGAGACGCGTGGGCTCGGGCGGGCGAGAAATCCGTCACACGCCCCCCGCATGCTTGCGCGGGTGCGGCCGCGACCGCGGCAGGGGGCGTGACAAGTTTCACGTTGCCCGCCGCTCCGGTACAGGTCTTGCGTGATCCTGGATTGCCCGGGCGCGCCAGCGTTCGGCTCGTTCCTGCAGCGGGATATCGCACATGTCGACAGACACGAAGACGACCGGAACTCATCGCGAGCGCTGCGCGCCGCCGCGCGCGCGGATGGCCGCGGGCTTCACCGCGATCGAGGTGATGCTCGCCGTCGCGATCATCGGAGTTCTCGGAGCGCTTGCCTACCCGTCCTACGCGAGCTATCGCGACCGTACCAAGGTCGCGCAGGCAGTGATCGACATCAAGGACATCGACGTCAAGCTCCAGCACTACCGGCTGGACAACTACAGCTATCCGGCAACGCTCGGAGAGATCGGCATGGCGGCCAGGCTCGACCCCTGGGGCCATCCCTACCAGTACGTGAACCTCGACGCCGCCAAGGGCAAGGGCTCGGCGCGGAAGGACAAGAACCTCGTCCCCATCAACTCGGACTTCGACCTCTACAGCATGGGCAAGGACGGCGCGAGCGTCGGGCCGCTCACGGCGAAGCAGAGCCGCGACGACATCGTCCGCGCGGCCGACGGCCGCTTCGTCGGCCTCGCTTCGGATTTCGACCCGTGAGATCGCCCGCGGCACCGCTCGGCACGCGCGTCGCGCGGCGCGTGCTGGGGCTCTTCCTGGTCTGCGCGCTGCTCCCCGTGGTTGTGGCGATCGTCGGCTCGTACGCGCGCGTTCAGAGCGCACTGGTCGATCAGCGGGTCGCGCAACTCGGCCAGGCGGCCGAATCGTTCGGCACGATGCTGCTCGAGCGCCTGTACCTCGCCGACCAGCTCGCGCGCTCGCTCGCGGCGACGGGCGCGCCCTCGCACGCGATCGATGACAGCCTCGCGCGGTATTTCCGCTCGATCGTTGTACTGCGACCGGGCGCCGGGCCGCGCGTGCTCCTCGGCGACGTGTCCAATCTCCCCGCCGACGTCGGCATTGAGGCGGCGGAACCTCACCTCGCCGCGGGCGAGGCGTTGATCCTTACGCCGGCGACCTCCGGCGGTGAGCGCAGCGTCTGGCTCCTCCGCGCGATCGCGGCGGAGGATCTGCGGCGCGGACTCGTCGCGGTGGAGTTGAACCCCGAATACCTCTGGGGCGACGTCGACGAGTTGCCCTATCTCACCAGCGCCTGCGTGCTCGACGGGTCCCGCGAGCCCCTACACTGCAGCGCCCGGTTGCCGCCGACCGCGCTCGCGGACGTGCGCGAGCGGCTCGCGCGGGGACCGTCCGGGCACTTTTCCTGGGAAAGCGACGGCGAGGCGAGCTTCAGCGCGTACCGCGAGCTCTTCCTCCAGGCGAAGTTCCGCGGCGGCGGCTGGCCGATCGTCGTGACGCAGCCGGCGGACCATGCGCTCGCGCCGGCGCGCGCCGTCGCCGGGCTGGTCGTACCGATCGTGGCGCTCGGCCTGCTGCTCGCGGCGTTCCTCGGCCTGGTGCAGGTGCGCCGGACGATGGGGCCGCTCGCGCAGCTCACCGCGGCGACGCGGTCCATCGCCGCCCGCCGGTTCGGAACCCGGGTCGAGGTCGTGCGCGACGACGAGTTCGGCGCGCTCGCGACCGCGCTCAACGCCATGTCCGAGCGGCTCGGACGCCAGTTCCACGCGCTCGGCGCGCTGGCGCAGATCGACTCGGTGATCCTGTCGCAGGTCGACGTCGACCGGATCGTCGCGATCGTCCTCGGCCGCATGCACGAGGTCGTGCCGGCCGCCGTTCCGCTCCTGCTGCTCGCCGAGGACGGCGCCCCGGAGTGCTTCCGGGCGCACGCGGTGACGGCGGACACCGCGGCCTGGAACCGGCGGACGATCGTCGTCGGCACGGGCGAGCTCGAGCGACTGGCCGCCTCGCCGGACGGGGTCCGCCTCGACGCGCGAGCGAGCGAGACGTCGCTCGCACCCGCGCTGCGCGAGCTCGGGCTGGCGGGTGCGCTCGTGCTCCCGATCCTGCTCGAGCACCGGCTCGCCGGAATGCTCGTGCTCGGCCACCGTGGCGAGCACCATCCCGACGAGGACGAGCTCCAGCTCCTGCGCGACCTAGGGGACCGCGTCGCGGTCGCGCTCGCGACCGCGGCGCGCGACCGCGAGCTGTATCGCCGCGCGCACTTCGATCCGCTCACGCAGCTGCCGAACCGCCTGCTCTTCCTCGACGAGCTGGGCCGCGAGCTCGCCCGCGCGGAGCGACGGGGTGGAATGGTGGCGCTGCTCTTCGTCGACCTCGACGGGTTCTCGCAAGTCAACGACACGCTCGGGCACGCCGCCGGCGACCAGCTGCTCGTGCACGCGGCCGATCGCCTGCGCGCCTGCGTCCGCAAGGCGGACCTCGTCGCACGGCTCGGCGGCGACGAGTTCACCATCGTGCTGCCGGACCTGCGCGCGGCGGCCGACGCCGCGACGGTGGCCCAGCACGCGATCAAGGCCCTGTCCGAACCCTACCGCATCGGCCACGGCGAGACGTTCCTCGCGGCGAGCATCGGCGTCGCCCTCTTCCCGGTCGACGGCACCACCGCCGAGGACCTGCTGCAGCACGCGGACATGGCCATGTATCGCGCCAAGGAAAAGGGTCGCGGCACGCACGTGTTCTTCGAGGAAGGGATGAACCGCGAGGCGCAGCGACGTCTCGTGCTCGACCGCGAGCTGCGGCGCGCCCTCGACGAGGAGCAGTTCGTGCTGCACTATCAGCCACAGCTCGACCTCAAGCTGAACCGGATCGTCGGCGCCGAAGCACTGCTGCGCTGGCTCCATCCCGAACGCGGCCTGGTCGCCCCCGGGCCCTTCATCAGCTTTGCCGAGGAGACCGGCCTGATCGAGCGCATCGGCGAGTGGGTCCTCGACGCCGCGTGCGCGCAGTTCACGAAGTGGAGCGCCGAAGGGGTGCGGATCGATCACGTCTCGGTGAACGTCTCGCCGCGGCAGTTCCGTCGCCGCGATTTCCCCGACCTCGTGGCGCGGGCGCTCGCGCGCCACGGGATGCCGCCGCAGCGCCTGCGGCTGGAGATCACCGAGAGCGTCCTGGTCGACGACAGCGGCGCCGCGGACGCGACGCTCGCGCGCCTCTGCGAGCTCGGCACGCCGCTCGAGCTCGATGACTTCGGCACCGGCTACTCGTCGCTCGCCTACCTGCAGCGCCTGCCGGTGGCGACGATCAAGCTCGACCGCTCGTTCATCCGCGGGATCGCGACGAACGACAACTCACAGGCGATCGTGCGCGCCGCGATCGCGATGGTGCACGCGCTGAAGAAGCAGGTGGTCGCCGAGGGTGTCGAAACCGCGGAGCAGCTCAGCCTCCTGCGCGAGTGGAACTGCGACGCGATCCAGGGCTACTATCTCAGCAAGCCGCTGCCGTCGAGCGAGTTCGCGCGAGGGGTGCACGCGCCGCCGGCCGACGCGCGGCCTGCCGCTTGAGCCGCGCGGCGGTCACCGGCACTTGAGGTTCGCGGTCGCGCTCGCGATCGGCGCAGTGCAGTCCTGCTCGGAGATCTTCCGGTCCGGCGCCATCTCCGCACCCGGCGATGAGGGCTGGGACCAGAGCATGAGCGGCGAGGTCCGATGCTCGACGTAGCCCATCCCGCTGCTGTAGGAATAGGCGCACCCCGCGAGCGCGAACGGAACCGCAAGCGCAACGGGTGCGAGCTTGCGCGTCAGCGGCATTTCAGGTTCGCCGTCAGGTTGACGATCGGCGCCGTGCAGTCCTGCTCGTTGATCTCGCGGTCCTCGCGCATCGGCGGCGGCGAGACCGCCGATATGCCGTTGCCCGCGAGGAGGAGCGAGGCGACCCCCACCCCGGCGAGGACGTTCACGGCCGCCGTGCTGAGCGATACCGACGCCCAGAGGCCGCCGTTGACCACCACCGCCGTACCGGTGGTCACCGCCATCGCCGCCCCCGGGGTCGAGCCCGCGACAACGTAGTTGCTCGCGCACCCGGGGAGCGCGGCGGCGGCGAGGACGACGACGACGAGGCGGCGGCGCATGATGCCACTATTGTAAGCGCTACAATTCGACGACGCGCCCCCGAGGAACGCCGCCATGCAGAAACCGCTCGAGATCGTCCCGGCCGTGAAGGCCGAGTACGTGCGCACCCGCACCGACAAGTATTTCAGCAAGTCGCGCGAGATCGTCGAGAAGTTCGGCGACAAGCCGGTCACCTACGGCGTGTTCATGCGCCGGCGCGTGATCTGCGCCATCAACCCGGCGATCGAGTGCCTGCGCGAGTACTACCCGTCGGACGGGACGTCGCTCAAGATCACGCGGCTCTACGAGGAGGGCGCGTTCGTCCCCGACGGCAAGCCGCTCTTCACCTACACCGGCTCGTTCGCCGGCCTGCTCGAGCTCGAGACGCTGATCCTGCAGCGCGTGGGCGTCGCCTGCGTCGCCGCCTACAACGCGAACCGGATGGCGATGAATCTGCCGAAGACGGCGTTCATCGACATGCACGCGCGCCATGCGACCGGCGACGACATGACCCAGCTCGCCGCCTACGGCGCCTCGGTCGGGAGCCGGATGGCGAAGCTCGCCGGCGCGATCGGGTTCGTCGGCACGTCGCAGGACCTCACCGCGCACTTCTACGGCGCCGAGCGCGGCACCGGCACCATGCCGCACGCGCTGATCGGCTACGCCGGATCGACGCTGCGCGCGGCGCAGATGTACGTCGAGACGCACCCGCAGGACAACCTCACCGTGCTGGTCGACTTCTACGCGCGCGAGTACTCCGACGCGCTGGAGGTCTGCCGGTGGTGGTTCCAGGACTACCTGCCGAAGGACCGGAACGGGACGCGGACGCTCTCGCTACGCATCGACACCCACGGCGACCGGTTCGCCGAGGGCCTCACCTACGACAACTCGGTGGAGACGGTCGCGAACTGGCTGCACGTGCCGAACGAGTACGAGGCGGTGCGCATGGTCATGGGCGAGGACGCGTACGACGCCGACACACTGAACGTCGTCAAGGACCGCGTGCGCCGGGTGCTCTTCGGCACCGGCGTGTCGCTCGCGGCGGTGATCCGCATGCGCCAGCGGCTCGACGCCGCCGGCTTCAGCGGCGCGCGCATCGTCGCCTCGTCGGGGTTCAACGTCTTCAAGTGCAAGATGTTCGGCAACGCGCGTGCGCCGGTCGATGCGATCGGCACCGGCTCGTTCATCCCCGAGACCTACGGCGACACCTTCGCCACCGCCGATGTCTTCATGTACGACGGCGAGTTCGGCATCAAGGTCGGGCGCGAAAAGCTCTTCCAGGGCCTCGAGCCGTGACGCGCGAAGTGCTCTTTCCCACGACGCTCGTCGGCAGCTACCCCCAGCCGGAATGGCTGATCGACCGGAAGAAGCTCGCCGGCCGGTTCCCGCCGCGGGTGCGGGCGAAGGAGCTCTGGCGCGTCGCGGAGCCGTTCCTCGCCGAGGCGCAGGACGACGCGACGATCATGGCGATCAAGGCGCAGGAGGAAGCCGGGATCGACATCGTCACCGACGGCGAGATCCGGCGCGAGAGCTACTCCAACCGCTTCGCGACCGCGCTCGAGGGCGTCGACATCGACAATCCGGGCACCGCGCTCGACCGGTCCGGCCACCCGAACCCGGTGCCGCGCGTGGTCGGGAAGATCCGGCGCCGGCACCCGGTCGAGGTCGAGGACCTGAAGTTCCTCAAGCGCCACACGACGCGCAAGGTGAAGATCACCGTGCCCGGCCCGTTCACGATGTCGCAGCAGGCGCAGAACGACTTCTACCCGAGCGCCGAGGGCGCCGCGATGGACTACGCCGCGGCGGTGAACGAGGAGATCCGCGACCTCTTCGCGGCCGGCGCCGACATCGTGCAGATCGACGAGCCGTACATGCAGGCGCGGCCGGAGAAGGCGCGCGAGTACGGCCTGAAGGCGCTCAACCGCGCGCTCGACGGGATCACCGGCACCACCGCCGTCCACATCTGCTTCGGCTACGCCGCGATCATCCACGAGCGCCCGTCGGGCTACTCCTTCCTGCCGGAGCTCGCGGGCTGCACATGCCGCCAGGTCTCGATCGAGACCGCGCAGTCGAACCTCGACTGCGCGGTGCTCGCAAAGCTCGAGGGCAAGAAGATCATGGTCGGGTGCATCAACCTCGAGGACCCGAACGTGGAGACGCCCGAGACGGTGGCCGCGCGCATCCGCCGCGCGCTGCCCTTCGTGCGCAGGGAGGACGTGATCCTCGCGCCCGATTGCGGGATGAAGTACTTGCCGCGGGAGGTGGCCTTCGGCAAGATGCGCGCGATGGTCGAGGGCGCGAAGCTGCTCCGCGCCGAGTTCGCATCCTAGACGGATTCCAGCGCGACGCGGCACCGTTGCCGGCTGCGCGCGCGGGTCAACCAGGCAGGAGACGGCAGCGCCGACAAGGGGGAACCGATCCATGGCCGCCAGAAAGAAAGCCCGCAGGACCACGCATCGCAGCGTCGCCGGGAAGAAGCTCTACGCAGTGCGCGACGCCAAGGGCCGCTTCAAGGACATCCAGACCTACGAGCGCGCACACCGCGCCGACCTCGCCCACCGGACGAAGGACGAGCGCAAGGCGGCGAAGAAACGCGCCGCGAAGAAGAAGCGCTAGCGCGCACCCGCCGGCGCGCGCCGGGTCCGTAACGAGGAACATGCCGACCCTGCTGACGCGTCACACGGCCCTTGCCTACACCGACGAGGGGACGGGGCCGCCGGTCATCCTCGTCCACGGCAGCGCGAGCTCGCGCGGCCAGTGGCGCGCCGCGGTGCTCGATCTGTCGCCGCGGTTCCGCGTGCTCGCGCCGGACCTGCACGGGTACGGCGCCACCCCGCTGCCGCCGGTGCCCGAATCGCTCGCGTTCGACGACGAGGTCGAGCTCATCGACGCGCTCGCCGACCTGGTGGGCGAGGACGTCCACCTGGTCGGCCACTCCTACGGCGGCGCGCTTGCCCTGCGCGCGGCGAGCCTGCGGCCGGAGCGCGTCGCGAGCCTCGTCCTGATCGAGCCGACCGCCTTTCACCTCCTGCGTCTTCTCGGCGAGCGCGCGGCCTGGCACGAGATCGAGTCGGTCGCGACGCGGCACATCGCGCTCGTCGGCGCCGCCGACCTCGCGGCGTGCGCCGACCACTTTCTCGGGTACTGGATCGGCCTCGACGCCTGGCGCGCGATGCCGCCGGACGCGCGCGCGCGGATCACGCAGACCATGCCGAAGATCGCGCAGGAGTGGCGGATGGTGTTCGCGGCCACCGACCTCTACGAGAGCATCGCGGCGGCGGGCATCCCGACGCTGCTTGTCCGCGGGACCGCCACGACGCTCGCCGCGCGCACGGTCGTGGAGCTTCTCCGCGACCAGCTTCGGCAGGCGTCCCTCGTCGAGATCGAGGGTGCGGGCCACATGTCGCCGGTCACCCACCCGGCCGCGGTGAACGCCGCGATCGCCCACCACCTCGCCCGCTCGGGCGCTGCCTGAGCATTCCGCCCGCTTCCGCCGGCCGGACTCGGCCGAAGGGTCTAAAGCCGCGCGGCGCGCCGCGCTCTATGCTTCCGGCATGAATTGACGACCGGGCCGCGCCGTGCAGCTCAGACTTTCTGCTGTGGAACATGGAATGGCTGAACGACCTCTTCGCCTCCGGGAACGGGCCGGCCGCGTTCCGCCCCGACGGCGAGAAGCCCGCGCACGGGACGGGCAGCGTCACCGTGCGCAAGCGCCGTAACGACGTCTCGGCGGTGATCCGCGAGCTCGAGCCGGACATCGTGGTGGTGGTCGAGGGCCCGAACCGGAACGAGGAGCTCGATCTCTTCTTCCGCACCGACGTCGGCCCGGAGTGGCGCACCTTCCTGCAGCCGACCTCCGGCTCGGCGCAGTGCATCGGCGCGGCGATCAACACCGGCACCGGCAAGTTCGACGCGGCCGCCACGCGCACGATCGACAGCGCCGCCAATCCGGCGTTCGGCGAATTCCTCTGGGACACCGACGCCGACGGCGTCGACGAGCACTACCGGTTCGAGCGCCTGCCGGTCAACGTCGACGTCGCGCTCGCCGGCGGGAAGCGGCTGCGCATTCTCGGACTGCACCTCAAGAGCAAGGCGATCTTCGACGCCTACGAGTGGAGCAAGTGGTGGTCGGTGTCGGGCGGCAACCGCCGCAAGATCCTCGCCCAGGCGCTGCGCATTCGCCTGGAGTTCATCGAGCCCTACCTCAGGGAGCCGGCGACCGCGGGCGTCCCGCTCATCGTGTGCGGCGACATCAACGACGGGCCGGGCCTCGACGCCTCCGAGAAGCTGCTCTTCGGCAGCGGCATCGAGATGCTGATGGGCGACTCGTGGTCCCCGGACGTCGTGCTCGGCAACACGCTCTACGACGGCCTGAGCAACACCGCGAAACGGAACATGAACTTCGAGACGCTCGCGACGTCGCGCTTCAAGGACCCGATCTTCAACGACGTCTACCACGAGGAGTGGATCGATCACGTCCTCTACTCGCGCAACCAGGGCCGCCAGTGGGTCTCCGGCGCGCGCGTCGTGCGTAATGCGCTCGACGGGCAGCCGCTGTACCGGAAGTACCCGAACGCGTCCGACCACTCGCCGGTGGTCGTGACGCTGGACGTCTGATCAAGGCGCGCTCAGTCCACCTTGATGTTCGCGTCCTTCACGATCTTCGCGTACTTCGCGACCTCGTCCCGCACGTAGGCGGCGAACTCCGGCGCGGTCGAGCCCTTCGGCAGGAAGCCCTGCGCAGCGAGCTTCTCCTGCAGCTCGGGTGAGCTCACCGCCTTCGACACCTCGGTGGCGAGCCGGTCGACGATCTCGCGCGGCAGTGCCGGCGGGCCCCAGAGCCCGTACCACGACACCATCTCGAAGCCGGGAAAGCCGGACTCGTCCATGGTCGGGACGTCGGGCAGGAACGCGATGCGCTCGCGGCTGGTGACAGCGAGCGCCTTGAGGCGCCCGCCCTTCACGTGCGGGTACGACGAGGGCAGCGGATCGGCGAGCGCGCTCACCTGCCCGCCGACGAGGTCGGTGATCGCGGGGCCGGTGCCCTTGTAGGGCACGATCAGGATCGACAGCCCGGCGTCGCGCCGGATCACCTCTTCGGTCAGGTGGCCCGCCGAGCCGAGCCCGGTCGTCGCGAACGTGTACTTGTCGGGGTGTGCCCGGACCAGGGTTAGGAATTCGCGCAAGTTCCCCGCCGGTACGCTCGGGTGGGCGGTGACGAGCAACGGCACCGAACCGATGTTCGAGATCGGCGCGAAATCGCGCTGCACGTCGTACGGCACGTTCTTCAGGAACAGCGGATTGATGACGAAGATCGACGCCTGCACGAGCAGCGTGTAGCCGTCGGGCGCCGCCTTCGAGACGAAATCGCTGCCGATGGTGCCGTTCGCGCCGGCGCGGTTCTCGACGACGATCTGCTGTCCGACCTGGCTTCCGAGCTGCTGTCCGAGATGGCGCGCGACGAGGTCGACGGTCCCGCCGGGCGGGTACGGCACGATGACCCGCACCGGCTTCTGCGGATAGGTCTGCGCGTCGGTGGCGGCCGCGAAGAAGAGCGCGATCGCCACCCACACCACACGTCCACGCATTCCCTTGCCCTCCAAAACGAACGCCCCCGCGGGACGCGCGGGCGCGCGGGAAATCAGCCGGCCTCGGGCCGGGTCAGACGAACCGGCGACGCACGGCGAACGCCACCACGAGCAGGCCCGCCGCGAGCATCGCCCACGTGCCGGGCTCCGGTACCAGCTGCGCGTCGACCGCGTTGGCGAGGATCGCGTGGGTGAAGGTGGTGGGGTGGACCTCGTCGAAGTACAGATAGCCCGGACAACGCGCGGAAATCGAGGCCAGGCTCGCGAGGCAGGGGCTGGTCACGTTCGAGAGGCCGTACGACATTGGGTTCGCAGTGACGTTGGCAAGCAGTGCGAACGTGTCGAAGACGGTGATGTCGACGTGCAGGTCCGCCGCGGCGTGGTTCATCGCGTCCGCGAGCCCGAAGTTGAACTGCTGCGTCAGCAATGTGAGGCCCGCCGCGTTGCCCGACGCCTTACCGCCCGGCGTGCTGCCGAGGTCCGGCATGTTCAGGACGACGAAGTGCTGCGCGCCGGGATTGATGGCGAGTCCGCGGACGAGACTGTCGAGGTTCCCGACCGCCTGAGCAGCCGCCGCCGCAGCCCCGCGTCGCCGCCGGTGGCGGCGCCGAGGAAGACATCGTTCGGCCCGCCCCACAGAAAGAACAGCGAGTCGGCGACGTTCGAGTGCATCCCGCCAATGAACTGTCCGTACTGCGACAGCATGCCGGTGTTCTGAAGCGTCGCCGGCAGCCCCGGCGGGTAGCCGACCTCGTAGTTGAAGTTGCCAACGCCGGTCGTCGCGCCGCCGGCAGCTCAAGCCCAGATGCATCAGCGCGCGACGCTCGGCCGCGTCGGCTCGATCACGTCGGTAACGCCGGCCTTGCGGAAGCGATCGAGCAGCGCCTCGGTGCCCGACCGCGTCTTGAGCGCCATTTCCTCGTCGTGGACCGGGACGACCGCGAGGAAGCGGATGACCCGGCCGTCGTCGAGCCGGAGATCGTGGAACGCCTCGGGAACGTGCTGCGGCCGGAGGAGGATCGCGCCGCAGAGCCGCGTGCTCGGCGCGAACGGCTGCGGCGGATCGTCGTTCGCCGCCGTGTGCCCCTCGCCGAGCCAGGTGTCGTACTTGTGCGGGAAGCGCGCGAGCGTCTTCAGCTCGCGGACCGGCCAGTACCAGTTCTCGTTCCGGAACGCCTCGTCGCCGATCGCCCAGCGCTCGGGCAGGGTCACGACGAGCTCGATGTGGCGCGGCGCATCGACCTCTGCCGGCACCCTCATCGGCCGGTCGCTCATGCCCGAGGTCACCAGCAGGTGGAACGGGCGTGCCCCAGTCGGCTTCACCCAGTGCACGTCGAGGTGTACGGCGTCCGAGACGAGCTCGTGGAACACCGACTCGACCGGCCCGAGATGCCGCTCGATGTGGCGGACGATCGCTTCGGTGCCGAGCTCGGGCGGCGGCGGCAGGAACGACCGCGGCCCTTCCCGGTAGTGCTCGACCGGATCGCCCGATAGCGAGACGACCTTGCCTTTGCGGCGGGTGCTCATGCGACGGATGCGCTGCTGAGATGGCGTGGCGGTCCGCTATTCTAGGCCAGCGATCAGCCCCAGAGCCGCCGGCTCGCGATCGCCGCCCCTTCGGCCAGCGTCTTTAGCTTGGCGTAGGTGATGTCGGAATCGACCTTCCCGAAGCCGGCAAAGGTGCCGAAGCCGCAGTCGCTGCTCGCGATCACGCGCTCGCGACCGACGATATCGGCGAAGCGGCCGATGCGCTCGGCGACGTACTCGGGGTGCTCGACGAAATTCGAGACCGAGTCGATCACGCCCGGCAGCAGGATCTTGTCCTCCGGAATGCGCGTCTCCTTGAACACCGACCATTCGTGTCCGTGGCGGGGATTGGAGGCCTCGAACGAGATCCCCTGCGGCTTCGCCTTGAGCACCGTGCCGATGATCTTGCGCAGCGGGATATCGCACACGTGCGGGCCCTCGTAGTTCCCCCAGCACAGATGCATGCGCACCTGCTCGGCGGGCACGTTGGCGAGCGCGTGGTTGAGCGCCTCGACGTTCTGCGCGGCGTACTTGAGGAAGCCCTCGTCCGACTCCTGCGCGAACATGATGTGCCGCCCCATCGCCAGATCCGGGCAGTCCACCTGCAGCACGTGGCCGGCGCGCGTGATCGCCTCGTATTCCTCCCGCATCGCCTCGGCGAGCGCCTCGAGATATTTCTCGTGGCTCGGGTAGAACTCGTTCGGCTGGAAGTTCGCGATGACGCCGGGCGAGGCGGCGGTCATGAAGCCGCCGGCGGCCGGCTTGGCCGACTTGAGCGCCGCGTCCAGACGGGCGAGGTCATCGGCGAGCGGCTTGCGGTCGCGGACCGCGACCGGCCCGGTGCAGCGCTGGCGGATGATCGATGGCGTCTCGCCGGCCGCGTGGATCTTCTTCAGGTACGCGGGATAGAGGGCGAGATCCGCCGGCGGGCGGCGGGGGCTGTCGCCGGAGAAGCCGGTGAGGCGGTCCTTGATGTACGTGGCGTAACCCGGCTTCGCCATCTCGCCGTCGCACACGATGTCGACGCCCGCCTCGACCTGGCGCCGGACGACCGCCTGCACCGCCTTCGACACGAGCGCGTCGAACGCGGCGGCGTCTACCTTCTCTCCCTTCTCCTTCGCGATCAGCATGGCGCAGACGTCGTCGGGGCGCGGCAGGCTGCCCACGTGCGTGGTGAGGATGCGGTCGGTCGAGCGTTTCATCGGGTATCTCCTGCTCTTTGCGCTACCTGCTAGCGCTCCTCGTTGAAGCTGCCGCGGCGGATGCGCAGCTGGTCGATCGCGACCGCGACAAGCAGCAGCACGCCGTTCGCGGCGATCTGGTAGAAGCTCGGCACGTTGAGCAGCACCATGCCGTTGTTCAGGATGCCGATCACCAGCACCCCGAGCGCGGTGCGCAGCACCGAGCCCTCCCCGCCCGCGAGGCTCGTGCCCCCGAGCAGCACGGCGGTGATCACCTGCAGCTCGTAGCCGGTGGCGCCGCTCGGCACCGCGGCTCCCGACTGGCCGATCAGCAGCACGCCGGCGAGCGCGGCCGAGATGCCGCTCGCCACGAACATCCAGAAGCGCATGCGGTTCAGGTTGAGCCCGGAGAGGAGCGCCGCGCGCGGGCTCGCGCCGATAGCGAAAATCGAGCGCCCCACCGCGGTCCGCTCGGCGAGGAAGTGCGCCGCCGCGAACACGGCGACGAGGATCCACACCGAGTACGGTACGCCGAGGATCCGGCCGAAGCCGAACGCGAGGATCGACTCGTTCTGCACCATCGCGGTCTGCCCGTCGGTGACGATGAACGCGATGCCGCGGAAGAGCGCGAGCGTCCCGATGGTCGTGATGATCGAGTTCACTCTCAGCGAAGCGACCATGAAGCCGTTGAACGCGCCGGTCATGGCGCCCACCGCGATGCCGGCCGCGAGCCCGGCCGGCCAGGCCCAGCCCTTCGATTCGACGAGGATCGCCACCACTACGCCGACCAGCGCTGCCACGGAACCGACCGAGAGGTCGAGCTCGCGGCCGACGATCACCAGCGTGGACACGGCCGCCATCACGCCGATCACCGACACCGTGAGCAGCATGTTGGTGATGTTGCCGAACGTGAGGAAGTGCGGCGAAGCAAGCGAGAAGCTGACGATCAGGAGCGCGACGAATGCAGCGAGGCCGAGGTTGCCGAGATCGAACCGGCGCACGATCGCTTGGGTGGAGGTGTTCATCGTCGCCGGAATCAGATCGCGGCCGCGGTGAGCGCGTCCGCGGTCAGCGCCGCGCCAGAGAGCTCGGCTGCGGGCCGGCCCCCTTTCATCACGATCGCGCGGTCGCAGACGGCTGCGATCTCGCCCGCGTCCGACGAGGCGATGAGGCACGCGCTCCCCGCCTCTGTCAGCTCGCGCAGGACGCGGTAGATCTCGACCTTCGCGCCGACGTCGACGCCGCGGGTCGGCTCGTCGAGCACGAGCACGTCGACCTTGCGCCCGATCCACTTGGCGAGGGCGACTTTCTGCTGGTTGCCGCCGGAGAGCTGGCGCGCCTTCTGCTCGATCGAGCCGCAGCGGATGCGAAAGCGCTGGACGAGGGCCTCGGCGCGCGTGCGCGAGCGCCGCTGGTCGATCACGCCGTAACGCGTGACCGCCGCCAGGTCGGTGAGGAGCAGGTTCTCCTTGACCGAGAGCAGCAGGGCGAGCCCGGCCACCTTGCGATCCGCCGGCACGTAGCCGATGCCGCGGCGCACCGCGTCGTGCGGATCCGACGGCAGCCCGGGAATCTCGTTGATGCGGATCGATTCCGCGCTGCCGCCGCGCACGCCCACGAGGACGTCGCCGATCGCGCTCTGCCCCGCGCCGAGCAGCCCGTAGAAGCCGAGCACCTCGCCACGGTAGGAATCGAACGAGAGATCGGCCAGCTCGGGTTCGGACGCGAGGCCGCGGCACGCGACGGCGGCGCCGGCGCGCGGCGCCTGCTTATCGACGTGAAACTCCATCAGCTCGCGGCCGAGGATGTGCCGGACGAGAGTCGGTCGGCTTGCCTCGCTCCGCGCGAGCGAGGCGACGCGCACCCCGTCCCGCAGGACCGTCACCCGGTCGGCGATGGCGAGGACCTCGTCCAGTTTGTGGGAGACGTACACCACCGCTACGCCGGCGGCCTTCAAGGCGCGGATCACCTGGAACAGCCGCTCCACCTCGCGCGGCGGAAGCGCGGCGGTGGGCTCGTCCATGATCACGATCCGCGCTTCGCGGACCACGGTCCGAGCGATCTCGACCACCTGCCGGTCGCTCACCGAGAGGTCGCGCACGCGCGTACGCGGGTCGATGCTCGCGCCGATCTTCGCGAGCGCCTCCGCGGTCTGCCGGTGCAGCGCCGCGAAATCGACGCGTCCCCGCCGCCCTGGCAGCCGGCCCATGAACACGTTCTCGGCGACCGAGAGCGGCAGCGCGAGCTCGAGCTCCTGGTGGATCGTCTGGATGCCGAGCGTCTGCGCGGCCTTCACCGAGTCGATCCGCGCGGGTTGGCCGTCGATCGCGATGGTCCCGGCGTCCGGAGCGACCAGCCCGGACAGGATCTTGATGAGCGTGGACTTGCCCGCGCCGTTCTCGCCCACGAGCGCGTGCACCTCCGCGCGCTCGAGGTCGAAATCGACGCCCTTCAGGGCGTGCACGCCGCCGAAGCGCTTGTCGACGCCGCGAGCGGCGAGGCAGGGCCCGGCCATCGCCCGCTCGTTACTTGCCGTAGAGCTGGTCGATGTTCTCCCGCGTGACGAACACCTGCTTCGCCGGCCGCGTCACGTCCGGCACGGCCTGCTTGCGCGCGAGCTTGACCGCGAGGTCCAGGATGTCCTGGCCCCAATTCTCCGGAAAGAACGAGAAGGTGCCGATGTAGACGCCGTCCACCTTGCGGATTTCCGGGAAGACGGCAGCCTCGCCGCCGGTCGCGCTCAGGAGCACGTCGGCCTCCCGGTTCGAGTTGCGCGCGGCGGTGAGCGCGGCGATCGCCATCGAATCGACGTGCGCCCAGATGATGATCTTCTGGTTGGGGTTGCGGGTGAGGAAGTCGGTGGTCACCGCGCGCGCGTGTCCGGTGTCGTTCTTGGTCGACTGCTCCTGGATCGGCGCGCCCGGGAACTCCTCGGCGATCGCCTTCCTGCAGGCGTCGGTGCGCTCGAGGAAGAGCGGCCCGCCCTCCGGGAACGGCAGCAGGAAGATCACCGGCGCCTTCGCGCCCCAGCGCTTCTTCGCGTCGCGCGACAGCCCGCGGCACGCCTCATAGCCGGAAAGTGCGTTGTCGACGGCGAAGATCGGCGTGTCGGGCACGCGGGTCTGGACCGACAGGACGGGGATGCCCGCGTCCTTGAGCACCCGTCCGATCTGCGGGTTGGTCGCCGGGGTGACGTTGTAGTTGATGTAAACGTCGGGCTTCACCACGGTCGCGGCGCGCGCGTTCTCCACCGAGCGCGCGGCGTCGCTCTTGTTGTCGTAGTAGATCATCTCGATGTCGGGCCGCTGCTTCGCCGCGGCCTGCACGCCGCGGAGCACGATCGAGCCGAAGCTCTGCTCGTCGTTGTAGTTCGCGAACGCGACGCGGACCTTCTTGTCCTGCGCGAGCGCCGGGCCCGCAGCGAGCCCGGCGGCGATGAGCGCCGCGCCGAGCGCGACGAGAAGCCTTCTGGTGTGCATGTCCTTCCTCCTTTTTTGTGAGCCGCCTGGCGGCGCCGGCTTTGTCGGCGCCGCCGGCTTTGGCGACGGCCTTAGACCGTCCGCCCCTCTTTCACGATGTCGCCCTTCGCATCGAGCTCCCAGCCGTTCTCCTTGGCGTCGCGCAGGAGCTGCGGATGCCAGGTGAGGCGCCCCGGATCGGTGCCGCCGAGGATCGCCATCAGGTAGCCGTACTCCTTGCCGATGTTCTCGAAGCAGCGCATGACGCCCGGCGGTACCGAGATGAGGTCGAACTGGTCGAGGATGATCTCGTTCTCCGCGCGGTCCCCCCAGCGCACCGCCCAGCGGCTCGAGAGGGCGAGGAAGGTCTCGACGGTGACGTGGGCGTGAAGGCCGTTGCCGTGTCCCGGCTTGCAGCCTGCCATCTGGACGTTGAACCCGTCGACGGCGGTGATCTCGGGCTGCGGGCCGCCGAGGTCCTCGGACACGCCGCGGCCGATGATGTTGAAGATGTCGCGCACGTTCTTCGCGTAGACGTGATCGAGAAAAGCGGCCTTGTGGGGCTTCAGCTCCTTGAAGCGCGCCGTGCGCTTGAGCATTTCCTGGACGGTCGGGGTCGTTGCCATTGCATCCTCCTTGTTGCGGTGCGCGAGCACCGGTCTCCGGGCCGCCCGCGCTACCAGTGGGTGTGTCCGATCACGAAGTCGTTCTTGCCGCAGCGGTCGACGCCGCGCGCGAGCCAGATCGGCCGGCGCGGGAACTCGACCGGGGCGGTATTCGAGCCGCCACCCATGGTGAGGGTGCGATCGTAATGCGAAGTCGACGGCATGTAGCGGATCGCGAAGCCGGCGCGGCGCTTCTGCGACCGGTTCGGCTGCGACCCGTGCACGATCTCGATGTCGTGCAGCGAGAACTGCCCCGCCTCGAGCACGACGTCGCGGGCGGTGGAGAGATCGAGCCGCGGATCGTTCAGCACGTTGTTCAGCACCAGGTCCTCGCGGTCGCTCACCTCGTGGCCGAAATCCCCAACCCGATGGCTGCCCGGGATCACGCGCATGCAGCCGTTTTCGACCGTCGCGTCGTCGAGCGCGATCCACATCGTCACCGTCGCGCGCGGCCGGATCGGCCAATACTGCCCGTCCTGGTGCCAAGGCACCTCCAGGCCCTCGACCGGCGGCTTGCAGAAGACCGTCGAGGCCCACAGGATGATGTCCGGGCCGATCAGCGGTTCCACGATGTCGAGGAACGCCGGCTCGGTGGCGTACGTGAAGAACTCGCGCGCGATCTCCCGGCCGCCGGGGCCGTCCCAGGGAACATGCGGCAGCGCGATGAAGTCCGGCCGGACCTCGGGCCGCGCGGCAACCAATCGCTCGAGCGAACCGCGCATGCGCTCGAGCAGCGGGCGCGGCAGCCGCCAGGCGGGTGTCACCTGGCCGTCGCGTCGATAAGCGTCGGCCTCGGCCGCGGTGAGACGGGCGGTGCGCGCCGGTGACGCGAGCGTTTCCATGCCTTGCGGTCCCTGATGGACGGCGGAAGGTGCCCGACGCCGCGCTAGCGGCTTGCGACCAGCTCGCGGAAGTTGCCGTCCTCGGTGAGCTCGAGGCCTGCGGCGCGCGCCATGCGCTTCATTTCCTCGGGCCAGCCTACCTTGCCGGGATCGTGGCCGCCGACGAGCGCGAGGAGCAGCCCGGTCTCGCTGCCGACGTTCCGGAAGCCGCGCATCACGTGTATCGGCAGCGAGATCACGTCGTAGGGTTCGAGGACGAGCTCATGCTCGCCCTTGGGACCCCAGATCACCGCCCACTTGCCGGTGAGCGGCATGAACACTTCCTGCGTGAGATGGGAGTGGAGCGCCGCGCCCTTGCCGGGCTCGCAGCGCACGATCGCCAGATGGAAGTCCTGCGCCGGGATCGCCGGGCGCACGTCCGGGTCCTCGAGGACCGCGGTGCCGATGATGCTGAAGATATCGCGCTCGTGTCCCGGGATGCGCGTGTCGATGAAGGCCTTGGCGGTGCTCTTCTGCTCCTTGAACCGCGCGACGTGCCGGCTCATCTCCTCAACCGACACATCGAGGTCGGTCACCGGTGCGACGTTGGCCATATGCCCCTCTCAGCGTTCGATGAGCGTGCCGGACATGCAGAGCGGCGGACCGCGCCGCCGGCGCGCGCACGGGCGCGCGATCGACGAGCGCTGCATCGCCGGGTTCCTCCTTGGGTAGCGTCGCGATATGTAGCAAAGCCCCGCAAAGTTGTCAAACAAGTTGCCTGTCTCTCCGGCCTACGCGCAATTTGACAGACAACTTTCCGGCTGCCTACCATGCACCGCGCCAGCCTGCACTGGAAAAGCACGAAGCCAAGGGGGCAACCACTGATGGAGCCGAACGATATGCGGCGGCGGATCGCCCGCTTCCGCGACCTCGCGTTCGCGCCGAACGCGTTCCTCGACGCGTACCTGCCGGGGCGCGACCGGCAGCAGGCACAGGTGATCGGCGCCGGCGTGGTCGAGACCGACGCGGTGCGGCCGGCGATCGAGGCCGACGCGGAGTTCACGCTCTCCTATACGCGCGTGCCGCCGGGCAACGGCAACTCGTCCCACGACCACAAGACGGTCGAGGTGTTCATCCCCCTCACCAGCCGCTGGCGGATCACCTGGGGCGAGGCCGGCGATTCCGCGGTCGAGCTCGAGCCCTATGACGTGATCTCGATTCCCCCGGGTGTGCACCGGCACTATGCCAACATCGGCAGCGTCGAGGGACTGCTGCTGACCGTCCTCGGCGGACGCGATTCGGGCAAGGTGGCCTGGGCGAAGAAGGTGCTCGACGAGGCGCGCGAGCACGGCGTCGCGCTCGACGAGCACGGCGAGATCATTCCGGTCGATCGCCTCGTCCGCTAGCACGTGGCCACCGCCTCCTCCGCGTTGCGCGGCCGGAGGCACGCAGGTACTCTCGCCGCGCGTGCCCGCGGCACGCGGGCTGTACGCGGCCCGCGCCCCGCGTCACACATTGCCGACCACCCGAGCCCCGACGTGGCGTCCACCTCGCGCGATCCGAAACCGCACGGCGATGTCCGCGAGCGCCGCCCGCTCAGCGACCGCCTGTACGCGGAGATCTCCCAGCTGATCGTGTCGGGCGTACTCCCGCACGGCTCTAAGCTGCCGACGGAGGCCGCGCTCTCCGACCGGTTCCGGGCGTCGCGCCCGGTGGTGCGGGAGGCGCTCGCACGGCTGCGGGCGAGCGGCGTGATCGAGTCGCGCCAGGGCTCGGGCAGCTACGTCCGGCGTCGGGTGTCCGCGCCCGAGATCCGGTTCGCGCCGCTCGGCAGCATCGACGACCTCGCGCGCTGGTACGACTTCCGGATCGTCATCGAATCGGAGGCGGCGTATCTCGCCGCCCGCGACCGCGACGCCGCGGCGGTCGCCCGGATCCGCGCCGCGCTGCGCGCGTTCGACCACGAGGTTGCCGGCGGCGGCACCGGTGACGACAACGACTTCGCCTTCCACATGGCGGTCGCCGAGGCGAGCCGGAACGCCTTCTTCGTCGAGACGATGGCCTCGGTGCGAAATCAGGTGCTGTTCAGCATCAGCCTGTCGCGCAGCCTCTACTGGCGCCGGCCGGTCGGGCGCACACGCTCGGTCGCCGCGGAGCATCGCGCCGTGTTCGAAGCGATCCGCGACGGCGACCCGGACCGCGCGCGCGCCGCGATGCGCCGGCACATCGCGAACGTGCGCAAGCGCATCTTCACCGGGCCGGGGCTCGATGCGGTGGCGCTCGACGCACCGGCACGACCGCGAAAGGGCGGGCCGTGACGCCGATCGGCCGCTACCCGTCCCTCTCCCACTGGGGCGCGTTCACCGCCGTGGTCGAAGACGGCCGCGTCGTGCGGTGCGAGCCGTTCGCCCGCGATCCCGCGCCGTCGCCGATGCTCGCGGCAATTCCGGCGATGGTCCATTCGGACCTTCGCGTCGCGCGCCCGGCGGTCCGCGCCAGCTGGCTGCGCGACCGCGATCGCAGCGACCGCGCGCTGCGCGGGCGCGAAGCGTTCGTCGAAATCGGCTGGGACACCGCTCTCCGCCTGGTCGCGGAAGAGCTCGCGCGCGTGCGGCACGAGCACGGCGCGGGCGGGATCTTCGGCGGTTCGTACGGCTGGGCCTCCGCCGGCCGGCTGCACCACGCGCGAACGCTCGTCCGCCGCTTCCTCTTCGCCTGCGGCGGCTGCGTCGACCAGGTCGGCAACTACAGCTGGGGCGCAGCGCAGTTCCTGCTGCCGCACGTCATCGGCACCCACGAGCCGGTCGCGGGCCGCGTCACCGACTGGGCGAGCGTCGTTGCGAACACGCAGCTCGTCGTCGCGTTCGGCGGGCTCGCGCTCAAGAACGGGCAGATCAGCGCGGGCGGCACGGGCGAGCACTCGATGGAGAAGTGGTTGCGCGCGGCGCGAAGCGCGGGCATCGAGTTCGTCGTGGCGAGCCCGACGCGCGCGGACGCGCCCGACTTCCTCGGCGCCGAGTGGTGGCCGGTCCGGCCGAATACCGACACCGCGCTCATGCTCGGACTCGCCCACACGCTGCTCGACGAGGGTCTGCACGACGAGGCGTTTCTCGCGCGCTACTGCGTCGGCTTCGAGAGGTTGCGCGACTACGTGCTCGGTGCGGCGGACGGCGCGCCGAAGAGCGCCGAGTGGGCCGCGGCGATCTGCGAGATCCCCGCCGGGCGAATCCGCGCGCTCGCGCGGCGGCTTGCCGGAACGCGGTCGCTGATCACCCTCTCGTGGTCGCTGCAGCGCGCGCATCGCGGCGAGCAGCCGTACTGGATGGCGATCGCGCTCGCGGCGATGCTCGGCCAGATCGGGCTCCCGGGCGGCGGCTTCGCGTTCGGGCACGGCTCGATCAACGGCGTCGGCGCGCCGCGGATCGACCTCCCCGCGCCCGAGCTGCCGATGAAGGTCAACCCGGCCGCGCGCGCGATCCCCGTGGCACGCATCGCCGACATGCTGCTCGCGCCGCGCCAGCCGTTCGAGTTCAACGGGCGGACGGATTACTACCCGGATGTGCGGCTCGTGTACTGGGCGGGCGGAAATCCGTTCCATCACCACCAGGACCTGAACCGGTTGCGCAAGGCGTGGGAGAAACCGGAGACCGTGATCGTCCACGAGAGCTGGTGGACGGCGACAGCAAGACATGCCGACATCGTGCTGCCGGCGACCACGACGCTGGAGCGGAACGACGTCGGCGGCTCGTCCCGCGACCGGTTCGTGTTCGCGATGCACCAGGCGATCGCCCCGGTCGCCGCGAGCCGCAACGACTTCGACATCTTCCGCGAGCTCGGCGCGCGCCTCGGCCGCGAGGACGCGTTCGCCGAGGGCCGGAGCGAGATGCAGTGGCTGCGTTGGATCTGGGACGGCGTCCGCGAAGCGGCGAGCGCGCGCGGGATCGAAACGCCCGGGTTCAACGAGTTCTGGGAGCGGGGCCACTTCGAGGTGCCTCCGCCCGAGCGGCCGTTCATCCTGTTCGAGTCGTTCCGCGGCGACCCGGAGGCCAATCCGCTGAAAACGCCGTCGGGGAAAATCGAGCTCTATTCGGAGCGGATCGCGTCGTTCGGATATGACGACTGCCCGGGGCACCCCGCGTGGCTGCCGCCCGCGGAGTGGCTCGGCGCGCCCGCGGCCGCGCGTTACCCGCTTCACCTCGTGACCATCCAGCCGCCGGACCGACTGCACAGCCAGATGGATCCCGGGCCGGTCGCCCAGGCGGCAAAAATTGCCGGGCGCGAGCGGCTCGCGATCCATCCGCGCGACGCGGCGGCGCGCGGCATCGCGCCCGGCGACGTCGTGCGGCTGTTCAACGACCGCGGCGCATGCCTCGCAGGCGCGGCCCTCGACGGGCGCGTGCGCGAGGGCGTGGTCGTCATCGCCACCGGCGCGTGGTACGCGCCGGACGACTCGGGCCTCGAAATTGCTGGCAACCCGAATGTTCTTTCACGCGATGTGGGTACGTCGCGATTAACCCAGGGTCCGAGCGCGCTGTCGGTGCTCGTGGAAGTCGAGCCATACCGGGGCGCAACGCCCGCACCCATGCACCACGCGCGCCCCGAGATGGCCGGCGGCGAGAGCCTCATGTAAGCTTTAGCCTTCCCCCACGACGAACCCCTTCGCGCGCGCCTCGGTGTCCCGGCGCGCGAACTCACAGGAAGGATCGGTGATGCTCCCAGTTGCACAGCCGAAGTCCTCTGCCGTTCCGGACCGCGAAGCCGTCTGGCAGCGCTACCGCGAGGTGCGGGCCGAGAGCGAGCGGCTCGCCGCGCCGCTCGCCACCGAAGACTACGTCGTGCAGGCGATGGCCGACGTCAGTCCGCCCAAGTGGCATCTTGCGCACATCACCTGGTTTTTCGAGCACTTCATCGCTGCGCCCTATGCGCGCGGATTCGTGCCCTTCCACCCGCAGTACGGGTATCTCTTCAACTCGTACTACGAAACGATCGGGCCGTTCTTCTCGCGCCTCGCGCGCGGCCTGCTGTCGCGGCCGACGGTCGAGGAGGTCTACCGTTACCGCGCGCACGTCGACCGCGTGATCGGCGACGTGATCGACACCGTCGGTGAGCAAAGCTGGGGCGAGGTCGCGCGCCGAATCGAGCTCGGGCTGCACCACGAGCAGCAGCACCAGGAGCTGCTCCTAACCGACCTCAAGTTCAATTTCGCGTTCAACCCGCTGAAGCCCGCGTACCGGCCGCGACCCGAACGATCGCCGGCGACGGCGCGCCCGTTCGGCTGGATCGGTTTCGACGCCGGGATCCGGCTGATCGGCTACGACGGACGCGAGTTCGCATTCGACAACGAACGCCCGCGCCACCGCGTCTTTCTCGAGCCGTTCCGGCTCGCCGACCGCCTGGTGACGAGCGGCGAGTACCTCGCGTTCATGGACGACCAGGGTTACTCGCGGCCCGACCTGTGGCTGTCGGAAGGCTGGAAAACGGTCAAGGAGCGCGGCTGGACCGCGCCGCTCTACTGGGAGCGGATCGATGGCGAGTGGTGGCAGATGACGCTCGCCGGCATGCGGCGCGTCGACCCCGCCGAGCCGGTTTGCCACGTGAGCTACTACGAAGCCGACGCCTATGCACGCTGGGCGGGGAAACGCCTGCCGACCGAGACGGAGTGGGAAACGGCCGCTGCGGGCGCGCCGATCGCGGGCAACTTCCGCGAATCCGGACACCTCCACCCGGCTCCGGCTCTGGACGCGCCGCAGTTCTTCGGCGACGTCTGGCAGTGGACCTCGAGCGGCTACTCGCCGTACCCCGGGTACCGCCCGCTCGAAGGCTCGCTCGGCGAGTACAACGGCAAGTTCATGGTGAACCAGTACGTGCTGCGCGGCGGCTCGTGCGCGACGCCGGCGTCGCACATGCGCCGGACCTACCGCAACTTCTTCTACGGACCAGACCGCTGGCAGTTCATGGGGATCAGATTGGCCGACCAGAGTTAGCGCGTCGTTAATATTAATATCTATCCTCTTTCAGTAACTTAACTGTACATTCTTGCTCGGCGCCGGGTGCACCTGGAACGCCGTTACCACCTCCTGCCACTTTGGCTGCGAATTTGTCCGCCGCTGCGGCTGCCTGCCGGTCCAACACGTGGGCGTAGGTCTTCAAGAGCTCCACCACGGAATGCCCGAGGCGCTGCGCTACAAGCTTTGGCGATTCGCCGTCCGCCAGGAGTGCGGAGCCGTGAGCATGGCGTAGATCATGCGGTGTCACGCCAGCAAAACGCGTCTTCTCCAGCCGGCGCGCAAGAGCTTGAGCAAACCCATTTGGCGTCCGCGGGTGGGTCGGTCGATCGGGCGCCATCGGGAATAGCAGCCAATCCTCGGTTTGCGCAAGTCCTAGCTGCAACCCAATCGCCGCCTGTTCGGCCTTATGGCGCCGTAGCTCTGTCACTAACCCCGCGTCTATTGGGATCGTGCGACGGCTGCGCGTTGTCTTCGGCGCCTCAATCACAAGCCCATTCTTCTTCGTGCGCTGCACTGTGCCACCAACGTGCAGCGTCGCCGCCTCTACGTCGATCGACCGCCAGCGCAGAGCGCACAGCTCGCCGCGCCGCAATCCTGTGTACGCGAGCACAGCAGTCGGCAACCAAAAGTCGGAGCCGGCGAGCACGCGCAAGAGATTGCCAATGTCTTCCGGCGCGAGCACAGATTTTGTCTCCCCCTCGGGCACTCCGGGTATCTCTACACCGTCCGCGGGATTCAACTTGAGGGCGCCTTGCGCCACGGCGCGCGCTAGGGCGGCTTTCAGAAGCACGAACGCGCTTCGGCGCGTGCCTGGGGCGTAGTTGTATGGCTCACGTGCGAGCGCGTCGCGGAACCGTTCCACGTCGCGCGCTGTTAGCGCCTGCAGCTTGATGGTCCCGAGAACATCGACGACATGCGCGGCTAGGTTTTCATAGCGTTCGCGCGTCGTCGCCGCAGTCTGCTTCGCCGCGACATAGGAGGTTAGCCACTCGGCGACAGTGGTGCTCGCGGGAAAGACTAGGCGTCCTTCTTCGCGGTCAACGCGTAGCCTGTCGCGCCGCGCTTCGGCGTCAGCCTTTCGCTCAAACGTGCGCCACACCGCGCGCTGCTTGCCTGTCTTCGGATCGGTGCCAGCAACCTTGACTTGATAGGTCACCTTGCCGTCGAACCCCATGCGCTCGCGGATGCCGTCTCGCATCCTACGCTGGCCAGGAAGCAATGGGTTGCGCTTCGGGCGCCCACGTTTGGTCGTCGACTGGTCATTTATCGTCATGGTCGGTCCCTTCAACCGCCGCCGTCGCGCTTAGAGCACGGCACTTTTCATTTTGGTCTTTCGCTTGGCTACCCCACCACGAGCCGTCGCACGCGTCGCAGCCTGCGCCCAGACGTTCCGCAGCGCGTTGCCAGCCTCTCTAATCTCGGCGGCCGTCTCCTTGCGCGCCGGCACGATCACATCGACGGCTCGCGCGTGGCGTCCGCGCTCGAGGTTTCCGTCCCTGTCGCCGCCTGTATCAGCCAAGTCTCGCACGTGATATTTCGTGGCCGGCAGCGATGTAAGCTCCTCGAGCCAATCGAGATCCCGCCATTCCGTCTCAGCGTGTAGGCCGCCCTTGTGCACGCCTCCAGCGTCATCGCGCCAACGGTATGTCGATTCGGTTGCGTGCACGCGGTCCCACTGTCCCGCCGGCTTCCGCGTCTCGAAGCCGAACACGACAGGCTCCGTTAGCCAGTAGTCCGGTCGCTGCCGCGAATGCATGGCGCGCAGCTTTTCCCGATTCTCGAGGGTGTCCTCACCGTACGTTTGGAGCGCGAGCTTGGGGACCTTCCGGCGCCAGTCGAACGCTTCCATGATCCCCGCCGGATCACCGAACAGTCCGACATCCTGATGCTCGAGGGCGCACACATCGCCGCTACGTAGCCGCACGTCTCGATCGATAAAGTCGGCAATCTTGTTCTTCGCAATCCCGCATAGCCAAGTCCACGGGCTGGACTGGCCCTTGAACGTCGCCGTCAGCATGGCTGCTCTAGTCTCGGCCGTCACGTCGGCGAGATTCGCGCGACTCCAATTGTTGAAGCGCTTGAGTCGCCTGCTGATAAAGAGCAGCACACGGTACGCATGTGCGTCCCACATTTCGGCATTAGTCAATGAGGGAAGCTCGGAGGGTTTCACAGGATCTCCGGGCTGCGCAGCGCCTTGATGGCGTTCACAAGTTCACGGCCTTTCAGCGCCGTAAGGCGCGGATATCGATCATGTCCGCGCTCGGCTTCGTGCTTACAGGCTTGTCCACGTCGCCCGCAGTACACCCGTTGCATGGTGCCTTTGCCAAGCTCGCGACGCACGATGTTGCGGCAAAGCGCACTGCGGCATTCAATCGAAGCGTCGCCGACGGCTATTCGCTCACCGAGCGCGAGCCATACCGCCGAAATCAGATCAAGCGGCCGCACGACCATGGTGCTGGCCTCTACCGCCACGCGGGCATTGATCCGGGCATAACGCGCGTACGCCGCTGCTGCGTTGCCGAGCCGGGCTTGTAACTCGGAGCGCGCGAGCAGAGCGGACTCGTCCGGGAACGGGGTGCCGTGTTCCTCAGCAGGAGCCGGCTGCGTGTCGACGACAACGGGGAAGTCATGCTCGGTCAATCTCGGCAGCGGCGTGTCACGCTCCCCGGTCGCGGCCACCGCTTTAAGGTGGGCCGCGTACGTCTCGCGCCATAACGCAATCGTCTTCCGATCGGCCGCGCGATAGGCCTTCCAAACTGCGCGAACCCCGCGCGCCGCGGCGTTCAGGCTCGCTAAGGGCTGGGCGTAGACACCGTCCTCGGGCTCGAGAATGACGAGCGGCCCGAAGTCCCGTACGAAATCCCGTGCTTGAGCGCCACTCGTGACTAGGCGCAGTGCCTCTGCAGCGGCCATGTTATCCGCCTCGAACGCTGGGCCACGCGTGAAACGAAGTATTCCCCCGTGAATTGAGACTCCGCGCGCCGGGTCGGGGCGGAATGTCGTCACGCTGGTTTCTATCTTCGCGCGGAGGTCCACGGTCGGAGTGTAGCTAGGACGCTCTTAGCCATCAATCCCAATCCAGCACATCTTCTAATGACGAGTTCTCGTCAGAGTGCTAGAGACAGGAGAGAAAGTTGGTTTCGGACTGCCTTTGGACTTGGTTTTAGCCAAATAGTGATCCGAGCTTTGACTAACAACGTGAGGGTCGCGCGCGGTGCGCGGCCGATAACTCTTTCAGGAGCGATCTCTATGGATCAGACCAACAGCCCCGCGCCGCCACTCACGGTAAGCGTCGCGGAAGCGGGTCGCCTACTCGGGATTTCCCGTGCCGCGACCTACCAGACGGTGAAGGAGGGCCGCCTTGCATGCTTGCGGTTCGGTCGAACGATCAGGGTGCCTCGTGTCGCCGTCGAGCGACTGGTGGCCGAAGCCGCCGCCGCGTCCACATGCCGCGGAGCCGGTGGCCTAGGCGACCCACCGCACACGGCAAGGCGTCAGCGCGCGAATGATCGCCAAGGCACAGCGCCGCGATGACCCGACTGTGGCGGCGATAGCCGAGGTGGTCCGTGTCCTCGATCTGAGACCGGACCAGCTCGCCGATTTCGTGTGCGCCGCTCGCGAAGCCTACCTGGCGATTTGTTGATCCACCGCCACGCGTCGGGTTACGCGCAACTGGCCCGGCAGTTTCCGGGAAGCACGGAGCGAGGAAGTGAGATGGTGAAGTGTTTCTGTACTTGCTGTGCGGCGACTACGTTGCCGAGCATCAGATCGCGCGCATCAGCCGCGTATTCGACCGAGAAGACGGCGTGCCGGTGATCGCGATCGCGAAGGAAGTTGGGGAGTACCAGGTCGTGACGTTGATCGACGGGGGCCGCGAAGCCGCGGATCCGGAAGTCGTCGAAGCGTTCCTGGACAGCCTCGAGAAGTAGCACCCCGCGCCGGATGGTCCGGTGCGGTATTTCAACCAAGCATTGAAAGAGTTACTCAAATGGAAGCAACAAAATTCAACTGGCCCAAGGCTCTGCGCGCTCTGATCGCAGAGACCGAGGAGCAGGACCACCAGTTAATCGAGCCGATCAAGCGCGAGATGTACCCGATCGAGACGAAAGCGCTCGTCGACCTGGTGGCGGGCGTGCCTCTCAGCACAACTATCCGTCAGGTCGCGCCCGGGATGGGCGTCAAGGTGCAGCGCGAGAACAAGGGGCAGAGCGGGTACGCAGCCGAGCGAAACGTGTACCTGTTCGCCTATCGTAGCGGGACGCGCGTTTTGCAGATGACGCTCTATACCGGCTGGGCCTACGACATCGCGCTCGGCGGCGACCCGCGCGAACTGGAATTACGCCAGGAGAACATCGTGCTCGCGCTTTGCCGAATCCTGGAGCGCACCGGGGAGCCGCAGTCGTGAGCCACCAAGAAGCTATTGCCCTCTTCAACGCGCAGCGGAAAGCGGCGGAAGACGTAAAGAACGGCCTGACAAAACCCAAAGCGCCTGCACCGCAGCCCGAGCAGTCCTCGAACGTCGTTCAGCTGCCGGTCCAGAAGCACATCGTGCTGAGCCGCGGAAAAGGCTTGTCTGCCACCATAGAACGCGAGGATCCGAAAGACGCAGACGCTCCCGCCGTCACGTTCGGCGGCATCGCCAGTCTGGTGCTCTCGCACTGCCCTGGTGGAAAGCTGCACGACAAGCTGTACACGGGCGACAAAAGCACCGCGCAGTGGGGCATCCTGGCGAAGTTTCGGGACAAGTACCGCGATGGGGATCACTTCGAGGCGGCCTACGCGCTGCATCTGGATTCGGACGATGGCAGCTTGACGCCTGAGACCATCAAGCAGGCGCTGCGCGGACTGAGTTACTTCGCGTACACGTCCTACAGCCACTCGATCGCCAAGCCCAAGTGGCGCGTCATCGTCGAGCTCAAGCAGCCGATCACCAACCGCGCGCACTACGCGGCAGCGATCGGTGCTCTCATCGAGAAGTTTGGCGCAGGCCACGAGTTCGACAAGCGGTCGTACACACCGGACCAGTTCTGGTTCTGGTGCTGCATCAACCCGGAGAACCGGGCGCTCTTCCACGCGTTCCGCGAGCAGGGCGAGCCGTTCGACGCCAGCGTTATCCCCGTGCCTGCAGAACTGCCGGCGCAGGCCGCACCGCGCGAAGCGCGCCCGGAGGACGTCGAGCGGCTGCGCGAGATGCTCGACAAGGTGACGCTGCGCGGTGAGCCGGAAGGCGGGCCGCTGCACGAGGCCTGGCTCAAGATCCTGTTCGCCGCGCACGACATGACCGGCGGCAGCATGGCGGGCTTCGAGGTCTTCTATGGGTGGTGCCAGGGCGAGGCCGAAGGGCGTAGCTTCCAGGGGCGTGACAGCGGACGGGCCGACGTGCTCAAGCGCTGGAAGTCCTGCGGTCGGAAGCAGGACGCCCAGCGCGTCACCGGGGCAACGCTCGAGGCGACAGTGCGGGCCCAGGCGGTCAATCGGCTGACCGAGGACGATCTTCCGACGCCCGACCCCAAGGCGAAAGCGGCGGATGAAGCCGAGCTCGCTCGCAAACGGGAAGAGCGCGCGAAACAGGAGCAGCAGAAACCTGCGTTCGACCCGGTCAACCAGCCCAAGCCGCCTTTCGACCCCAACGAGACCCGCCTCGGGCGTATCTTCGATGCAGCGCCGCCGGCGCCTCTGTTCGTTGTCGATCGCTTGCTCCCGCAGGCACATGGCGTCGAGAACGCGATCGGCGGCGCTGGCAAGACGACGCGCCACATATACGAGGCGGTGCACATCATCCTGGGGCGCGATCTGTACGGGTGCAAGGTCAGGCAGGGGCCGGTGCTAATACTCACCAAGGAGGACGACGCGGCCCTCTTCCACCACCGAATCTATTGGGTGTGCAAAGCGCTGGACCTGGCCAGGGCGGACTACGACCTTGTAGCCGAGCATCTTCACCTGAAGGTGCTGACGGGCACCGACGAGCGACTGGCGATCGCGGACCGCAACGGCAACCTTCACTCGACGGGCCTTGCCGAGCGGATCTACACCGGTTACCGCCAGGAAGGGCTCTCCCTGGTCGACATTGACCCGTTCAATATGTTCGGACCCGGTGAGCGCTACGTGAACGACGGCGAAGCTGCTGCGCTGACGGCGATGGCGACCATCTCCTTAGAGCTCAAATGCGCCGTGCGCGCGACCAGCCACGTCTCCAAGGTGGTCGGGCGCGAGGGCATCTCTGATGCGCATAGTGGCCGCGGCGGCGCTGCGGGCGGGGACAACAGCCGGTTTGTTTGGAACTACTGGCAGGCCAGCCAGGAAGCCCAGGGTAAGAACAACGCCAAGGGGGCGATGATCCCGCCGAAGCTGCAGTCCGCGGCAAACGCGGGGAACCTATACCGGCTGCACATCCCGAAGCTATCGGCCGCCAGGGCGGCGTTCGACAGCATCTGGATTGTCCGGGAAGGCTTCGCGTTCCGGTGGGAGCCTGACACCTTGACGACACCACAGGAACGGGCAACCGCCACCGCGCACGCCGACGCGGCGAAGGTGCTCAGCTACCTGCACCAGGAGCGGGCGAAAGGCGCCTACCTCACCGAGCGAGAACTGCTGAAGCAGGCCGATAAGGTCGGCGTCCCTGGCCGGCGCATCTCGTCAGCCTTGGTGGACCTGCGCAACCGTGAGCAGGTGCTGGACGCCGACCTTCCGGAGAATCTCAAGCGGGGCGGGCGCAAGACCTACCTCGAGCCGCAGCAGGCGAAGGGCCCGGACCTCGACACGAGCCGCCCGATCGCGGACCAGGTCAAAGACGGAGGTGCCCCCGTACAGTAAGATCCAAGGGCAACCTGGAGCGAAATTCAGGGCGCTTCGGCGCTCATTTTTCTGGCCACCGCCAGCGCCCCAGCGGGGTCGGCCCGCGACCCGCGAGGTATTGTCCGGGATCGCCCGAGAGCTCCCGAGAACACGGGCGGCAGGTTGCCCTGCGCAGGTCAGGGACAGTAGCCCGCGTGCCTCGAGCAGGGCTTCCGGCAGACCCCGTCTCGCTTGCAGCGGTATGCGGCAGTGGACCATGCGGGCCGCTCCGCACCGCCGCAACCGCCGCACAGCTACTACTGCTGCACCCTTAAAGGAAAAAGGAAGTGCGGCAGTAGCGCCGCCCTTCTTTTCCTTATTTCCGTCTACTGCTGCGCAGCGGTCTGCAGCAGTACGCAGCAGTTGCAGCGGTAGAGCCTCCTATGCCCCCTTGGTAGTCATGAAGAGAGGGCGTTGCCCGTGGCGCGCGCGTCTCGACGGACCCGCCGATGTAGGGCCCGCAGAGACCCGCGCCTCTCCCACTATCGGGATTGAAAAGCACGATGTGGAATAGATCCGACAGGCGAAATGCCCGTGGATATTAATTAATCCGACGGGCGAAAAGAGCCCCAGGGATTTTAAATCCCCTGGTCCAGCGCCCATCTCCATAGGGCGGCCCGCACCGCCGACGCCCGTAGTCAACAGGACAGTCAGCACGACACGGGCCTACCCGTTTCGGCGCGGCCCAGGCTCGCGGCCTGTACATGTATTGGTAGAGCACCACGGCGCCGGTCGATGCGGTAGAACGGGCTAGGGCAGTGCCGGCGTGGACACGCGGACCGTGCTCCGGCGTGCGGCAGTGGCACCGGTGGTAAACCGCGGTCTAGCACCTTGATTCAGCTCGGCTGGCAGACTCGGCAGTTCTGCAAAAAGTCGGCGTCGGGTGCCTCGACAAGGGAAACCGGGACGGCCAGTCGCTCGAGCCGGACTGTCGACCGTTGACGTTACGCGCTCCCCGTTCGCGCACGAACGCGTCCCTGAACGTTTGCAGGTTCGAAAAGCGACTAGGAGAAGGTCCTTGGAGTTCTTCTGATCGCTCCTCCGCCGCGGGGGTCTCGAGCTGCCCCAAGTGCTCTGAGATTCCCCTGCCGCCCAAGTCTTTTCCAGAGCGTGGCGCGCGCGGGCGGCCCGCCTAGTCAGCGTGGCAGTCAGCGCGGGCGCTCAGTTCCCGGTCGAACGTCGGCTGGGTCGCCCGCAACCTCGGCGCGGGGAAAAGACGAAGCTGACATCCTCAAGGCGGCAGGCAACGCAGCGCTCCCCGGCTGCGGGCGCGGCCTGGCGAGGCTGATGTACTTCGGCCGCCGGGAGGCCGCTTCTACGATGGCGGACCCGGTGCGGGGTCGCCCGTATGGCTTACGGGGCCTGGCGCACTGGCCGCTCGTTCCCAACGTTGAAGGAAGCCGGGAGCCTGCTGGCGAAAAGTTTCAAGCATCCTGCTGGCCCCCTCAGTGACAGCCACCCGGGAAAATGAAGGTCCAGGAATCGAGGGTAAAGCGAACGAAGCCAGCTAGGTCGACAGCGTGCGAGGGGAGCGGGCCCCGGCGTGAGCTCGCACCAGGTTTTCAGCAGGGTGAGCGTCCTCATCGTGGAGGTTTCGGACGACCCGCACAGACTGGACGGGCCCCCCGGGGGGTTGGAGCGCTTTCCGCGCTCGCGCCGGTTCCTCGTTTGTACTTGGAGAAAAAACTGGGACTTTGGTGATGCGCGTGTGAGGCACGCGATATCGCGGGTGGGAAAGAAGAAAAGGGCGCCGTCGCCAAGGTAATGAAGCCAGCGACCGGCGTGTCCACCGAGGACATCAGGAAGCATGGCATCTTCGGTTGCAAGAACTCGGTCGGATGTCGCGCGCCGAGGGCACCAACGGCATCTCGGCTTCTGGGAGTCACTCGAGGCGGCGCGGCGAGTTGTTCGTTTGTAGTGGCGGCTCCGTTCGAGCGATCTCAATCCACCCGCGGTCGAACGTGAACGTTCGAGCGTGTGCGACAGGGTCCTGGATCCGAAGAACTCGGGCCTGTTCGGCGTCCGTCGCGTGCTCGACCACGTAGAGCCAGTACGCCGCTCCTCGTTCACGCGCGCAATCGAACTGCGTTCTCGAAAGGCCCACCGGGCGATCGGCGAGAGAGCCCGTCATCGACTTGACGCCCGCCGTGAGGCGTTTGAGCTCTCCATAGCGCTTGGGGCCGCCGCGCAGGAAGAACAGGATCAGCGGCTTCCACTTGCCCGAGATGATGCGCAGCGTCGCGTTGAGGCCGCAGCCGGTATCGCAGATTTCAGAGGACTTGGTCATCGGCTGATACTTACCAAAAAGTGCATACTTGTCAACTGGTTATCGGAGCTCCATAGTTGTCTGACACAAGCAGTTGATGCTGCCTGGCCAACACAACCAAGGATTGATGCAATGACCCGACTGAATGGAAAGACCGCCGTGATCAGCGGCGGCGCGACCGGCATCGGCCTCGCCGCGGCGAAGCGTTTCATCGATGAAGGCGCCTTCGTCTTCATCTACGCCCGCCGCCAGGAGGCACTGGACGCCGCCGTAGCCCAACTCGGCCCCAACGCCCGTGCGGTCAAGGGCTCGGTCTCCGACGAGGACGATCTCGACCGGCTCTACGCGGCGGTGAAGGCCGAGCGCGGCAGGCTCGACATCGTGTTCGCCAATGCCGGCGCCGGCAGCCAGGCGGCGCTTGGCAAGATCACCGCCGAGCACCTTGACGAGACTTTCGATACCAACGTGAAGGGCACCATCTTCACGGTACAGAAGGCGCTTCCGCTCATGGGCTCGGGCGGCTCGATCATCCTCACCGGCTCGAGTGCGGGCACCACCGGCGCTCCGGGCATGTCCGCGTACAGCGCAAGCAAGGCCGCGGTGCGCAACCTCGCGAAGACCTGGGCCGAAGACCTGAAGGGCACCGGCCTGCGCGTCAACGTCCTGTCTCCCGGAGCGACGGCGACCGAACTCGCGAAGGCCGCGCTCGGCGAGGAGGGCCAGAAGGTCTACGCCTCGATGACACCTCTCCAGCGCATGGCGGATCCCTCCGAAATCGCTGCGGCCGCCGCTTTCCTCGCGTCGTCTGACAGCAGCTTCATGACCGCGAGCGAACTCGCGGTCGACGGCGGCCTGGCACAACTCTGACTCGCGACACCCGGTCGAGCGATCTCATCGAGATCTGGACCTTCGCGCGTCGTCTACTCAAGGAGAAATCATGAGCTACGCAATCATTGGATTTGGCAACATCGGCCAGGCGCTCGCCAAGGCGTTTGCGCGCCATGGCATGGAGGTGTCCGTCGCTACGACGCGCGCCCCGGAGAGCTTCGCAGCGGTCGCGGCTGGGATCGGCCCCAAGGTCATTCCCAAGAGCCTGGGCGACGCGGTCCAAGCGGACATCATCTTCCTCGCGGTGCGTTTCGAAGCGCACCCTGAAGTCGCGAAGGCGCTGTCCACGTGGCACGGAAAGACCATCGTCGACGTGACCAATGCGTATGGCGTTCCGCCGGAGCAGCTCGGGGGTCAGCCTTCCTCCAAGGCGGTTGCGCAGGCCTTCACGGGGGGGGCTCTGGTCAAGGGCTTCAACCACCTGGGCGCCGCGGTTCTCGCTCAGGATCCCGCCGTCCAGGGCGGCCGGAGAGTCGTCTTCCTCTCGAGCGACGATGAGGCCGCCGCATCCAGAATCGGTGCGCTCGCGCAAGACCTCGGCTTCGCGCCAGTGCAGCTGGGCAGCCTCACGGAAGGGGGCTTGTTGGTTCAGGCCCGCGGCAACAGCTGGGGCCGCTTGATCTTCAAGGATCTGGTCAAGTTCGACTGACGAGCATGCCGCCCTGCACGGCAGGAAAGTGACCAACGCAATCGGGTCGGAAAAATCCGATCGCTTCAGGAAGGAGATTCGGTGATGAGTGCCGAGCAGAATGTTCTGACGGTGAAGGACTTCATCGCCGCGATCAGCCGGGGCGACGACCAGGGCGTGATGGCGCTGGTCGCCGATGACATCGAAGGGATCATCCCGGGCGAGGACTGGCCACTGGCCGGCAAACACCGCGGGCACGCGGGGCTGCGGCTGTGCTCAGGAAGGCGTCCGCCGAGGTGGAGATGACCTATCCAAAGCCGCCCGAATACGTGGCCCGGGAAGAGCGGGTCCTGGTCGTCGGTGTGGCCACGGGGAAGATCAAGGCCACGAACAAACCGTTCAAGGACGAATGGGTCTTCGACATCACGCTCCGCGGCGGTAAATTGAGGCGCATTCAGGAGTACATCGACACGCAGGCGCTGGCGCGGGCTGCGCGCACGGATGCCTCCGCACTGGCATAGCGAGCCACTCGCAGCCGTCGGTTCGCACGGTCAACAACGTCAAAAACTCAAGGAGATTCCAATGTACGACTCATCGAAGCAATCCCAGCTGATCCACTTCGCCGGCGTCAAGGCCGGCTCGACCGTCATCGACGTGTACCCCGGGGACGGCGATTGGACCCGCGTCTTCTCCGAGGTCGTGGGCACTGAAGGACGCGTCTACAGCTTCGTACCGGCCGAGATCTCCGCGCTGAAGAGCGATCAAGTCGGCCGCATGCAGGCGCTGGCCGAAGAACCGGGTCGGCAGAACGTCGAAGTCGTCTCGGCCGACCTCGTCGCAATGCCGGAGTCGATGCAGCCGGCTGATGTGCTGTGGGTCCACCTTTTCTACCATGACCTCCACACCAAGTTGATCCAGTCCAATGGCGCAACGGCGGCCGACTTCAATCGCGCCGTGCACGAGCGACTGAAGCCCGGCGGGTACTACGTCATCGTGGATCACGCCGCCGCGCAGGGGTCGGGGATCGGCGACTCCCAGTCCCTGCATCGGATCGATCCGGCCGCCGTCCGCACGGAGGTGGAAGCGGCCGGCTTCGTGCTGGACGCACAAAGCACCATGCTCGCGAACAAGGACGATCCGCACGCCGTCAAGGTATTCGATCCCTCGATCAAGGGGAGGACCGATCGATTCGCCTATCGGTTCGTGAAGCGGTGACGCGTGACAGTGAATGCGACGTGTGACTTCAGGCTCCGTCGGTTCACCAGATCTGCAGACAGACGCGCGGGAGATGTGCGGCGATTGCAGGCATCACTCTCCGATCAAGACGCCGGCTCGAATAGCTAAGCGGATATGAGATTCGGGAAGTCGTTCTGCTGAGCGTGCCGTGGCCAAACTTCCCGTCGTAGAAGCGTTGTCTTGTAGGGCTCGTCCGTAAGTTAGCCGCCCGCCACTTGTGCGTCAGGCTGCTTGGGCCGGCTGGTAGCTTCGCCCTGTGCGACCCTCCGCCTGCGAAGTCTCCCTAGATCAAATTGTCGGGATGCGTTCGCCTGGGATGCAGCTCAGGCATGCAGGCTTTGAGCGCATGAATCTCAAGCTCGAGCGCGCTCATGCGCTTGATCGTGTCGTACGGATCGCTGACGAACAGTTCTTCGAGCTTCGCGAACCACCCAACCCACGATTTCAGTCGTTGCAACACTGTTTGCTTTGGCACGGTCGACACCCCCACAGAAATATCCACCGACGAATCGATGCAGGCGCCAGGCCCCTGGCGCATCTGCGATTGGCATCAGCCACATCGGGCTCGCGCGAGCGCGCAATACCCCGCGATCACCCGCCTTCTGCCACCTCAGCCCATGAGCCCTGTGCAGCAGTCAGAGTTGCGACCAACCCCCATCGACCGGAAGCTCAAGGCCGGTCGTGAAGGTCGCGTCGAACGCGAGGAAGAGGACGGCCTTGGCGATTTCTTCCGAGGTCCCGAAGCGCTTCATCGGGATGATGCCGAGCGTGTGCCCTCTCACGTGTGCCCGCATCTCCTCGGTGGGAAAAACCTTTTCGAGGATGCCCGTGTCGATCGGGCCGGGCGACACCGCGTTGACGCGAATCTCCTGCGGAAGCAGCTCGGCGGCGAGCACACGGGCGAATGACCGCAGCGCAGCCTTGGCGGCTCCGTAGGTGGCTTGGCCGGGCAGTCCCTTGACGTTGGCGACCGAGGTGGTAAGGACGACAGAGCCTCCCCGGTTGATCAGCGGCGAGAGCTTCTGAACCGCGAAAAACGGTCCTTTGGCGTTCAGGTTGAACATCTCGTCGTAGATGTCCTCGGTCACGCTCGCGAGAGGCGTTGGAATGCTGAACCCGGCGTTGACGAAAAGCAGATCGAAGGTCTCGTACTCGGCCTTCACCCGCGAAGCGAGGCCCTCGATGTCGGTCAATGACCTCGCGTCGCTTGAGAGCACGATGGCGTCATTTCCAAGCGTCTTCTGCGCCGATTCCAGGCCGGCCTGCGAGCGACCCGTCACCAGGACGCGTGCGCCTCCGTCAATGAGCATCTTCGCCGTGGCGAGGCCCATCCCGCTCGTGCCGCCGATGATGACCACCCGCTTCGATTCGTACCGTTTCATGCGTTTTCTCCTTGCGACCTTGGATCGCGTCCGTTGTTATGAACTAATTAGTGCGATAAGTGGCCGCGTCATCGCGGTCAAGGTATTTGTGAACTTTTCCTTTCAGAAGTCCGCGTGACTCGCAGGTGACCTGGGCGGTTCGCCAGCGCCTCCCGATACGGGTCGCTGGGATCAGCAGGACGACGCCCGCGGCCTCAGAAGTCACGCTGAAGCTGCTGTGGAGGCGAAGTCGAGAACAGCGACCTTGGCGACAGCCTCCCACGCTGCTTCTTGGCTGACGCGATCGAGGAGGTGTGGCTGGCGCTGCGCCTCGATGGGGCCCGTGAACTTGCCTTTGGCCGAGGCGAAGAATTGCCCTGAGACGTCGGTTCCGAACTGCGACGCCTGGACGTACCGGCGGGCTGCAGTCTCCGGCGTTTGATTCATGCCGGGAATGTGGCTCACGATCGGGATCATCAGATACTTCACCAACAGGCCAGCGTTCCGCCCTACCTCGGTCGCGGTAGACGCACCGGGCGAGACAGCGTACACGGCCATGCCGGAGGGAAGCCGGTGCGATAGCGCTGCAGCCCACCAGGCAACAATGAGCTTTGCGTCGGCATACGCATTGTTGGGCACGTACTTCACGGTCGGCCCGCTGCGCAGCAGGGCTTCCACAGCAGCGGTTCGGTCACCGCGGTGGTACTTGGCCGCGAAGGCTGGCAAGTCGGTGTACTTGAACAAGGGCACGCCGCCCCGGGCAGGTTCTGCGCTGGCAATGACAATCCGCGCGTTGGAGCTGAGCAGCCCCGCTTCGAGCAATCCGTCGGTCAGTTGATGATGGCCGATCAGGGGCGCCTGAGAGGCCTCGATGCCTGCCGCAGTCATCACGCGCTTCTTGCCTGGGACCATTCGCCTCGACGATGATTCCGTTGATACCGTGCCGCGGCGGATCTAGGTCGAACGCTAGGTCAATTCGCTGCGGCACGCGTAACCCAAACACAGGCGCCACCTCGGCGAGCCCTTCGAAGTCGGGCGTGCCCAGCACGGCCTCACGGTCCAACGCCTGCTGGTACCAGCACGTCGTCCCCGCCAGAGTGAGCTTGTTTCCAGTCAGCTCGAGATCTAGCCAGCGGAGCTCATCGGGCGGCGGCGCGACCCGTCTCGCGATGCGCACCAGACAAAGCAGCTCGAACAGGCTCGGGCGATCGATTGGGAGCGGAATATGGTCGAGCGCGTCCGGCTCGAGCGCAGCCCGCAACGTCTCGGCCACGAGATCCCTTAGTAGCGGCCAGCGCGACCGGCGAGCCACATGGACCCACCGGCGGAGTTGCTCGACGGTGACGTGTGCTTCGCGCTCCTGTGAAGCGACCGCCTCGAAAGATTGTCTCGCTGGAGCTGGCAAGGCGAGTCCGAACCGCGCGGCATATGGCGCCCACTCCGCCGCGATCCATCGCATCCACCCGCGGAGTGCGGCATGTTCCTCCTCTCCGAGCCCCACCGCCGACGAACGCAACACGTATTCGGCATGTGGACCAACGGGCCCGCGAGCGAGGGTGTGCCCCCAGTCGATCGCACCATCGGGGCGCTCGCTGAGCTTCAATCGTGGATTGAACGTTCGCTCGAGGAGCCTTGCCGCGCGGATGACCTCGACCCATCTCGATGACAGCGTACCCTCGATGCTGGGGTACCGCTTCCCTTCGAAGATCCACCAGCGACGAATCGGGACGTGCGAAAGCCGCTGCGTTTGCGGCACGGCAAGCGAGATGGACTGCTGACCCGCAGCAAGCCTCCCGAGCAGGTAATCGCGGATCTCCCGCGGCCACGCCTCGATAGGGTCGCCGTTCAGACCCGACTCTCGAACAGGCGGAGCGCCTCTTCCCATCGAGCAGAACGTCCCAGGGTGCGCAGAGATCCCGCTAGCAGATCGTGCGCCTGCTCCCGCGGTGTTGCGTCGAGGAGAGCCGCCGGGAGGTCAAGCCTACCCACGAGCCACGAACGAAGGAGTGCGAAATAGGCGACACCGAAGGGCAGCCGGTCATTCTCTTCCGATTTCGCAAGGAGATTGCTCTCGCGGACCACGTCGAAGAAGCTCCTTACGGCCTCCACGGTAGCAACCGCTTTGTCGCTTACTGGCGCACTGGGGTCGACGTTGAGGAATTCGAACACGTCATCTTTCGAGGCACCCTTCAGATCGATGCGCTGGAACCGCCGTGAGAGGCCTTCGCTGATCGGGAAGACGATGTCGTCGATAGTGGCGTCGTTCACCGTGGCGAGAACGCGGAAGCGCGGGCTCGCCTCGATCATGCTTACCCCGGGCAGGCCCGCCGGGGCGACGCGCAGTACGCTCCCGCTGAGCAGCGGATATAGCTCTCCGATGCACCGGTCGAGATCGGCACGATTCATCTCGTCAAGCACCACCGCTCCATTCCGCAGCCGCCACGGATCACTCATGGCGCTCGCCGGGTCGATGAAGATGCCTGTGTGTTTGTCGAAACCACCTCCGGCCATCGGCATCAGGCCGCCGATGGTGTGGAAAGGCGACCACGCCGAATTACCGACCGTCGTCAGCGGGGCTTCATCGACTGGCATCTCTGTTGGAAGCAAGTGAAGCCCACGATCCCAGGCGTATCCGACAAATTGCGCGAGCGTCGTCTTCCCCGTGCCCGGCGCTCCAGCGAAGAGGACGTGCAAGTCGGCCCTGAGATACGCGAGGGCCCGTTCTCCGGGTGCGCGCAGACCTTCGGGGAGCCTCCTCACTGGAACCGGCGGGCTCGCGACCTTAACTGGCACCTTCTGCACCACCGGTTCTTTGACGAGTTCGCCGGGTGGCTTCGCTGGCTCCAAGTCGACGAGGGACGAGCGGTACACTTCGCTATCGAGGAGGAGGTGCAGCGTGCACGCGGCGGCCTCGCGATCGGTGAGCGCGTCCAGATCCGCGCGCGCCTGGCCGTCGAGCTCCGACAGTAGCGCGCTGTCTCCGGGCTAGCAGCCGTGCCGTCCCACCCCAGATCAGAAACAGCGACCGTAGATTGTCGGCACGCTCGCTTGTAGTTCCTTGGGGTTGCGCAATTTGTCTGGTTCAACGAATCGCATGACATCTGCGATAACGGTCGCAGTGTCATTCTTGTGTGTGGCACTACCACTTCTCGTTATGTTTGTTTCTGGAGATTGGTCTGCATTTGATTCTGGCAACGCCCTAATGTTAGTCGCCGGTGTCTCCACCCAACGCTGGCTGCTTACATTTCGGCGTGACACTGCGTTTCAGTCGGTGGCCTGGTGATTTCACGGCAGTAGCGGTCGCGACATCCTTTTTTGGAGTTTTCACACAGCCTCGGCCGTCCAGCGAAATTCGCGAAAGGCCGCTTCGCTAGCGCTCGATAGGTAGGAAGGGGCGGGAAGCCGCCATTCACGCGCCGTAGAGAAAACGTAGATCCGTCCGCGGGTCTTGGCGCGCTTTGGCGAATGAGGGCGGGCCAGAGATCAAGTAGTTAAGCTACGGTTCCAACTCATAGTCCCCTGCGCCGAAGTCTGTTCCCAGAGCTCAGTGCGCTCGGCGGCTGCCTAGCCAGCGTGACAGTTAGCGCGGGGCGCGTCTTCGCCGCCCCGTGCCACTCGCGTGCCACTGTACCCCCTGAAATCATATGGACGCAGCGACACGCGAGCGCACGCAACCCACTGAAAACAAGACGGGACGTAACAGCAGAATTCTCGGCGAACAGTCGCAGCAGTTCATGGGGATCCGGCTCGCCGGGTAGAGCGCGCGCCCGGTCTAGCGGCTCGAGCCGATGTAGGCGATCGCCTCGATCTCGACCAGGATCTCCGGCTTCGCGAGCGCGCTGACCTCGACGAGTGTCGAGGCCGGGAAGTCGCCGGTGAATGCTTCCTTCCGCGCGCGCCAGACCTCGGTGTTGTGCTTGATGTTCGTGACGTAGATCGTCACCTTCGCCACGTCGGCCATCGTCCCGCCGGCGGCCTCGACGAGGTACCGGATCTTCCCGAAGATCACCTTCGCCTGCTCGTACTCGTTCGCGCCCTCGATCGTCACGCCGTCGTTCGCGCGCGAGGTCATGCCGGACACGTGCAGGGCATCACCGACGCGGATTGCGTTCGACCACATCCCCGGCGCGGGCTCCGCGACGTTGGGGCTGGACACTCGGGTTCGTTTCGGCACGGCTCCTCCTCGATCGCGATTTTCTCTTGCGCTACGCGGCCGCGGCGAGCGACGGCCCGATCTTGAACCCGTACTTCCGGTCGAGCCCGAGCGTCTTCACGATCTGGACGCCCTTCGCGAGCGCCTCGCCTTCGAGCCCGCGCAGCGGACGCCGCAGCTCGCCGACCGGCAGCCCGACCGCCTTCATCAGCGACTTCACCGCGACCGGGTTGATCGCCGAGTACGTGTAGTGCAGGAGCGGCAGCAGCCGCAGGTACGTCTCCTTGAACCCTTCGGCCTCCGCGTAGCCCCGCCACGGCGCGGAGATCGTCGCCATCTCCGCCGGTGCGATGTTGCCGGTCATGTTCGCAGTGCCGTGGCCGCCGAGCGACATCGTCGGCACGACCAGCCCGAGGTTCGGGGAGTCGCAGCACATCACCGACACCTCGGGTTGCGCGGCGAGGATCTGCGCGACCTGCCCGACCCGCGTCGTGGACTCCTTGTGCACCACGTAGTTCGGATGCCTGAACAGTCGCAGCAGGTGGTCCCAGTGGAGGTCGGTCTTCACGCGCGGCGGGTTGTTGTAGATCCCCAACGGCAGATCGACCGAGTCGGCGACCTCGAGGAAGAACTGCTCGATATCGGCTTCCGCGCCGCAGATGTACGCCGGCGCGGCGAGGATCGCGCCATCGGCGCCGTTCGCCTGCGCGAAGCGGACGTTGGCGATCGTGGCTTCGGTGTTGTTCCCGGTGCAGCCGTAGAAGAAGAGCATCTTCCCGCTCTTCATCCTCGCCGTCTCGACGATCAACTGTTTCTTCTCTTCCGGCGAGAGGAGCGACGTCTCTCCGGTCGAACCCATGAACAGCACGGCGCGAGTGCCGTGGGCCGCCTGGAACTCGAGCAGCGCGCGGAACGCCCCGAAGTCGAGCGAGCCGTCCTTGTTGAACGGGGTCACGAGCGCGACGAACGAGCCTTCGATCTTCGGTTTGGCCATTGGGAGATCCCGAGAAATCGGTTAATGGCCATTCTAGCCGGAGCCGAGGGTTCGCTGCGGCCAGGCGCGTCCGTGGCGAGCAATTCTTACAACCCGCACGGCTATGCCGGTAAAACTTGCGACTGGGCGCGTGCGAAGCGGCAAACGAACTCGCTGGGGCGACAGCGGTTTCCGAAGTACGAGGTCCAGGCACGCCGCATGCGACGCCACGGCTGGGCGAACGCGCAGGCGTTCGTGCAACCGTTATGGGATCACCCTGCTATCCACCGCAGTCGGTGCCGCGATGCTCCGGCCGCAATTGATGCGTCCGAGGCGCGCGGCGCTCGCCATCCATGCCGGGACCAACAAGGCGCTGGCGATCCTGCTTTTCACGGTCGCGTTCCTTCTCGTCACCGCCGGCGTCGGCCTCGCGCCAGGATCGGCGGCCACCGCGCTCGGCGGGTCGCTCGTCGCGCTTGGCATCGCCTACGCCGGCGTAGCGCTTGTCGCGGACGGCGCGCAGGCCCGCGGCCTGCTCGCCGCCGTCGGGGCTGCGTACGCCGTCTGCGGCGGCCTGCTGCTGGTGGATCCGCTCGTTGGCCCGCTGCTGTTGCTCGCCGCGGTGTCGGTGACGCTCTCGTTCGGCGGCCTGGCGCAGGCGGTCGCCGCGGCCGTGCGGCCGCACGCGCAATCGTCGACGGCGCTCGCGGCCGGACTACTGATCGTCGCGCTCGGGGTAGCGATCGGGCTCGAGTGGCCGCTGCGCGCGGTCCCCGCGCTCGGTATCGCGTTCGGCCTCGCCGCGGCCGCGCAGGGCGCGGCGTGCCTCCGGCTCGCGCTCGCGGGCGAGCGGCTCGCTCAGAGGAACTTGTTCGGCTTCAGGAAGAACCCGAGCACGAGGCAGCCTTCGGGCGCGCGCGCGATGTGACGGCTGCCGCCCGGCCGCCAGACGTAGTTGCCGGCGGTGACCTCGCCCTCCTCGTCGACGAGCCGGCCCTGAATGACCCAGCTCTGCTCGAGCGCGGTGTGCTCATGCATCGGCAGCACGGCGCCGGGCGCGAACCGGGTGAGCGACGTCGTGAGCCCGGTCTCCGGATCTTCCATCAGCACCTTGATGTCGACGCCAGGGAACGGGGACGGCTTCCACGGCAGCTTGTCGACGTCGACATAGCGCGAAGCGAGCGGGCCGAGCGCGTCGAGCTGGGGCATTGCGGGCGTGCGGGTGGTCATTTTCTTCAAGCCTCCTTCGTTCAAGTTCACAGTGCGGCGCGCAGCCGCGCGAATCCCGCCGCGAGATCGGCGGTCAGGTCGTCCGGATGCTCGAGCCCGGCGTGGATGCGGAAGCACGGGCCGGCCGCGCTCCATTTCGTGGCCGAGCGCACCTCTTCGGGATGGATCGGCATGATCAGGCTCTCGAACCCGCCCCACGACGCGCCTAGCCCGAAGAGCTCGAGTCCGTCGACGAGCGCCGCGAAGGCCTTCGCGCCGACCGGCTTCAGCACGATTCCGAAGAGGCCCGATGCGCCGGTGAAGTCGCGCTTCCAGAGCGCATGGCCGGGATCGCCCGGCAGCGCAGGGTGAAGCACGCGCTCCACCTCGGGTTGGCGGCCGATCCACTCGGCGAGGCGAACTCCGGTCTCCCAGTGGCGCGCGAGGCGCACCGCCATCGTCCGGAGGCCCCGCTGCGCGAGGTAGACGTCGTCGGGACCGGCGCTGTGACCGAGCTCGTAGTGCGTGCTCCGCAGCCTCGGCCATGCGGACTCGTTCACGGTGATCGCGCCGAGCATCGCGTCCGAGTGCCCGACGACGTACTTCGTCGCCGCCTGGATCGACACGTCGACGCCGAGTGCGAGCGGCTTGCAGTAAAGGGGCGTCGCCCAGGTATTGTCGATCATCGTGACGATCCCGCGCGCGCGCGCGACTCTGCAGATCGCCGGCACGTCCTGGATCTCGAAGGTGAGCGAGCCGGGCGACTCGAGGAAGATCACCCGCGTCGCGTCGCGGACGAGCGCGGCGATCCCCGCCCCGGCGAGCGGGTCGTAGAAGGTCGTTTCGACGCCGAACCGCTTGAGGAAGCGCGTCGCGAAGTTGCGCGTCGGCGCGTAGACCGAGTCGGGAACGAGGACGTGCGCGCCCTGCTCCACGAACGCGAGGAGCGCCGTGGTGCACGCCGCGAGGCCCGACGGCACGAGCATCGTGCGGTAGCCGCCCTCGAGCGCCGTAAGCGCCTCCTCGAGCGCGTGGGTCGTCGGCGTGCCGAGCCGGCCGTAGTAGGTCCCGGGGACGTCGCGGGCGCGGGCAGCCCTTTTGCGGTCCCAGTCCTCGAGCGTGAGCGAAAGGATCGTCGAGGCATGGAAAACCGGCGGATTGACCGCACCTTCGAAGCGTTCGGGGTGGCGGCCGGCGTGCACCGCCTTGGTGTCGTCGTGCATGGATGGGTCCGTGGCTCGGGCAGGGGCTTATTGTGCCCGGTTCGAGCGTTCCCTCTAAACCCCCCCGGTTCGGGAACTCGGCGCCCCAAACGCCGTCAGTTCCAGGTTCGAAACGACATTCAAGGAAAAGCCATGGTCATCAACATGCCCGTCCGGGGGTGCCAGTTCCACGGCGGCGAGAAGAACGAACAGGGGTTCCTCCTGTTCTGCGGGAAGCCCGTGCAGCCGGAGTACAGCTATTGCCCCAACCACGTCCGGCGTATCTACCAGCGCTCGAACGTGTCCTACGGGCCGAAGGTGCCGGTCGAAGTGGCGGTCGAGGTGCCGGCCGAGGCCGTCGAGGTCGTGACGGCGGAGCTGGAGCGGGAAGCCGCCTAACGCCTAGGCGTGGGCGCCGATCGGCGCCCCCGGGGAGTCCGCGCGGAGCGCTCCACCATCGGAGCGCTACTCCACCAGGTCCTTGTACGCGTGCCAGCTCGCGTGGCCCAGCCACGGGAAGACGAGCACCAGGCCGACCATCCAGGTGGCGAAGCCGATCGCCATCAGCACCACGATGATCACCGCCCAGAGCAGCATCGGGGCCGGATTGCGCGCGACGCACTGCACGCTCGTCACGATCGCGGTCGCGACGTCGACGTCGCGGTCGAGCATCATCGGCAGCGATACGACGCTGAACGCGTACACGGCGACGGCGATGAGGCCGCCGACGCCGAAGTAGGCAACGAGCAGGTCGTCGTAATGCCCCGATAGCAGCACATCGCCGACGAAGTTGCGCAGGTCCGGCACGCGCCCGCCGTAGAAGAGCGCGAAGAGGACCGCCGACACGCGCTCCCACATGATGAGCGTCAGCGCGAGCAGCAGGCCGAAGAGCGAGATCGACCCCGAGTTCCGCTTCCACGCATGGAGCGCGGCGACGCTGTTCACCGGCCCGCCCCCTTCGAGCTGGCGCGACAGGTCGTAGAGCACGCCGGCCAGGAACGGCGCCACCAGCAGGAACCCGGTCAGCAGGGCCGGCGCGATGTGCCCACGGCCCCAGGCGAGCGCGACGATCAGCGCGCCCACGGCGGCGAAGGCGACGCCGTACGCGAGGCTCGGGCCCGGCACGCGCACGAGATCCCTCAAGCCCTTCTTCAGCCATACGAACGGGCGTCCGACGCCGACTTTGCGGATGTCCGGCGTTTCCATCAGATCGCCCGGATGCGGAACGGTCTCAACCATGTGAACCTCCTCGTTCAGTTCGAACCATCCATCTGGGGTTCGACGACGCAGCCCCCCGCGAGTTTCTGTCCGACGCTCACCCTCCCGCCCCGGAATGCCCGGGAATTGTTACAGCGTAACCTCTCGCCGAGCCCCCTGCCCGAACCCGGCGCCGGTGCCCTGATGCTGGTGCGCCGGGATGCAGCCCGGGGGGCCGTGTCGGCCCCGGGTTCCCCCTGCCCGGGCGGGCGTATCCCACGGCCGTGCCGGCAGGCGAGGCACGATCGAATCCCGTCCAGGCACCTTGTGGCACCGCTGCACCACCGGTCCGCGCGCGCGCTTCGCGCCGGGGGTATGCTGACGCTAGCTGCTCTATCGAGGGGGAAGTTCCGATGCGCCACGTGTTGCTGCTGCCGCTGCTGTTGCTCTCGGGTTGCACGATTGTCCCAATCGCCGACGCAGGGCCGTGCTCGGCCGTCACGAACTGGCGCGGGTGTCAGTACAACCCCTACGTCGTGAGACGGGATTCGGAGAGCACCGCTTCAAGCGGTGAAAGTCAGAAGACCAGCCACTGACGCAGGATCGCTGGGGCGCTCGTCCATGCCCCGGCTTGTCTAAAGCCCGGCGTGCCTTCTGGGCGCGCTTAAGCTCCTGGTCGGCGCGCGCTGCGATCCTTGCCAGCGCATCCTTCGGCGCTTCGCCGCCTAGCACTGCCGACTGCACCATCTCCCTCGCTACTGCCGATGGTCGGGCCACCGCTCGTCCGATGTGACGATCTTTCACCGTCAGCGCCGGCACGGACCGGTACGCTTGTTCCAGATTCACAGCGCGACCCACGCCATGACATCCGCGACACCGGGCAGGATCCTCGTCAAGCCGAGGGAATCCCATGGCTGGACGATGGTGACGCCTCGGTCCCGCTCGGAGCTGTTCTTTCAGACGCGCCAGCGGGCGCTGCAGTTTGCGAGGGCGTACGCGAGGTTGAACCCGCCAGTCACGCTCCAGATCTTCGACGAGTCGGGCGAGCTCGAGTCCGAAGAGAGCTTCGAGGACGTCCTCAGGGGTGGTATGGACGCGCAGGGCAAGCTGCGCCTAGTGAAGCCCTAGGCGGGCGGTGCTAAGCCGA
>CAWBNB010000041.1:0-33952 GCA_963789885.1 uncultured beta proteobacterium | reverse complement strand
AAACACCCAGAGGTCCCGCCCCTTCATCAGCATGATCTGGCCGCGGTCGGCGGCAGGCTCGGTCACCATCACGATCGTGTTCTCGTTGCCCTTCGAGAGGATCCGGTACTGGCGCGTATCGGTCACCTGCCCGGCGTTCGAGTTGGCGATCGCGACGTCGACCTGGAAACCGTCCGCCGGAAAGCGGATCTGATCGGCCTTCTCCACGATCTCTCTCGGCAAGCTTTTCTTCTTTTGAAACAGTATCTTGTGCTAAACTGTTGAGGAACAACGCGAAACCAGCCAGAATGCCCAGCATCCGGAGAAGAAATGCCGGCAGCAGCCGAGTGGGGACAGAGCAATGCGCCATGGCAATCGGAGATCGTGGGGGGCCGCCGCTAGTATAGTCAGCGCGATCAACGCTGAGCGGAACGACGATGAGCCTGGTGCAGGTCGAAAACGTCTCGAAGGACTACATGCTCGGCCTGCAGCGCGTCGACGCGCTCAAGGACGTGACGCTCAGCATCGAGGAGGGGGTCTTTCTCGCGATCGCGGGACCGTCGGGCAGCGGCAAGTCGACATTGCTGAATCTGATCGGCTGCATCGACACGCCGTCGAGCGGCCGCATCCTGATCGACGGTCAGGACGTGAGCGGGCAGACGCCTGACCAGCTGGCCGACTTACGCGCGCGCACGATCGGCTTCGTGTTCCAGACCTTCAACCTGCTGCCGGTGCTGTCCGCCGAGGAGAACGTGGAGTACCCGCTGCTCCAGCTCCCCGAGCTCACGAAGGGCGAGCGCCGCGAGCGGGTCGCCCAATTCCTCAAGGTCGTGCAGCTGACGAAATACGCGCACCACCGGCCGAACCAGCTGAGCGGCGGCCAGCGCCAGCGCGTCGCGATCGCGCGTGCGCTGGCGACCAAGCCGAAGATCGTGCTCGCCGACGAGCCGACCGCCAACCTCGATCACAAGACGGGCGAAGGCATCCTCGCGCTGATGAAGGACATCAACCGTACGACCAAGACCACCTTCATCTTCTCCACCCACGACAAGAAGGTCATGGCCCAAGCCGACCGGCTGGTCCGGATCGAGGACGGGCGGATCCGGATGCTCGGCGTGCGTGCCGACGCGCGATGGCTAGTCGTCGACGAGCGCCGCCGCCGCGCTGAGCGCGCGGCGCAGGCGAAGGGCTGACGGCGATGCACCGTGTCCGCCTCGCCGCGACGCGCCTGCTCTGTGCGGCGATCCTCGCCGCCTCGCCTGCCGCCGTGCTCGGCCAGGGGCAGAAGCCCGACGCCGGCTCGCCCGGCTCGCGCGACGAGCTGTTCGGTCTGAAGCCCCCGGGCGCTGCGCCTGCCGCCGAGGAAAAACTGCCGTTCTCGGTGAGCGGCTTCTACGACTTCCTCGGCGCCTACACCTACTCCGATCCCAGCCACTGGTCGCGTGCAGTGAACCGCCTCCAGCTCTCGGCGCAGGGCGGGGGCGCGGACGTCAAGTGGAAGATCGGCGGCCGGTTCGACATCGACCCGGTGTATTACTGGTCGGACTTCTACCTGGACGAAGTGAAGAAGAACCAGCGGACGAGCGCGTTCTGGCGCGAGACCTATCTCGACTTCTCCGCCGGCGGCCTCGATTTCCGCGTCGGCGCCCAGCAGATCGTCTGGGGCGAGGTCGTGGGGCTGTTCTTCGCCGACGTCGTGTCGGCGCTCGACTTGCGCGAGTTCGTGCTGCCGAGCTTCGACATCATGCGCAAGCCGCAGTGGGCGGCGCGCGCCGAGTACTTCAAGGGCGACTCGCACGTCGAGCTCGTCTGGATCCCGTTCCAGACCTTCGACGACATCGGCAAGCCGGGATCGGATTTCTACCCCGTGCCGCTGCCCTCGCCCACCTCGCAGACCGTAGCCTCGGCGTTTCAGAATCCCGTGACGCCCGCCAAGACGCTGTCCAACTCGGCCTACGGGATTCGCGCCAATACGCTTGTCGCCGGCTGGGATCTCGCGGCGTTCTACTACCGCAGTTTCTCCAACTCGCCGACTTTCTATCGGATCCTCGGGCCGTCGCCGCAGATCCCGTTCAACTTCGCGCCGCGCTACGACCGCATCTGGCAGGTAGGGACCACGGTGAGCAAGGACGTCGGCGGGGTCGTGCTCCGCGCCGAGGCGGTCTACGCCGATGGGCGCAACTTTGCGACGAATGACCTCAGTGCCCCGAATGGCGTCGTCGGCCGCGACACGCTGGACTGGGTCGTCAGCGCCGACTTCACGGTGTTCGGCGACGGGAGGCTCAACCTCCAGGGGTTCCAGCGCCTGTACTTCGGCGGCTCGGCGGACGCGGTCGCGCTCGACGCGGGCTCCTTCGGTGCGAGCATCCTTCTTTCCAAGAAGGTGACCGCGACCGTTGAACCGGAGATTCTTTACATTCAGACCTTCGGCGGAGGCGGTGGCCTCATCCGGCCGCGCGTCAACTGGAGCGCCTTCAAGAACACCAAGATCGGCCTCGGCGTCGACATCTTCACCGGGCCGAGCGACGGGCTGTTCGGGCGGTACAACAACCGCGACCGGGTCTATACCGAGGTTCGGCTGGACTTTTGACCGGGTCGTTGACCTCGGCCCGCTTGCCCCGTAAAGTTGCACTTTACGGGGCAAGAAGGCCCATGCCTCAGCGCGACGAGCTCGAGTTCCATCCCCAGGCATTCCGGGTCCTGTTCGACGATCTGGCGGTCAGCGCACGCGCCCAGGCCGAGGTGTTCCTGCACTCGCCCGGGACCATCGTCGTCCGGGAGCGGAACGGTCGCGGCTACTGGTACTGGCGTTCCTACGCTCCCGACGGCAAGGAGCAGGAGCACTCCCTCGGCCTCGTCGGCGACGAGCAGGCACTGGCGCGCAAGGACGAGGTCCAATCGCGCATCGCCCTCGCCAATGGGCTCGCGAAGGACGCCAACTCCCTCCGGCGCCAGGGCTACTGCTCTGCCGACAACAGCACTGCGATTACGCTCGCAGCGCTTTACAACGCGGGCGTCTTCCGCGCCGGCGCGATGCTCGTCGGGACGCACGCCTACGGTGCGATCCTCAATGCCCTTGGCGTGAAGCCGCGTCGGAACTATGCAACCGAGGACATCGATGTCCCGCGCTACGGGCGGATCGAACTGGCCGTGATCCCGGACGGCGGCTTGCTCGAAGTGCTGCAGCGGACTGGTCTCCCGTTCGTCGAGGTGCCGGAGCTCGACTCGCGCCGGCCCTCGACCTCCTTCCTCCACAGGGGGACGAGACTGAAGGTCGATCTGCTCGTGCCCTCGAGCGACGCGACGTATCGGAGCGTGCGAGTGCCGGAGCTCAAGGCCCACGCCACTGCGCTCCCTTTCCTCAAGTTCCTCCTCGTTGAGCAACTCGATTCGGTCGTGCTGTCGCGCGACCGCGTCATCCCGCTCAAAGTCCCTCGCCCGGAGCGCTACTGCGTTCACAAGCTCGTCGTCTCTCAGCTTCGAGCAAAGACGTCCGCCGCGAAGGACGAGAAGGACCTCGAGCAGGCTGCGCTGCTTGCCGAGGTCCTGGAGGGGCGCTTTCCAGGCCTGGTGGAGGAGGCTGCGAGCGGCCTCAACCGGGCTGCACGGAAGCTCGCTGCCAAAGCTTCCCGGCTCGCCGCCTCCCGGACCGGGCGAAAGCTCGCGAAAGAGACATTCCTCCGGATCGCCGGTGGCGATGACGCGTAGCGGACGCCGCGGTGGCCGCCGCAGCCGTCCACGGCGAGGAAAGTCACCTCCGGGTGTTTCCCGGACGCGTTTTGCCACCGCCGCCGCGGTATTCTTGCGCCAATGATCCTCGTCACCGGCGGCGCCGGCTTCATCGGCTCCAACTTCATCCTGGACTGGCTCGCGCAAGGCGCGGCCGAGCCGGTCGTCAACGTCGACAAGCTGACCTACGCCGGCAATACCCTGAACCTCGCCACGCTCGACGGCGACGCCCGCTACCGCCTCGTCCGCGCCGACATCTGCGACCGCGCCGCGGTGGACCGCCTCTTCGCCGAGCATCGGCCGCGCGCCGTCGTGCACTTCGCCGCCGAGAGCCACGTCGATCGCTCGATCCACGCCCCGGCCGACTTCATCCAGACGAACGTCGTCGGCACCTTCAACCTGCTCGAAGCCGCGCGCGCCCACTGGGACGGCCTGGACGGCGCGGGGAAACAGGCGTTCCGCTTCCTGCACGTCTCGACCGACGAGGTCTACGGCTCGCTCGGCCCCGACGACCCTGCGTTCAGCGAGACCACCCCATACGCCCCGAACAGTCCCTACTCGGCGTCGAAGGCCGCGCTCGGATCATCTCGTCCGTGCGTACCACCACACCTATGGCTTGCCGGCAATCACGACCAACTGCTCGAACAACTACGGTCCGCGGCAGTTCCCGGAGAAACTGATCCCGCTGATGATCCTCAACGCGCTCGCGGGCAAACCGCTCCCGGTGTACGGCGACGGCCGGAACGTGCGCGACTGGCTGTACGTCGGCGACCACTGCGCGGCGATCCGGCAGGTGCTGGCGCGCGGCCGCCCGGGCGAGGTGTACAACATCGGCGGCAGCGCCGAGCGCAGGAACCTCGACGTCGTCGAGACGCTCTGTACCATCCTTGCCGACCTTCGGCCCCGCGCCTCTGGCAGGTACCATGACCTGGTAACGTTCGTGAAGGATCGCCCCGGCCACGACCGGCGCTACGCGATGAACACGTCGAAGATCGAGGCCGAGCTCGGCTGGCGCGCGGAGGAGAGCCTGGAGTCCGGCTTACGCAAGACGGTGAGCTGGTACCTCGAAAATGCCGACTGGATCGCTTCTGTCCAGAGCGGTGCGTACCGCACCTGGATCGAGACCAACTATGGCAGCCGCTGACCGATGAAGGGAATCATCCTTGCAGGGGGTGCCGGGACCCGGCTCTATCCGGCGACTCAAGTCGTGTCGAAGCAGCTCTTGCCGGTCTACGACAAGCCGATGATCTATTACCCGCTGAGCACGCTGATGCTCGCGGGGATCCGCGACATCCTCGTCATCTCGACGCCGCAGGACACCCCCCGCTTCGAGCAGCTGCTCGGCGACGGTTCGCGCTGGGGCATTTCGATCGCGTACGCCGTCCAGCCCAGGCCGGAGGGGCTCGCGCAGGCGTTCATCATCGGACGCCCCTTCGTCGGCCGCGACGCTTCCTGCCTGATCCTCGGGGACAACATCTTCTACGGGCACGATCTGTCCGCTGACGTGCAGAGGGCCACGAAGCAGACAGCGGGCGCGACGGTGTTTGCCTACCCCGTCGCGGACCCCGAGCGTTATGGCGTCGTGGAGTTCAACGCAGCCGGTCGGGCGATCACCATCGAAGAGAAGCCGGCCGCGCCACGGTCGCGCTACGCGGTGACGGGCCTGTACTTCTACGACAACCAGGTGCTGGACATCGCCGCTTCGCTGAAGCCCTCGGCCCGCGGCGAGCTGGAGATCACCGACGTCAACCGCGTCTATCTGGAGCGCGGCCAGCTCGAGGTCGTGGTGATGAGCCGAGGCTACGCCTGGCTCGATACCGGCACCCACGGCTCGCTGCTCGAAGCCTCGCACTTCATCGAGACGATCGAGCGCCGCCAGGGGCTGAAGATCGCGTGCGTCGAGGAAATCGCCTTCCGCATGGGCTACATCTCGGCCGCGGAGCTCGAACGCCTCGCGACACCGCTCGCGAAGAGCGGGTACGGGCAGTACCTGCTCCAGGTACTGCGGGAGAAGACGCCGACGTGAACGTCACGCGCACGTCGTTGCCGGACGTCCTGCTGATCGAGCCGAAGGTGTTCGGCGACTCGCGGGGATTCTTCTTCGAGAGCTGGAACGCCCGCGCGTTTGCAGCGGCGGGGATTCCAGCCGCGTTCGTGCAGGACAACCACTCGCGCTCGTCCCGCGGCGTCCTGCGCGGGCTCCACTATCAGGTCGAGCAGGTGCAGGGGAAGCTGGTTCGCGTGATCGCCGGCGAGGTCTACGACGTGGCGGTCGACCTCCGCCGGTCGTCGTCGACCTTTGGGCGGTGGACCGGCGTCACGCTCTCGGCCGAGAATCACCGCATGGTCTGGGTCCCCCCGGGCTTTGGACACGGGTTTCTCGTCGTCTCGGACGCAGCCGAGTTCCTCTACAAGACGACCGACTACTACGCTCCGGAGCACGAGCGGACGATCGCCTGGGACGATCCCGACCTCGCGATCGCGTGGCCGCTCGCCGGCCCGCCGGCGCTGTCGGCCAAGGACAAGGTGGGCGTACGGTTCCGCGACGCCCAGTGCTTCCCTTGAGGATCCTGCTCACCGGCCGCAACGGTCAGGTCGGCTGGGAGCTCGAACCGCACCTCGCGCGGGCCGGCGACCTGGCGGCCTTCGATCACCAGGGGCTTGACCTGGGTGATCCCGAGTCGATCCGCCGGCTTGTGCGCGAGCTACGCCCCGACTTGATCGTCAACGCCGCGGCGTACACGGCGGTCGATCGCGCCGAGAGCGAGCCTGAGCTCGCGTTTGCGGTCAATGCCACTGCGCCCGGCGTGCTTGCCGAGGAGGCGAGTCGACTCGATGCACTCCTCGTTCATTACTCGACCGACTATGTTTTCGACGGCACGAAGGCCGGGCCGTATATCGAGGACGACATACCCAACCCCCTCAGCGTCTACGGTCGCAGTAAGTTGGCGGGCGAGAGGGCAGTTCAGGCGAGCGGGTGTCGGCACCTGATCCTGCGAACGAGCTGGGTCTACGCGAGCCGGGGGCGCAACTTTCTCCTGACGATGCTCAAACTGGGAGCAGAGCGGCCCGAGCTGCGCGTGGTCGACGATCAGTACGGAGCCCCTACCTGGGCGCGCGACATCGCCGCGGTGACCGGACAGCTTCTGGCGGAGCCTCCTGACGGCCTGTTCCATCTGACGGCGGCCGGATCGACGACCTGGTATGGCTTCGCGTGCGAGATCATGCGCCGGGCCGGCCTCAAGCCCATCCTTCACGCAATTCGCGCAGCGGAGTATCCGGTTGCGGCGCGCCGCCCCGCGAACTCCAGGCTCGACACCACGAGATTGCGGTCCGCAAGGGGCATCGCGATGCCGGCTTGGGAAGAAAGCCTTGGGGCATGCATGGCCGAGCTGGCATCGGCCGGGGCCGCGCGGCCCCGCGGCTAGTTCAGCACCAGCGACGCGACCAGCGCTCGCTGCGGCAAGAGCGCTGTCGCGTACTCCTGCAAGCGCGCCTCGAACGCGGCGAGGTCGAGCCGCAACAGCACCGACGGCGCGAGAACCCGGGGACAGATCCGCTCGCCTGCCGCGACCGCGAACCCGAAGAGCTTGCGATAGAAATCGGCGTGCCGCGGATTCACCTCGATGAATACATCCGTGGCTTCCCTCAGCTCGCGCACGACGGCGTGGGCGCACGCGAACAGCGCGGCGAGCACGGGTGTCGACCGCGTGTCGGATGCGACTGCGAACCGTCCGAGCTCGCACACTCGCTTGCCGGCGGCCCGGGCGGCATCGATCTGTTCCCCGTAGCTTTCGTCGGCATTCAAGCCGGCCGGGCCATCGAACCGCAACGTCAGCGTGCCGACCGTCGCACCCGCTTCCGCGGCGATCAACGTGAACTCTGCCGTCGTAGGTGGCGGCAAGGCCGATACCCGATAGCCCCGCGAGGCGTAGCGCGCTTTGATCAAGTCTGCTGCCGCGCGACGCTCTGCGAGCGTGCGCGCGACGCTGACGGAGATCCTCGAGCTAGCCGGGGTCGGCGGAATCCCCGCGGGGGGTAGTCGCGGAGCGGCATGATCGTCGGCCCCACCGCGTCTCGCAAAAGAACGCTGTGTGATTCCCATCGCTGTGTTGTCGTTGTGTAGTTAGCATCTGCAGCACGGGAGTTAGACCGGCCGAAAGTGCCAGAGTCGGCGACCGGGATCAACTGTCTCTGCATCACGACATACGCCTCGGGCAATGTCGTCATCGCACGACGCGAAGGATCAGACGTTCTGGCGGAGGGCGTCGACAATGGGAATCCGCGACACGCGCCACGCGGGCGGTATCGAGGCGAGCACAGTTGCTATCCAACCCGTCAGGAGCGCAGACGCGACCACCGTCGGCACCAGCCGGATCGCGGCCGTGTACCCGAGATTGGAGTTTGGCGGCGGGGGCATCGGGATCCCTACTGCGGAGACGGCAAGCGCCAGCGTGATTCCTACGATGATACCGAGCGTTGAGCCGAAGAACCCGAGGATTGCGCCCTCGGTCACGACGAGCGCCAAGATCTGTCGCCCATTATCACCTACTGCACGCATCGTCCCGAACTCGCCGGTTCGCTCGAAGACCGCCATATTGACTGCGTTCGCGACCCCGAGCACGACCATTGCGAGCACAATCACCTGCAGGACGAGAAACTGGCGGTCGTACAGCTGCACCGTGCTCTCGTAGAAGTCGTTCAGCTGCTGCCACGTCCTGAGCTCGAGGTCTTGGTGCGAGAATCCCGCCCGCAGCGACGCTGCCGAGCGCTCGGTGTCTTGAGTACGGGCGAGAAGCACTACGAGGGTGTTTGCGCCCTTTACGCCGAGGAGCTCCTGTGCAGCAACTAGTGGAATGCGCAGGGCGCGCGCATCGTAATCCTTCGAGAAACTCTGGAAAACGCCAACGATCTCTAGGTCGATCGTGTTGAGCGCCCCATCGGGCGTGGACGCTAGCAGAACGGCGCGGTCCCCGGCACTAAGGCGTAGCGACTCGGCGAGGCCTTGCCCGATGACCGCCGTGTATCGGTCCTTTCCAGCCAGCGAGCGTCCCGCCACGATCGTGACGAAGCTTGCGAGCTGCGCTTCTTTGTCTGGTTCCACCCCTTCGCCGACCACCGGAAGATCCGCGGTGCCGTTGTTGAGCAGGCCCGAGAATGCGAGGCGAGCCATCACCGCTTCAGCGCGGACGGTTGCGGCTGCCTGATCCGCGACCTCATCAGGCTTTGGGATGAGGTATTTCTCCGGGAAACGTGTACCGTGCTCGAAGAAACCCTTCCGGGCCAGCTGTAGGTGGCCTGTTTGCGATCGGATCAATGCTTCTCCGAGCTGAATGAAAATGTCTTGAACGAATCCGCCGGCGAGGATCAGTCCGGCGACACCGAATGCCACCGCGCCGACCACCAGCGCAGTCCGCGCACGATGTCGGAGGACGTTACGGAACGCGAGGCGGAGAAGTTCCGGCCTGACCATCGCTACCTGCCGTGACGAAGTGCGTCAACGATTGCGATGCGCGATCCCTTCCAAGCCGGGTAGATACTCGCAAGCAGAGCCGTCGCGAATCCGATCGTCGTTGACTGCACCACTAGGCCGAGCGAGACGAGCAACCGTGCCGTGTATCCTTGGGACTGGCCGGGCGGCGGTGGCATTGGAATTCCGATCGACGCGATGAGCCACGCAAGGAGCAGCCCGATGACGAGACCTGCGAGGCCGCCGATCACACCGACCATCACGCCCTCGCTAACGAACTGCCGCAGGATTGCGCCACGGGTCGTGCCAAGCGCCATTGACGTACCGATTTCGCTCGTGCGCTCCATCACGTTCATGACTAGTGTGTTCGAGATCCCGAGCACGATGATCGCCGCGACGATTAGCCGGACGAACGCCATCTGTTGCGATAGCAGCGTCACCGTTTTCTTGTAGAAGTCGGCAAGTTCCCACCAGGGGACGACCTCGAAGCCGGACGCGGGCAGACGCCCGCCGAGGGCTGCGACGAACCCAGGCGTCAGCTCAGTCTTGTTTAGCACAACGATCCAACGGTGCACGCCGGTTGTACGTAGAAGCTGATGCGCCACCGGAAGCGGCACTCTGATCGCCGCATCGTCATATGCCTTGCTCACCGTCGCGAAGAGTCCGCGTACCCGGACCTCGTACGCGCTCACGCCGCCGCCGGGCGGATTGGAGAGTAGGACGATCTGGTCCCCGACCTTTATCCCCAAATTCGCCGCGAGCCCGCGACCGACGATCACGCCCGTTGGATCGGATGGCGAGAGGTCTTCGCCTTCGGCGATTATGGAGACGGTGCTGAATTTCTCCTCGCGCTCAGGTGCGACCCCCTCGCCGATGAACGACACGGTCGACTCGCCTATGCTCACGAGGCCACTGAAGGACAGTCGCGGAGCTACCGTTCGCACACCGGGCATGCTCTCGAGGAGGTCGAGTTCCGGCGCCGCCGCTGGGAGCAGGAAACGGAACGGATCTGCGAGGCCGCCCTTCATGAAGCCCGGTCGGACCACCTGCACGTGCCCCAACCCGGACTGGATCGACCCCTCGCGGGTCGCCCAGAGGATCCAGTCGATGAACGCACCCGAAATGAGTAGCGCGATGATGCCAAAAGCGACTGCCACGATTGCGAAGATCATTCGCCGCGTATGGCGCAAGCCGCTGCGCGCACCGATCGCAATGTCGGTCCAGAGCGTACCCAGTGTTGCGAGTGGGAGGCGATCTAATCCGAGGAACAAATCGTAGTCAGCGGATCGATTTTGACGTCACGATAGTATCATCGCGGCAACGTGCGCCGCGCCCGCATGGCGCGTGAACCCGATGTCCGACGACCTCCAACGCTTTGACTACGATGCCGCGTTCGCGCGCAACATCGGCTGGGTAACCGAGGCCGAGCAGGCAGCGCTGCGTGGCAAGCGAGTGGCAATCGCCGGCCTAGGCGGGGTTGGCGGTGTCCATTTGCTGACGCTCGTCCGCCTCGGGGTCGGGCGGTTCACGCTGGCTGACTTCGATACTTTCGACCTGCCGAACTTCAATCGCCAGGTCGGTGCAACGATGTCAAGTCTCGGGCGCCCTAAGGCGGACGTCCTCGCGAAGATGGCGCGTGACATCAACCCGGAACTTGACATCCGGACGTTCCCTGCCGGTGTGACGCGGGAGAACCTCGATGCGTTTCTCGACGAGGCTGACATCTACGTCGACGGCCTCGACTTCTTCGCGTTCACCGCGCGGCGTGAAACGTTCGCCGCCTGCGCGCACCACAGTGTTCCCGCGATCACGGCCGCGCCGCTCGGAATGGGCGTTGCGCTCCTTAACTTCCTGCCCGGGCGAATGACCTTCGAAGAGTATTTTCGGCTCGACGGCTTCCCCGAGGAGGAGCAAGCAATGCGGTTCCTCCTCGGCCTGTCACCGGCGATGCTGCAGCGCTCGTATCTCGTCGACTCGAGCCGAGTCAACCTCGCCGAGCGTCGCGGTCCCTCGACCATCATCGCATGCGAGCTGTGCGCCGGGATCGCCGCGACGGAGGCACTAAAGATCCTGCTCGGGCGCGGTGACGTGCTCGCCGCGCCTTGGGGCCTTCAGTACGATGCCTTCCGGCGGAAGTTGGCGCGCACTTGGCGCCCGTTCGGCAATCGCAATCCTCTCCAACAGATTGCGCTTGCCCTCGCGCGCCGCCAGCTGTCGCGCATGTCGCCAGTCAAGCCTAGCCGTGCCTGAAGCGCGCGCAGCCGGCGCGCTCCTCGCGCTCCTCGACCTCGCGCGCTGGGCACCGAGCGGCGACAACACGCAACCGTGGCGATTCGAGATCCTTGGTGCCGATCACGTGGCAGTGCACGCGTTTGACACGCGTGACCATTGTGTCTACGACCTCGATGGCCGCCCAAGCCAGCTCTCGGTCGGCGCGATGCTCGAGACGCTGCGGGTTGCAGCGTCTGTGCATGGTCTGCGCGCGACCGCGACGCGTCGGACTGGAACGCCCGAGACGCGACCGGTCTTCGACGTCCGCGTGGTCCGGGACGGCGAATCCAAGCCGGATCCGCTCGCCCTCGTGATCAAAACCCGCAGCGTGCAACGCCGGCCGCTATCCATCCGCGCGCTATCGACGAGCGAGAAATCGGCCCTAATCGCGAGTCTGCCCCGGGGTTACTCGATCGTCTGGCTGGAAGGTTTCGCAGCGCGATGGCGAATGGCCGGCGTTCTCTATGCAACTGCACATATTCGACTGACCATGCCGGAGGCCTTCGAGACGCATCGGTCGGTCATCGAGTGGAACGCGCGGTACAGCGAAGACAAGATCCCGGACCGTGCGGTGGGGCTCGACCCGCTGGCGACGCGGCTCATGCAATGGGCGATGCGGGATTGGCGCCGCATCGAGTTCATGAATCGGTTTCTCGCCGGAACCGTCATGCCTCGAGTTCAACTCGACCTGTTGCCTGCCCTGGCGTGCGCAGCGCACCTCCTAATCCTCGCCGAAGCTCCCGCAGCGACGATCGATGACTACGTCGCTGCCGGCGCGGCGGTGCAGAGATTCTGGCTGACCGCGACGACGCTCGGCCTTCAGCATCAGCCCGAGATGACACCGCTGATATTCAGTCGCTACGCCCGCGAGAAGCGACTGTTCTCGGCGACCGCTGGAATGTCAGAAGCTGCGGACAAGACAAGGCTGCGGCTGGAGGCGTTGGTGGGCGCCGACGTGCTTCCGAGGGCGATATGGATGGGACGCATAGGCGCCGGGGCGCACGCGGCGTCACGGTCGCTTCGCCTGCCGCTCGAAAAGCTCGTCATCGCCCGTTGAGCACACGCCGGGTCCTCTTCTTCTCCGAGACCGTTACGCTCGCCCACCTGGCGCGACCGGTGGCACTAGCGCGCGCGCTCGATCGCAGTCGGTTCACGCCGATAATCGCGGCGGGAGCTGCTTATCGGCAGCTCGTGGCCGGGGAGAAGGTGCCGTTCCGTGACCTCACCACGACCTCCCCCGAGACGTTTGCCGCGGCGCTCTCGCATGGACGCCGCCTCTATACCTTCGAGACGCTCCGCGCCTACGTTGAGGAGGATCTCCAGCACATCGATGCCGTGCAGCCGGATATCGTCGTCGGTGATTTCAGGCTGTCCCTGTCCGTCAGCGCGCGAGTCGCGAAAGTGCCGTACGTCGCGCTTTGCAACGCGTACTGGAGCCCCTACGCGGAGCCCAGATGGGAAATTCCATCGCACCCGGCGGCCCGGGTGCTCGGTGCCGAGATCGCGGGCGCCGCATTCAGGCTGGTCAGACCGCTGGTTTTCGGCTATCACAGCTTACCCATGCATCGACTCCGACGTACCTACGGTCTCCCGTCGCTCGGCCTGGACCTGAGACGCGTCTACACGGATGGTGACTGGACCCTGTACGCAGACGTTCCCGAACTCGTGCCGCTGCCGCGTCTCCCCAAGAATACGCAGCACGCTTACATCGGCGCCATCCCGTGGTCGCCGCGAGTGGAGCTGCCTTCCTGGTGGGACAGTCTTCCGCGCGACCGGCCACTCGTATACGTCACCATGGGAAGCTCGGGCCGCGGGGCGGCGCTCCGGTGGGTGGTGGAGGCGCTGGAGCCGCTGCCTTGCGTTGCGGTCGTCGCTGCCGCCGGCACGCTCTTCGGACGCGCGGTTCCGGGTAACGTTCACGTGGCCGAATACCTGCCCGGGGATGTCGTCGCTGGACGCAGTCGTCTTGTCATCTGTAACGGGGGCAGTCCCACGACGCATCAGGCCCTTGCGACAGGTGTGCCAGTCCTCGGGCTCGCCGAGAACCTCGACCAACACCTCAACATGGCCTACGTCGAAGCCTTTGGCGCCGGTCTAAACCTCCGCGCTGATCTGGCGACCGTACCATCGGTCCGGGCCGCAATCGAGGGGCTATTGGAGGAGCCGCGATTCCGCCAGCGGGCGAGCGACGCAGCCGGTGCGTTTGCTCGATACGATTCCGGCAAGCGGCTTGAGCAGACGTTAGCGGCTGCGTGCCCGTCGTCGAAGTGAGCTGGGAGCGATAGTCGCGCGCTGCGGGCTCATGCGGTGCAGGTTTCGAATCGATCCGGGCACGCCAGGAGGGATCGCGTTGCTAGGGGTTGCGAACAATCCTACCGTCCAGCGATGAGGCCGGTCACTTGAGGTGCAGTGGACGACCTCCGGCCGCTGGCGCCGCCCAAACCGAGCGCCACCCTGAGGCGCCCCAAGCGTACGAAGGTCTCCCGGCATCGGATCGATTCAATGTCGGCGTTCTTGACATGCTGCCGCCCAACTTCAAAAATGAAAGCGCCATTTTAATTTAACTATCTGTTTTAACTAGGTTATTGCAATTGGGCACGGTTGCTGCTTTTTAAGCACGCGCGAATGTCACTTTGAAGGAGGCACTAAATGTTCAACAAAACAGTTCTAGCAGCCGCCGTAGCACTGGGGCTGGGGATCGCAAGCGCAGCGCGGGCGGATGTCTTCACCTTCGACCCAACCGGTACCGCGGGGCCTGGGGGCAACATCGCGGGCGTAGGCATCATCGACCAGGCAGCGGGCAATTTTAATTCGATCGGCATCGTGCCAGCTTTGACTGTAGGCTCCCAGTTCACCGGTTTGTATCAATCGAATCTCTCCGCGCTCCAAGCGCCTGATACCACCGGTCTGTTCTTGAACGGCACGGCTGGTGACTTTTTCACCTTCGCAGCGGCAGTTCCTGAGGTGGTCGTGAGCCACACCAGTAACGCGACGACCGAGGGTGCCACGTTCGGACTCGGTAACACGGGACCCAACGTTTTCAAGATGTACTCCAGCAATGCTATCGGAAACAATCTCACCGGGCTCGGATTCACGACGGGTCTCGAGATCCTGTCCGCGCATGCGATCGCGTCCTCAAGCAGCTTCAATTACACCGTTGGCGCGAGCCCTGCGGGCGGATGTCCAGCGACGGCACTGTTTCCAGGAGGAGCCAATGTCGCCATAGGCGACTTGGATCAGAGTGCGAACGGTAATCAGTGGGCGGGTACCTCTACGGGTTGCGGGGGTGGAAACGCCGACCTTACGTTGGTTGTCGATTCTGCTAATGCGAACTATTTCCCAGACCTATTTACCGGCGCAACCTTCGTCTTTCACTTTGTCAATAGCTCCTTGATCGATCCGTACAAATCAGTCGATCCATCGCAGGCCTTCAGTTCCAATGCCGTTGCGAACGGTGATCACGCAACCAATGTTGGTGCGGTTAATGGACTAAATGGCCCAGACTTTCTCTTCCAAGCTGATGCGAACGGGACCTTTACTAGGGCGGTTCCGGAGCCGGCGTCCCTTGCGCTGGTTGGTATCGCGCTGGCAGGGTTGGGCGCGTTCTCGCGGCGCAGGCGCAAGCAGTAACAGCGTTCGCGTAGATGCCACTAGGGGGCCGGAAGGCCCCCTTTTTAATTGGCTTTGCTCCGGCCGTACTCTTGTCTATTCGTCTATTCATCCGGATCGAACGTTGCGCGCGATCGGCGGGCGCTTACCCATCACTGGATCTTGCGGGCGGGAATGCCTCCCCACAGCTCGCCTGCGCCAATTCGCGTGCCTTTTGCTACCACCGCGTTGACCGCGACGATCGCCCCGTCGCCGATCGTGACACCGGGCATTACGACGGCCTTTGCGCCGATCGTCACGTTGTTGCCCAAGCGGATTTCGGCTAGGGAGAGGTTGTCCCCCTCCATCGCATGACAGAACAGAACGGCGTCGTGGCCTATGATGCAATTGTCACCCACCACCGTGAGCGGCGGATCGAGCAGCGTACCGCCGCTGTAGCTGTTGGAGCCGAGGCGCGCCCCGAGAGCGAGATAAACCAAGCGCATCAACGGCACAGGCACGAAGCGTGTCCGAGTGAGCGAGAAGAACAAGACCAGGTAGAAGAGCTCGTACACGTGATAGATGAACTCTTCTCGAGAGCCCTTTGAGATCGGTCCCTCCTTCAGGGGGGCAAAAAACAAGAAGACGCGGTACGTGATGAGCGCATACAAGTACGACAGAAGGATCGCGGCAGCCACGAGCGCGACTCCACGGAAATCCCCAAGAGGAATCCCTCCCAGGACTATCTGAGTCGTCGTTATACCCAAGCTGAATGCCACAACGAACAACGCAACAAAGACCGCGGTTTGGGCAAGAGTGATCTTGCGCATGGCGAAAGATAGATTAGCGGAAATCCTATGTCGGCACGATCAGTGACGCTGAGCTGGCTAAAGCCCCAAAACCACAATGCTGACAATCCGCATGCTGGCGAACCACTCCGCAGGAGCCCAAAAGGGATCTGAAGCTCTGAAGCCGGTACGGCGGCGCGAGCTCCGATCGATCGGCTTGAGGAGAACCTCTTCTTCCAGCTGATCAACCGCTGCTACGAGCGTAGGCCGATGATTCTCCCCACAACCAAAGCTTGGCTACCTGGGGAGAGGTGTTTGGACTTACCCCGATTCACCGGACGGTTTAGGGCTTGAGGAAACCCAAGCCTTTGGTCCATTTGCTCAACGCCTTTTCACGCTCCCGCAGGGGCCGTCTGATCCCCTGCCAGGGGAGCAGACGGCCATGCTCGATCTTCGCATGGCGACGCTCGAATTCCGCCGGCGCAAGATAGCCGATCTTCGAATGCCGACGCCGCGGGTTGTACCACCCTTCGATGTAGGTAAACAGTGCCACGCGCGCCTCCTGCTTGCTCTTGAACACGCGTCGATCGAGCAGTTCGCACTCGAGGCTTGCGAAGAAGCTCTCGGCCATCGCGTTGTCGTAGGCATCGCCCACCGTGCCCATCGAAGGCTTGACGCCCATCTCCTGGCAACGCCGGCCGAAGGCCACGCTCGTGTACTGACTGCCTGATCGCTGTGATGGATCACCGCCGCGGCGTCGCGTTGGGCAAGGGCCATGTTCAGCGCCTCGAGCACGAGTTCCGTGCGCAAGTCGTAACCGATCGACCAGCCCACGATCTTGCGGCTCCAAGCGTCCAACACGATCGCAAGGAAGATGAAGCCCGCCCAGGTCGGCACGTAGGTGATGTCGCTCACCCAGAGCTGGTCCGGACCGCCAGCGGCGAATTGGCGCTTCACCAAATCCGGCGCCGGTCGTGCATTCTGGTCGCGCTCGGTCGTCACCGTGAAGCCGCGCCGACGACTGACCCCGCGCAAGCCCAATTGGCGCATCAGTCGTGCGATGCGATTTCGACCCACCGAGGCCCAGCGCGCGTCGAAGTGCGCATCGCCCCGATCAAGCAGCTCCGAGCGAATCCTAGGCATCCCGTAGGTGTCATCGCTAGCGCGATGAATCGCCTCGATCCGCTCGGCGAGCGCCGCATTCTCGACCGCGCGCCGCGAAGGCGTGCGATCACGCCAGTCGTAGTAGCCGCTGGCGCTCACCCCGAGCACCTGGCACATCGTCCTCACCGCAAACACGCGCGTGTCGGCCTGGTTCGCCTCTATGAGCGTGTAGACCCTTTCGAGCCATACCCGCTCTCGCCGGCGAACCAGGCCGTAGCCTTTGCCAGGATGTCGCGCTCGGTCTGCAGTCGCCGAACCTCCTTGCGCAACTGCTCGAGCTCGCTGCGCTCCTTCGCGCTCAGCGCACTGGCCTCGGCTACCGCCCGGGCTTGCTTGTGCGTGCGCATCACCACCGTGCCTTCATCGGGCAACTCCGAGAGACGACCTGCGCGCTTGACCCACGCCGAGATCGACTGCTCCGAGCAGCCGAACTCCTTGGCCAGATCGGCGATCCGCCGACCGCTCGCGTACAGCTCCACGATCTGCTGCCGAAACGCCGCGGCGTACGGCGGCCTCGTCTTTCCACCCATGTCGGACTCCTTTCAGTTCCCATCATAGATAGTGTCCGAAAAATCGGGGCAACATCAGTTCGGGGACCGGGTCATGACTACCGCAATTCCTCGATCGGCTCTTGCATCACGCCGTGACGCTCAACATCCGCGGCAACTCCTAACGGCTGAAGGAGAAGTCGAGGGCCGGCCTGGTTCGAGCCGAAGAAACCTGAGCCCTAACTATTGATCTTTACCTAACTCTGTGACATCAGAACAGCTCAGCTTGCTGCCGGCAATGAGCGAGAGCTGATGCCAGTTGAAGTGAAACTGCACCACGGGCGTTTCGCCTTTGACCGCCCAGGTGCGCACCCGCGTCGGCCGCTCCGAGACGCCGGACTCGTCGATGAAGAGGATCAGTCTTCCTTGGCGAGCGGCGTTTTTTTTAGCCCCGGCCAGGTGCGCTTGCGCCAGTGCTCGATGGCCGCGGCGTCGCGTTCCAAGGCGCGTCGATCGGGCTTCTGGTTGGACAAGCCCAGCTGCCCGAGCAAGCGCCAGACGTGGACCTCGCTGTACCGCACGCCGAATTCGCGTTCGATCAACAACCGTACCCGCTTGAGCGTCCACAGCGCTGTGGCGAAGCCGTGCGCCGTGGCGCCCTCGAGCAGCGCCACATATAGGCGTGACAACTCCGCCGCGCCCAGCTGCGATGGCCGCCCGCCCTTGCTCATATCGCGCAGCGCCTCGATGCCGCCGACTGTCAGCACCTCGCGCCAGCGATACACCGTTTGTCGCGGCGCCCCGACCATGCGCGCTACCTCCGGCGGGCTCTTGCCGGCGAGCAGCAGCCGACCGGCACGCACGCGTCGCTTACCGCCTCGTCCAGTTTGCGCTTTGCCATGCGTTCCCCTCGATATCGTAACGACATCGCAATAACGCATGACGAGCAAATCAGTTGTCACGAGGTTAGGTAATTCTCAATAAATTAGAGTGGGGCAAATTCGATTGCCACAACTGAGGAAATTTGGGTTTGCCTGGTCGACGACAATTATCTTGGCCGGTAGAGCGCGGCCGCCGGGTGCGCTCGGGTGGCGGGGGCTTACAGTGTGTCCTCGAACAAGAAGAACGAGGAAGCACGGTGCCCGGCAAGCGCATGACGGATCATCAGGTGAACCGATACAAGGAGTTACGCAGGCAGTTCAGGCAGGAAGCAGCGGCGGCGAAGGTTGGGGTCAGCGTTCGCAGCGCGCGGCGCATCGAGCAGGCGACGACGCTGCCGTCGCAGCGGGAGTTGCGCAAGTGGCGCACGCGAGCCGATCCGCTGGCCGGGGTGTGGGAGGCGGAGTTGCGCCGCTGTTGCGGCAGACGCCAGGGCTCACGGCGGTGACGCTGCTCGAGGAGCTCGATCGGCGTTATCCGGGGCGGTTCGCAGCCGGGGTGCTGCGCACGCTGCAGCGGCGGGTGCGACGCTAGCGCGCGCTGGAAGGCGAAGAGCGCGAAGTCTTCGCCCAGGAACACACCCCGGGGCGCTTGGGGCTGTCCGACTTCACCGCTGCGGCCGAGCTCGCGGTACGCGTGGCTGGCGCGCCGCTTGAGCACCGGTTCTATCAGTTCGCGCTCACCTACTCGGGCTGGCGCCACGTCGGGGTGGTGCTGGGTGGGGAGAGATGGGTGGCGCTCTCGGGTGGGCTGCAGAACGCGCTCAAATTGACGCGAATCTCCCGAGCCTTACACGTGTTCGGAAGGGCCAGCCTAGCGAATCATTCTCCGTCGAAGCGGTGGCAACGTCGTGCCGCCGAACGAGCTGGTCAGAATTGAGGAAGAGCTTTGTGCTTCTAGACTAGGCGACGCGAACGAGGCGCGAGCCACGCGCTCGACCGCGGCCACGCCGCTGCGCCATGAGGAACCCAGCAACCGCAACCAGGCCGAGAAGAGGAAGCGTGCCGGGCTCTGGAACTCGATTGGTGGTGAGCTTCAGGTTGTCGATGCCGATTTCTGCAGGCCAGTCGCTGAACCTGATCACGCTCACCGGCGACGGAAAGTACAGCGTCATCGTCCCTAGGGCCTGAGGATCCGTAGTCGAATTGCCGGGAACCGGGGCTAGCTTGTTCCAGTACTCTGTGAGGCTACTGGTGCTAGTTCCTGCGAGTACCTTCATGTCCGGCCAGTTGGCGTTCGTTTGGTTGCTCTTCGCACAGGTACTGCCCGCGGCGCAACTCGCGTCCGGAAAAATCTCGTAGTCGAACGAGATCGAAGAGACCAGGTAATTGGACAAGACCAAAGTGAAGTAATTGGACGCCGTCCCGCCGTAGAGGCCAAAGTTGTTGTTGACGATGAACGTGTCGTTTGGGGCCGAGTGCGCAACGCCACCGTCTGAGGTGCCTAGCGTTTGACCAACTACGTGGTTTTCGCCGTTGTAAGTCTTGGTCGCGAGTGCCCCTGTCACGGCGACCGATGCGTTGCTGTTGCCCGATTGGGTCTGCAGAGCAGTCGTCATGTACGACTGGATCGTGGCGGAACTCGCGGTAGCCCCAAGCCCATTGGAGGCGCTGCCGCTAAGCGCGATCGAATTGAAATCGAAAACGATGGCAGCGCCGGCTGGAAGCGCTGTAAACCATCCTGACGCCAATAGCGCCAGCACGAATGCCTGTACGAGGCGCCTGCAGCACCCGGAGCCTCCCCCAACAGACCCCGCCTCGCGCTCCCTGTTTTGCATAGTTGGTTCCTAGACGGTCTTTGTGTATCCGACGGTGTTAAAGCACGGATTGCGCCCAAAACGAGATTTTCCACAGCATCAAAGGGTTAGATCGCCTTGCCACGAAGAGATAGCCAGCCGCGGATGCGCCTGTAAAGGGCGGCGACGCCCCCCGTTCGCTAGGGAACGTCACCCTGGAGGGCCGCCGCTGGCTCTCGGCGATAGCTATCCCCCACCCGCGCGGCTCGGTTACTGAACCTGGGGTACCAATCAGCCATCAGGCGGCAAGCCGCAGCAAGGCTTGATGCCCTTAGCGCGCGCCGAGTTCGGCGCCAAGCTTGCGGGCCTCGGTTGCGCTGCTAAACGACACGCCGGGTTTCAACACTGGCTCCAGCTCCAGCTTCGCTTCCTCTATTCTCCCGGCACGCGCGAGCGCCGCCGCAAGGTGATATCGAATCTCGGGATCTTGCGGGCTGCGGAGACGCGCCTCGCGCAGGTGCCGGAGCCCGTCTTGGAGCTGCCCCTGTTCCACCAGGATCCACCCGAGCGTATCCTGGACCGACGGATCGGTCGGCGCCACGCGATAGGCGCGTTCGGCGTATTCGAGCGCAGCCTTGTCGCCTTGGCGGCCGAGGACGTTGGCGAGGTTGTTGAGCACCACCGGATCCTCACCGCCCAGCTTCAGCACCGCTTCGTACCCTCCGCGCGCGCCAATGAGATTGCCGGTCGCGAGCTGACCATCGGCCAGCGCGCGCACAGCCGCCGCGTCACCTGGGTGCTCCTTGACCCATCCGTTCATGAACTCGACGCCCTTCGTGCGGTTGCCGCTCTGCATGTAAGCCCGGAACAGCATGAGCGCCGATTCGGTCGATGGGTCCTTCTTCAGTCCATCGCGGTAGCTCGCGATCGCTTGGGGATAGTTCTTCTGGGCCAGTGCCGCATCCCCCAGGAGCCGATGGCCGAGCGGCGACGCCGGATAGCTCGCGACGATCGCCTTGCCGCGCTGTTCCGCCTTTGCGAAATCACCGCCCCGCATGTCGATCAGCGCCATCAGCACATTCGCCGGCAGGGAATCGGGCCGGGCGGCGAGGGCCTTGTCCGTGCTGTAGGCCGCGCCCTTGAGGTCGTCGGCCTGCAGTTGCAGCTGCGCGGTCTGAACGAGCGCGACCGGATTGGATCCCGCCAGCCGCGACATCCGGGATAGCACCGCCTGAGCGGTCTTCATATCACCCGCCGCGATAAGGGCTCGCGACAGCGCCCCGAGCACCGACGGGTCCTCCGGCGCTGCTGCCTCGGCCTCCTTCGCGACGGCGAGCGCCTTGTCGGTTTCTTTCCCCCTGAGGTACAGCTCGACTAAGCGGTTCACGACTGCGGCATTTCGCTTCTGCTCGGCGCGCGCCTTCTCGAGCCAGCGGATCGCCTCGCCGGGCCGTCCCGCCGCCACCTCCGTGCTTGCCAGCTCGGACATCGCCAGGACGTCGCCCGGCCGTTCCTTCAGCATCGAGCCGAGGCCGGTACGCGCGGCGTCGTACCGGCCTTCGGCGATGTCCAGCCGCGCGAGGTTCAGCCTCGCCATGTTGAACGTCCGGTCTAGTTCCACAGCCTTTTCGAACGCGACGCGAGCACCTTTCCCGTCCCCAGCGGTGGCCCGGCACAGCCCGAGGAGGTTATGAGCGGCGACGTTCTTCGGTTCGGCCGTCACGAGCCGCTCGGCGATCCCGGCCGCCTTGCTCGCTTCGCCGCGCTGAAGGTACGCCACAGCGAGCACCATGGCGGCTTGCGCCTGCGCGGGGTCCTTCGCGAGTGCCCGCTCAAGGTACTCGACGCCGGGGCCGACCCGCCCCTGCTGCACCAGGCCGATCCCCATCTGGGCGTACATCGCGGGCGCGCCCCCGGTCATCCTGATCGCTTCCTCAAGAGTCGACGTGGCGCTCTGGTACTGTCGACGGCTCGAATACACCGCCGCCAGGAGTGCGAGCACCTCGGGATCATCGGGCGCGAGCCGCTTCGCTTCCTCGAGGGTCGAAAGGGCCGCGAGCGTTTCTCTCTGAGCGAGCAGGACGCCGCCGAGCGCCTTGCGGGCGGCGACGTCGCGCGGCTGGAGCTTTAGGTAGTCCTCCAGATAGGCGCGCGCCTTCTGGCGCTCGCGAAGTTCGGCGTAGGCGACCCCGGCCAGGAAGAGTAACTCGGGGGTGCGCTGCCTGAGCTCCCCCGGGGAGCCGCATCGACTAAACCGGCCAGTTCGCGCAGCGCATCGCGTGCGGCCGCCTCGTCGCCGCGTTTGGCGAAGTAGGCGGCGCGCACCCGGTGAACCCGTGGATCCCTGGGGTGATCCTTGGCGAGTCGCAGGACGTCCGGCGTCGCCGCATCGGTGCGGCCGAGATCGACGAGCAGCGACGCGCGCCCGATGCGTGTCGTGTAATGGTCCGGCTTGGCGTCGAGTGCCTTGCCGTAGGCCGCGAGCGCCTGCTCCGCGTTGCCGCGGACGATCGCGAACGTTGCCTGCATGGAGAGCAGGTCAGCATCCTCCGGAGCGAACGCGAGTCCCTCGGCCACCAGCTTCTCCGCCTCGCTCAACCTGCCGCTTCGCATCTGGAGGTCGGCCGCGAAAACGATGGCCGGGATCGAGCGCGGGTCCACCGCCCGCGCGGCTTCGAACGAAGCCGCGGCCGACTTGAGATCGCCTTGACCCCGGTAGGCCTGGCCGCGCAGCACCAGGAGATCCGCGCGCAGCGCGGGCGGGGCGCTCTCCGGCGGGAACCGCTCGAGCACCGCAGCGAATTTGCCCTGGTCGAGCATCGCCTGGGCCATCGGGATAGCCACTTCCGAGCGGTCGATGCCAAGCTTGAGGGCCTTCGCGAAGGACTCTTCCGCCGCGATCGACTCACCGGTCCCGAGCTGCGCTTTCCCGAGCAGCACGAGCGCGGGCAGGAAGTTGGGATCCTCCTTCAGCGCGTTCCTTAGCTGGATGATGGCGCCGAGCGCCTCTTTCCGTTCGTACCGGACCAGCGCGTCCTCGAAAAACTTAGCTGCCCGCCCGCTCTGCTGGGCCGATGTGGCGGGTGGAAACCCGCCCGCGCACAGGGCAGCCGTGACGGCGATCGCCGCCACGGTGGCGCGCCCAGCGACGCTCCGCTTGGTGCTCAAGATTCCAGGCTCCGGTCAGGCGTTTACAGCCTGTGACAAAGGCAAGAAGCGAGTCTGCATCACGTCTTTCAGCCCGACACGCAATGGCCAGCAAACAATTGTGAAATCGTCGGACTTTGTGCCACTTGACCAGCGCTGAGAGGGGTCCGCGGCGGTACTCTTTGCCCCCTCGCCGGACTAGAATCGACCCGGTGCTGACAGGATCTAGAATCTATGCTAAAAACACCTCGTAAGCGTATGATTTCTCGAAGGAGAGGAGGGATTGATATGCTGATCCGACTGACTGGGCATCGGGAGCGATTCGGCCGCTGGGGGATGGCCCTGATTGCAGTGGTTCTGGCCGCCTGCACGACACCAAACTATCCGCCGGCACCGCGCCTTGCCGCGACACCCGACTACAACTACGTGATCGGACCGCTCGACACCGTGAACATCATCGTCTGGCGGAATCCCGAGCTCTCGATGAGCGTGCCGGTGCGACCCGACGGCAAGATCACTTTCCCGCTGGTCGAGGATTTGCCCGCCCTCGGCAAGGATTCGACGACGCTTGCACGCGACGTCGAGAAAGCACTGGCGAAGTACATCCGCGATCCGATCGTCACCATCATCGTGACGAACTTCGTCGGACCGTACGACCAGACGATCCGCGTGATCGGGGAGGCGTCAAAACCGCAGACGCTCGCCTATCGGCAGCAGATGACGCTGCTCGACGTGATGATCGCGGTCGGCGGGCTGACCGACTTCGCCGACGGCAACGCGGCGTCGATCTTCCGCACCGCCGAAGGCGGCAAGCTCTACAGCGTGCGCTTGAGGGATCTCGTCAAGCGGGGCCAGATCGATGCGAATGTCGATGTGAAGCCGGGCGACATTCTGATCATTCCGCAGAGCTGGTTCTAGCCGGCGAGCGAGTCAGCGTCGTCTAGTTCGCGGACGCGGACAGACGCAGGGATATTCGTCATGGATGAACTGTTGAGGCAGCTCTCGACTGCGCTTCGCGGCATGTGGCAGCGCCGCTGGTGGGGTCTCGCCGCCACGTGGATCGGCGCCATCGCGGGGGCCGTCGCCCTGGTGATGATGCCGGACAAGTACGAGGCCTCCGCGCGCGTCTTCGTCGACACCGACTCGATCCTGAAGCCGCTGATGTCGGGGCTCGCGGTGCAGCCGAACGTCCAGCAGCAGATCTCGATCGTCACGCGCACGCTGCTCAGCCGGCCGAACATGGAGAAGCTCGTACGCACGACCGACCTCGACCTCGGGTTGCGGACGGCGCGCGACAAGGACAGCCTGATCGACGATCTGCTCGGCACGATCAAGCTCAGCAGCGCTGGTCAGAACAACCTTTACATCGTCACGTACCGCGATCCCCAGCCGGAAAAGGCGCGACGCGTGGTGCAGAGCCTCGTGTCGATGTTCGTGGAGTCGAGCCTCGGCGATTCGCGCAAGGACGCCGACACGGCGCGACGCTTCATCGAGGAACAGATCCAGGCCTACGAGAAGAAGCTCGCGGAAGCGGAGAACCGCGTGAAGGAGTTCAAGCTTCGCAACATGGGGCTGATGAACACCGACGGTCGCGACTTCTTCGCGCGGATGGCGACGCTTTCGGAGCAGATCAACAAAGCCCGCCTGGATGTTCGGGCGGCGGAGCAGTCCCGCGACGCCATGAAACGCGAGCTCGAAGGGGCGGGATCGTCCGCATCTGCGCAGGCACCGGGGGACCCGCCTCCTGCGGAGGATATCGCCGTCCCCGAGATTGACGCGCGCCTTCAGCCGTTGAAGCAGAACCTGGACGACATGCTGCGGCGCTTTACCGACAAGCACCCGGATGTCGTCAACACCCGGCGCGTCATCGCCGAGCTCGAGGAGCAGAAGAAGAAGGAGATCGAGGACCGCAAGCGGAACATGAAGCCATCGGACCCGATGGCGGGCAATCCCGTCGCGCAGCAGCTCAGGATTGCGCTCGCCGAATCCGAGGCGAACGTCGCTTCGGCGCGTGCGCAGCTCGCCGAGTACGAGGCGCGCTTCAACCAGGCGCGCACCAATGCCCAGCGTGTGCCCGAGATCGAGGCCGAGCTCGCGGCCCTGAATCGCGACTACGAGGTTCAGCGGCGCAACTACGACCAGCTCGTCACGCGCCGCGAATCGGTCCAGCTCGCCGGCGAGCTCGATTCCACGTCCGCGGTCATCGACTTCCGGATAATCGACCCGCCACGCGTCTCGCCGAAGCCGGTCGCGCCGAATCGCCTGGTAATCCTGCCGCTCGCGCTGCTCGGGGCGCTCGCCCTGGGCGGGGCCGTGGCGTTCCTCGTAAGCCTTGTGCTGCCCACGGTCCACGACGGCCGGACGCTGCGCGAGGTGAGCGGGCGGCCGGTCCTGGGGAGCGTCAGCTTGTTGCCGAACCCGACGTTCATCCGCCGTGCCCGGCTGGCGAGCTACGGCTTTGCGGGTGGCGTTTCCGCCCTGGTTGCGATCTACGGTGTCGGCATCGCCTGGCTCGCCATGCGGTCGCCGGTGTCCTGAGGAACATGCAGTGAGCCTGATCGAACAAGCAGCCCAGCGGCTCGAGCAACTCCGCAACGCCGGCATCGACGTTGCCGACCTCTCGAAACGTCCTGTCCCGGCGGATGCCGTGGCGCGCGGTGCGCCGCCCGAAGCGCTGCTGAAGGAGCTGGAGGCGCGTGCCGGCGCGAGCAAGAAGCCGGCGGTCGAACCGCCGGCGCCGCAGCCGGCACCCGAGGCCGAGAAGCGCGAATCGCGTCGCGTGACGATCGACCTCGCGAAGATCGCCAAGGCGGGCGTGATCACGCCGGATGCGCCGCGCTCGCAGCTTGCCGACGAATTTCGTGTGATCAAGCGCCCGCTCCTGGCGAACGCGCTGGGCAAGTCCGCGGTCCGGGTCGACCGCGGCAACATGATCATGATCACCAGTGCGTTCCCGGGCGAGGGAAAGACCTTCACCGCGGCCAACCTGGCGATGAGCATCGCGATGGAGCTCGACAGCCGCGTCCTCCTCGTCGACGGCGACGTGGCCAACCCCGCGCTGCTGCCGCTGCTCGGCCTCCGCGAGTCGCTGGGCCTCATGGACGTCCTCGTGAATCCGGGCGTCCAGCTCGCCGACGTCCTGCTGCGGACCAACGTCGAACGGCTTTCCATCTTGCCCTCCGGGAAGCACCACCGGCGCGCGACCGAGGTGCTCTCCAGCGAGGCGATGGCGCGCCTGATCGACGAGATGGCGTCGCGGTACCCGGACCGGATCGTCCTTTGGGACGCGCCGCCGCTGCTCCCGACGACCGAGTCGCGCGTGCTGGCAGGCTACATGGGCCAGATCGTCGTTGTCGTAGAAGCGGACCGAACCACGCACCATTCGCTCAAGAATACCCTCGCGCTCGTCGAGGACTGCCCGGTGGTCATGACGATGCTGAACAAGGCGCGGCGAACCGACGTCGGCTCCTACTACGGCTACTACGGCAACAACCCGGATGCCTGATGACCAGACGCAGAGTTCGGCCCCAGGGCTCGGCCGCCGCGAGAGGGGATTGAAGGCGGCGGAGAGCCCGGCGATACCGGTGCTCGCGCATCGGGTTCAGCCATCCCTCGCCATCCTCATGGCGGCCAGCATGTTCATTGCAGCGACGGCTTCCGCTGGGGACTGGAAGTTCCAGGCGTACGGCAGCGCCCGCGTCACTCTCACGGACAACGCCAACCTCGCGCCGTCGGGCCAGGAGAAGGGCGACGCGATTCTCTGGGTGACACCAGGGATCAGTGCGACCCGCCAGGGGGCCCGGCTGAAGGTAAACGTGAACTACGCGCCTTCCGGGATCGTGTACGTGGAGGGCACGAACAGCAACAAATTCTACAACACGCTCTCGGCGCTCGCGAACCTGGAGGCGGTGGAGAACTTCTTTTTCATCGACGCTCGCGCGTCGATCTCGCAGCAGTTCCTCTCGCCGTTCGGCCCGACCCCGACCGATCTCACGACTGCGACGTCCAATCGCACGAACGTCACGACCGTGGGGGTGAGTCCGTACATCCGCGGGCAGTTCGGCGCCACCGGGATGACCTATCTCGTCCGGAACGACAGCAACTGGACCAGTGCGAGTGGCTCGGGAGGGACCACCGCGTACTACGGCAACACGGTTGCTCGCCTCACTTCCGCGCCGGCCAGGGTGAGCTGGGATCTCGCGTACAACCGGCTAAACACCAACTACTCAAACCAGAACGGTTTTGTCAACGATATCTATCGCGGACGACTGTTTTGGAACGTTGACCCGCAGTTCCGCGTGTACGGGATCGGCGGGTACGAGACGAACAACTACTCCGTGACGAACCAGTCGGGGCCGATCTACGGCGGCGGGCTCGAATGGTATCCAACCGATCGCACGACCGTTTCGGGCTTTTACGAGCAGCGATTTTTCGGGCCTTCCTGGTCGGCGAACCTCAGCCACCGTCGACCGCTCTCGTTCGTGTCCTTGATAGGGTATCGCACGCTCGCCACGTACCCGCAGACGACGCAACAGTTGGCCCCCGGCGATACGGCGACGATCCTCGACAGCACTCTCGTGTCGCGTTTTCCCGACCCGGCCGAGCGCCAGGCCGAGGTGCAACGGCTCATCCAGACGCTCGGTCTGCCGGCGTCCCTCACTTCCCCGCTGTCGTTCTATACGCAGACCGTGTTCGTGAGCCAGCGGGTGACGTTGTCGCTTGGCCTCACTGGTGTGCGAAATACCGTCGTGTTCGCGGCGTGGACCGGGTACAGCCAACAGGTTCCCGCCACGACCAACGTCGACGTTCAAGGTGTTTTTGCGACCGCCTCTCAGATCAACCAGCGTGGCGTGAGCGGCACCTGGAATCACCAATTGACACCGCTCACGAGCATGAACTTCCTCGCGTCGAGGTATCAGAGTGCGTCGCGTCAGCCGACCGGCTCGGAGTCCACGACGGATTGGTTCACACTCAACCTGACGCGGAACCTAGGGCCCAAGACCACCGGCGCGCTGGGCTTGCGCTACACGATCTTCGACACGACCGTCGGCAGCAACTACAGGGAAGCGGCGGTCTTTGCCTCGGTCTTCCACACTTTCTGACGGCCTGGAATGTACGAACCCTATTACGGGCTGAACGGCAAGCCGTTTCAGCTGAATCCGGATCCCGAGTTCTTCTTCGCGAGCCGCGGGCACGCACGCGCGTACGCGTACCTGCAGTACGGCCTGCACCAGGGCGAGGGCTTCATCGTCGTCACTGGCGACGTCGGCGCCGGCAAGACGACGATCGTCCGCAGCCTCCTTCAGCGGCTCGACCCCGAGAAGGTCGTCGCGGCGCAGCTCGTCAGCACCCAACTCGACGCGGAGGACCTGCTGCAGTCGGTTGCCGCCGCGTTCGGCATCCCGTCGCGCACCACCGAAAAGGCGACACTCCTCGCGCATATTGAAGCGTTCCTTGTCGCCCTCGTTCCCGAGGGCAGACGCGCGCTGCTGATCGTCGATGAGGCGCAGAACCTCACCGCACGCGCGGTGGAAGAGCTGCGCATGCTGTCGAACTTCCAGCTCGAGAACCGCGCGCTCCTGCAAAGCTTCCTCATCGGGCAGCCGGAGCTGCGCCAGGTGCTGCAGAGCGGGCAGATGCAGCAGCTGCGCCAGCGGGTCATCGCGACCTATCACCTTGGGCCGATGGACAAGCCGGAAACGCAGGGCTACGTCGAGCACCGGCTCAAGCACGTCGGCTGGCGTGGCGACCCGGAATTCGAGCCGGCGGCCTACGAGGCGATTCACATGTACTCGGCGGGCGTGCCGAGACGAATCAACCTCCTCTGCAACCGCGTCATGCTCGGCGGGTATCTCGGCGAGAAGCACAAGATCACCGCGGCGGACGTGAAATCCGTCGCCGGCGAGCTGCGCCAGGAGTTCGGACCCGAGACCGTCGGATCGCCGCTCGTGCCCGTGTCGCTCTCGGGCAGATCGGGCGCCTCGCAGTCGATCGGCGCGGCGACGCAAGCACGTGGGTTCGACGCCGAGATCGCGCGCCTCGAGGACCGGGTGGGCCGCCTCGAGCGCCTGATCCATTCCACCGTAAGTCTGTTGCACACGCTGATCGAGCGCGAGCAGCGGGGCAAGTCGCAGCGGAACGGATGATGGGAGCGCTACCGAACGCGCCCGGGCCGATCCTGTGCGTCGTGGGCGCGCGGCCCAACTTCATGAAGATGGCGCCGCTGCTCGTGGCGTTCGCGCGTACGCCAGGGCTGCCCCGGTCGATGCTCGTGCACACCGGCCAGCACTACGACGTGGCGATGAGCGACCGCCTGTTTGCCGACCTGCGCCTGCCGCAGCCGGATCTCAACCTCGAGGTCGGCTCCGGGACGCACGCGGTACAGACCGCCGAGATCATGCGGCGCTTCGAGCCCGTGCTCGAGCGCGAGCGGGCGTCGCTCGTCCTGGTCGTGGGCGACGTCAACTCGACACTGGCGTGCAGCCTGGTCGCCGCGAAGCGCGGCGTGCCGGTCGCGCACGTCGAGGCGGGCCTGCGCAGCTTCGACCGCTCGATGCCGGAAGAGATCAACCGCCTTCTGACCGACCAGATCGCGGAACTGCTCTATACGACGGAACGCGGCGCGGCGGATAACCTCGCCCGCGAGGGCGTGCCGCCCGAGCGGATCGCGTTCGTCGGCAACGTCATGATCGACTCGCTGCGGACGAACCTGCGGCGGGCGGTCGCCCCGGAGGAAACGCTGCGCCGGGCCGGCTTTGCCGGTCCTTCCCTGCGCGAGGGCGGCACCAGCGGTGGCGACCGCTATCGCTTCGCCCTGGTCACCCTGCACCGCCCGTCGAACGTCGATCATCCCGATGCGCTGGGAGAGGCGCTCGCCATCCTGCGCGACGCCGCCGAGCGGCTGCCGCTCGTGTGCCCGCTGCACCCGCGCACACAGGCGAACATCGATCGATTCGGGCTGCGATCGCTGCTCGCGACGGAGCGCATCGCGGTTCTGCCGCCGCAGGGCTATCTCGAGACGCTCGGGCTGATGGCGAACGCCTCGCTGGTGCTCACCGACTCCGGCGGCATCCAGGAAGAAACGACCGCGCTCGGCGTCCCGTGTCTGACGCTGCGCGAGAACACCGAACGCCCGATCACCGTGGAGCAGGGAACGAATACGATCGTCGGGCGCGACCGCGCGCTCACCCGCCGGCTAGTGGACGAGATCCTCGCCGGCGGCGGCAAGCGCGGGCGCGCTCCCGAGCTCTGGGACGGCAACGCCGCAGAGCGCATCGCAGAACATCTGGCCGGCTGGTTCGCCGCCGACATGCGGCAATCGGGGCCTGAAGCATGGCAGTACGCATCGAATCGCGGCGCGTCGTCGTCAACGCGCTGACCGTCGACGTCGAGGACTACTTCCAGGTGTGGGCGCTTGCGCCCTACATCCCGCGCGGACGTGGGACGATACGCCGTGCCGGGTCGAGCGCAACGTCGAGCTGATCCTCGAGCTCCTCGACGACATCGGACTCCCGCGCGACGTTCTTCACGCTCGGCTGGGTCGCCGAGCGCTATCCCGGAGCTCGTCCGGCGGATCGTCGAGCGCGGGCCACGAGGTCGCGAGCCACGGCTACGCGCACCAGCGCGCCGACGAGCTGACGCGCGAGGCGTTCCACGCCGACATCCTGCTCGCCAAGAGCATCCTCGAGGACATGGTCGGCAGCGAGGTCAAGGGCTATCGCGCGCCGAGCTTCTCGATCGGCGCCGGGAACGCCGTGGGCGCTACGACTGCATCGCGCGAGGTCGGCTATCGCTACAGCTCGAGCGTCTATCCGATCCGGCACGATCACTACGGCATGCCCGACGCGCCGCGCTTCGCGCTACCACTCGCCGGCCGGCCTGCTCGAGATGCCGATCACCACGACCCGGTTCCTCAACCGCAACTGGCCGGCGGGCGGCGGCGGCTACTTCCGGCTGCTGCCCTATCCGGTCTCGCGCTGGCTGATCCGGCGCGTGAACGAGGTCGACGAGCAGCCGGCGATCTTCTACTTCCATCCGTGGGAGCTCGATCCGGAGCAGCCGCGCGTGAAGGGGATCGGCTCGAAGACGCGCTTGCGCCACTACCTCAACCTCCACGGACCGAGCGCGGCTGCGCCGGCTGCTCGCGCGACTTTCAGCTGGGGCCGCGTCGACCGCGTGTTCCTGGAGGGCGAGCCCGTATGAACCTCAGCCCGGCCGAGCTCCGCTGCATGCGCGCGCGACCGGCCTCGCCGTCCGGCTCGCCGCGCGCCGGCGATTTCGCGCTGGGACGCCTTCGTCGAGCGCTGTCCCGAGGCGACGTTCTTCCATCGCGTCGGCTGGAAGGAAGTCATCGAGAGCGTCTTCGGTCACCCGCACCTTCTACCTCCTCGCCGAGCGCGACGGGAGCATCGTGGGCGTGCTGCCGCTCGCGGAAGTGAAGAGCCTGCTCTTCGGCCATGCGCTCGTCTCGCTGCCGTTCTGCGTGTACGGCGGCGTCGCGGCGACCGACCCCGCCGCGGTGCCCGCGCTGCACGCCGCCGCGCGCGAGCTCGCGGGCCGGCTCGGCGTCGCGCACCTCGAGCTGCGCAACCGTGCCGCGCGCGAGCCGGAGTGGCCGCGGCAGGACCTCTACGTCAACTTCCGCAAGGAGATCCTGCCCGACGTCGAGGCGAACCTGCTCGCGATCCCGCGCAAGCAGCGCGCGATGGTGCGCAAGGGCATCAAGCGCGGCCTGCGGAGCGAGATCGACGCCGGTCGACCGCTTCTTCGCCGCTCTACGCGGACAACGTGCACCGCCACGGCACGCCGGCGCTCCCGAAGCGCTACTTCGAGACGCTCCTGCGCGTGTTCGGCGCGGACGCCGAGGTGCTCACCGTGATCGACGGGCGCGGCGCGCCGCTGTCGAGCGTCTTCACCTTCTACTTCCGCGACGAGGTCCTGCCCTACTACGGCGGCGACGACGAGGCCGCGCGCGACCTCGCCGCCAACGACTTCAAGTACTGGGAGCTGATGCGCCGCGCGTGCGAGCGCGGCTGCGCGTGTTCGACTACGGCCGCAGCAAGCGCGGGACCGGCGTCGTTCGACTTCAAGAAGAACTGGGGCTTCGAGCCGCAGCCGCTGCCTACGAGTACGTGCTGCTCCGCGGCGATCGCATCCCCGAGAACAATCCGCTCAACCCGAAGTACCGCGCGTTCATCGCGCTGTGGCGGCGGCTGCCGCTGCCGGTCGCGAACCTGATCGGCCCGCTACATCGTGCGAGCCTCGGGTGGTGCCCGAGTCCCCATGGAACCGATCCTCTTTCTCACGCACCGGATCCCGTTTCCCCCGAACAAGGGAGACAAGATGCGCTCGTATCACGTGCTCAAGCATCTCGCCTCGAAGTACCGCGTCTTCCTCGGCACCTTCGTCGACGACGGCCGAGCACCACATCGAGGCGCGTCCGCCCCCTCTGCGACGACACCTGGTTCGGCCGATTCACCCGCGGCTTGCTCCGCTCCGGGGAGTTGGCCGGCCTGCTGACCGGCGAACCGCTCAGCCCCGCGCTACTTTCGCGACGCCCGCCTGCAAACTGGGTGGACGCGCGTGCTCGACCGAGCAGAGTCGAGACCGCGGTGGTGTTCTCGTCGGCGATGGCGCAATACGTCGCGGCACGCGCGGCTGCGCGGCGTCGTCGACTTCGTCGACGTCGAATCGGAGAAGTGGCGGCAGTACGCCGCGGCGCGGCCTGGCCGCGTCTCCTGGACCTATCGGCCGCGAAGGTGCAAAGCTGCTCGCGTTCGAGCGTGCGTCGGCGGCGCGATCGGCCGCGTGCTCGCTTGTCACCGAGGCAGAGGCCGCGCTCTTCGCGCGCCTCGCTCCCGAATGCGCCGCGAAACCGCATCGATCGTGCGCAACGGCGTCGACACCGACTACTTCTGCACCGGACGCCCGGCCGCGCTTCGCCGTTTGCGGGCGACGAAGAGGCCGCTCGTTTTCACCGGTGCGATGGACTACTGGCCGAACATCGACGCGGTCGGCTGGTTCGCCCGCGACGTGCTTCCGCGCCGTGCGCGCCGGACCCGGCGCCTGCGCTTCTACATCGTCGGCATGAATCCGTCCGCGGCCGTGCAGGCGCTCGCGCAGAACGACGTGGTGGTCACCGGCAAGGTGCCGCGACGTGCGCCCGTACCTGCAGCATGCGGCGCGTCGTCGTCGCGCCGCTGCGTATCGCGCGCGGCGTCCAGAACAAGGTGCTGGAGGCGATGGCGATGGCAGCGCCCGGTCGTCGTGTCCCATCCTCTGCTGCTGCGCTCTCCGCGCGCCCGGGCGTCGAGATCGAAGTCGCGGAAACCCCCGAGGGTTTCGCCGCGAAGACGCTCGCGCTGCTCGCATCGGCGCGCGAGATATGGGCCGCGCGGCACGCCGCCGGGTGCTCGCGGACTACGACTGGGGCGCGAACCTCAAGCGCTTCGACGAAGCCCTGGGCGGCGACGAACCGGGCACCGGCGGGCCGCATCAGGACGCACCGGCAGCGCGGCTTCATAAGATCGCCTCGGCATAGCGGCGTATGAAACTGGAGACCGACAAGACGCTGCAGCCCGTGGAGACGGCCGCCCCCGGTGCAACCGGTTGGACGGCGGCGGTGCTGGTGACCGCGGCCCTCTTCGTGCTGCTG
>CAWBNB010000040.1:0-145364 GCA_963789885.1 uncultured beta proteobacterium | reverse complement strand
CGCGAAATTTGGCAAACAGGCGTACTTCGTCATCGAGCTGCGAAGAGGTGAAGAGGCGGTCGAGATCGCGAAGAAGCTGCGCGAACTCGCCGACCAGTCGGACGAGAAGTCGTAGCTATGGAGGGGCAACACCCAATACGAGCGCGCGCACTACCCGGTCATTCGCGCGCTCTTGCTCGTCGATCGACGATTCTTGGCGCGCGAGCGGTGTATAGCCGGGCCCAGCATCAAGCGTCACGAAGCGAACGGTTTCGCGTAGCGCATCGTCGGTTGCGTTCCTCAGACATCGTTTGATTGTCGCAGTACGCGCCTGCCCCAATCCGTGGTTCGACTCGTACTGCCTGCGGTACGGCGCCGCCAATGGGATGCGATCGGTTCCGCCAATGAGAATGACGAGCGGCGAGAGTCCCTTGCCCTTGACGCCGCGGATTGCGCTGAGTGCTTTAGCAATGGCCTGCTCATCGTTGGAGTCAGTGCCGCAAGTCCGTTCGGCGACCCCGACAGGGAATGGAGAGAACTGCACCAGGGTGACGAAGTCACGCAACGGCGTCTTATCGGTGACAGGGCCTTGCTGATCATCACCGGTTGGAGTGTGCGGAAACAGGCCCCACACGCGCACGCATAGAAAGACCCAAACCAAGAAGAACAGCACACCAACAAACGTCCAGGAGTAAGAAAGGCGAATGCCGCCAAGCAAGTACCGTCGTTGATACTCCTTCAACCGCTGCCCGTGTCTGAATTCCAGCGCTTTAGCCCATTTTGTGTAGGGCTGCAACGCCGCCCCCACGCCATATTTGGCGTGAAGCAACTTTTCGATGTCCCGCAGCTGCCGCTCGATGACGTGGCTGATGTAAGCGCCGCGCCTGACCATGAATATCCACACGATCGAGGTCGAAAGGCCCACGAAGCACAGCGTCAGCAACGCCCAAATAAAAAGCGCCACGAGATCCCGACTGGAATTCGGCGCCAAGTCTTTCGCAAAAGCGCCCAGAATTGCCACGGCGCCTGCGAGCATCGCACCCTGAAGCGCGACCAATATGTTGTTGCGTGCCCAGAAGGTTGTCTCTTCGCTGTCGTATAGCTGGGCGACCGTTTTGTAGGTCTCGAGTTCATAGGTTGTGGGTCCAGCAGGACCAGGCGGGCCGGGGGGCCCAGGCGCACTTGGCGGTCCGGGAGGTCCTTGTGGTCCGGGAGGTCCTTGAGGTCCCGGGGGTCCGGGTGGTCCACTTGGACCGATAGAGGGTGCAGTGGAACTCATTCTCTAGCTTCTGACTTTACGGTTGTTTTCGATTGATTCCGATCGCGTGCGCCTACCGCCAGTTAGCATGATCGTCGATGATGAAGGCCTTGTCACCCGGTGACACCGACGCTCACGGCGCCACCGCGCCGGCATGATGCCGACGAACTTCTTGAACGCGCCGCTGAACGAGGCTTCTCACCGGTAGCCGTCGTCGCGGGCAACGACGCCGACGCTACAGGTTGATCCGCGCGGCGCGTGACGTGATTCACGTTCTCCGACCGGCTCGAGGATATCCCGGCGACGCTACAACTAGGATTGACGTCACGTGCGGTGTTCCTGCGTGTGCGGGTTGCCCAACGGAGCGGAGCAGTCGATGAAGATCCTGTTCGAAGCGCGACGACTGTACGTTGCGCCGCGCAAGAGCGTTCTGTTCTTCGCGAGGAGCAACGACGAGAAGATCCGTTGCTACGTGCAGCAAGACGCGCTGATCGAGCCAGCGCGCGGGCTGCGGGAGGAGTCGGACGTGTTTCAGCGCTATTTGCTGGCGTTCGACCAGCACAGACGCACCGTCGAATCTGCCGCCAAGCGCCTGATCGAAGCGAAGAAGTTCGACGCCGACGGGGGCGTGACCATCTCCCGGGCGGCGCTCGCCCTGGAAGCGGAACTGCCTCTCATGGCGCTCGGCACCAGCGGAAAGCGATCCACGACGAGGCCAAAGCCTCAAGAGCGGCCCCGGCCTGAAACGCCGGAAATCGAGCTCGGGCGCGATGCCGCGGCCGATTCGCGGCCAGTTTCCGAAGGGCTCTCGTCGCGAAAGTCCAGGAAGCGGGCGTAGCGGCGCTCGTTCTCGCTGGGCGGATTAGTTCGAACCGCTATCTGCCACGGTAGCTGATGCGGTAGATCGCGCCGGCCTGGTCGTCCGATACCAGGAGTGAGCCGTCCGGCATGGCTTCGACGTCCACCGGCCGGCCCCATACCCGACCGCCATCGAGCCAGCCTTCCGCGAAGATCTCCTGCTTCACCGGCCTGCCGCCCTCGACCACGACGCGCGCGACGCGATAACCGATCCGCTCGGAGCGGTTCCACGAGCCGTGCTCGGCGATGAAGATCGAGCCCCGGTATTCGGGCGGGAACTGATTCCCGCTGTAGAAGCGCATGCCGAGCGCGGCGACGTGCGGCCCGAGATTCGCCACCGGCGGAACCGTTTCGCCACAACGGCGCTTGCCGCCGAACTCGGGATCCGGCGTGTCGCCCTGGTGGCAGTACGGAAAGCCGAAGTGCTCGCCGGCTTTCGTAGCACGGTTCAGCTCGTCGTTCGGGAGGTCGTCGCCGAGCATGTCGCGGCCATTGTCGGTGAACCAGAGTTCCTTGTTCTCCGGATGCCAGTCGAAGCCAACCGAGTTCCGGACACCGCGCGCGAACGGTTCGTACCCCGAACCGTCAGGACGGATACGGGCGATGAGCGCGTACCGGTCGGGATCGCGCTCGCAGACGTTGCATGGTGCGCCGACCGGGACGTACAGCCAGCCGTCGGGGCCGAAGCGGATGAATTTCCAGCCGTGGTGCCGCTCGGTCGGGAACCGATCGGTGACGACGACCGGACGAGGTGGATTGTCGAGTCGCGACTCGATGTCGTCGAAGCGCAGGATGCGGCTCACCTCGGCGACGTAGAGGGCGCCGTCGCGAAACGCGACGCCATTCGGCATGTTGAGATTCGACGCGACCGTGAAGACCTGCGTAGCTCGACCACCGGCATAGCGCACGGCGTAGACAGAGTCGCCGCGAGTGCCGACGAAAACGACCGACCCCTTGCCATGCGCGAGCGAGCGTGCATTCGGAACGTCGGCCGAGAACACACCGATCTCGAACCCAGGCGGCAGCTTGATGCGATCGACGGGAAGGCGCTGCGCGGCCGCCCCACAGGCCGCGAGCGCGGCGAGGAGAGCGAGGAAGAGTCGCGCTATGGCGCGGCCGGGCTTCGTCACGGTTCCGCAAACCGCTGGCACGTCTGGATGATACCGGTCGGGCCGGTGGCGATCATGACGCGGAGTGTCAGTTCCAGCTATCGGAACCAATACTGAACAATAAAACTAGTGTTAAGCTCTCTCAAAGTCGCCGACGTCTCTACGCTGGGCAGGCTTGACGACTCAAGGAGAGTTGCTCGTGATTTGCCCAAAGGGAAGCTGATGCGCCCGCGAACGAGACCAAGGAAGAGGAGTCGTTGGGTCTCGCCTCATTGGCGGTCGCGACTCAGCGCGTAGCGAGTATCCGAACACCGTGGACGCCGAACGACAACAGTTCGTGACGAAGCCGGGCTCTGATTCGGTCGTGATCGTCGGTGGCGGTCATGCGGGCGCGCAGCTGTGCAACGCGCTTGCCGCGGCCGGCCGTGCGCGCGGAGTGCACCTGGTCTGCGAAGAGCCCGAATTGCCCTACCAGCGCCCGCCGCTGTCCAAGTCGTTCTTGAAGGATCCGGCGGAGCTCCTGCAACGACATCGCGCAGAGACCTGGTTCGCCGACGCCGGTATCGCGGTACACCGCGCGGACGCGGCCGTAGCCATCGACCGCCCGCAGCGCCTGGTGCGCCTCCGCTCGGGGGCTGTGCTGCGTTATGACACGCTCGTGCTCGCCACCGGCGCGAGGGCGCGACGGCTGCTTCACCTGCCCGAGAGCCTGGCCAATATGGTTGTGGTGCGATCGGCGGCCGACGCGTCGCGCGTGCGCGATTTGCTGCAAGCCTGTCAGAGACTGACGGTAGTCGGCGGTGGCTTTATCGGCCTGGAGATCGCTGCAACTGCACGCGCTCTTGGCAAGACCGTCCAGGTACTCGAATCCGCACCGCGGCTTCTCGCTCGCTCGGTGTCGCCCGAAGTGGCGGAGCACGTACTGACGACGCACCGGGACCATGGCACCGACGTGCGGGTTGGCGTGACTGTCGGTGGTTTCCAGGTCTCGGGCGACCGCCTGAACTCGCTCACCGTCGACGGCGTGCCGCAGGATGTCGACCTCCTGGTGCAGGGCATCGGGGCGGTACCGGAGCACGGATTGGCAAGCGACGCAGGACTACATTGCGGCAACGGCATCGTCGTCGACGAGCACATGCGCACGTCGGATCCTGCCATCCTCGCGATCGGCGACTGCACCAGCTTTCCCGAGGCGGCGACGGGCCGCCGGCTGCGCCTGGAGTCGGTCCAGAACGCGAACGACCAGGCGCGCACTGCGCTCACCATCATCATAGGCAATCCGCAACCGTACAGGGCCGTGCCTTCGTTCTGGTCCGACCAGGGCGATCTTCGCCTGCAGATGGCCGGTCTGGTGCCTGCGCAAGGCGCGCGCCATCGGCGGCATGGGGCGACGCCTCACAGCTTCTCCATTCTGCACTATGTAGGCGAACGCCTCGCCTGCGTGGAAAGCGTCAATGCCCCGATGGACCAGATGGCGGCGCGCAAGCTGCTGGAGACAGGCCGCACCGTGCCGCCCGATCTCGCGTGCGACCCTGCGGTCCCGCTGAAGCAGCGCCTGTGAACCCGTGCCGACCGGTCCGCACGATCCTCTCGCCATTCTTCGCTGCGTCTGCAGAGCGACCGTCGACACGCACAGATCTCGGAAGGTTATGCGCACACTGAGCCCGGGCTGAAACGGCCTGGATCCCGCGAGGTGCCAACTCAAGGCCGATCGGAAGGAGCAACGATGCCGAAATTCACCGCCAGCGACGGCGTGAACATCGCGTACTACGTCGACGACTCGACCCGACCATGGGTAACGCCCGACACCCTACTGCTGCTGCACGCCGCGATGGGAAGCGCCAAGCGCTTCTTCGCCTGGGTGCCGCGCTTGTGCGGCCACTATCGCGTGGTGCGCTGGGACATGCGGGGGCACGGCTCGTCCGATGTCCCTTCGCCCGACAAGCCACTCTCCCTGGAGCGCCTCGTACAGGACGTGGTGGAGCTGCTCGACGAAGTAGGATGCGGTCAAGCGCACATCGCCGGCAGCTCCGCAGGAGGCATGATTGCTCAGAACGTGGCCATGATGCTTCCGGAACGCGTACGAAGCATCATGGTCTTCGGTGCACCGCCCGGACTGCGCGACAGCAAATGGCCGGAGATGCTGAAGAACATCGGGGAAGTCGGGCTTCGGAAGAATCTATCCGACAACATCAGGGCCCGTTTGCCGGTGGACCGGGTTGATCCGAAGCTTGTGGAATGGTTCATCGACCAGGCGGAGAAGCTCGACCTCAACTTCGGAGGCAAGCTCGTGTCTCTGATGACGAGCCGCGACTGGTCCGACGAGCTGCACAAGATCCGCTGCCCCACGCTGATCGGACGACCGGGCGAGATGCTGGGTGGACCTGAGTTCGAACTCCAGTACGAGACCATGCGCCAACGGATCCCTAACAGCCAGCTGGTCGTCTACAACGGGCTCCCGCATCACGTCACAGACTCCGCGCCGGACCGTTGCGTCGATGACGTTCTCGCCTTCCTGCGCTGGCACTTCGGAGCGCCGTGATGGTGTCTTGCGGGTCCGGACAGGTAGCTTTCCAACAAGCGTGTGACGTGAGAGCAGTGGGGGACTATTGAGAATTACCTAACCTCGTGACAACCGATTTGCCCGTCATACGTTATTGCGATGTCGTTACGATATCGAGGGGAACGCATGGCAAAGAGCAAACCGGAGGAGGCGGTCAAGCGACGCGTGCGTGCCGGTCGGCTGCTGCTCGCTGGCAAGAGCCCGCCAGAAGTGGCCCGCTTGGTAGGTGCACCGCGGCAAACGGTGTACCGCTGGCGCGATGTACTCAACGTTGGCGGCATCGAGGCGCTGCGCGATATGAGCAAGGGCGGCCGGCCATCGCAGCTGGGCGCGGCGGAGTTGTCACGCCTATATGTGGCGCTGCTCGAGGGCGCCACCGCACACGGCTTCGCCACGCCGCTGTGGACGCTCAAGCGGGTCCGGCTGTTGATCGAGCGCGAATTCGGCGTGCGGTACAGCGAGGTCCACGTCTGGCGCTTGCTCGGGCAGCTGGGCTTGTCCAACCAGAAGCCCGATCGACGCGCCTTGGAACGCGACGCCGCGGCCATCGAGCACTGGCGCAAGCGCACCTGGCCGGGGCTAAAAAAAACGCCGCTCGCCAAGGAAGACTGATCCTCTTCATCGACGAGTCCGGCGTCTCGGAGCGGCCGACGCGGGTGCGCACCTGGGCGGTCAAAGGCGAAACGCCCGTGGTGCAGTTTCACTTCAACTGGCATCAGCTCTCGCTCATTGCCGGCATGCACTTCACCGGGATGTGCTTTCGCCTGCACGAAGGCAGCATTGCCAAAGAGCAAGTCGTCGAGTTCCTCAAGGCGCTCCTCGCTCACTTCCACCGCCCGCTGCTCATCCTGTGGGACAACTCCCGGCCGCATCGCAGCCACTTGGTGTGCGACTACGTCGCTTCCACGGCAGGCCGGATTCAGCTCCACTTCCTGCCCGGCTATGCCCCGGAGCTCAATCCGGTCGAATTCCTCTGGAGCTGGCTCAAGCGCCACGCGCTGGCGAACTTCTGTCCCGACACATTCGCCGAGCTCCAACACACCACCCGTGGCAAGCTCAAATCGGCCCAGCGACGCAGCCTCATTATCGCTTCGTGCTGGCAGCAAGCTGAGCTGTTCTGATGTCACAGAGTTAGGTAAAGATCAATAGGCAGGTCCGGGGCGGCGCCTCCGGTGTAAGGCGCTCGCCCTTCGCCAGCATATCGGCGGGAGGGCGTGCGCCGCGCGCTTTGGATCGGAACGGCGCGTTCGTGGTAATCGGTCGTGGGGTTGGACAAGCCTCTACCGCACCGAGCTAGCGAGCGAACGCGACTCGCTCGTCACCCCAAAGGTGTTATTGCGCGTGCCCCTCGCGCGTGCGGGCTCGCTATTCAGTTTTGATGCCGAGCTCTTTTACGACCGCTCCCCACTCCTTGTATTCGCGCTCCATGCGCGAGCGCATCTGATCACGTGAGAGGGGAGTCGGGGCGGTCCCCGTCAACTCGAAGGCGGTCTTGACCTCGGGCCGAGCCAGGGTTTCGCCCAGTGCGTCGTGAAGCTTGGTGATCACCTCGTGCGGGGTCCCGCGAGGAGCGAACAGTCCGTACCACAGCTCGACCTCGAACCCCTTGAGCGTGCGGGCAATCGGCTCCACGCCGGGCAGAAGCGGCGAAGGCTCGAGCGCCGCGACTCCCAGCATGTTCAGTTTGCCGTCCTTGACGAGCTGTGAGGTCTGCGGCGTCGTGGACGACAGCATCAACTTCACCTCGCCGGTCATGAGCGCTTGCACGATCGCGCCCATGCCCTTGTACGGAACGTGAGTCATCGTCATACCGGCCTCGCGCATGAATTTCTCGGTGGCGAGGCGCCCGTAGGAGTCCGGACCCGACGACCCGAAGTCGATCTTTCCTGGATTGGCCTTTGCGAAATCGATGAGCTCCCGAACGCTTTTCACCGGCAAGGAATGATGGGTGACGAGAACCATTGGGGCGGACCCGATCATCCCGACCGGTTCAAAGTCCTGCAGCGGCGCCACGCCGGCGCTCTTGTTGATGTGGGGCGTAATGACTAGCGCGTTGGTCTGTACGAGCAACGTGTATCCATCGGCTGGGCCGCGCGCGACATAGCGCGTAGCGATCAAACCGGAAGCACCGGGCTTGACCTCAACGATGATCGGCTGACCGAGGGCATTCCGCAGAGGTTCCTGAATCACCCGGGCAAGGATGTCAACGGTTCCGCCCGCCGCGTAGGGTCCGATGAGCGTGATCGGCTTGCTGGGGAAAGCCTGCGCAAGTGACACGCCCGGCAAGGCCGCCGAGAGAGCAAGCAGAGCGGCAACTGCTAGCTTGCGGCGATGGCTGAGGAGCTCACGATCCATGAGATGAATCCTTCTTCGGACTGTCGGCAGTGACCGACTTCTTGCCGTACTCCGGCCAGGCGTTTCCCACCATTTCACGCTCGGTGGACCAGGCGTAACAGGAATCCAATTGCGGCGGCCGCTCACCTGGCGGGAAGCGCACGGCGATCGGTCGGGCGCCGCGAGTCCCCATCAATGCGGTGGTGGCCATCGGCATCAGCAGCTCGACGAGATGCGTGCAGTTGTCGACCCTTTGGAGGCGTTCGCGCACGAGCTTGGACCATCCTTTTCCGATGCGCTCACCGACAAGCACGGATAGAGAGGCGCCCGCCTGCGGGCAGATCGCAAACGGGGTGGTGTCGGATACCGCCTCGACTGCATGCAGGGTGTGCTGGTCATCCAGCACCAGCCGTACCCAAAGATCATGCTGGGGCTGCCCGGCGGGCAGGGGGTCAGGCCGGTTCACCCGCTCGAAGGCGAACGGCTTCGTGTCCACCAGGTGCGCCTCCACGTCGTACAGGCCGTCCTTGCGGCGGAAGACCTTCATCGAGATCGTGCGATGGTGCAGTTCCTCGCGTTCAACGGTGGGCGGGAGGGGCATGCAATTACCTCGCACGAATGGTCATGGCCTGAGTGGACCCAGCAAGGAATACGCCATGGGTTATGCACAGTATTCGTAGCGACGATCGGAACTGCTCTTACGAGACCGGCGGGACCGCATTGGACGCCTTCCCCGACTCAGGGAGGCACGCTTCTCGGATCGGGGACCGGTCGTCTACCTGTTTGACCGCCTGGTCTCCCCGTCTACGTAGGGGATCAATGCGGTCCCTGGGGCGCACTCGCGCAGAGATGCGCACGTGCGAGTGGTGCTTTGCTCGAACCGTCGGTCATTGCCAGACAAACGTGCATCTTGAGTCGACTGTCATCGAAATGGACACCCGCCTGTCCACCGGGAATACAGATGCCGTCTTCTTCGCTAAGAGCCGGGCGGGGAGTGGCGTCGCTACGTGCTCGGGAGCTCGTTCTTTCATAGGCGCGCTCGCGGGCTAGCCCCGGCCGGGCCGCGTCCATAGCCCGTCTCCCGCGTTGGCATAGCTCTTGCGCGGCTGAGCCGTCGTCGGCCGGCCGGAAGGAGGGCGTGTGGACGCCCGATCTCGAGGGCAGTGCGGCGGCCCCGACGTACGAGACACATGTCCAATCGAGGAGACCTAGCGATGCCTAATCAACGTCGGACCCTGCTGCTGGCGGCTGCGGCGATGTGCCTATCCGCATTGCCTGCGGCGCGGGCGGCTGACTATCCGGTGAAGCCCATTACCGTCGTGGTGGGGTATGCCGCGGGCGGTCCGACGGACGTCCTGATGCGTGCCATGGCTCCGCGGCTGACCGAGGACCTCAAGCAGCAGATCCTGGTCGACAACAGACCAGGAGCCAACGAAATCATTGCTGCCCAGATCGTGGCCAAGGCACCGCCTGACGGCTACACGCTTTTTCTTTGCACGGAAGCGCCCCTCACGCAGAACCAGTTCATGTACAGCAAGCTGAACTACAACCCGGAGAAGGACTTCATCCCGATTACGCAGCTGCTGTCGGCGCCGATGGCGTTCATCGTCCCCACCACGCTGCCAGTGAATTCGCTCGAGGAGTTCGTCGCGCTGGCAAAAGCCCGGACGGCGACGAAGCCGTTGATCTACGGCTCGGCCGGGATTGGCGGCGTCAGCCACCTGCCGATGGCCATGTTCGCCAAGCAGAACGGGCTCGAGATGGTGCATGTCCCCTACAAGGGCATTGCGCCGCTGGTGCCGGACGTCGTTGCGGCGCGGGTGGATGCTGCCTGGGTGGGAGTCGCGGGCGCGGCGCCCTTTGTGCGCGAGGGCAAGGTGAAGGCGCTGGTCGTGGCTGCGCCTTCGCGTCTCAAGGCCCTGCCGCAGACCCCCACGTTCAGCGAGACCGCCGTGGCGCCCGTGCAGGCCGACTTCATCTTTGCGTTGATGGCCCCAACCGGTACGCCGCCGGCCGTCACAGAAAGGATCGCCGCGCTCGTCAAGAAGAGTCTGAGCGACCCGAAGTTCCGGGAGGTCAATCTGGATCCGTTCGGCTATGTGGTCGTGGCATCGACGCCCGCCGAGCTTGGACAGTTCCTCGCCAGGGACCGCCCGCTGCAAGCCGAGCGCATCAAGATTTCGGGAGCCAAGTTGGACTGACCCTCCGATCCAAACAACCGAGTTCACCTGTTTGCCGAGGAGACCTAGCGATGATCAATAAACGTCGGTTCCTGCTCGTAGCGGCCGCGGCAATGTGCTTCTTCGCATTGCCTGCGGCGCGGGCGGCTGACTATCCGGTGAAGCCCATCACGGTTGTGCTGGGGTATGCCGCGGGTGGTCCGTTGGACGCCCTGATGCGTGCGATGGCGCCGCTGATGACAGAGGACCTCAAGCAGCAGATCCTGGTCGACAACAGACCAGGGGCCAACGAGATCATTGCTGCCCAGACGGTGGCCAAGGCGCGACCTGACGGCTACACGCTTTTTCTTTGCACGGAAGCGCCGCTCACCCAGAACCAGTTCATCTACAGCAAGCTGAGCTACAAGCCCGAGACCGACTTCGCTCCTGTTTCGCGCATGGTGTCGGCAACGCTGGCATTCGTCGTGCCCACCACGCTCCCGGTGAACACGCTCGAGGAGTTCATCGCGCTGGCAAAGTCCCGGGGAGCGACGAAGCCGTTGATCTATGGTTCGGCCGGCGTCGGGGGCGTGAGCCACCTGCCAATGGCCATGTTCGCCAAGCAGAACGGGCTCGACATGGTGCATGTCCCCTACAAAGGCGTTGCGCCGCTCGTCCCGGACGTCGTTGCGGCGCGGGTGGATGCTGCCTGGGTGGGCGTTCCGGGCGCAGTGCCCTTTGTGAAGGATGGCAAGCTCAAGGCGCTGGTCGTATCTTCACCCTCGCGGATCAAGGCCTTGCCGCAGAGCCCCACGTTCAGCGAAACCTCCGTGGCGCCAGTGCAAGCCGACGTGCTGTTTGCCATAGTCGCTCCGGCCGGTACGCCGTCTGCCATCACGGAACGGATCTCCGCCGTCGTCAAGAAGGTCTTGAGCGACCCGAAGTTCCGGGAGGTCAATCTGGATCCGTTCGGCTATCTGCTGGTGGCGTCGACGCCCGCCGAGCTTGCACAATACCTTGCCAAGGATCGCCCCCTGCAGGCCGAGCGCATAAGGGTCGCAGGCGTCAAGCTGGATTGACCCTGCCGTCCGCGCCGGTCGCCGGAAAGGCGATGCGTGATGAATCCGGGCCCCTTCCGATGAAGATAGGCGACGGAAGTCCTCATTCCCCCCTCCCTGCGGCGACCGTGCTGATGCTGCGCGATGCGCCGCCTGGGCTGGAGGTTTACCTTCTGAAGCGCCATGGCCTCTCGGACGTCCTCGGCGGCGCCTACGTATTCCCCGGCGGAAAGCTGGACCTGAAGGACGCGGAGCTCGTCGACCGGCTCGATCGGCCTCTTGCGGTGCTGCACCAGGCGCTTGGCGAACCGCAACTGAGCGAAGCTCACGCCGCCGCGCTCTACGTCGCGGCCATTCGCGAGGTATTCGAGGAAGCCGGTGTCCTCTTTGCGGCGTGCGGAACCGGGAGCACGCCGCAGCCCCTGAAGTTGCAGCAGGCGGGACGACGGTTCGACCGGGCGATGGACCTCGTCGAGGCGCCCTTAGACACTGCTCGGTTGGCACCGTGGTCGCGCTGGATCACGCCGGTCGCGAGTGTGCGGGCGCGCAAGCACTTCGACACACGGTTCTTCGTCGCCGCCGTGCCGCCAGGCCAGGAGCCAATCCACGATGACCACGAGACCACCGAGAGCGTGTGGCTGACACCCCAAGAGGCCCTCCGCGACTACTGGAAAAGAACGATCGAGCTCGCTCCGCCGCAGATCATGACCCTTGCACATCTCTCCCGGTACCGGGACGTGGCGGCGGTGCTCGCCGAAGCGCGCAGGCGCAAGCCGCTCCGCATCCAGCCCGAAGCCCTCAAGGACGGCGAGGTCCAGATCGTGTGCTACCCCGGCGATGCGCGCCATTCGGTGAACGCGCGGGTCATGCCCGGGCCGACGCGACTCTCGTGGCGCAACGATCGCTATGAACCGGACGGCGGGCTCGAGGCGCTCTTCGACCCGAGGCACGATTGATCTGCTGACCGCACGCGCCGCCCTCGCAGCCGTCCAAGCCCTCGTCTTCGGCTGCTGAAGTGTCGGCCAGGCAGTGGCCGAGATCACCCCACTGTCATCGAGACGGACACCCGGCTGTCCATCGGAAATACAGGTTCCGTCTTCAGCTCATAGAGCTCGGCGTGGACTGGCGTCCCACGCGATTGAGAGTTTGCCAGTCCCGAGAGTCCGGTTGCCGCCTACAGCGACCGACTCATGGCCGTCGCGGGGCTACCCAGGACCTGTTCGCCTTGGCATAGGTCTTGCCCCATCTCGCTGATCGTCGCCGCGCGTAGTGGCTCGGTCGCGCACAGGTGGCCTTCTACGTCGGCTCGTGAACTGTGCGCAGGCCGGGCGCCCCGGCCTGTTTGCCCCGTTCCCAGGTGGACGAATAGCGGATCGGGCATTCAATCCGGAGGAGACGGTAGTGATGAAATTCAGGAAGCTCGTTCAAGCTCTGGTCGTGGTGCTCGCCGCAGGCCTTGGCGCCGGAGGCGCGGCAGCCCAATCGGCTTCCTATCCCACAAAGCCGATCAGGATGATCGTCACGTTCTCTGCCGGCGGTCCTGCTGACGTCGTAGGCCGCCTGGTTGCAGAGAAGATGGGGGCCGAGCTAGGTCAGACGGTACTTGTCGAGAATCGTACCGGCGGCAACTCAGTGATTGGAACGCAGGCTGCCGCGCGGTCCGACCCCGACGGCTACACCGTTCTGATGCTGACCGCGGCCAACATCATCGCCGTGCACTTGCAGAGCAACGTCCCTTACGATTTCGAGAAGGACTTCATCCCGGTTATCGGAATCGGCTCGGTGCCGAACGTGCTCGCGGTGCCAACCAAGGCGAACATCCGCTCCATCGCCGACCTGGTCGCGCTGGCGAAGTCCACACCGGATGGCCTGAACTACGCTTCCGGCGGCAACGGATCGCTCGGTCACATCTCGGGCGCGCTCCTCGCACAGGAACTGAAGATCAAAGCGATCCATGTTCCCTATCGGGGCAACAGTGTCGCGATGCAGGACCTGATGGCCAATCGCGTCCAGCTGTTCTTCCCGTCGATCATCGAGGGGCTTGCGGCCGCGCAAACCGGCGAGGTTCGCTTGCTCGCCGTGACGTCGGAGCAGCGGGTCGCAAGCGCGCCGGACGTGCCGACGATGAAGGAGCTCGGTCTTGGGCACATCAATCCGAGGATTTGGTACGGTTACCTCGTCCCGGCGAAGACCTCGCCGGCGATCGTGGAGCGTCTGCACGACGCGATCGCGAAGGCGGTGACCCGGCCCGACGTACAGGAGCGATTGAAGGCCTTCAGCTTCATCACGACGATCCAGACGGGGCCCCAGTTTCGCGAGCTGATGCGCTCCGAGTCGGCGCGCTGGCAGAAAGTGATCCGGGAGAACGGGATCAAGTCGGACGCCCAGTAACCACGCAAGGAGGATGTCTTGAACAACACGTCCAGAGACAGTACCGTCGGATTCGTGGGCCTCGGCGACATGGGTGCGCCGATGGCCGCGAATATCCTGAAGGCAGGGCATCCGCTTGTGGCCTACGACATCCAGCCGGCGAAGAACGAGCGGATCGCGGCGCTTGGTGCGCAGGTCGCCTCCGGCCCGGCCGATGTCGCGCGTCGCGCGCGGACGGTCATCTCGATGGTCGACACCACCGCACAGGCCGAGGAGGTGATCGTCGGCCCCCGTGGCTTCGGCGAGGCCGCGCAACCGGGCGATCTCGTGATCAGCATGAGCACGATCGATCCGATGGCGCTGAAGCGGATGCACGAGAAGCTCGCCGCGAAGGGGATCGCCCTGATCGATGCGCCGGTCAGCGGCATGGACAAGGGCGCGAAGGACGGCACTCTGAAGTCGTTCGTGGGTGGCGACCCGGCCGTCTTGGAACGAGCCCGCCCGGTCTTGCGGGCCATGGCCTCGGACATCACGCACGTCGGCGCGATCGGTCAGGGTTGCGCGATGAAAATGATCAACAACATGCTGGCGCAGATCAATCGCATCGTCATTGCCGAGGCGCTGGTCCTCGGCGCCAAGGCGGGGCTCGACCCGAAGCAGATGGTCGAGCTGATCGGCAAGGCCACCGGCAACAGCGCCGCGTTCCAGATCTACGCCCCGCGGATGCTCGCCCATGACTTCGCAGGGAGCCGGATGGACATCACCTTCAAGGACATGGAGCTGCAGACCTCGCTCGGCAAGTCGCTCAAGATCCCGCTGTTCATGGCGAACATGGCCCAGCAGGTCTGTCAGATGGGTCGGGCGGCCGGATTCGGCAGCGAGGACGGAAGCGCGATCCTCAAGGTCTACGAGCAGCTGGCCGGCATATCACTCGGATCACGAAGCTGACCGGTCCGATCGACCGGGCCGGCGCGCCTGAAGGCGCCTTGAGGCCCGGCGATGGGGTGCAGCCGAAGTAACCTCAGGATGGCGCGGCGAGCCAGCAACGGTAGCGGCCGCACGCGTCCCTTGAACGACTCCATCTCGCGCTCAACCTGGACTGAGCGCCCAGCGGCCGCTCAGCCGTCGATGGTGATACGCCTCTCCCGCACGATTTGCCCGTAGCGCTCGTATTCCGAGGCGACGAACTTCTGGAATGCCTCGGGCGAGGGCATTGTGGAGGTGGTGACGCTCATCTTTTGGAACTGCGCGCGCACATCGTCCCGCGCGACGATTCTCGCGAGGGCAGCGTTGATCTTGTCCACTACCGCCCTTGGGGTTCCCGCGGGCGCGAACAAGGCCATCCAGTTGATCATGACCAGCCCGGGGAAATCCTCGCTAAGGGTCGGGACATCGGGCAGCCCGTCGATTCGCTTCTCGGACGTGACGACGAGAATCCTGAGTCGGCCGTCGCGGTGCATCGGAACGAATACGCCCGCGTCCGAAACCGCAGTCTCGACGTGCCCCCCAATCACGTCGTTGAGCATGGGGGCCGCGCCTTTGTAAGGCACATTGACGAAATTGCAGCCGGTGGCCTTGGATGTCAATTCGACAACGAGATGCGACACGCTGCCGGGCGTCGGCAAACCCATCGTAATCGGACGGGTATGCGAGCGCGCGACCAGCTCCTTGAGCGTCTTCACGCCCACCCGCGGATTCACGGCGATTGCGATCGGCGACGTCGATACCATGTTGATGGGCACGAGATCGGTCAGAGGGTTGAACGTCACGTCGCGCATCACCTGTGGCGCAATGATCACCGGGCTCGGCGTGCCCACAAGCAGCGTATGGCCGTCGGGAGCCGACTTGGCCACGAACTGGGAGTTGATAACGCCGGCGGCTCCGGGCTTGTTCTCTACGATGACCGACGCCTGCAGCAGTTCAGCGAGCGATGGCGCAATCACACGGGCGGCGGCGTCGATGGATCCGCCCGGCGGCGTGCCGACCATGAGGCGGATCGGGCGTGACGAGAAATCCTGAGCCAGTAGCGCCCCGGGAGCAACCCCGGCGGCAAGCGCCAGCTTGAGCAGGTCCCTGCGGGATACATGCGCTGCCCCTGCGACGGATTTCGCCGTGAGGCCGGGCAGTGGTCTCGACATGTGCTTGTCCCCCTCGCTTATCAGATCGGCACCAGATGTCCTGACGGAACCGATGACCTGTCGGTCCCGCAATACGCGTGCCATCGGTTTCGCCCGCTGAGAGCAGCTACGCAGCCGGGAACGGCCATCGAGGTGCCGGGAAGTGTCCTCCGCGAATACGGCTGTGTTCTCAGAGAGAACAAACGGGCCCGCGGGCGTTGAAGCCGCTCGCTCGCCTCGGAGGGAAGCGGGCCTCTCCGGCTGTGGTACGTGCCTTGCTCAAGCGGAGAGGTCGAGCTGCAGCTAGCGGCCGCGCCGATAAAGCGCCAGAGCTGGCGCCCGGGAGCCCAATGTCATGCGTAGCACGCCAACGTTCACAAAGGTGGTCCTTGAAACCGGGCCTGATGGACGATCGCGATTCCGGGAGGAAGTTCTGCCCCTTACGGAACGCAAGCCGCAACTTTTTCTGACCGATCCGCTGCCCGGCGGCCGCGTCGAGGTTCGCGTGAGCCCGCCGGGGTACCGCATGGACTTTCACCCCACGACCACGCCGCAATGGACCTTTGTATTGAGCGGCGCGTTGGAGATCGGTTTGCCGGACGGCACGAGTCGCGTGTTTCGCCCCGGCGATCATCTGTATTCCACCGACACGGTCCCGCCCGGGGTGGCCTTTGATCCGACAGTGCACGGGCACAACAGCCGGCAGATCGGCGACGAACCGCTGGTGACGGCGTTGGTCCGCGGCTAGGGACCAGGTATTCGATTCCGGAGGATGTCGTGAGCGCCGCTTCGAGAGACAAAACGATCGGGTTCGTAGGCCTCGGCTCGATGGGTGCGCCGATGGCCGCCAATGTCATGAAGGCTGGCCATTCGCTTGTCGCCTTCGACATCGATCCATCGAAGAACAAGCAGATTGCCGCGCTCGGGGCGCAGGTCGCCTCGGGACCCGCCGAGGTCGCCCGTCGCGCGAGTACGGTCATCTCGATGGTCGATACGACCGAGCAGGCCGAGGACGTGATCATGGGCGCAGGCGGCTTCATCGACGGCGTGCAGGCCGGTGATCTGGTCATCAGCATGAGCACCATCGATCCGACGGCACTGCGACAGATGCACGAGAAGCTCGCCGCGAAGGAGATCGCCCTGATCGACGCGCCGGTAAGCGGCATGGACAAGGGCGCGAAGGACGGCACCCTGAAGTCGTTCGTAGGCGGCGATGCCGCGGCCGTTGAACGAGCACGTCCGCTCCTGCGGACGATGGCCGCGGAAATCACGCACCTCGGCCCGATCGGTCAGGGCTGCGCGATGAAACTGATCAACAATATGCTGGCGCAGGTCAACCGCATTGTGGTTGCGGAAGCGCTCGTCCTCGGCGCCAAGGCCGGTCTCGACCCGAGCAAGATGATCGAGCTGATCGGTCGCGCCACCGGAAACAGTGCGTCGTTCCAGATCTATGCGCCTCGCATGCTCGCCCATGATTTCGCCGGCAGCCGGATGGACACGACGTTCAAGGACATGGAACTGCAGACGTCGCTCGGCAAGTCGCTCAAGGTTCCGCTCTTCATGGCGAACATGGCCCAGCAGGTCTGTCAGATGGGCAGGGCCGCCGGCTTCGGCGGCGAGGACGGCAGCGCGATCGTCAAGGTCTATGAGCAGATGGCCGGCATATCGCTGACCCCGCGCGAGTGATGTAGCCCCTTTCTCTCCTCAACGAGCATCGCCCACCGTGCAACCCTCCCGAAGAGAAGACCTGCACCTGATCACCGGCCGCGGTCGCTATACGACGGACTGGAACATGCCCGGCCAGTCGTTCGCCGCCGTGCTGCGCTCGCCGCATCCCGCCGCGCGCATCGCGAGCCTGGACACCGCTCCGGCGCTCGAGCTGGCCGGGGTCAAGGCCGTGCTCACGTGGGCCGATGCGGAGCGTGCCGGATTCAAGACCATCCCGGGCGGCGTGGCCACGAAGGACCGCAACGGAGTGCCGATGCGGCGCCCGTTCTACCCTGTGCTGGCGCACGACCGGGTGGCCTACGTCGGACAGGCGGTGGCGTTCGTGGTCGCGGAGTCGACCGCGATCGCCCAGGATGCCGTTGAGCGCATCGTCGTCGAGTACGAGGAGTTGCCGTCAGTGGCGAGCGTCCCCGCTGCGATGGCGGTTCGGGCGCCGCGCGTGCACGACGACATCGAGGGCAACATCGGTCTCGAGCACGAATACGGCGACGCCGCGGCGACGGCGGCAGCGTTCGCACGTGCCGCGCTTACGACGCGCCTGACTTTCGACAGTCAGCGCCTGGTCTCGAATCCGATGGAGCCCCGAGCCTGCCTGGCGGCCTACGACGCGGCCAACGGGCGCTACACGCTGCACGCGCCCACACAGGGCTTGATCGGTACCCGTAGCGCGATCGAGCAGATCAGCGAGCTCTCGGCCAAGGACCTCGACTTGATCGTCGAGGACGTGGGCGGCAGCTTCGGCACCCGAAGCGCTCCGTACCCCGAATATCTGCTCTCGATGCTGGCGGCGCGAACGCTGGGGCGGCCGGTGAAGTGGGTAGGCACCCGCAGTGACAGCTTCCTCTCGGACTACCACGGGCGCGCGCTCTCGCTCACCGGCGAAGTGGCCATGGACGCGGACGGACGGTTCCTCGCGTTTCGCTGGTACAACACCGTCGATCTTGGCGCTTACGCGAGCCCCTTTGGCGCCTTCATCGCCACGCACAACATCCTGGTCACCGCGCACGGCGTCTACGCAGTGCCGGCGGTTTTCTCGCGATCGGTGCTCGTCTATACCAACACGATGCCGGTCTCGTCCTACCGCGGCGCGGGCCGGCCCGACATAGCCTGCGCCATCGAGCGCCTGGTCGACCAGGCGGCCTTCGAGCACGGCTTCGACCCGCTGGAGCTGAGGCGGCGCAATTTCATCCAGCCGGCGCAGATGCCGTACAAGACCGCGACCGGTCCCACCTACGACAGCGGCGATTTCCCGGGTGTGATGGAGCACGCGCTCAAGGCGGCCGACTGGCCGGGTTTCCCGGAACGCCGTGCACGCAGCCAGGCGGCCGGCAAGCTGCGGGGTATCGGCCTCGCCTCCTATATCGAAGCCGGGGGTGCGGGCTTTTTCCAGAAGGACCAGGTGGCGGCGGTGATCGGTGCCGACGGCGGCATCACCATCCACTGCATGGCCGTCGCCTCGGGCCAGGGGCACGAGACGACCTTCGTCGACCTGTTTGCAACGGAGCTCGGCATCGCGCCGGAATCGATCAAGTATCGCGGCGACGACCCGAAACACGATCAGCTCATCGGGAATGGCGCCGGCGGCTCGCGCACGGCCGGAGGGCAGGGGAGCGCGTTCAAGATTCTGGCGCGGACTCTCCTCGAGAAGGCGCGTCCGCTCGCCGCCAAGGCGCTCGGCGCAACCGCGGTGGACTATGCAAACGGCACCTTCAGCGCAGCCGGCAAATCGATCACCCTGGTCGATCTAGCTCGCTCGCTCAAATCAGCCCCGGACGGCGCGCATCCGCTGAACTGCGAAGCCGAGGCTTCCACCGGCTCGTCGTTTCCCAACGGCTGCCATGTCGCCGAGGTCGAGATCGACCCCGATACCGGCGTCACCGAGGTCGTTGGCTATACCGCCGTCGACGATTTCGGCACGCTGATGCAGCCGCTGATCGTCGAAGGCCAGCTGCACGGCGGGGTCGTGCAGGGCTACGGCCAGGTGTTCGGCGAGCACGCGGTCTACGACGAGGCGGGTCAGTTCCTGACTGCGAGCTTCATGGATTACCCGATGCCGCGCGCCAGCTGGCTCGCGGGCAATCTCGTGCGTGAAAACCACCCGGTTCCGACCGAGACCAACCTGATGGGTGCCAAAGGTGTGGGCGAAGCCGGGTGCTCGGGTTCGATGCCCGCCCTGATGAACGCGGTCATGAGTGCGGTCCGTCCGGCGGGCGTCACCGACCTGCAAATGCCGGTGACGCCCCCGGCGCTGTGGCGCGCCCTTCAGGGGGCAGGCCGCAAGGCCGCCTGACCGACCCGAGCCCCTGGGAGGCGCGATGTACGAGTTCAAATACCTGCGAGCCGCGACGCTGGCCGAAGCCGGCGACCTGCTTGCCAAGCACCCCGAGGCGAAGCTCATGGCCGGCGGGCAGACCTTCATCCCCACGCTGAAGGCCCGCCTTGCGCAGCCGTCGCATGTTGTCGACCTGGGACGCGTCAAGGAGCTCAGGGCGATCAGCGTGGCGGGCGGCGTGGTCACCATCGGGGCGATGACGCGACACGTGGAGGTAGCGAACTCGGCTGACGTGAAGGCAGCGATTGCGGCCCTTGCGGCGCTCGCGTCAGGGATCGCCGACCAGCAGGTGCGCAACCGCGGCACCATCGGCGGCTCGGTCGCCAACAACGACCCTGCGGCCGACTACCCCTCCGCCGTCTTGGCGTTGGGTGCGACGGTGGTCACGACGCGCCGCGAGATCGCCGCCGCCGACTACTTCCAAGGGATTTTCGCGACCGCGCTGGAGGAGGGCGAGATCATCCGGGCGATCCGCTTCCCGATCCCGAAGCGCGCGGCCTACAGCAAGTTTCCCCATCCGGCTTCGGGCTATGCGATGGCCGGCGCCTTCGTCGCCGAGACCGCCGGCGGCGTGCGCGTCGCCATCACCGGCGCGGGCGCCTCGGGTGTCTTCCGCTGGAGCGCGGCCGAGGCCGCACTCACCAAGGACTTCTCCGCCGGCGCGCTCGACGGCCTCGCAGTCGACGCGAGCGACTGCATCTCCGATCTGCACGCGGGCTCCGACTATCGTGCCCAGCTCGCCGCCGTGATGACCCGCCGTGCCGTGCAGAAGATCGCCGGCTGAACCTTTTCCCGAACCGATTGCCATGGCCAAGATTTCGCTCACCATCAACGGCAAACCCGTCACGACCGAGGTCGAAGACCGCACCCTGCTCGTCGACCTCATCCGCGACGGGCTGGAGCTCACCGGCACCCACGTCGGCTGCGACACCAGCCAGTGCGGCTGCTGCACCGTCCAGCTCGACGGCAGCATGATCAAGTCCTGCACCATGCTGGCCGCGTCGGCCGACGGGGCCGACATCGTCACCATCGAGGGGCTCGCCGAGGGCGACACCCTGCATCCGGTGCAGCAGGCCTTCACCGAGTGTCACGGCCTGCAGTGCGGGTTCTGCACTCCGGGCATGATCATGGCCTCGGTGGGCATCCTCAAGGCCAACCCGAACCCGACCCACGAAGACATCGTCAAGGGGCTCGAAGGCAACCTCTGCCGCTGCACCGGCTACGTGAACATCATCAAGGCCGTCAAGCGCGCCGCCGACCTGATGAAGGCGTGAGAACGGCGCGGGCTGCGCCCGTGCACCAAGGTTCTCAGGCGACCGTGCGCCCGGTATCGAGGACGACCTTGCCCTGAACCTTGCCTTGCCGCATCCAGTCGAGCGCCTCGGCGAACGCGCTCAGCGCGAATGTCTTCATGATGTGCGGACGAATACGCCCGGCGCCGTACAGCCTGAAAAGCACCGCCTGGGCCTCGCGGACGCGCTCCGGCGTGCGGTCGCGATAGTCGCTCCACTGCAAACCGCTGACCGCGATGTTCTTGACGAGGAGGTAGTTGGCCTTTACCTCCGGAATACGCCCGGCGGCGAAGCCGATCACCACGAGCCGGCCGCACCAGGCGAGCGCACGCAGCGACGCGTCGAACACGTCGCCGCCGAGGGGATCCAGGATCACGTCCGCGCCTTGAGCGCCGGTCGCGGCATGGACTTGGGCGCGGATCGTCTCGCGGAGGTTCCCTCCCGCAAGGTCGATCACCGCGTCGGCGCCGTTCGCACGCGCGAGATCAGCCTGCGCGGTGCTGCGGACGCCGGCCAGCACCCGCGCGCCGAGACCCTTGGCGATCTGCACTGCCGCCAGGCCGACACCTCCGGCGGCGCCGTGCACGAGCACCGTTTCGCCGGACCTGTACCCGCCGCGCTCGACGAGCGCGAAGTAGGCCGTCTGGTAGACGAGCCCCATCGCAGCCGCCTCCGCGAAGGACATCGCGTCGGGCATGACGTGGCAGTTGTTCTCATGGGCCGCAAGCTGCTCCGCGTAGCAGCCGCTCTCCTGAGACACGAGCACGCGGTCCCCGGGCTTCACCAGGGTGACCTGTGGACCGACTGCGCGGACCACGCCTGCGGCGTCCTTGCCGGGGATGAACGGACGTGGCGGGAGGACCTGGTAGGTCCCGCCGATCACCAGCAGGTCGGGGAAGTTGATGCCGATCGCGTGTACGTCGACCAGTGCGCCGCTCGCACCGATCGGCGGCGTGCCGACTTCTTCCAGCGCTTGCGCGTCGGGCGCGCCGTGTTCCCTAACGAGCACCGCCCGCACGGGATGCCCCCGCATGGGTATCGATGCCGAATTCGGCGTTCGCCTCGCCGAGCTCCGGATACCCGTCGTGACCATTGCTCGCCCGGAAGGCACCCGCGATCGGCATCGGGAGAGCTGGGATCGATCGGCCCGCGGCGGTGAGGCGTCGGTCGAAGAGCCCTCGCGCGCGGAAGTGCGGGTCGTCGAGCGCTTCCCGGACGTTGCGGACGATCGTGCAGCAGAGGTCCTTGCCGGCGAAGCGCGCTTCCCAGTGGGCGGCCGAGCCCGAGCGGATGATCGCGCGCACGCGCGCGGTCACCGCGGCCGGATCGGCGCTGTCGTCGCGGCTCGCGGCCGGGAGCTCGATCGCGTCGCAGAAATTGCCCCAGAACTTCTCCTCGAGCGGCGCCGCGGCCACGAACCGGTCGTCCGCAGTGCGATAGATCTGGTAGCGGGGCGAGCCGCCGGTGACGAGGTCGCCGGCCGGCGTCGGCCACTCGCCGGCAGCAAGGCCATTGCCGAGCGCCCAGTAAAGGAACGTGAACAGGTTGTCGGCCATCGCAACGTCGAGTTTCCTGCCGAGTCCGGTCCGATCCCGCTCGCGCAGTGCGAGCAGGATGTTCAGCACCGCCGGGTAGGTGCCGCCTGCGATGTCGGCGATGAGGGCGGGCGGGAGCACCGGCGCGCCGTCCGCACCCGCGGTGAGCGCGAGCATGCCGGAGTCCGAGACGTAGTTGAGGTCATGCGCAGCCACGTCAGCGCGCGGCCCGTACTGGCCGTAGCCGGTGATTGCGCAATAGACGATGCGCGGGTTCAGCGCACGCATCGAATCGTAGCCGAGCCCAAGGCGATCCATGACGCCAGGGCGGAACTGCTCGACCACCACGTCGGCCGACTCGATGAGCGGCCGGAGCCTCGCCACGGCGTCGGACGCCTTCAGATCGATCGCCAGCGACCGCTTGCCGCGATTCAGCAGCGCGAAGTTGATGCTGTCGGTCCCGAACTTAGGCACGTAGGAGCGCATCTCGTCTCCGCGCCCCGGGCGTTCGATCTTGATCACCTCGGCGCCGGCCTCGGCAAGCAGCAGGGTGGCCATCGGACCGGGCAGGAGCGTGCTGAAATCGAGCACGCGCACGCCCGCGAGCGGCTGCGTCGTCATCGCGCTTCGCTCCGCGGCTTGGTCACTCCGGCACGGCGGGGCCGCGCGCACGGCGCCTCCATGGTGCCGCTCGCGGCCACGTCCAGGGTCATGATGTCTGCCATTGGATCTTCTACTTGACGATGAAACTGCGGCCGATGAGCTGCCGGTGGACCTGGTTCGTACCTTCCCAGATCTGCGTGATCTTCGCGTCCCGCATCAATCGCTCTACCCGGTAATCCTTGCAATAGCCGTAGCCGCCGAGGAACTGCACCGCGTCGGTAGCGATCCGCATGGCGAGGTCGGACGCCCGCATCTTGAGCATCGACGCCTCGATGGCGAAGTTGGCTTCGCCGGACTCGACCATGCGGGCAACCTGCCAGAGCCACGCCTCGCACATCGCGAGATCGGTGGCGAGGTCCGCGAGCATGAACTGAATGCCCTGGAACTCGATGATGCGATGCCCCGACTGCCGGCGCTCGTTGATGTAGGCCACCGCGTCCTCGAAGGCCGCGCGCGCGATGCCCAGGGCATGCGCCGCGATGCTTGGGCGGGACTTGTTGAGCGAGGCGAACAGGATCGGCAGGCCGTCGCCCGGTTTCCCGAGCAGGTTCGCGCGCGGGACGCGGCAGCCATCGAAGGCGAGCGCTGCGGTGCTGGAGGCGCGATGGCCGAGCTTCTCCTCGGTGCGGAGCACCTGCAGCCCCGGGGTGTCTTTCTCCAATATCAGCACCGAGATCGCCGCCTTGGCGTCGTCGATGCCGTTCCACTTGCCGAACAGGAGATAGAGGTCGGCGACGTCGCCGTTCGTGATGAAGGTCTTGCCGCCGTCGACGACGATGTGGTCGCCGTCTTCGGTGAACCGGGTCTTCATGCCGGTCGCGTCCGACCCGGCGGAGGGCTCGGTGATGCACAGGGCGCCGAGCCCGCCCGCCGCGATCCGCGGCAGCAGTCGGGCCTTCTGCTCCTCGGTGCCGAAATCGATCAGCGGCTTCATCGCGTGGAAATTGGTCGCCCAGACGATCCCCGTCGAAGCGCAGGCCTTGCTGATTTCCCGGACGCAGGCGAGATACGCGGTGTACGAAAGAGGGCTTCCGCCGTAGGCCTCCGGGACGAACATGGCGTTCAGGCCGAGCTTGTTGATCGCTTCCACGTTCGCCCAGGGAAACTCGGCGTTGCGGTCGTACTGCTCGGCGCGTGGCGCGATCTCCTCGCGCGCGAGCACCTGCACGCTCTCGAGGATCATGCGCTCCTCGTCTGACAGGGCGATCGCCGCGTCGAGGCGTCCGAGTACGGTGCGGCGTGCGGCCGAACGTGGCGGGGTCATTGGTGCGTTCATGATGTTGCCTTTTTTGACGTTAATGCGCGATACCCTGGGCACCGTCGAGGTAGATCGTCTCTCCGGAGAGGAAGGGCAGGTTCTCGCGCGCGAGCGCGGTCACGAGCCGCGCGACGTCTTCCGCGGTGCCCGGCCGACGGCCCGGGATGCGCTTGTCCAGATACTCGCGCAGGGGCCCCTTCTCCATCGCCTCCCGGTTCAGATCGGTGACGATGTAGCCCGGCGCGATGTCGATGACGCGGATCCCCTTGGACGCCCACTCCACTGCAAGACAGCGGGTGATGGCGCCGACCGCGGCCTTCGAGGCGCAGTAGGCAAGGTTGCGTTTCACCCCGAGCTTGTCGAAGAACGAGCCGATGTTGATGATCAACCCTCCGCCGGCCCGGACGAGATGCGGGTACGCTTCGCGGCAGGCCACGAAGACGGCAGTGGTGTTGGTGGACATGACCTCATTCCACTGGCCGGTCGAAAAGCTCTCGCTCGGTCCATCGAGGTGAATGCCGGCGTTGTTTACGAGACCCCACAACCCGCCGGCGCGCGACGACACGTCGGCGAGTGCGACGCGCAGGCTCGCCTCATCGGTGACGTCGCAGCGTGCGGTGACAAAGCGCGCGCGCAGCGCATCGTCGAGCCCCGCCACCGCGGGCGGCTCGCCCTTACGCGAAAGGCACCCGACCGTTAAGCCAGCACGCGCAAGCTCGACGGCGATCGCTGCGCCGATGCCGCGCGTCGCCCCGGTAACTGCGATCGCTCCCTTCGTGCTCACGGCTGGTCCTCCAATCCCGGCTTGCGCTCGCCGGCGATCCCCGCCATGCCTCCCTCGGCATCGCGAGCGTGGCAGGCGCGCATCGACAGGTCGGTTTTGATCTTAGGCCCTAGCACATCTGCGCGCACGCCGACAACCAGCACGAGCGAGTTCGCCGCGCTCCGTTGCGGATTTGCATGCACCGAAGGTGAACTGGACGAGATCATGGGCGTCTATAGCGTCAGTTGTGCAAGGAGTATGCCGAGAACGAGATACCCATTTGCCACCGGAACACGCCGAGAAAACCGAGCGGAGGGTGTTTGCGCGGCGGGCAAGTGTCCCTGCCGAAGACACTACGCTAGAATAGTTGGTGGCCCGCCTCGGCGCGTTTGCGTCGCGCAGTCGCCGCGCACTGGAACGCGCCCAGAGGCGCAAGGAGAAGCCGCCGCTGCCGGGCAACGCGCGGCAGTTTTGCCATGAGATCGCGCTGGCGGCGATCTCCGTCGGTCTCATCCGCGAGTCGACATAGCGAAAGCATCGCGGACCCTCGAAATCTCACGTTCGCGCGGCCGTGTCCATGGGGGCGCCTCGCGCTGCGGGCTGGCACGGGCATTGCAGCAGGTGCTTCCATGTTCAACTGGAATGCCTGGCGCGTCACGCCGGAGGACCCCGCAGCAGCGTCGACCGGCGTCTGGGGCGACGCCGCCGAGCGCCTTGCTGCGCAGATCGCCGCGAGCCACAAGCAGCTCGTCGGACTGATGCAGCAGTCGTTCGGCTCGTGGTTCGGTGCGGCGTCGGTCCCCAATCCCTTCGCCGCCTGGGCGGACTCGTCTGCTACTCACGCCGCAGGGCTCGCCAAGGGGTTCGCTGGTCTCCCGCAGTTCGGCCTCGGCGACCTGATCGGGCAGCTTGCAAGCCATCCGGCGCTAGTCGGGAACCCCGACTCGATCGAGCGACACGTCCAGAAGGTGATGCAGACGTGGGGTGAATTGCAGCAGGCGGCGACTGCGCACCAGCTCGTCATGGCTTCCGGGTGGCAGCAGGCGTTTGCCGCCTTCGCGGCGGAGTTTCAGGGCGGGAACGAGCCGCGCGAGATTCGCACGCTCGAGGCGTACCTCGCGCTCTGGAGCGAGGTCGGCGAGCGCGCCTTGCAGGCGCACGCGCGCTCACCCGAGTACGTCGAGTCGCAATCCCGGATGATCCGCGCGGCGATGCAGTACCGGGTGGACGCGCGGCGCGTCACCGAGGCCATGTGCCGTCTCCAGGACCTCCCGACCCTCACGGATGTGGACGAGGCGTTCTCGATGATCCACGAATTGCGCCGGGAAGTGCGGCTCCTGAAACGCCGCCTCGGTGAAGACGAGCCGGCACACCCAGCATGACGGCACGGCTTGCAATCACCCCGGACCAGGCGCTCACCGAGTGGCTGGATCTCACGCGCCGCCTCCAGGCGGGCATCGGCACCCTGCGCGAGCTGACCGACGAGGACGTGGCGATCGCGCGCACGCCGAAGGAGGCGGTGTACCGCGACAATAAGATGGTGCTGTACCGTTATACGCCGCGGGTCGACGACCGCCTATCGACGCCAGTGCTACTCGTCTATGCGCTGGTTGGCCGCTACAACGTGGCCGACCTTCAGCCGGGACGCTCCTTCATCGAAAAACTGCTCGATGCCGGGCTCGACGTCTACGCTATCGACTGGGGACATCCGTCGCGGGGCGACCGCTGGCTGACCCTCGACGACTACATCAACGTGCTGATCGACGACTGCGTCGAGGTGCTGCGCAAGCGCCATCACGTGGAACGGGTGAACCTGCTCTCGATTTGCCAGGGCGGCGTCTTCAATCTCTGTTACGCGGCACTGCACCCGGAGAAGGTCAAGAACCTGGTGCTTACGGTCACGCCGGTCGATTTTCATGCCGATCGCGACGATACCGAGGTCTGGCGCGGCTTCGTGCACGTCTGGACACGCGGTTGCCGCCCCGAGGACATCGACCTGGCGATCGACGCGCTCGGGAACCTGCCGGGAGCGCTTTCGGGCTTCGCGTTCGCTTCGATGAACCCGATCGGCTCGCTTACAAAGTACTCGACCGATCTCGTGAAAATGTTGGAAGACCGGGCGGCGCTCACCGGTTTTCTCCGGATGGAGCGATGGCTGTACGACCAGCCCGACCATGCCGGGGAGGCCGGGCGGCAGTGGCTGAAGGACATGTACCAGGCGAATCGGCTCGCGGCGGGAACGCTCGAGTTGGGTGGAAAGCGGGTCGATCTTCGCGCCGTGAAGGCGCCGATCCTGAACATCTACGCGGAACACGACCATGTGGTGCCGCCCGCGTGCGCCACCGCGCTACGCGGCCTGGTCGGTTCCACGGACTACACCGAGCTTGGCCTCCCGGGCGGCCACATCGGCGTGTTCGTAGGCGGCCGCGCACAGAAGCTTCTCGCGCCAAGCGTCACCGACTGGTTCAAGGCTCGGGCATGACGCCGGTCCCTTGTATGGAACCTGGACGACGACGGCCAGCAACGGAGTCCCGTCAGGCTTTCCGATCACTCATCAGTCAACCCACAGCGCGCGCCTTCGTGAACGCCATGATGGTCGCGGAAACGCCGATCTGATCTGCACTGGATCGTGCTTTTCGAGGTGAGCGTAGAGCGGTTGCTTGTCTCGAGCGCTCGCGTGCTTGACAAGCGGCGGGATTGAGATCTAATGCGCGCCGCAACGCTCGTAGAGTTCATCGACGGGAAGGACTGCCTTTGGCTTACGCAGACAGCGACGGGACCCGAATCTACTGGGAGGCTCAAGGCCGCGGCGAGCCGCTCGTGCTCATCATGGGACTCGGGTACTCGTCAAAGCTGTGGTTCCGCCTGCGCCCGCACCTCGAGCAGCACTTTCGGACGATCGTCCTTGACAACCGGGGTGCGGGCGAGAGCGACGTTCCGCCAGGACCGTACTCCCCACTCCAGATGGCCCGCGATGTGGCCGCGGTGCTGGACGCGGCCGGGGAGCAGTCCGCCCACATACTCGGGTACTCGATGGGCGGGATGATCGCGCAGGAGTTCGCGCTGGCCTACCCGCAGCGAGTACGTTCGCTCGTGCTCGTCGCCACGCACTGTGGCGGCCGGGAGGCCCAGCTCGCCGCCCCGCACATCGCCATCGAACTGTTCCGGCGCGCGGACATGGATAGAGAGCAAAGCGCCATGGCCCTCGTTCCCTACAGTTACGACCCTGGAACGCCGCCCGAGCGAATAGCGGAGGACATGGCTGTCCGGCTCGCCACGCACCCGACGCGGCGCGGCTACCTGGCGCAGTTGCACGGCCTGATGTTTTGGGGTGCCTATCACCGTCTCCCAAGGATCGTGACCCCCACGCTCGTTCTGCATGGCGATGGCGACCAGCTCGTTCCCGTACACAACGCCGGTGTCCTCGGCCGAGCGATAACCGGCGCGGCGGTCACGATCGTCCCCCGCGCCAGCCACATGCTCTTCACGGATCAGCTCGAGGCGGCGAAGGGATCGCTCATTTCGTTCCTCCGCGCCATTCGACCTTCCAGTTAGCCGTTCTAACTATTAACATGGTGCGCGACGAGCTCAGTCTCTTATCCGCGTTCCTGGTCGTGGCGGAGAACCGGAGCTTTACGCAGGCGGCGAAGCGGCTGGACGTTTCCACCTCTTCGCTGAGCCACGCGATCCGGAGGCTCGAAGAGCAGCTTGGCGTGCGCCTGCTCGCCCGGACGACCCGGAGCGTCGTGCCAACCGATGCCGGAGAACAGCTGATCGCCCGTCTTCGCCCCGCGCTTGGCGATATTCGCGGAGCTCTAGACCAGATCTCCACGCTTCGCGATCAGCCCGCCGGACGCGTGCGTCTACTGGTGCCGCGGCTTGCGGCGGCGACGGTGCTCGCACCGAAGCTCGGACAGTTTGCGCGACAGTATCCGGACGTCGTGCTCGACGTGACGACCGACGACAACCGCGTCGACCTCGTTGCCGCGGGCTTCGACGCAGGCATCGATTTCGGCGAGTTCATCCAGCAGAACATGATCGCGGTTCGCGTGTCCCGGGACCAGCGGCCGGTCATCGTGGGCTCGCCCGACTATTTCGCGTCGCATCCGAAGCCGGAATCGCCGCATGACCTGACGAACCACCGGTGCATCAACTTCCGGCACGGATCGGCCGGCGTCTACCGGTGGGAGTTCGACAAGGGCAAACAGTCCCTCATGGTTGCAGTGAACGGGCCGCTGATCGTCGATGACCTGGAGCTCGTGATCCGTGCCGCGGTCGACGGCGTCGGTCTGGCGTTCATGTCGGAGGAACACGCGGCGGCGCATCTCGCGAGCGGGGCATTCGTGCGCGTGCTGGATGACTGGTGCGAACCGTACCCCGGTTTCTTTCTCTACTACCCGACTCGGCGACAGCAACCCGCCGCGCTCGCGGCACTCATCGATACGCTCCGTCTCGCCTGACTACTGGTCACGCTGGATCGTGACCTTCACGGAGCTGGGCACAATAAGGGCTTCCACACCCGAATCGAACTTGCCGATAGCGATGAGTCCGGACGCCGGAATCTCCTGGCCGTCGTGCCGCTAGTAGATTCACCGCCAACGCGGAGGCTAGGAACAGCCTGATGGGCGTTCCTGATAATCAACGATCGGCCGTGCGCGGCGCGACCTTGACCGTCGCGGCGCGGGCGCGTGCGCTGATCATCGAGCCGAGATACGGACTGCGCGGGTACTTCGCCCGGTAGGCGTCATCGATGCGCTCGTTGATCGGCCCGTCGACTGGCTCGAAAGAGACTTCCTTCGTCATGCCGGCGGCGGTGATCCGCCCGGCCTTCTGCCGCATCGCAGCCTGGTACCAACGGGAGTCCCGTCCGTTGTAGGCGCGCACGTAGAGGGCGTCGCCGACCGCAACGGACCAGATCCACGTCGGGGTGCCGTACGTTGCCCCGTCCTTTCGGAACGGCGAGATGTGCAGGTCATCCGTCTCGGCGATCTTCCGCAGCTCGTCTTTCGACCATGTCATAAAGGGCGTCCTCCCTATTTCTCGACCCGCTCGATCGTCGCCTTTAGCGGGCTGCCGGGCACGCTGTGCGCCTCGATGTCCGACTCGATCCGGCCCAAGTGAATGAGGCCTCTCGAATAACCGAAATCCTTGTAGAAGATCGCCAGATTCCCCCATGGAGCGTAGTAGCTGATGTCACCGACGGAAGGATCGCTGCCCGCAGGCGCCCCTGCCGTAGACAGTTTTCTTGGCAGATAGCCGATCTTTTCGGTCGCGGCGTAGTCTTCGAGCGTCAGCGTCAGCGGCACCAGGGATAGAAAATCCCTGGATGTAGCGTTGTCGATCAAGGTTGCGGGGATCGCTTTTCCATTGACCGTCAGACGGATCCTCATGGTGTTCGTCCCCTGGCTCGACGGTTCTGTCGACGGTTTCGCTCGGGGACCTGCTGCGCCTTCGCCCACGTCGTGTGCGGTCTGGGCGAGCGCCATACCCAATGCAAGGGGCGAGAGCAGTGCGACAAGCGATGCTGCTGCCGCGGACAGAAACTTCACTTGCGATTCTCCCATTCGATGATGAGTGCCGTAACCGAGGCGCCTTACGGGCGTAGCAGCGCCTTGATCGCGCGGCGTTCGTCCATCGCGCGGTAGCCCTCCGCGACCTGGTCGAGCGGCAGGGTCAGGTCGAAGACCTTACCGGGGTCGATCTTTCGATTCCACACGAGGTCGATCAGCTTGGGCAGGAAGCGGCGCACCGGTGCGGGGCCGCCGTGCAGGTGGACCTCGGCGTAGAAGAGCTCCTCACCGGGGAGCTGCACGCCGTGCGCGACGCCCACGAAGCCGACGTGCCCGCCGGGGCGGGTACAGCGGATCGCCTGCATCATCGATTCCTGCGTGCCGACCGCCTCGATGACCGAATGCGCGCCGAGCCCGCCGGTGAGCTCCTTGATCTTCGCCACGCCCTCGTCGCCACGCTCGATAACGATGTCGGTCGCACCGAACTCCCACGCGAGCTTCTGCCGCGGCTCATGCCGGCTCATGGCGATGATGCGCTCGGCGCCGAGTCTGCTTCGCCGCGAGCAGCGCGCACAGGCCGACCGCGCCGTCGCCGACAACCGCGACCGTCTTGCCCGGCCCCACCGCGGCCGCGTCGGCACCGAACCAGCCGGTGCCCAGAACATCAGAGGTCGCGAGCAGGCCCGGGATCAGGTCGTCGGATGGAACTTCGGGCGTAGCGACCAAGGTACCGTCGGCGAGCGGGACGCGAAGGAACGGTGCCTGCGCGCCGCCCGCGCCAACGTACTGGGCGTGGACGCACCGGCTCTGGTACCCGGCACTGCATATGGCGCAGGTGTTGTCGGACGCGAAGAACGATCCGACGACGAACTGGCCGCGTCGGAGTTTCCTCACCGCGCTGCCGACCTCCTCAACGATGCCGCAGTATTCGTGGCCCATTGGGGTCGGTTGGGAGGACGAATCGACGCCGCGGTAGGGCCACAGGTCGGACCCGCACACGCAAGTTGCCGACATGCGGATGATGACGTCCGTCGGCTCGACGATCTTTGGGTCCTCGCGCTCGACGAAACGGATGTCGCGTGGGCCGTAGAGAACAGCTCCTTTCACGGTAGGTCTCCTTGTGTTTCACGCACGGTACGGGAAAGGGCCTCGCGGATTGGGGTCTCGCCGCATGTGAGCTCGAGAATGAGGTGCCGCACTTCCGGCGCGTGCACCAACTCAGCGAGTACGCCGGCCACGTCGTCCCGCGGCACTTCGCCGTAGGGAATCGCGAGACCGAGCCGCACCCGCCCCGTAGCGGGCTCGTCCGTCAGCGTGCCGGGGCGGACGATCGCCCAGTCGAGGTCCGTGGACGCGATATGAACGTCGGCCTCACGCTTGACCTTCATGTAATGCTCGAAATCGGCCGGCATGCGCCGGTCGCGCCATGCATCCGGGAAGGCGGAGATGTGAATAAACCGCCAGACGCCTGCACGCACTGCGGCCGCGGTCGCGACCACAACGCCGTGTCCGTCCACCGCATCGGCGGCCGCGGTGCCGGAGTCGGGTGCGCCAGCGGCAAACACGATCGTGTCGGCGCTGCGAACGCGGCCGGCAAGTTCATCGGCAGAAATCGATGTCAGATCGCCAGCGACGGGCTCTATGCCGCGCTCGCGCAGCGCCCGCGATTGTCCGGTGCGCCGGTGCAAGCCGGGCACATGGTCGCCGCGCTCGACGAGCTGCGCAGCGGTGCGCGAGTCGACGCCGCCGGTTGCGCCGATCACGAAGACTCGTGCCACGTTTCTTGTCTCAATGGATGTGTAGCCGCGGTCCACGTCGAGCGCACGGCGGAGACGCTCTCCACCCCCGGCCCAGGGCCGGGCCTTTGAGGGAAGGCTGGGAGCCCGCCACTGAGACGGTCTGCAATCCGGCGGATTTGTCCGCCGCGAGCCCAACGCCGGTCGGGGCAACCAGGCAAAGCGATGCAAGCAGTGTCGCGGTCTTCATTCCTTTCTCCTTCATTCCTGGGGCCGGGCGCTGTACTGTTCGTCGGTCACCGTCTCCATCCAGTCGACCACCTTGCCGTTGAGCTCCTCCTTGATGGCGATATGCGTCATGGCCGTGGTGGGCGATGCGCCGTGCCAGTGCTTTTCGCCCGGGGGACACGAGACTACATCGCCGGGGCGAATCACCCTGATCGGGCCGCCCCAGCCCTGCACCAAGCCGCAGCCGGAGGTGACGATGAGCGTCTGACCGAGCGGATGCGTGTGCCAGTTGCTGCGCGCGCATGGCTCGAACGTGACGTACGAGCCGCTCGCCCTTGCCGGTCCAAGTGCCCTGAAGAGCTGGTCGATGCGGACCGTGCCGGTGAAATACTCGGCCGGCCCGCGGGCGGAGGGCGTTGAACCGTTTCGTTTCAGTTCCATTTGCAGAATGCTCTTTCGGTTGTCGGGGAGGGCTGGCTGCTGATTCCCGATCTCAAGGAGTCAGTACGCTGCGCCCGGCGGGTTCGCTACAGGACCTGCATCTCACTTGGGACGTTTCTCGAAGACATCCTTTGCGACAGGCAGTGCCGAGAAGACGTTCGGCCAACCCGCATAGAACGCGAGCTGAGTGAACACCTCGGAGGCTTGCGCCTGCGTCAGGCCGCTATCCATCGCCCGGTTGAGGTGGTAGGGCATCTGCGCGACCTGACCCGACGCCACCAAGGCGCTGACGGTCACCAGACTGCGATCCCGGGGTGCAAGGTCCGGACGCAGCCACAGGTCGCGGAACAGGACGTCCGTCGTGTACTGAAGCACTCCGGGCGCCACGGCACCGTAGAGCTGTTCGTTCCGCGCGAGGCGTTGCGCCTCGGCCGCCTCGTTGAGTGCAAGAGGCTTCGGTGACGCGGCAGGGAGCTCCTCTGCTTTGATCCCGCGCTGGGAGAACACGTCCTTCGCAACAGCGACCGCCGACATCGCGTTCCCCCATCCCGAGTAGAACGCGAGATGCGTGATCATCTCGGAGATCTCGGCCGGCTTGACACCGTTGTCGAGGGCCAGGTTCAGGTAGTACGGCATCTCGACGGTCTGGTTGCGGGCGATGAGGACGGCCAACGTGACGATGCTCCGGTCGCGCGGGGAGAGCCCGGGCCGTTTCCATACCTCGCCGAGGAGGCGGCCCTGGGCGTACTTCTCGAGGGCGGGAGCGACTGTCCGGATGTCTTCGGGCGAGAACATTGGCTTACCTCCTGTACGAGTTGTCTGGGCGTGACCTGTCGATCCGGCGATGAGCAAGAACGAGGCCACGGTCGCGACAAGAGCTTTCATGTTGATTTCCATTCGTCCGAACAAAGCGGTCATCAGGGTACCCGCCACGCGCGCGAGGAGCATGCCGTTTATGCCTGGCGGCTTGCTCATCGCGGAGGCCTGCTTCATTTGCCGTACTGCTCGTCAGTGACAAGCTCCATCCAGTCGACGTTCTTGCCGTCGAGTGCTTCCTGAATCGCGATGTGGGTCATCCCGATCGTGTCACCGTTTCTGCGTAACCAAGTCAAGAATGCCGCCTCCTCGCCTGGTCGAGCCAGGGAGAAGCCGCAGCGCGACTGCCGCGGCACAGAACACGACGACGGCGCTCGCGAGGAACACCGATCCAATTCCCGCAACGCCGCCGATGAGCCCCAGCGCAGGACTGGCGATTCCGAGCGTCAGGTCGAGAAATGCGGTGTACGCGCCCATCGCGAGCCCCCGGCTCTGCGCCGGCGCACGCCGGACGGCTTCGACGCCAAAGCCGGGGTAGACGAGCGAGTACCCGAAGCCGGTGAGTGCAGCCCCGACCAACGCCAGGCCGGACCAGGGCGCTGCCCAGAGCAGCGCCTGACCCGCTGCTTCGATCAGCACGAAAACAAGGGCGACCCGCGCACCGCCAACCTTGTCTGCGAGATGACCCAGGAAGACGCGTGCGAGGATGAACGCCACCGCAAACGTGGTAAACGCCGGCCAGACCGTCCACTCGCGCGCGGCGAAGAGAAGCGAGACGAACGCCGTCATCGCGCCGAAGCCGACGCTGCTGAACGCGAGGCCGAGCCCGGGTACCCATACGGCAGCGATCACCGTCCTGAGGGGGGCGTGGGTACGCCCTGTCGGTGCCACGCGTCGGACCGGCGCGGCGAGCAGCAGCGTGGCGAGCGGCATCAGCGTCGTCGCAAGCGCAATGGCGGTAAACCCATAGGCGCCGTACAGAGTCGTCCCGATCGGCGCGCCGAGCGCGAAGGCGGCGTACATCGCCGTCCCCATCCACGCCAGGACCTTGCCCGTGTTCCGGGCGCCCACGAGCGCCAGACCCCAGGTCTGCGCGCCGGTGATGATGAAGCTCTCGCCTGCGCCGAGGAGCGCCCGGCCGAACAATAAGATCGCTACGGAGAGCTCCGGATTGCCGACGAAGCGAAGCGATAGCAGGTATAGGACGCCGGCTCCGGCTGACGCGAGGAGGCCGGCCACGACCGCGTGCTTGGCACCTCGAGTGTCAGCATGCCGTCCGGCCCACACCCGCGATACAAGCGAGGCGGCGAACTGGCTGCCGGCAACGAGGCCGACAACGAAAGTCCCAAGTCCGAGGCCCTGGTGTACGTGCAGCGGCAGTACCGGCATCGCGAGGCCAATAACCAGGAAAGCGATGAAAACCACGCCCATGACCGGCAGCAGCGCGGCGACGGAGTGTTGTGCGGTTCGTTGGTTGTCCATGCGGACAAGATAGCAACGGGGGTGTCCTCCGATAAGACGGGACGATTCGAATAGCGTTGTGAAAGGAATTCAACAAAGGCACTTGCAAACACCGATGATTTGCCTGCCTTTTATGACTCGCCTGCAATCCTGGCTGTAGCTTGCGGCCGACGCCTTGCCAGGCGAGCAAAGCTGCAGGTATCGCGCTCGGCGCTCTACGAGCCGCGCACTCCGTTGACGGCTCGGGTCAGTGCGTCGTGTATGGGGATCTGGCCGCTCGTGAGCTCGAGGATGACTCTGCGAACCTGCGGGCGATGCACCAGCTCGCCGAGCACCGCGGCGACGTCGTCGCGGGGAACCTCGCCGTAGGGAATTGCCATTCCGAGCCGGACGCGTCCCGTGCCGGGGTTGTTCGTGAGGGTACCGGGACGTACGATCACCCAGTCGAGGTCCGTCGCCACGAGATGAACGTCGGCCTGGCGCTTGACCCTCATGTAGTGCTCGAACTCTGCCGGCATGCGTTTGTCGCGCCATGCGTCGGGGAAGGCGGATACGAGGAGGAACCGCGTGACTCCGGCCGCCGCGGCTGCAGCCGCCGCGACCACTACGCCCTGTCCGTCGACCGCGTCCGCTGCCCGGGTGCCGGCCTCGCTCGCGCCCGCCGCGAACACGATCGCGTCAGTGCCCTCGACACGGGCGGCAAGATCCTCGACGCTGATCGATGTCAGGTCACCGGCGACCGGTTCAATGCCGTGCGCCCCCAGCTGCCGGGCCTGCTCCGGGCTGCGGTGCAGACCGAGCGCTCGGTCGCCGCGCTCGATGAGCTGAGCGGCAAGGCGGGAACCGACGCCACCGGTGGCGCCAATGATGAACACACGGGACATTGCTCCGCCTTGCTCCTTCGCGGCGCCTGATGCACGTGTCATTCACATCGTGTATCCCGGTTTCTTGTATAGCGCCTTCGCGTTCTTGACGATGTCGGGTTTGTAGACCTTCTCGTTCCAGTCCCGTGCCTGGACTTCTTCGAACGCTACCGAGACTGACTCCTCTCCCGCGTTCAGGAACTTCATCACGTCCTTGACGATCTCTTCGGTGAGCCGCTCCTTCTGCTCTTCGGATCTCCCGGGGTAGAGCTTTACGATGACATGGGGCATGGCTTTCTCCTTAGATCCCTCGCATGACTGCTGTTTCGCGCTCTTCATCCGATCGAGCGTGAACACGAAATCCTGGTGCTCCTGCCCCTGCGGGCGGCGAAGCGGCGGCTGACGTTGTCGTTCTCGTTCACCGTCCTGTCGGCATTGAACGCCTGGAGTCCCCAGTCTCGGGTTCGCATCTCGGGTGAACCCGTTCTCCTCTGATCGGAATCTAATGGGTTCGACGGCGCGCAACTAGATGGCCGGCCCCGTATAGATATGTGAATCCGAGTCAACAATTCGGCGCGGGAGCGCGTGGACGTGGGGGGGAGGCGTCGGCACCAGGCCTTCAGTGCGGCTTGCCCGGCCGGGCCTGGATGCGCCTACCGGTGGTGTGCAGGATGGCGTTGGTGAGATGCGCTACGCCACCCTGGTTGCGCCTCTACTTGTCGTCCCGGAACGCCCGATAGAGGTTGACGTAGCCGCGCTCGACGCGTCGTTTGGCATGCTTGGCGGCGACCTCGCGCGAGACCGGCGTGAAGCCATGCCCTTCGACGAGCCGCTGCATGAAAACCGCACGGGCGGTCACCGCGATGGCGTCATGCAGTGCCTGCTCCTCCCAGCCGGCTTCGAACACCGCGTCCGCATCCGCCTGGGTCATCTCGCCTGGCGTCAATGTCAGCTTGCGCACGAAGGCGAGCAATGGCTTCAGTCGCGCTTCCACCGGCGCACTGTCCAGGTCTTCCAGCAGTCGGTCCATCACGCCGGCCTCGACGCCCCACGCATAGGCGACCTCCGAGTGGGCCACGTAGACGAACTTGCAGCCCGCGACGCCGGCCGCATAGGCGAGGATCAATTCCCGCTCGACCTTGACTCAACGGCGACGGCCCGTTCATCAGCGCCTGGCTCATCGTCGACCACGGGCCGTAGATCTCGGGGTATTTCGTGAAGACGTTGGGGGGACCGGCGTCGTCCGGAAGCGATTTGAAGAATGGCATGGAGACCGACCTTTGTGCTTGCTGACAAATGGGACGTTTGCCAATGAATGATCACCGTTTTTTAGCAGATTGCGGGCCAGCCCTCCATCACAATTTAGGCCCCAAGCGCCGCCTTCGCGGTCAGATCCGGGCGGTCTTTTGCAATACGGTCTTGGTCACCATATAGGCGTCCAGGCTCTCGGCGCCGCCTTCGCGCCCGATCCCGCTTTCCTTCACGCCGCCGAACGGCGTGTCCGCCCCGGTGCTGCCGAAGTGGTTGATCGACAGCACACCGCATTCCAGCTCACGGCTGATGCGCTCGGCATCCTGCAGTGAGTTGGTGAACGCGAACGCTGCAAGCCCGACCGAGAGGCTGTTGGCGAGCGCCAATCCCTCGTCCAGGTTCGGTACCGATACGCAGAGCCCCAGCGGGCCGAACGGCTCGGTGGTCATTGCCTTTGCGCGCAGCGGCACGTCGGCGAGGACCGTGGGCGCGTAGAAGTACCCCCGTTCGCCGATCCGATGGCCGCCGGCGGCGACTTGTGCTCCGCAGGCTCGGGCGTCCGCAACCAGCGCCTCAATTGCAGCGAGCCGCCGCGCGTTGGCGACCGGCCCCATCTGCACGCCCGGCTGGAAGCCGTCCCCGACGCGAATCTCCTTGACCGCGCCCGCGAACGCCGAAACGAACTGCGGGTAGATGCTCTGGTGAGCGATGAAGCGGGTGGGCGACGCACAGATCTGGCCAGCAAGCCGCATCTTTGCCGCCGCTGCGAGGCGGCCGACTTGAACGGGGTCGACGTCGGCACCGATCAGGACCGGCGCATGGCCGCCCAGCTCCATGAGAGCAGGCTTCATCGCCGCGGCGGCAAGTTGCGTGAGGTGTTTGCCGACCGGTATGGAGCCGGTGAGGGTGATCATCCGGATGACAGGCGACGAGATCAGCGTGGAGGAGATGAGCCCCGGCTCGCCGAAGACCAGATTCAGCACGCCAGCTGGCAGGCCGGCGTCGATGAAGCATTGGACGAACGCGCAGGCCGTGCCGGGCGTCTCCTCGGCGGCCTTGATGACCACGGAGCAGCCGGCCGCCAGCGCCGCGCTGATCTTGCGCGAGGGCGAGCTGATCGGCACGTTCCACGGCGTGAACGCGGCCACGGGCCCGATCGGCCGCTTGAGCACCAGCTGCTGTATCTGCGGCCCGGCCGGAACGACGCGGCCGTACGTACGCAGCGACTCCGCGGCGTCCCATTCGAGAAATGTGCTGGAACGGCCTACTTCCGACTGCGAGTCAGCAATCGGTTTGCCCTGTTCCAGCGTGATGACTCGCGCTATCGACTCGACGCGCTCACGCAGCAGCGCGCACGCGCGTTGCAACACCTGCGCGCGCTGTTGCGGCGGCGTGTCGCGCCACGTCCTGAAGCCCTTTTCGGCGGCGCTCAGCGCACGTGCCAAGTCCTCCGGCGTTGCGCCGGGAACGGGCCCGAGCGTGCTCTCGTCGCTGGGATTCCTGACCTCGTGGCAGGTTGGCCTGTCGTAGATCCACTCGCCATCGATAAATAGCCCGATGCGCGGATAAGCATAGTCAGCAGACATGTCAGACGCTCCCGAAGTCGACTGCGGCGTCGCTTGCTATTTTTTCTCGGCTTCGAAGAGGTCGAGAGCCGCCTTGCCCGCGGTCAACCCGGCCGGCCAACCGGCATAGAACGTCACCTGCACGACGAGGCCGCGCAGCTCATCGAGGGTGATGCCGTTGTCGACGCCGCGCTTCATCCACACCTTCAGCTCGTCCAGCTTGCCGGTTGCCGCAAGCACGGAGCAGGTGACCAGGATGCGGTCGCGGTAGGACATTTCCGGCTGCTTCCAGACGTCGCCCAGCAGCACCTGCTCGCGAATCCGTGCGAGCTGCGGCACCGCCTTGTAGACGCGTGCGGAATCGGTAGTGGATGTGGGCATCGCCATCGTCCTGCTCCTTTGTGGTTGTTGCGGGAAGTGCTCGGTCAGGCTCGACGCCGCCGCGAATGGCCGCCGCCGCTATCCCGCAGGGACCACTGCATTGAGGCAAGACATATGCCAGTCGAGCGGGGGCCGGGCGCCCGGGCCGGGGCGGTCCCCGAGCCGCTACTTGTACGCCCGAAATACAGTCGCACGTCCACTTGGAGGACACGGCCGGGTCGTCCAGGGACCGGGAGACCGGTATGCGCGAGATCGGCTGAGCTTGAAAGGGCGATCCGGCAGGCGTCTCTCTGGCATGTCTATTGCGATCCTTCGGTAGTTCGGTAACGTCGGCGAGAAGACGCAGACAACAGCCAGGGGAACGCGCTGGAGGAGCATGGCGAACTTGACGACCAGCGACCGCGCACGCGCCCTTTCAGCGAGGAGAAATCCGTGAGCACCCCACGCAAGGGATCTGTTTTCGCGAAAGGGACCCAGGCCCCCAACGAAGAGTGGCTCTCGCGAGCCGCGCCGGAGAGCGCCCTCGAGCCGGATCTACCCATCGTCGACCCGCACGTGCACTTCTGGCACCACAAGAGCGGATACAAGTACTTCGTCGAGGAGTTCGCGCGCGACCTAGCCGCCTGCGGACACAACGTCGAGGCCACGGTGTTCGTCGAATGCAATGCGATGTACCGCGCGCAAGGGCCCGAACACCTGAAGTACGTGGGCGAAACGGAATTCGCCGTCGGCATGAGCGCGATGGGCGCGAGCGGGAAGTACACGTCCTGCCGCGACGGCGACGGCGATCGTGGGCTACGCAGATCTGATGCTCGGAGACCGCACACGCGAAACGCTGGAGGCGCATCTCGAGGCCGCCAACGGCCGTTTCAGGGGCATCCGACAGCGGGCGAAATGGGATGCCGATCCTGTCGTGCGTGGTCCAGTGAGCGCCGATCGCTCGGGGCTATTCCTGGATCCGGAGTTCGGCAGGGGACTGGACCTGCTGACCTCGATGGGCCTGTCGTTCGACGCGAGCATCTTCCATCCGCAGCTTCCAGACCTGGTCGCCCTGGCAAGGGCGCATCCGGACGCCAACATCGTCCTGATCCACTCGGGCAGCCCGGTGGGGCATGCCTCCTACGCCGGCAGGGGAGCCGAGGTGCACGCCAACTGGCTCTCCGGAATGAAGGAACTGGCCACGTGCCCGAACGTCTCGGTCAAGATGGGTGGACTTCTGATGTGCCTTGGGAGCTTCGACTTCACCGCCGCTGCGGCGCCTCCCACCTCCCACCAGCTGGCCGAGCTGTGGCGCCCGTACATCGAGCCCTGCATCGAGCTCTTCGGTGCCGAGCGCTGCATGGTCTCCTCCAATTTCCCGGTGGACAAAGCAGGGATCGGGTTACGGCACCCTCTGGAACATGTTCAAGCGGATCACGGCCGGCTGTTCCGCCGCCGAGAAGAAGCTGATCTTCGGCGGCACCGCGAAGCGCGTCTATCGCCTGGACCACGATAGCCCGGCCGCGTAGCCGCTCTCCGCGGCGCAGGCTCCCCTGCGGACGGGACCTGCCAGGCTAGACGGCTCGAGCGAAGCTCACTCGGCCACGTACTTCAGCCATCGGCCACCGTCCACGATCAGGTTTTCGCCGGTGACGTAGGAGGCGAGGCTCGAGGCGAGGTAGACGGCGGCATTCGCGATGTCCTCCTTGCGACCGAACCGGCCGAGCGCGGTCTTCTTCGCTTCGAGGTCGCCGCGTCCCGCCTCGATGTACATCCGGCGCACGCCTTCCGTGTCGCCGATCGGGCCGGGGGAGATGGTGTTGACCCGGATCCTGTCGCCACCCCATTCGACCGCCAGCGTCCTGGACAGCGACAGGATTCCTCCCTTGGCCGCCGCGGCGTGGGCGGCGCCTGGCCAGCCGGTCACGCCGAGCATCGTGATGATGCTGATGATCGAGCCGCCGTGCGTCGACGCCTTCAGGTGCGGGTAGGCCGCGTGGCAGCCGTAGAACGTGCCGTTCAGGTCGATGTCGATCACCGTTCGAAAGCCGTTGGGCGACAGCTCCGCGGTCGGGCAGACGAAGTTGCCGGCGGCGTTGTTGACCAGAATGTCGAGCGAGCCGAAGCGCTCCACGGTCGCGTCGCACGGCCCGCTTGACTTCGTCGTAGTTGCGCACGTCGGCCTTGCAGGCCGCCGCCTTGCCGCCTTCGTCCGTGATGGCCTCCGCGGCGGCCTGCACGCGGTCCTCGTTGCGGCCCGACGAGCATGACGGACGCGCCCAGGCGTGCGTATGCGGTGGCGATCTCCAGGCCGATCCCGGTACCGCCGCCGGTGATCAGGGCGCGCCGGCCCTTCAACGTGTCGTTGGTGAACATCGAGCTCTCTCCGTTGGTTGTGGCGAAGTCCCCGTGCCGGAGCACGCACCGTCTCCAGTTCGTCAGTCCGCCATACCGCAAGCCGCGTGCCAGCCTCCGCTCGCACGGCTGTGACGCCATCCGGACCCGGCTAATCGCCCCTTGGCTGCTGCGACTGGTCAGGCGTCAGCGGGCCTGGCGTGGAGCCGAGCAGTGGGGGATCGGAGTGTCTTCCGTGCGCACGGGTGTGTGCTCGGAGAGAACAGCCGTGGCACCCACGAACGGTCCGGCCGCTTCCACGGTGACCCTCGCCCGCAGCGAAGGGCAGGGACCCGAACGCGCGCGCCGCCCACTGCCAACCCTCCGTTGGCACGGCGTTTGCAGTAGGACTCGCGTCGGTGGACGAAAGCGCCATCAAAGGAGACAGGCAATGACCAAGCAGGTGGTGAGTACGGCAAAGGAGGGATCCGTCCTCGTGATCCGGCTGTGCAGTCCGGAGAACCGCAACTCCCTCACCACCGAACTGCGCGCAGCAGCTCGGCGACGCGGTCGAGCGTGCGGAGCGCGACCGTCGCAGTGCGGTCGGTGTTCCTCACCGGCGACGGGCCGACCTTCTGCTCCGGCGGCGACTTCAAGATGCTGCAGACCGCGTGCGACCCGTGGCCCGTGCACCGGCGCTTCCGCAACCTGAGCCGCTGGCTCGTGCCGCTGATCACGCTCGACAAGCCGGTGGTCGTGGGCGTGCGGGGCCATGCGGTGGGCGGCGGCATGGGCCTGGCGCTCACCGGCGACGTCGTGATCGCCGGCGAGAGCGCGAAGTTCATGTCCGGCTTCTTCCGCCTGGGCACGGTCCCGGACATCGGCACGATGTACCACCTGCCGCGGCTCATCGGCATGGCCCGCGCGAAGAACTTCCTCTTCAGCGGCGCCACGATGTCGGCGAAGGAAGCGTTGGAGCTCGGGCTGGTGGCCAAGGTGGTTGCCGGACGACCGAGGTCGATGCGGCCGGCCTGGCCGAGGCCGCGCGCCTTGCCGAAGGGCCCGGCCGAAGTGATGGGCCTGGCCAAGACGCTGATGGCGCGCAGCTTCGAGACCTCGCTGGCACGACATGTTCGCCTTCGAGGGGTTCGGACAGGTGCTGGCCATGTCCAACCCGGAGTTCCGCGAAGGGCTGGCGCGGCGATCGAGAGCGCCGCGCGGACTTCGTGGGTGCGGCGGCAGCGCACCGCACAACCCAGCACGCGCGACCGTCGCAGGCGCGAACCGCATGCCGACCAGCACCCAGACACCTGAGAACCTGAAAGGATGACATGCATGGATCCCGAGCTGTCCCCCGAGATCGAAGCGGTGCGCGACATGGTCAACCGCTTCATGCAGACCGAAGTGGTGCCCGTGATGGACGGCTACGAGAAGCGCGGCGAGTTCCCGCGCGAGCTGGTCCGGAAGGCCGGCGAAGCCGGCCTCTACGGCGCCGTGTTCCCGGAGTCCGTGGGCGGCAGCAACATGGGCTACCTGGCCGCGACCGTGATCCAGGAGGAGATGGTGCGCAACGACGTGCGCTTCGCCTCGTGCAACAACCAGCAGGGCTCCACCTGTCCGAGCTGCATCTACTTCGGCGGCACGCCGGAGCAGATCCAGAAGTACGTGCCCAACCTGCTCGCCGGCAAGACCATCGGCATGATGTCGCTGACCGAGTCGGGCGGCGGCTCCGACGCCGAGGGCAACATGAAGACCTTCGCCCAGCGCGACGGCGACGTCTACCGCATCAACGGCCAGAAGATGTGGGCGTCGATCGCCAACGAGACCGACGTCGGCGTGCTGTTCGCGAAGACCGACCGCGACGCGGGCGCCAAGGGCGTGACCGCCTTCATCGTCGAGCCCAAGAAGTACCCGGGCTGGAAGGCGCAGCCGATCGACATGCTTGGGCCTGTCCAAGTCGTTGCGCACCAACGTCGTCTTCCTCGACGACTTCGTCGTGCCGGTGGAAGACCGCCTGGGCGAGGAAGGCGAGGGCTTCAAGATCATCATGCGCACCCTGCAGCCGGGCCGCCTGGGCGTGGCCGGCAAGGCGCTGGGCGTCGCGCGCGCGTGCTTCGAGGAAGCCGTGCGCTACGCCAACGAGCGCACGCTGCGCGGCCAGCCGATCGGCCGTTTCCAGATGATCCAGTCCGACATCGCCGAGATGGCGGTCGCGATCGAAGCGAGCCGCGCGCTCGTCTACAAGGCCGCGCAGGCTATGGACAACAGCCTGCCGTCCAACCGCATCGCCGCGATCGCCAAGTACCACGCGTCGCAGACGGCCAAGATGTGCGCCGACAAGGCGCATGCAGATCTTCGGCGGCTACGGCCTGGCCGAGGAGTACCGCGGTCTCGTGGCTACCGCGCCTACGCCGACATGTTCTTCACCGGCGAGGGCTCGGCCAACGTGCAGAAGATCATGATCGCCGAGGACGCGCTGGGCTACAAGCTCGCCGACCGTCACCACGGCAAGACCGGCCTGCGCGACATCCGCAAGGACGACGTCGCCGGCCGAAGTGGTCACCACTGCAGTGGACAGCGCCGGCATCGAGTAAGCGCATGTCCGAGCTGCTCAAGTTCGAAGTCGACCACGGCGATCGCGACGATCACCCTGAATCGTCCGGAGAAGATGAACGCCTTCACCGGACGACATGCTGGAGAAGTGGCTTGCGGCGCTCGAGGAGTGCCGCACGAACCCCGAGGTGCGCGTCATCGTGATCACCGGCACCGGTCGCGCCTTCACCACCGGCGGCGACGTCGAGGGCGTTCGGCGCAAGCGCGTCGCAGACGCCGCCAGGCATCACGCAGCCACTTGGTGCGAAGGCAGCCAGCGACTGCCGCGCAAGCTCGCGGAGATCGACAAGCCGGTCATCGCGGCGCTCAACGGCTTCGCCACCGGAGGCGGCCTCGACATCGCGCTGGCCTGCGACATCCGCTTCGCCGCGGAGAGCGCGCGCTTTGCCGAGACCTACGCGCGCATGGGACTGATCCCCGGTATGGGTGGCGCCTACCTGCTGCCGCGCATCGTCGGTGTGGCGAAGGCGCTGGAGATGTTCTGGAGCGGCGATTGGGTCGACGCGCGCGAGGCCGAGCGCATCGGGCTGGTCAACAAGGTGTTCCCGGACGCCGAGCTGATGGAGGGTACCTATGCCTTCGCGCGTCGAGTCGGCCGACGGTGCGCCGCTCGCGGTGCAGACTGATCAAGCGCGTGATGCGCCTCGGCCTGCCAGGAGACCTCGCCACCGCACTGGACCTCGTGGCGGCCAAGCATGCCGATCGTGCGGACGAGCGAGGACCACAAGGAGGCGCTGAGCGCCTTCAAGGAAAAGCGGACGCCCAAATTCAAGGGCCGGTGAAGGCAAGCACCTGGCAGCGGACGAGACATGACCGACAAGAGCACCTCTGGACAATTTCTTCCGGCCTCGCAGCGTTGCGATCGTCGGCGCCTCGCCCCAGCGCGGCAGCCGCGCAACACGCTCGTGAGAGTGCCTGCTCAAGCACGGCTTCCAGGGGCGGGTCTATCCGGTGAGTCCCAGCCACGCCGAGATCGAAGGCCTGAAGGCCTACAAGTCCGTCGGGCGAGCTGCCCGAAGTCGCCCGACGTCGCGCTCGTGATCACGCCGGCGCAGACCGTGCCCGGCGATCATCGAGGAGTGCGGCGCGCAAGGGCATCCGCAACGCGATCGTGTTCAGCGCCGGCTTCGAGGAGATCGAAGGCGGCAAGGAGCATGCCCGGCGCGCTGGCCGAGGCGGCCCGCGAGCACGACGTGGCCGTCATCGGGCCGAACTGCCAGGGCGTCTGGTCGGTGCGGCAGCGAAGCCATGCTGACCTTCAGCTCGGCGCTGATGAGCATCGACAAGGTGCGAGCACGCGCCCGATCGCCGTGGTCAGCCAGAGCGGCGCGCTGGCCGGTGCCATCGGCAACGCCCTGCAGGGCAGCGGCATGGGCTGCTCCTACATCGTCAGCGTCGGCAACGAAACCTGTCTGGATGCGCTCGATGCCGCTGAGCTGGGTCATCGAACAGGACGATGTTCGTGTCGTCGCCCTGTACATCGAAGGGCTTCGACGACGCGAGCCGGATCCTGCGCATCGCGGAGCGCGCGCGCGAGCGCGGCGTGCAGATCGTCGTGCTGAAGACCGGCCGGTCGGCCGTCGGCCAGCAGGCGACCGCCTCGCACACCGGCAAGATCGCCTCGTCCCACGCGGTCTATGCCGACGTGCTCGAGCAGGCCGGCGTCATCGCGGTCGACAGCCTCGACGGAAGCGCTCGCCGCGGTCGAGGTGCTGGCCTTCCTGCGCGACCCGCGCGACAGCGGCGATCCGAAGGGCGGCGTCTCGGTGCTGAGCGCCTCGGGCGGCGCCGGCGCGCTGCTGGCCGACCACAGCAGCGAGTTTGGCATCACGATGGCCGAATTCAGCCCGGCGACGGTCGACAAGCTCGAAGGCATTCTCCCGGACTTCGCGCGCAAGGCGAATCCGATCGACCTGACCGGCCAGATCAACACTGTCCCGACCCTGTTCAGGGATACCTGTCTTGCGGTTGAGGCCGATCCCAGAACCGAGGCCGTCGTCGTGCAGTTCGCGAGCAGCGGGCGCCGCTTTCTCGAGCCAAACGCCGAGGTGTTCAAGTCGCTGGCACGCGAGATGCCGATGATCCTCAGCTTCATCGGCGAAACCATAGAGCGCGAGACCCAGCAAGACGTTCCGCGAGGCAGGCGTGCTCCTGTCCGCCGACCCGTCCACCACGATGAGCGCCCTGTCGCTGCTCTACAGGCGCAAGCGCATGCGCGCGTTGCCGCGAGCGCCGCAACGCAAAGCGTCTGCCGGCTCGAGCCGCACCGCGTGATTGGGCGGACACGATGAGTTCTGCGAGGAAAGCGGCGTCACGCCGGCCAAGTGGGTGGTGCTCGGACCCGACGACCGCGCGGCGAAGGCGTGTGCCGGCATGACGTACCCGCTCGTCGTCAAGGTGCTGCCCTCGGAGGCCGAGCACAAGACGGAACTGGGACTGGTGAAGCTGCGCGTTCAATCGCCCGAAGACGTCGATGCCCATGCGGCCGATTTCCGCCAGCGCCTCGGCAAGCCGCAGATGGGCATCCTGGTGCAGGAGATGGTCGGCGACGGCGTGGAGGTCGTGCTGTCCTGCCTGCGCCAGACGGACTTCGGCCCGGTGATCTCGCTCGGCATGGGCGGCGTAGCGATCGAGCTGTACCGCGACGTTACCTACCTGGCGCTTGCCGGTCTCCGCAGAGCAGGTGCTGGCCGCGCTGCGCAAGCTCAAGCTGTGGACCTTGCTCCAGGGCTTCCGCGGCAAGCCGGCCGCCGACGTGGACGCCCTCGCGCAGCGCGGCCGTTCGCTTCGGCGAGCATGTTCCTCGCGGCTCCGGATGTCCTCGAGTTCGAGATCAACCCGGTGATCGTGCGGCCCAAAGGGCAGGGGCTGAGCGCGGTCGATGCGTTGGTCACGACCTCCGCGCGCTGAGCCGATCGTAACGATGAAACCGGTCCGTAAAGTCCATCGTCGGTGCGGATCGATGCCAGGCATCTACCTGCGAGCGTCCGATCGGATGGCGCCGCGCAACATGTCGGAGCGGTAGACCGATCCAGAGGAACCAACAGATGAAATCCATGAGACGGCTCGTAGCAATCGCGTGGAGCGTGGCGCTCGCGCTCGCGACGACTCATGCCGCAGGCCAGGTGTCCGACGACGTGGTCAAGATCGGCGTCATCGTCGACGCCGGCGGCGTCTATTCCGCAAACGGTGGACTCGGCGTCTTGCGCGCCGTCGAACTGGCGGTGAAGGATGTCGGTGGCAAGGTGCTCGGTAAACCGGTTCAAATCGTATCCGCGGACTATCAGAACAAGGTTGACGTGGCGGCCTCGAAGGCCCGCGAGTGGTACGAGGCGGACAAGGTCGACCTGATCATCGAATCCACCGATTCCGCCGCGGCGCTCGCGATGCAAAGGCTCGCCGCCGACAGGAAGAAGGCAATCATCTTCGCCGGCTCGGCGACCACCGCGTTGACCAACAAGGAGTGCAGTCCCTACGGGATCCATTACGTGTACGACACGTATGCGCTCGCGACCGGTACGGGCCGGGCGGTGATGCAGGAGGGCGGCTCGACGTGGTACTTCATCACGGCCGACTACGCGTTCGGCCACGCGCTGGAGAAGGACACGAGCGGCGTCGTTCAGGCCATGGGCGGCAAGATCGTTGGCTCGACGAGGCATCCGCTGAACACCTCCGATTTCGCTTCGTTCCTGCTGCAGGCCCAGTCTTCGAAGGCGAAGGTCGTCGGCCTCGCCAACGCGGGGAGAGATACCCAGAACGCAGTGCGTCAGGCGGCAGAGTTTGGCCTCACGAAGAATCAGACCCTCGCCACGCTTCTCGTCTTCGACACCGACGTGAAGGGCCTCGGTCTGGCGGCAGCCCAGGGGATAGTCTTCACGACCGGGTTCTACTGGGACTTCAACAAGGAGACCCGGGACTGGTCGCAGCGGTTTTTCGAAGTGCACAAGGCGATGCCGACCATGATCCAGGCGGGTGCGTACTCGGCGGCCATGCATTACTTCAAGGCTGTCGAAGCGACCAAGACGGACGACGCCGAGGCTGTTCTCAGGAAGATGAAGGACACGCCGATCAACGACTTCTTCGCAAAGAACGGGAAGATCCGCGCGGACGGCCGGATGGTGCATGACATGTACCTCGCAGAGGTGAAGAAGCCCGCGGAGTCGAAAGGCGAGTGGGACATCATCAAGATCAAGCGCACCATTCCGGGCGACGAAGCGTTCCAGCCGCTGTCGGCGAGCGCCTGTCCACTCGTGAAGAAATGACCTCGCAGACGGCCTGAGCGAACGGAGCACGGGCGCCTTCCCTGGGGAGAAGCCAATGGAATCGTCACTGCCACTGCCGGTCGCAAACGCCGACTCCCTGCCTTACTGGAATGCCGCGCGCGAGCGCCGGCTCCTGATACGCAAGTGCAACGCCTGCGGGGCGCTGCATTTCATGCCCCGCCATCTGTGCCCGGCCTGCTGGTCCGATCAGCTCGAATGGGTCGAAGCCAAGGGCACCGGCAGCGTCCACAGCTTCACTATCATTCGCCGTGCGCCGATGGCCGCCTTCGCTCCGCGCGCTCCTTACGTGCTCGCCCTGATCGACCTCGACGAGGGGCCCCGCATGATGGCCAACGTGCTCGGCGAGGACGCGCTCTCGGTCCGCATCGGTGACCGCGTGAAGGTGACTTTCGAGGAGCGCGGCGAGGGCGCCATGATTCCGCAGTTCCAGCGCGTGCCGGCCTGAGGGAGCAACCATGAAAACTCCCGCATCGCTCAAGAACGAGGTGGCGATCGTCGGCGTCGGCGAGTCCGAGATCGGCAAGGTCCCGCACATGACCGGCCTCGGGCTGAACGCGCAGGCCGCGAAGCGCGCGCTGGACGACGCGGGCCTGAAGGTGTCCGATATCGACGGGCTGCTGACCGCGTATTCGTTCACCGAGCCGTACTTCATGCTGGGCTCGGTGATGTGCGAGTACCTGGGGCTCAAGCCGCGGTTCAACGCTTCGCCTGATCGTCGGCGGCGCGAGCCCCGCGGTCATGCTCAAGCACGCCGCCGAAGCGATCGTCGCCGGCCAGGCCGACACCATCCTGGTGTGCGCTGGCGAGAACCGCGCGAGCGGGCCAGTCGCGCGACGCCGCGGTCGCGGCGCTGATGGCGGTCGGACACCCGTACTTCGAGCAACCGTACGGCGGCTCGATTCCGGGCTTCTACGCGATGATCGCGCAGCGCCACATGCACGTGTACGGCACCACGCGCGAGCAGCTCGCCAACGTGGCGGTCAACACCCGCGAGCACGCCCTGCTGCACCCCAACGCGCACATGAAGAAGCCGCTTACGCGTGGAGGACGTGCTCGCGCTCAAAGCCGATCGCCGACCCGCTCGGCATGCTGGACTGCTGCCTCATCTCCGATGCCGGCGGCGCGTTCATCGTCACTTCCGCCGAGCGGGCGCGCGACCTGCAAGGCGAAGCCGGTCTACCTGCAGGGCATCGGCGAGTACCACACCCACGAGCACCTCATGTGCGCACCGAGCCTGACCGAGTTCGGTGCCACCGAGTCCGGCCGCGTCGCCTACCGAGATGGCCGGCCTCGGCCCGGGCGACATCGACGTCGCCGAGCTGTACGACTGCTTCACCATCGTGCCCATCATCGAGCTTGAGGAGCTCGGGTTCTGCGAAGCCGGGCGAGGGCGGCGCATTCTTCGCCGAGGGGCACGCTCGCATCGGCGGCAAGCTCCCCGTCAACACGCACGGCGGCATGCTGTCGCATGCCCATGCCGGCGCTGCCGGCGGCCTGTTCGGCATCGTCGAGGCCGTGCGCCAGCTGCGCGGCGGTCTCGGGCGAGCGGCAGGTCGAGGGAGCCGAGGTCGCGCTGGTGCACAACGAAGGCGGCGTTCTGTCTTCGCACTGCACCGTCATCCTTGCCAACGCGATGGGCTGACGCACATCGCGCGTACCACGTGCCCCCACCCAACAAGGATTGCCATGACGACGACCCCCAAGCCGCGAGGCCGATACTTCGAGGACTTCGAAGTCGGAGAGGAATTCGTGACGCCCGCGCGCACCATCACCCAGACCGACATCGTGAACTTCGCGTGCCTCTCGGGCGACTTCAACGATGTCCACACCAATCACGAGTACTGCAAGACCACCCAGTTCGGCGAGCCGATCGCGCACGGCCCGCTCATCTACGCGATCATGGGTGGCTTGCAGTACGCGAGCGGCGTCAACGACGGCACGCTGCTCGCGCTGCTGCAGATCGACGAGCTGGCGCATGCTGAATCCGGTAAAGCACGGCGACACGATCCGCATGCGCTCGCGCGTGATCGAGAAAAAGGAATCGAGCAAGCCCGACCGAGGCGTTGTCACGTTCGAGCGCCAGTGCATCAAGCAGGACGGCAGCGTTGCCCAGGAGATGAAGGCGACGCTGATGTACCGCCGGCGCCCCAAGGCTTAGCCGTCGGCCGGTCGATCCAGCCATCGCGCGGCCCGGGTAGGGGTCCAATGCGAGGCGCGGCTCTTCGCGATCGCTGGCGAGCTGCGTCCGGCGGTCGAACCGCATCGTCGCTCGTTCCGTGACGGACCCGGGCGATCCGGATCCCCCTATCGAGAGGAAACCCCACCCTCACGCCATGAACGCCCGAATCAAACTGGAAGACGAGGTGCGGATCGTCGGGCGCTACGCCGACGGCAAGCTGCTCGCAGGACGCATCGACAACGTGGGCGTGATGCTCTTCAACCAGCCCGAGAAGCGCAACGCGGTCAGCCTGGAGATGTGGGATGGTGTCTGCGCCGCGCTTGACCTCTTCGCCGCGGAAAGCGACGTGCGCGTGGTCGTGTACGGCGGCGCCGGCGGGAAAGCCTTCACTTCCGGCGGCGACATCAGCGAGTTCTCCGCGCGCCGCAACAACTCCGAAGCCAACGCCGAGTTCGCCCGGATCACCGGTCGAGGGCGCGACAAACTGATCGGGTTCCCCAAGCCGAGCATCGCCTGCATCCAGGGTTACTGCCTGGGGGGCGGCATGGTGGCCGCGCTGCAGGCCGACTTGCGAGTGGCGGCCAGTGACGCCCTGTTCGGAGTGCCGGCGGCACGGCTCGGCATCGCTTACGGGATCCAGCCCATGGAGCGGCTTGTCTCGCTGGTGGGGCCGGCGCGTGCGCGGCTGCTGCTATACACCGCCCGCAAGTTCACGGCCCAGGAGGCGTTCGCGATCGGGCTCGTGGACGTCCTCGCGACCGAGAACGTGGTGCGCGAGACCCTGGATCTCGCCCGAAGCATCGCGGACAACGCGCCCCTGTCCGTGCTGGCTGCCAAGTTCACGATTGAACAAGTCCTGAAGGAGCCGGACAAGCGTGACGTCGCAGCGGTGACGGAGCACACGCGCCGCTGCATGGACAGCGCCGATTACCGCGAGGGCCGCACCGCGTTCATGGAGAAGCGAAAGCCCGTGTTCACCGGCGCATGATCGGCGGGGCGAACAGCCGCACCGCCTCAATGGCCCTTGCCGGCCGTGAAGCCGCCGTCGGCGGGGATGATCGCGCCGGTCACAAAGCTGGCGTCGTCCGACGCAAGGAACAGGATTACCGCGGCGATCTCCTCCGGTCGACCTTCCCGGCCCATCGGCATGGAGTGCCGGATGCGCTCGGCGTCCGCTGGATCCGCGAAATACGGTTGGGTCATCGGCGTTAGAACCATGCCGGGCGCCACCGCGTTTACGCGGATGCCGAGGCCGGCAAACTCGATCGCCATCTCGCGCGTCAGTCCTACGACCGCGTGCTTCGACGCCACGTAGACAGGCCGGTTCGGGATGCCGATCAGGCCGGCGGTCGATGTGACGTTCACGATGGCCGCTGGCCGTTCCGCGGCGCGGGCCTTGCGCACGAAGGCCTGGGAGACATTGAAGACCCCATCGATGTTCACGCCCATGACGCGGCGCCAGCGATCGGACGGCAGATCGAGCACCGAGTGGGTATCCCGGACGCCGGCGCTGTTCACCAGCACGTCGAGCTTGCCGAAGCGGACCTCGGCGTCGTCGATGCAGGCCCGTGCCTTCGCCGGGTCGCTCACATCCACGGTCAGCGCAAGAGCGCGATCAGTCCCGAGCTCGGTAGCCAGCCGCTTGGCCGCCCCTTCATCCGCGTCGATGATCACAACCGACGCTCCCTCGGCGTGGAACCCACGGACCGTGGCGGCGCCGATGCCGCTTGCGCCGCCGGTCACGACCGCGGTGCGGTTGGCGAACCTTGCCATGTCAAAATTCCTTTCGCTGCGGTGGGCTTGCGGCCTGCGCGCGCGCGACGCGCGGCGCCGGGAGAGAACTGACGCAAAGTCAAGCAGCCAAGGCGCGGCAACCGCCCGTGGCCACCCGTCTGACGGCGACCAGTACTTTGAGCGTCATGTCGCGCCTTCCTTTATGCAGTACCGATGTCCAGCGCGACCTCGCAGGTCAGTGAGCTTCCCGTAGCTTCGCAACCTGGGCTCGCCGGGCCGGGGCATAGGGGTCCTGGCCGAGCGCGTGATAAAGCGCCAGCGTGACGTCGTGGTGTTCTGCAAGGCCCGTGCGTTCCAGAAGCGAGATCGGGCCTTCGGGGTACCCTAGACCGAGGCAAAGGGTCTTGTCGAGGTCGTCTGCGCTCGCCAATTTCTCGTCGAGCCTGCGCAGAGCCGCGTTGAGGTAGGGGCGGATGAGCCGGTCCACGATGCGGCCCGGGAAATCGCCGCAGACCGCGACCTTCAGGCCCGCGGCCTCGAAGGCGGCGCGCGCCGCCTCGATCGCAGTCGGCCTTGTGGCGGGCTGGCGAACGAGTTCCACCAGCGGAGTGGGATCGGCGCGACCGAGGCGGAAACGGGCGAAGCCGACTGCATTGGAGCCCTCCTGGCCGCGCGCTTCGCCGGTGTGGACGCCGAGACATTCCAGGCCGAGTTCGATGGCGACGAAAGGGCAGGCGCCCAACTCGCCGCCAGCCCTGAAGGCCGCGCCGGCGTCCTTACCGATGAACACCCGCGAGGCCCCCTGGCCATCGGCCCGCTCGATAAACGGGTGCGAAGCGGGGAAGGACCGGCTTTCGCCGGCCCGGACGATTCTGTACGTGCTCATGCGGTCATGCTCCGAACATCTTGCTGTCTGCGTAGCTATGGAATCCGCGCCCGCTCTTCTTGCCGAGCCACCCTGCGGCGATCATCCGCTTCACCAGTGGAGGGCAGGCGGCGCGCGGCTCGTTGGTGATGCCATGCATGGCTTCGCACAGCAGCTTCTGGGTGTCCATGCCGATGAGATCGAGCAGCTCCATCGGGCCCATCGCATAGCCCATGGCGGTCTTGATCGCCAGGTCGATATCGGCGGGTTCGGCGACGCCTTGCTCCACCAGCCGGATGGCGTCGTTGTTGAACGGGATGACGAAGTAGTTCAGGACGAAGCCGGGCGTGTCCTGGGTGCGCACGGGCTTTTGCCCGAGTGCCTCGCACAGCGACCAGGCACGAGAGAAGGTTTCGTCGGTGGTCGCTAGCCCGGGCGACATTTCCACCAGCTTCATCAGCTGCGCCGGCAGGCAGAAGTGCATGCCGACGAAGCGATCGGGGCGGCCCGAGCCGCCGGCGATCTCGGTGATGCTGATCGTGGAGGTGTTACTGGCGAAGATCGCGTGCGGCGCGCAGACCTTGTGCAGTTTGGCGAACAGCTCGTGCTTCACCGGCAGGCTTTCGAAGACCGCCTCGATCACCAGGTCGCAATCGGCGAAGGCCGCGAGATCGGTCGAACCCTGCCACTGGCCCATGATCTCCGGTAGCTTCTCCGCAGCGAGCTTGCCGCGTTCGACGCTCTTGCGCAGGAACGATTCGGTCTGACCGCGCGCGCGGTCGAGCGCCTGCTGGTTCAGGTCGAACACGCGCGTCCGGTAACCCGCGCGAGCGCAGACGATGGCGATGCCGGCGCCCATCGTGCCGGCACCCGCTACGCCGATGGTTTTGATCTCACTCATGGATTTTCCTTGGATCGTTCGAGCGCCGCGGGGCGCTCCGTTGTGCTTGTCGGGCCGAATCACTCATCGCGGAACTGGGGTTTGCGCTTCTCGACGAATGCCTGCATGCCTTCCTCCGCGTCGCGGGTGCGGTAGGCGAGGGTGGAAAGATCCGCTTCCGTCCGCAACCCTTCCTGCAGAGGGACATCGAGCGCACGCTGGACGGCTTCCCGCGCGAACTGCAGCGCACGCAGGCCGTGGCCGGTGAACTCGCGCGCGTACGCCTTGGCGGCGGCGAGTCCCGGCGGCTGGACGATCCGGTTGACAAGCCCGATCGAAAGCGCTTCTTCGGCCCCAACGGTCCGGCCGGTCATCACGAGCTCCAGCGCGCGGCCGGGCCCGATGAGGCGCGGCAGGCGCTGGGTGCCGCCATAGCCGGGAATGAGACCGAGCTTGACCTCCGGGAGACCGAACTTCGCATTCGGCAGCGCGAGCCGCAAGGTGCAGGCGAGCGCCAGCTCGCAGCCGCCGCCGAACGCGAATCCGTTGACGAGCGCCACGGAAGGAATGGGCAGCCGGTCGAGCAGCGCGAACACCGCTTGACCCAGCTCCGCGCCTTCGCGCTGCGCGGCCAACCCGCGTTGCTGCAGCTCCTTGATGTCGGCGCCGGCGCAGAAGGATTTCTCGCCCTCGCCGGTGACGATCAGCGCCCGGGCGGACGAGCGCCCCGATTCGCGGATGCATTCGCCGATCCGCCCGATCAGCTCGAAGCTGAGCGCGTTGAGGGCGGCAGGCCGCCGGATCGTGAGGACTGCGAATTCCTCGTCATGAGTCAGTTCGACCATGGTCACGGGGCGCGGTAGCGCACAGGTTTCGGTTGCACGCGGCCGCTACTCACCCATTGCATGAGCTCGCGCTTGAGGATCTTGCCGCTCGCGGTCAGCGGGAATTCCGGTAGCACCACGAAGAACTCCGGCATGTCGAATTTGGATAATCCCTCTCGAGCCAGGTGCTGGAGGATCTCTTCGGCGGCCGGTGGGTTGTCGTCGCCAATGATGGCGAGGCATACCTTCTCGCCCAGACGCTTGTCGGCCACGCCGAACGCGGCAGCCTTTCTCACGCGGGGGTGGCGATGTGCGTACTCCTCGATGTGAGCCGGGTGGATGTTGTGTCCGCCGCGAATGATGAGGTCCTTCTTGCGCCCCACGATCCCCAGGTTGCCGACGCTGTCGAACCGACCGAGATCGCCGCTCAGGAACCAGCCGCTCGCGTTGAAGGACGATTCGGTCGCCGTCTGGTTGCTGAAGTAGCCGAGCATCAGCACTCCGCCGCGCCCGCCGATCTCGCCGACCTCGCCGGGGCGCGGCCTCGAGGTCCGGGTTCTCGGGTTGCCACAGCCGGACCTCATAGCCCGCGCACGCCTTGCCGCATGTAGCGGTAATGACCTCCACTGAATCCGTCGGCTTGGTGTACTGATGCGAGCCGTTCTCGGTCATCCCGTAGACATTCTGGGGCGTCGCGCCGAGTGACAGCAGCCGCCGGGCGGTTTCCGTGGGGATCGGAGCGCCCGCCATGTAGAAGACCTTCACCGCGCCGAGCCGGGTCGCGCCGCGCCTGTCCACTTCGTGCAGCAGATCCATCGCGTGCGTGGGCACGCCCATGACGTAGGTGGCGCCCGTGGTCTCGATCCAGTCGAGCGCCGCGATTCCCGCGGTGTGATCGTGCGTGACGAGCTCGCAGCCTGCCACCAGCGCCTGCGCCACCGCCACGGTGCCGATGTGGTGGCTGATGGGGCTGAGAGTGAGCAGCACGGACTTCTCGTTCTGCCCCCAGTCCGACACCATCGCCCGGGCGTTGGCGAGCAGCGTGTTGTCGCTGTGCATGACGCCCTTTGGCGGGCCGGTGGTGCCGCTCGTGAACGCGAGGTACACGATCTGGTCCGGATGCGCGCTCGGCGCAGGGAGCGGAAGGCGTGACGATTGCCCCGGCGAGGGCATCGGGTCCGCGCCGGAAGGCACCTTGGCGTCCGGTGTCTTCAGCGGGGGCAGCGCGTAGATCCGCTTGAGATGACCCAACTCCGCGGCGCGCGCGAAGATGTCGGCCGTCGCCGCGTCCGCCCCCCATCCGGGTTGCGCGAAGAGCGCGCGGCACTCGATGCGCGAGAGCAGCGTCGCGACTTCCGCGACCGTGTAGTTCTGGTGGAGCGACGGGTTGCAGACGTAACCGTTGCGCGAGCAGGCAAGCCAGACCACGATCGTTTCGAGCCGGCTCGGCAGCCACATCGAGACACGATCGCCCGCCCGCAGCCCGCTGTCGTGGAGATGCGCGGCTAGGGCGTCCGACCACGCCAGAAGCGCGCTCCAGGTCAAACGCTTCGCGCTGTCGCGCACGGCGTAGGCGCTCCCGCGCTCGGTTGCGTGTCTGCGCGCAAGCGAATACAGCGTGTCGGTCTGCCAGATGCCCGAGAGATAGTTTTCTCTCGCGATCAACGGATCGTGCAACGTGAGGAGATGCGACATGACTTGGTTCCCGGATGCGAGCTATTCAGCGGCCGAATCGCGACGCGTCGGGGCTGCGGCGCTCGGCGAACGCTTTGGCCAACTCTTCGTGCTCCTCGGTTTTCAGGTACCCGCTCAGGAGCAGATCGTGCGCCATGCGGGCGAGACCCCCGACCCCGCCGTGCCGCGCATTGAAGGCCCCCTTGACCGAGGCAAGCGCGAACGCGCCGCGCTCGGCGACTTCGAGCGCAAACTTGCGAGTCGCGTCCTGCAGCTCGGGGTCCGGCACCACATGGTTGATGAGCCCCCAGTCGAGGGCCTGCTTCGCGGTGAGCTTCGGGTTGCGATACCACATCTCCTTGGCGCGCTTCTTCCCGACCAGGTCCTCCAGGTACCAGGTGCCGTAGCCGGCGTCGAAGCTGCCCATCATCGGCCCCACCTGCCGGAAGATCGCGCTCTCCTTGGCGATGGTCATATCGCAGACCATCTGGAGCACGTTGCCTCCGCCGACCGCGAAGCCGTTGACGGACGCAATGACCGGCTTCTGCAGCCGGTCGATGCTCTCGTACATCTCCAGCGTGGGCAGCATGCCGGCGTAGAGGAGCGTGTCCTCCATGCCTTCCTTGCGGCCCCCGATGCAGAAGAACTTGTCGCCCGCGCCGGTGAGAACGATCACGCGCGTGCGCGTTTCGCGGCGGATCTCGTTGATGCAATCGCGGATCTCGTGGCACATCCGCGGCGTGAACATGTTGCCATCGTGCGGCCGGTTCAGCGTGATCGTGCCGACCGGCCCGTCTTCCCGATAGATGATTTCTTCGAACTGCATGGTGACCCCATCAAATGACGCGCTGCGCGCGAAGTTGGTCAAGTTCCACAGGATTGCAATCAAGCCAGGACCGCAGGACGAGGTCCGTGTGCGCTCCGAGCTTGGGCGGTGGCATGCCCGTGCCTTCCGATCGACCGTCGAAGCGGATTCCCAGTCCCACTTGAGGAATCGGGCCGTCAGGTCCCTCGCTACGGTAAACGAATCCCGCCTCGCGGAGCACGGGATCGTTGGCAAGCTGGTCGAGCCTATGGATGGGGCCCGCCGGGACGCGCGCGCGCGCAAGGAGGTCGAGCCAGTGCGCGCGTGGCTTGCTGCGCAGCAGCCCGGCGATCAGGTCCACGATTTCGGTGCGCCGGTTGCGGCGCTCCGCGTTGCTTGCAAACGCGGGGTTGAGGGCGACCTCTGGCCTGCCCACCGCTTCCCAGAACCTCTTCCAGATCGCGTCGTTGCCTAGCCCAAGCGTCATCGGCTCATCTTCGGTATCGAAGACTTGGTAGATGGCGATCACGCTGTCGCGGCCACCGGACCTGCGGCTCAGCTCGCCGGAGCCGAGGTAGGGTATGAGCCTCGGCGCCATGAAGCGGGACATGCTCTCCACCATCGAGACGTCGATCTCGCAGCCAGCCCCGTCACGCTGGCGCCGAAGCAGTGCCGCGAGGACGGCCAGGGCCGCGTCATGGCCGGCGAGGAGATCGGCGGCCGGCGTGCCGACCTTCTGCGGGGAGGCATCCGGTTCGCCGGTCAGGTCCATGACCCCGGAATAGCCCTCAGCGATCAGGTCGTAACAGGGCAGGTCCGCACGCTGACTGCGAAGGCCGAAACCGGTCAGCGACGCGTGGATCAGGCGCGGGTTCAGCGTGCGAAGCGATGCCGCATCGAGCTTCAGCTTGCGTTGCGCTCGCGCGACCAGATTGAGCAGGATCACGTCGCACTGCGACACCAGCCTGCGCAGGACCTCCAGTCCCTGCGGAGCGCTGAAATCGAGCGTGACGCTCTGCTTGCCCCGGTTGACGCTCAAGAACCAGAGCGACTCGTCGTGCAGGAAGGGCGGCCCCCAGGCGCGTGCATCGTCGCCCGTCTCGGGCTTTTCCACCTTGACTACGGTCGCGCCAAGGTCGGCGAGCAACTGGCCGGCGTAAGGACCGGCGATCGATGAGGTGAGATCGAGGACTCTTACTCCGGCGAGCAGATCGAGCGCCGGGGCCGACCTGGAAGGCAGGCCGTGCAGGGGCAGCGAGGCGTCAGCGGACATCGCAGGGTGTTCGGCAAGCATCGCAGTGCGTCGTGCAAGCTGTGTGCCATGCCCTCGCCGGCGCCTTAGGCCCCCGCCAGAGAAGAGATTACGGGCCACCAGGCCGTGACCCGCCGGAGGGGTGTCCATTTGGGTGTCTTTGCCAAAGACAGGTATGATGTCCTCAAAATGAAGACACAGAACAGTAGTCCGGAGGAGGGTTCGCTGAGCGCACTACGCGGCGTACTGATCCTCGCTGCCGACGGAAAGGAGCTGGCGGCCAGCGGCATCGCGGCGCAGCGCGAGCTGGCGACGCGGATCGTGCAGCGGCTGGCGCGATGCGCAGCGCCGCGAGCAGCGCGTGTTTTCCGTGGAAGGGCCGGATGGCTCCGCCGTGGTGGTCGTGGTCCTGCCGACGCCCGACGCGACCGTGCTGGTCGCGATGCAGCAGGAGGGCCGTGACTCGCTGTTCGAGCTCGTCGGTTCGGTCGACTTTGCGGGCGACATCCTGGCCCACTTCCTCACCAATCCCTTCGAGGCCATCACCGTCGTGGACCGGGAAGGCATCCTGCGCTACATGAGTCCGGTGCATGAGCGGTTCTTCGGCCTGAGCCCGGGCGCTTGTGTTGGCCGCCACATCACCGAGGTGATCGAGAACACGCGGCTGCACCATGTGGCCGCGACGGGCAAGGCAGAGGTCGGCTCGCTCCACGAAATGCGGGGGGTGACCCGCGTCGTGACGCGCCACCCGATACGCAACAGCAAAGGCGAGACGGTCGGCGCGATCGGGCAGGTCATGTTCAAGGGCCCGGAGCAGCTCCTGGCGCTTTCCAATGAGCTGACGAAGCTGAAATCCGAGGTGGCCTACTACCGCCGCGAGCTGAACGACCTGAGGAACCGCAGCTACGGGCTGGACCAGATGGTGGGCGACAGCCTGGCCATGCAGCAACTCAAGCAGCAGATCGTCAAGGTCGCGCCCCTGGACATCCCGGTCCTGCTGACGGGCGAAAGCGGCACCGGCAAGGAACTTGCTGCACACGCGATCCACAAGCTGAGTTCCAGGCGCGATGCCAGCATGGTCATGGTCAACGCCGCCGCGCTGCCGGCGACACTCGTCGAGAGCGAGCTCTTCGGCTACGAGGCGGGCTCGTTCACCGGCGCCGAGCGCAAGGGCAGGCGAGGGAAGATCGAGCAGGCGGACCGCGGCACGCTCTTCTTCGACGAGGTCGGCGACATGCCGGCCGAGGTGCAGGTGAAGCTGCTGCGCGTCCTTCAGGACGGCTCGTTTCAACGGGTGGGCGGCAACGAGCTTCGCCACTCGGACTTCCGGCTGATCAGCGCCAGCAACCGCAACTTCGCAGGCATGATCGCCGACGGCACCTTCCGGCTCGACCTCTTCTATCGCATTGGCGCTGTGACGATACGGCTCCCGGCGCTGCGGGAGCGGCTCGACGACATTCCGCTGCTTGCGGAGCTGGCGCTCAACCAGTTTGCGGAGAGGCACGGAATACGCCCGAAGAAGCTGTCCGCCGAGGCGCTTGAATTTCTGCGAAGCCAGCGCTGGCCGGGCAACGTCCGTCAGCTGATGCACATGGTGGAGCGCGCGGCGATCTTCGGCGAGGCGGACGTCATCAGGCCGGTCGATTTCGGGCTGATCGAGTCGGAGGTTTCCGAAGCGTCGCGGGAGGTGCCGCTGGCTGATCCTGGAGGCGAGGCGGCTCTCGAGCATGCGAGCGGCAGGCCGGAGCCCATGCGCGTGAGCAGCGCCGTAGAACACCTGGAAGAGCAACTCATCCGTCAAGCGATGGCGCGGTACCATGGAAACAAGAAGCGGGTTGCCACGGAGCTCGGCATCTCCCGCTCCTATCTCTACAAGCGGTTGACCCAGATGGGCTTTGGGCCCGACACCGGCGGCTGAGCCGCCGCGGGTCGCGAGACCGCGCTTGACCCGGGGCTCAAAGCCCCCGCTCGCGACCCGCCCATCTCGCTCTTCATCTGCTGGTCCTTACCTGCGACGCTTGCCGGCTTGACGGCAGACCGGTCGCGGGCGCGACTCCGGTGTCCGCTGCAAATGCACGCTGTCTCTGACACGTGCACACAGCGCCCGGTCGCCATACGCGACATCGCACAGACAAACTTCTTCGTGCACCGTACGCTCGAGTGAGCGGCGATAGATTCAGGCCGCGCGCTCTGTTCGTCGACCGCACGGCTGCTGGCATGGCGATTGCTGCTCGCTCCTCGAATCAAATTGGAGGAGGGGCAGCACATGCTCTTCGCACGCGTGACACGAAGGGTCGCCGTATTGGCGTTAGGAGCAATACTTTCTCTCCCGGCCTTCGCACAGCAGTTTCCTTCGAAGCCCATCCGGGTCATCCTGGGGTTTTCCCCTGGCGGCACGACGGATACGGTTGCCCGGCTCTACGGGCAGAAGATGTCCGAGTTGCTCGGTACCGCGATCATTGTCGACAACAAGCCTGGCGGGAACCAGCTGGTGGCCATTCGCGCGCTCATGCAAGCGCCTCCGGACGGCTACACGCTTTTTGCCGCAACCGGCAGCGCTCTCGCGCAGAACCCTCCACTGCGCAAGGACCTTCCCTATGATCCGCTCAAGGACTTCAGCCTGATCGGCATCGCGGTGACCAACCCCGGGGTGATCTTCATCAATGTCGATCTGCCCGTCCGTTCGCTGCGTGAACTGGTGGCCTACTCGATCGCCAATCCGGGCAAGCTGAACTACGGCTCGGCCGGGGTCGGTACCGCAGGTCATCTCGCTATCGAGCTGCTCATGAACATCACGGGAATGAAGATGACCCACGTTCCCTACAAGGCCGACTCCGAGGTGATACGTGAGGTCATCGCGGGTAACCTGCACGTGGGGGTCATGACGACGCTGAACACCGTGTCGTTCATCAATGCAGGGAAGATCCGGGCGGTGGCAGTGACAACCGAAGAGCGCCTTCCGTATCTTCCCGACGTGCCGAGTCTGCCGCAGACGGGTATCAAGGGCATCATCGCGTTGGACCCCCATACTTTCATAAGCTTTGTCGGGCCTGCCGGCATGCCGCCCGCCGTCGTGACGCGACTCAACGAAGCCATCAACAAGGTTTCGGCCATGCCGGACGTGGCGAGCCGCGTGCGCGGCACGCTCTACGCCGAGCCCGCTACCACTACACCTGCCAGCTTCCGAGAATTTGTTGAAAAAGAGCAGGCCAAGTGGAAGACGATCGCAAAGACAGTGAATCTTTCCGAGTGATCGCCCGGATCACCTCTCGGCGCGACGCGCGTTAGAGCGTCGTACCGGATGTCGGTCGTGCGGGCGCAGGTGGATGGCGCGTGACCGCCGAGTGGTCTTTGCTGCCGGAAAAGAGGGCGGCGCGGAGCGCCGAGATCAGCCGGCTCCGATCAGGGGCGCCAGCACCGTGCGGGACGGCAGGCAGGCGCCATCAGATTGACGCACTATGCCCTTTCGCCTTTTTCAAAGCCGATCCGGAGAATGCGCCCGTTCGGTCCAGAGTCGCTGCGCAGTTCTCAAGGATCCATCACGCACTGCGCCCGAGTGCCTCGGGAAGCCGGTAGGCGCGGATGGCCGCGCCGGTGAACAGGTTGGCCTTCTCGCCCTCCGAGTAGCCCGCAGCGAGTCGCTTGAAGGTGTTCCACAGCACCCGTGCCGAGCACCCGCATTTGTCGGGCGGGAAGTTGCTTTCGAACATCGAACGCTCGGGACCGAACGTCTCGATGCAGGTTTCGACGTACGGCTTCCACGCCTGCGCCAGCTCCTCCGAGGTCGGCGGCAGGTCCCGGTCGATGAAAGTGAAGCCAGGCAGCCGCCCGCTTAGTCCGCCGATCTTGACGAAGACGTTGGGCCGCCGGGCGAGCGCCTGCATCCGAGACTTCCACTCGCCGAAGACCTCGTCCTGGCGGTTCGCGTAGGGCCCCTCGCCGATGCGGCCGCCGACGTGGTCGATGATGACCCGCGTGGCCGGAAAGGCGTCGACTACGTCGAGCAGCTGCGGTAGCTGCGTGTGATAGCACCAGCAGTCATACGACAATCCGAGCGGCGCGAGCTTGGCGAAGCCCTCGCGGAAGTGATTGTCCATCAGCAGATTCGGCGGGGGTGGGTGCAGCAGCTGGCTGACGTCGGGACTGGGATCCCACGCCGCCATGTGGCGGATGCCGCGGAAGCGGTCCGGCGCACGTGCAATGCAGGCCTGGAGCACCTCCTCGGCGAACGCACCCATCGTCAGATCCACCTTGCCGACGATGCCCGCACACGCACGCACCGGGCCGTAGTAGTTGCTGGCGAAGGCGGCGCCCACGCCGTTCGCGTACTCCACCTCGCCCACGGTGATGAAGCGCGGATCGCCCTCGGCGCGGTACATGAACCCGCACTCCACGTACACCGTCCCGCGGATGTTGTGCCCGCAGCGGAGGTCCGCTACCAGCTGTGGCACCAGGTAGGGTTCCGACCGGTGCCACAGGTGGTGGTGCGGGTCGACGATCGGACGCTCGGGCTCGATCACCTCTTCCGTGCGCTGCGCGAGCCACTCCTCGTCCACCCACCACAGCGGTTGCGTGCCCCTTTGGGGCTTGCCGCTTTTCGGCTGCGTTCCGTGCGTCATGCCTGGCCTCCGCCGTTCATGCCATCTTGCAGGCGCCAGCTTGCTTCGGGCCGTGCAGCGACCCCCGTTCGGCCGCTGTGGCCAGCTTGCCCGGGGCGCAGGACCCGACGACGATCCAATCTATGCATGCGGCTGCTCCCGTGATGAACGCAACATGCCGTCGTTCGACGGCACCTTTTCGACCAGCCCCAGTACCGAAGGCGGGCTCGGCCACATCGTCCTCCCAGGGGCCACAGCTCCAGGTGATCATGCCGTCGGCAGCAACGAGCGGAAGCTGTGTGAACGGCTCCGCTGTCGGTCGCACGCTACCATCTGCAATCTCCAGGAGTGAGGGAGCAACCCTCGCGGGCTCGGACTGAGTCCAGGGGCCGTGCTTCGCGAGCATCCGGCAGATGCCCGAAGCCGCTCCGATCAGCCAGGATTTCATCGTTTCATCGACGGCCGAATGGCGGATGGTCTTAGTCCATCCGGTACACCCGCCGGGCCGTGTCACTGAAGAGCATTCGTTTCTCGTCGGCGGAACATCCCGCGGCAATCCGCTTGAACATGTTCCAGACCGTGCCATAGACGACACCAGCCTTGTCCACAGGGAAGTTGCCTGCAACCATGCAGCGGTCGGCACCAAAAAGCTCGATGCACGGTTCGATGTAGGGGCGCCATAGATCCGCCAGGTGCTGCGAAGTGGGCGGAGCTGCCGCCGTCGTGAAATCGAAGTTGGCCAGGTTCATCAGCAGCCCGCCGAGCTTGATCGAGGCATTTGGACACTTCGCGAGCTCCTTCATGCCCGCGAGCCAGGTGGCGTGCACCTCCGCTTCCTTGCCGGCGTAGCTCCCGTACCCTACGGGACTTCCCGAATGGATCACAACGATGCTTGCGTCAGGATGCGCACGCGCGAGCGCCACAACGTCGGGAATCTGATGGTGATAGATACTTGCATCGAACGCCAAGCGCATGCGGGCGGCGATGGCGAGCCCCTTTCCGAACTCCGGAGCGAGATAGAGCCCGGGTCGACCCGGCCCGACCGACCCGCGGACCGCCGGATCCGGATCCCATTTGGCGGTGTGCCGAACACCCTTAAGGCGGCCGTTGGCGGCTTCGACATGCGCTTCCAGCGTCTCGCGTGTACGGTCACCGAGGGTCAGGTCGGCGTAGGCGACGATGGCGGAGGCGACGCGTGCGGAGGTGTACTTTCGGCTTGCGCCGATGGCAGCCATTCCCACGAAGAACTCGGTCTCGCCGACACACTTCAGGTGATCGGGGCCATCCGCGCGATACATTGAGCCGCACTCAAGCGCAACGGTCGCTACGACGTTATGCCCGGAAGCTGCGAGATCCTGGGCATACTCCTCCACGAAGTACCTGTGCGCGCCCCGATGCCAGAAATGCAGGTGCGCATCGATGATCGGCAGGTCCGGCTCGAGCGCGGACTCGGGCGCCGCCTTGGCGAGCCACTCCTCGTTGGGAGCGCGAGAGCGTCCGAATACCGGTTGGGGTGTTTGCGCAGTCATTCGAAGCTGCCCTCCATTTCCCGCGCCAGACCTTTCAGCGCTCGGGTAAGAGTTCGGTTCGGGAGTCGTTCAGCAACGCTCGTGCCAACTCATCGCTTCGGTCCAGGGCCGCAGATCGACTCCGGTCGCTTTGGGTGCGTCGGCATCTTTTCACGACGCCGGCAAGCCGAACTTGGACGGCAAACTGCCTGCCGATTTCCCCACCGCTCCGAGGAGGTTGTGTCGTCGCCAAGGACAGGTGTATGCAGCGGGGACGTTTGACCAGGTTGCGGAATTGCCCGCCCGCGTAGTTCGGTGATGACCTACGCATAGCAAGCAGACCTTGAACACTGCGTCCGCAAGCCGGAACTTGACTTAACGGGCCTCGACGGAGCTCCTCTGGCGGATTTTACTGGACCCGGTTGTAGTTCCGAGTAATGGAACTAATGCTAATCACTAAAACACCTGTGCTAGGCTGCGACTCGCATGACCTGCAGGTGTTCACCGCGCCACCCGGCCGCGAAGGTACGGACACCGGACGACGAAAGGAGAGTTGCTCGTGATCTACACGCGAAGTGGCACCGATGCGCTGTCGAAAAGAGACGTCGTGGTTTCTCCCGGCACCGGACAAAAGCATTGGGGTACGACTTTCTTCGGGCCTCGCGTTTCCAAGGCTGCCGGTCCGGGCCCGCAGGCGACGATGTCTGATCTGAATCCACATGAGACGATCGTTCCGCATTTTCACGGCGTGACGATGTTCCAGCTGTTCGTCGCGGGCTCGGGAACCATCGGAGCCCAGCGCAAGGTGCTCGAGCCGCTCACCATTCAATTCAAGGACCATCACACGGCGTATGGCCCGGTCATTGCGGGGCCTCAGGGTCTGTCGTTCATGGCCCTGCGCATGGTCACTGGGAACTCGGAACCGACGTATCTGCACAAGGAGGGTTACCGCGAAAAGCTTCGGCCCAGCAGGCGGCGCAACCTGACGTCGGCGCCGGTCAGGTTCTCGATCGAACCGGTGCTCCAGGCGAGAACGGAAGCGGCATGTGAACCGCTGATCGACGAGAGTGACGACGGCATGGCCGCCCACATCGTGAGACTCGGCGCGGGCATGAGCGCGCCGGGACCGGACCCGAGATCGGCCGGTGGCTATTACGTCTTCGTCGGCAACGGCAGCCTCGTACACGCGGGCGAGGACCTTCCGCTTTGGTCGATGGTCGTCGTGGAGCCGAACGAGAAGGGATTCGAGATACGCGCGGGGAACCAGGGCCTGGAGGCGCTAGTGCTCCAGTACCCACGCGAAGAGCGCGCAGAGTCCGTCGACGTCGCCGACGGTCGGGACGGTCAGTCCGTCGGTGCTCACGGTGAGTACACCACCGGGAGATGACTGCCGCCTTCGCGAGGTCGGACGTCCTTGCAAGAACCGCGTTCGCTAACGCAGCCGCTGCGTCGGACAAATGAGCAAATTCAAGCACCTATTCGAGCCACGATCGATCGCCGTAGTCGGCGTGTCGGACGACGCCGGGCGGCCTGGTTCGCAGGCAGTCCGCGCGCTCCTGAAGTACGGCTACCGAGGAGAGATCTTTCCCGTCAACCCGAAGTATCGGGAGTTCGAGGGGCTGAGGTGCTACGGGTCGGTCGCGGAGATCGGCGAGGACATCGACCTGGTCGTGATCGGCGTGCCGGCGCAAGGCGTATTGCCGGTGCTCGAGATGTGCGCGGCAAAGCGCGTGCCTTTCGCGGTAGTCCTCAGCGGCGGCTTCCGCGAAAGCGGGCCCGAGGGAATTGAACGCGAACAGCGCATGCTTGCGATCGCGAGGCTGTCGGGCATGCGGATCATCGGCCCGAACTGCCTCGGGTTCGCGAACGTGCATTCGAACGTCTATGCCGCGTTCGGGAGCATCACGCGCGAGCCGAAACTCGAGCCCGGCTCGGTTTCCCTGGTGACCCAAAGCGGCGGCTTCGGATACAGCATCGCCCTCGCATGCTCGGAGGCGGGTATCGGGTTCCGCCACGTTATCGCGACCGGAAACGAAAGCAACGTCGACACGGTCGAGCTCGTCGATGCCCTTCTGGACGATGCCGGAACTCGGTGCATCGTTGCCTACATCGAGGGGGCAAGAGACGGTCGCGCGCTGCTGGACGTCGGACGTCGGGCCTTAGCCGCCGGCAAACCCTTGCTTCTCTGGAAGGCGGGCGTGACGGAGCAGGGCGCGCGTGCGGCGGCATCGCATACGGCGAGCATGACAGGCAGCTACGATTTCTACCAGGCGCTGTTCAAGCAGACTGGCATCGTGGAGATCAAGGAAATTCACGAGGCCGTCGACTACCTGAAGGCGCTCGACGGCGGCAAGTATCCGACCGGACGCGGCGTTGCCGTGATGGGCGTATCGGGCGGGTCCGCCATCGTCTTCGCCGATTCGGGCGAACGCGAGGGATTGCAGCTGTGCGAGCTTGGTGAGGAGACCCGGCAAAGACTCGCCAAGGTGGTGCCCGACATTGGCGCTGTCCATAATCCCATTGACCTCACAGCCGGGTATTTCTCCGCTGGGAACCAGCAGAAGCTGGAGACCGCCGTCCGAGCTGTGCTGGACGATTCCAACGTCGCCTCCGTGTGCGTGAACATCGCGACCACGGGGAAGGCAGGCAGCCTTGCGGCCGCAGAAGTTCTGAGCCGGGTTGCCCAGACCTCGCACAAGCCGATCGTTGTCTTCTCGTCGGCGCCGTCGACGGAAACCGGCGACGCGCTGCGCCTTTTTGCCGAATCGAAGATCCCGGTGCTGCCATCGCCTTCGCGCGCGGCCAAGGCGATCGCGATGCTGGCGAGGTACGGGCAAGCCCTCGCGCGCGCGAACAGCGTGTCAGCGAAACAGGGGGGGTACGAAGCCGGGCTGCGTCCGAGCGACCTGCTTCGAGCGAAGACGCCGAAGGGATCCTTGTCGGAGGCCGACTCGAAAGCCGTTCTCGCGAGCATCGGCATCCCGGTGACGAAGGACGTCCTGGTCAACGGCCTCGACATGGCTGTGGCGGACAGGATGACGCCCCCCTTCGTCGTAAAGATCGTATCTGCAGACATTCCGCACAAGACCGAGATCGGCGGCGTCAAGGTCGGCATCCAGTCGCATGCGGAGCTCGACGCCGGCAATCCGCGAGGTGCTGGAGAATGCCCGCCACCACAGGCCCGACGCCCGCATCGACGGCGTGCTCGTGTCGGAGATGGTCCGGGGCGGATTCGAGCTCATCGCCGGCGTGGTGAACGACATCGTGTTCGGACCTGTAGTCGTGGTTGGTGCGGGTGGGATCTACGCGGAGCTTCTAAGCGACTCGGCATGCAGGCTTGCACCGTTCGACGAGGAAACGGCCCGAGAGATGCTGGACGAGCTTCGATGCCGCCGTATCCTCGATGGCGCTCGTGGCAGCGCAGCCCTGGACGTGCAGGCTGCGTCGAAGGCGCTGGCCGCACTGTCGCAGTTCGCGTGGCAAAACCGCGAGCGAGTGCAGGAGATCGACATCAACCCCCTGTTCGCGCTGCCGACCGGGGTTGTCGCGGCCGACGCGCTGCTCGTCCTGCGCGGGAGCTGACACCCGATTGGACCTCGCATGGGAACAGCCGACGACCAGCTGATCGTTGAACGGCGCGCACCGCACCTCTGGCTGACCTTCAATCGCCCCGAGAAGGCGAACGCGCTGACCGCCGATATGCTCGAGCGCGCCGCGGCGGCGATCGCGGCAGCCGGCAGCGATCCAGCGGTGCGGGCGGTGCTAGTAACCGGTGCCGGTGACCGCTTCTTCTCCGCGGGGGTCGACGTGCGCGAAAAGCCGGCGGACGGGGACGTGGCGCGCCACCGGGAGCGGCGCTCCGCTGCGCATGCCGCGCTGCAGGATGCCGCGATGGACACGCCAAAACCTGTCATCGCGGTCCTGAACGGGACGGCGATCGGGGGCGGTGCGATGTTCGCCCTTCTCGCGGACGCGTGCATCGCCGTCGATGTGGCCGAGCTTTCACTGCCGGAGATCGACCTCGGCATCGCGAGCTTCTCGGGCTCGAACATTCTCGAGGTGATCGGGGGGCGCGCGCTCGCGTTGGACCTGATGCAGAGCGGGCGGCGCATGCCGGCGCGCGAAGCACTGGGCCGGGGACTCATCGGCACCGTGGTTTCGCGAAGCGAGGTCCAGGCCGCCGCCACCGGCGTCGCCGAGGCGCTCGGATCAAAGAATCCCCACGCTTTCGCCGACAACAAGCGATGGATCAACCGCTCCTTGAAGGCGGCGCTTGCCGAGGCGCGCGAGGAGCACGTGCGCCATCGCGAAATCGCAGCGAAATAGTCCGACGAACCAAGGGAGGCGCAAGTTGGCCGATCTCGAGATCTCGACGATACAAGGCGTAATGGTCGCGCGCCTCAACCGGCCGGAGAAGAAGAACGCACTGAGCGAAGAGATGCTGGATCTCCTTCGCGGCGCGCTGCAATCGGCGAACGAGGATCCGCAGGTGGGTTGCTTCGTCATCACGGGCGCAGGCGACGCGTTCTGCTCAGGTGGGGATCTCGGCCGGCGTTCGGCGGAGAGCGCGGCGGGCGACCCGACCCCGCTCGAACGCAGGACTCGCCTCCAGAAGGTCACGCACAAGGTGGCCCTCGCGGTGGAGCAGTTCGAGAAGCCCCTGATCGCCGCAGTCAACGGCGCGGCGGTCGGTGCAGGGATGGATCTCGCGCTAATGTGCGATCTGCGGGTCGGCGGCAAGTCGGCGCGTTTCTCCGAGGGCTACATTCGTGTCGGTCTTCTGCCCGGCAATGGCGGTTGCTACTTCCTGCCCCGCCTGGTGGGCACTGCACGGGCGCTCGAGCTCCTCTGGACGGGCGACTTCGTCGCAGCGGACGAAGCTTTGGCGATCGGGCTCGTGAATCACGTCTACAGCGACGCTGAGCTCATGCAGCAGACGCTCGAACTCGCCAGGCGTTTCGCCGGCGCCCCACCGATCCAGGTGCGCGACATCAAGAAGCTCACGTACCAGTCGTTGCGCACGGACCTGCGAACAAGCCTTGAATCCGTCGCGGCGAACATGGCCGTCGTCCAGTCGACCGCCGACTACAAGGAAGCCATCCAGGCCTTCAAGGAAAAGCGGGAGCCAAAGTTCCAGGGGAAATAGGATGCTGCAGGACCGCGGTTCCGCCGGAGCCGCTCGGATTCCGGGTCCTTGAATCCGATGCTCGAGCACCGAGGAGGTAAGGCGATGCCAGCCGATCAGATGTCGCACCGCGGTACGACAGCCGTCCCCGGCGGCGAACCCGCCGCGGGCGGAGGGACGCCTCCCAGCGCAGGAAGAACGTCAAGTGACGCGCTGCTGCAGCCCGGGCACTGTTTGCAAAGGACGGCCCGGGTGTGATCTCCTCGAAGGCCGGGCAGAGCGCTGCCGCACCCCGGCCTTCAGTTCCATTGGATGGAACTAATACTGATAGACGAAACTACTGTGTTACGATTTGCTCCGACTGCCGAGGCCGATGAGCGTTGGCGACTTCATAAACCCTAGCCGCATCAGGAGAACAACGTATGAGCAGCCAGCCTAGAGACAAGACCGTCGGATTCGTCGGACTGGGAATGATGGGTGGGCCGATGGCCGAGAACATCCTGAAGAAGGGACACCCGCTGGTCGCCTACGACATCGATAAGCAGAAGCTCGAGCGCTTCGTCGGACTTGGCGCGCAGGCCGCCTCGGGCCCGGCCGACGTCGCGCGCCGCGCGAGCAGGGTCATATCGATGGTCGATACGACCGCACAGGCCGAAGAAGTCATCGTCAGCCCGGGTGGATTCATTGATACCGCCCAGCCCGGCGACGTGATCATCACCATGAGCACCATCGATCCGATTGCGGTCAGGCGGATGGCCGAGAAGCTCGCCGAGAAGAAGATCGACCTCATCGATGCGCCCGTCACGGGTATGGAGAAAGGTGCGATCGCGGGCACGCTGAACGCCTACGTGGGCGGCGATCCCGCGGCCCTCGAACGAGCCCGGCCGGTCCTCGAATCCATGACCTCGTCGATCACCCACTTCGGCGCGGTGGGCCAGGGCATCGCGATGAAACTGGTGAACAACATGCTGATGCAGGTCAACCGGATCCTCATCGCCGAGGCCCTGGCGCTGGGTGCCAAGATGGGACTCGACCCGAAGCAGATGGTCGATACGATCAGCGGCACAACCGGCAACAGCGTCGCGTTCCAGTACTCCGCGCCGCGGATTCTGGCCCGCGATTTCGACGGTATCCGGATGGACATCACCTACAAGGACGTGGAGCTCCAGACGGCGCTCGCGAAGTCGCTGGGCATGCCGATGTTCATGGCAAACACGGCCCTGCAGGTCTACCAGATGGGCAAAGCGATGGGACTGGGCGACAAGGACGGGGCCGCGATCGTGCAGCTCTACGAGAAATGGACGGGCGTCCCGGTCTCCGCTAAAAAGTAACGAGGAGGGCCGTCGGGCCCTCATCCGCAGCACACATCCCGGGCGGTGACATCGCCAGCACCGCAACCTACGCGCCGCGTCCCCCTGCGCTGACGCGCCACCCCCGTGCGCGCAATGCGCAGGGGTTGGTCTGATGTAGTATCGCCTGCGAGATGCCTCGAGGCGGAACTGCATTCAGATGATGCGCTCGGTTCAACGCATTCTTGCAGTCTTCGAAACCTTCTCTCCCGAGCGGACCAGCCTCACACTCCAGGAAATCGCCGACCGCATCGACCTGCCGAAGTCCACGACGTTCCGCATCGTTCAGAGCCTCGAAAAAGCCGGCTATCTGGTGCGGCTCGAGGACCAGCAGTACTGTCTGTCGTTCCGCTTCACCCGCCTCGCGGGTCTCGTCAAGAGCACACTCGGCATCCGGGAGATCGCGCGTCCCATCATGGCAGACCTTGGGAAAGCGACGGAGGAATCCGTCTCGCTCCACACGGTGGTCGGGCGAAATCGCGTGTGCATCGATGCCATGAACACGGCGGCACCCTTGCGCATCGTGGTCCACCCGGGTGAGCAGATCCCCCTCAAGTCCGGGTCGGGCTCGAAAGTCCTCATGGCGTACATGCCGAAGAACGAGCTCACACCCATCCTGACCCAGCTCGTGCGAACGACGAAGCGCCCCCAGGCGGAGATGCTTGCAGAACTCGCAACGATCCGGGAGCAGGGCTACGCCGTGTCACACGGGGAGAGGCTGCTCGGGCTCTCGGCCGTCTCGGCCCCGATCAAGGACGTGAATGAGGCGGTGCGTCACTGCCTGACTCTGGCCGGACCAACCGTCCGGTTTCAGATGCACGAGAAGCAATTCGTCAAACTCGCGGTGAAGGCGGCCGCTGATATATCCCGGCACTACGGTGCGAAGACGCTTGAGTAGCGAGTCGGAGAACGCGCCGGCTCGGCCGTTTGGCCTCACAACAGCGCACCCACCATGCCGCCCTCGACCTGGATGGTCGAACCGGTGATGAAGCCGGCCTGCATCGAGGCCAGGAACGCGACCACCCCCGACACTTCTTCCTGCGCGCCCATCCGTCCGAGCGGCGTGAGCTTCTTGCGCGCCTCGGTCTGATCGGCGGTGTAAGCAGCGGAGCCGCTGCGGTGCGACGTATCGATGAGCGCCGGCGCCACGCAATTGACTGTGATCGCCCTCGAACCCAGCTCGTTCGCCAGGTGCTTCATGTAGGCAGTGATGCCCGCACGGAACACGGTCGAGAGACTGTGGTGCGGCATCGGCTGCTTCACGGAGGCCGACGTGATGGCGATGATGCGGCCCCAACCGCGCTTCAGCATGAGCGGGACGATGCTGTTTGCGACATGGATGGTGCCCCACAGCTGATTCTGGTAGGCCTCTTGCCAGCGTGCCTCCTCCGATTCATCCAGCGTGGCGCGAATGGGATTCGGGGCGCGGCCGGTATTGAGGACCAGGATATCGAGGCCGCCAAACTCAACCTGTAACGTGCCAGCCAGCCGCTCCACGTCGGCGCGCACGAGCATGTCACCCGGGATGGCGAGCGCCTTCACGCCGTGCCTCTGCTCGATTTCGTTCGCCACATCCTGCAATTTCCCGGCAGAGCGAGCGAAGAGCGCCACGTTCACGCCCTCGGCGGCGAGGGCGAGGGCGATGTTTCTGCCCATCCCGGCGCTCGAGGCGGTGACAAGGGCAAGCTTGCCGGCGATTCCCAGATTCATGAAACGATCACCTCGTCACCCTCGACCTTGAACTGGTGGGGCATGTCCTCGGAAGCCCATTCCATGTAGTCGACGATTTCCGCGAACCGCCGGTCGCTCTGGCGGAAGCACCTCCGGCCGGTACCTCTGGTCGAAGGACATGGGCAGGAACGATACGCGCTTGACGCCTCCCTTCGAAACAACGGCCTTGGCAAGCAGGCTGAGCGTGCACGGCTTCCCGTAGGGCATGAACGGATACTGTGGGTCGAGGTCGATGTTGTTTCGCACCGCACCGTGTGACCACGCGGGCTCGCGCCACGACGGCGCCGGAAACCCCTTAGTCATCGCGAATACGCCGATGCTGTAGAAAATCGCCTTGCCTTTGTAGATCTCGATCGCCTTCGGAATGTGCGGAGCGTGGCCGACCACGAGGTCGGCACCGGCATCGATCGCGGCGTGGGCAACGGCGACCTGGTAGTCCGAGACGACGCGCGGAAGCCGGATCGACGCCGGAGTGGAAGGCGAGCACGACCGACATCGACCTCGCGCCGCATTGCGACAATGTCCTCGACCAGCATCGCCAGATGCTTCGGGTCCGGTTCGGTACGAATCCGGACGGGCTCGTGCGGACCGCGTGTTTCGTAATACGTCTTGACACGTACGGTCGCAATACCCGGCTTGTTGGCCCCGGCCTCGCTCTCGGGACGACCGACCGAGCAGTATCCGAGGTATCCGACCTTCACGCCGTTTTGCTCGACGATGGCCGGCCGCCGTGCTTCCGCCAGGTCGCGGCCGGCCCCGGTCACCTGGATGCCACGTGAATTCAGCAGCGACCGCGTGTCGACCAAGGCGTCCGGGCCGCTGTCGTAAGCTGTGGTTGTTCGCCATGGTGACGGCGTCGAAACGGCCGTTGGTGAAGATGTCCGCCATCTCTATGGGCTGCCCCACCTGCGGCGCGTGCTCGGTTTTCACGCCGCGGCGTGGAGTACGTCCGCATGCAGTTCACGAACCGCATGTCCACCTTGTCCAGGGCAGGGCGCACCAGTTCCGTATAGCCCTCGATCGGAAAGCCGTCGGCGGGGCCGTGCGCCGGGCCGCAGTCGCCGGCGATCAGCAAGGACGCTGTGGTCGGCATCGGGTCCTCCTTGTGGTTCCACTAGATGGAACTAATGCTAACTAATAGAACTGATGATATACGATGTAGGCCAGGCGTCAAAGGAGAGTTGGGCGTGCGCATCAGGAAACTCGTCGGAAGCTTGTGCGCGATCTGCGTTGCGGCGTTGGGTTCAGCATCGGTGCACGCGCAGCAATACCCGTCCAAGACGGTCAGGATCATCGTCGGTTTTGCGGCAGGCGGCAGCACCGACGCCATCGCCCGCTTCTACGCGCAGCAGGCTCGTCGGAAGTCCTGAAGGCCTCGGTGATCGTCGACAACAAGCCGGGCGCCGGCCAGATGGTGGCCATCAACGCCGTGAAGTCGGCGCCGCCGGACGGATACACGCTGTACCTGGGATCGGGCAGCGCGCTTTCGCAGGCCCCCGGTGTCCGCAAGGATCTTGGGTATGACCCGTTGAAAGACTTCAGCCTCATAGCCCTGGTGGCAACCGTGCCTGGCGTGATTGTCAGTCAGTCCGAATCTCCCGGTCCGGTCGGTGCGCGACCTCGTGACGTACTCGCAGGCGCATCCGGCGCAAGCTCAACTACGGGTCATCCGGGATCGGCTCGGCAAGCCACTTGCAGACCGAGTATCTGATCAGCGTTACCGGGATGAAGATCACGCACATCCCCTACAAGGCCGATTCGGACATCATGAGGGACACTCTCGGTCGGTCGGGTCCACATGGGGATCTCCCCGCTGCAGGGCGCCATGCCGTTCATATCGAACGGAAAGGTTCGGGCGGTGGCCGTGACCGGCGCGCGGCGGCTGAAGGGCCTGCCGAACGTTCCGAGCCTGTCGGAGGCCGGGTTCAAGGGGCTCGAGGGGATCGATCCATACACCTATTACGGCCTGGTGGGTCCCGCTGGCGTACCGGAACCCGTAGTGGCGAAGCTGAACGGGGCGGTCAACACGGTCTCGACGATGCCCAAGGTCGTCGAGCAGCTTGCAGGACCAGCTGTTTGCGGAGCCGGTCGTCGGACAGCCCCGAGTCCTTCCGCAGATACATTCGGATGACATCGGCAAGTGGAGTGCTTTCGGCAAGCTCGTAAAGATCACCGAATGACGCCCGTCGTGATATTCGAACTTTCGACACGTCCGAGCGAGAGGAACGCATGGCTACATCTGATCGCGGCCCGGGGTGGACCGCTGCGAAGCGGCTCGACGGTAAAGTCGCCGTGGTCATTGGCGCGGGCCAGAGTCCCGGCGAGGGTGTCGGAAACGGCCGCGCCACGGCCATGCGCTTTGCGCGCGAAGGCGCGCGAGTCCTCTCCGTCGACCGGCATCTCGACTCCGCGGAGGAGACGGCGGCCATCATCAGAAACGAGGGCTTCGAGTGTGCGTCGCTTTCGCGGCGGACGTCACGCGCGAGAGCCGATCTCGCTCAAGCCATGAAGGAGGCGCACCGGCGCTGGGGCTCGCTCGACATCCTGCACAACAATGTCGGCGTGAGTCTTGCCGGTGGCGACGCGGAGTTGCTCGAAATCACCGAAGAGGCGTTCGACAACATCTACCGCATCAATCTCCGCGGTACGGTATTCGCGTGCAAGCATGCCGTCGCAATCATGCGTGAGCAGCGTTCCGGCGCGATCGTCAACGTGTCCTCGGCCGCGGCAGTAGGGAAGTACCCCTATGTGGCCTACAAGGCGACCAAGGCGGGGGTCGTGGCGCTCACGCAGCAGTTGGCCCTGCAGAACGCGCCATTCGGATTGCGGGTCAACTGCATCCTGCCGGGGCTCATCAGCACGCCGATGGCTGTCGATACGAGGGCGCGCACGTTGAACCAGACCCGCGAGCAGGTGCTGGCCGAGCGGATTGCGAAGGTGCCGCTCGGCCGGGAGGGCACGGGCTGGGACGTGGCCAACGCGGCACTCTTCCTCGCGTCGGACGAAGCCAACTTCGTCACCGGGGTGTCCCTGCTCGTGGACGGAGGACGCGTCCTGAACATCGTCTGAAGGGCGAAATCACCACCAGGCCCAGTTACGCGGGTGCGCTAACCGCCGGCGTCCTACGCACTGATGCGCCCACGTTTTCGTCGACCTTCCCGCCGTACCGCCGAGAAATATCGGCAGCCGCCAGGACCACCAGCTTCACGAGTTCATCTTCGTGCGATTGGATCCTGATCGTTGGTCCCGCAACGGACAGGCAATGATGCACTTGCTCGTTCGCGTCCATGATGGGAGCGGAGATCGCTGAAACGCCGAGCACACGCTCGCCGTGCGACACGGCGTATCCCTGCTTGCGGATCCTCGTGAGCTCCGCGCGGACGTCAGACTGCGCCCGCCCGGTCGTTCGCGAGATTCGCGCCACGATCGGCGCAAGCTCCTTGCTCGGCAGATAGGCCGCAAGCGTCTTCGAGCTGGATCCCGCTATGAGCGGGGCCTGTTCGCCCGGCTGGGTCACACTGCGCAACGGTGCCGCCGTGGCGATGGCGTCGATGCACACGCGTTTCCCGCCGCTGACCATGTGGAGGGAAACGGTCTCCTTGGTCCTTTCTGCAAGCTCCGACGCGGTGGGACGTGCGATCTCGCGGATGCCAAGGGTGCTCTTGACGAGCCCCGAGAGGCGGGTGAAGCGGAACGACAGGCAGTACTGCTGATCCTCGAGCCGCACGAGATAGCCGGCTTTTTCCAGGCTCTGGACGATGCGGAACGTCGTGGACTTCGGCAGGCCGATGCGACCGGCGATTTCCTGGAGCGTGAGACTGCTCTTCTGTAGCGTGAAGCATTCAAACACTGCAAGGATCCGTTGAACTGAGCGCATCGCTAAACACCACCATCTGAGGGTATTTCGAGGTTCATTCTGCTGCGGACATGTTCGGCCGCTTTGACTTGCGTCAACGTCACCACCGGGGTGTCCATGAGGGGAGGGCGCACCATAACCATCCTTCGTCCATAGAGGGCATTTCGGCCGGGGCGCGCTGGTCGGGCCGGTCTGCGACGTTCATGGCAACCCGACCATTCCCATCCAGTACTGAAGCTGACTACCCCCGGTTTCGACCTCGTACTTGCGGACGAACTCGAGGCGGCCCTGCTCGCCGATGCGGAACACGGACAGTGCTGCCGGCACGGACGCCACGCTTCCGCCTTCCACAACGGCGTGGGCTTTGATGCTCGCCGTCACCAGGAGACGCCCGCTCGGCTCGCAAGCGAACGTACGAACATGGAAGGAGTGCGTCTCGGCGTGCTGGATGAGCGTAGGCGCCCCCGTTCCCTGATCGAGCGAGTACACGGCGATGTTGTTTTCGCCGCCGGCAAAGACCTTCGTATCGCGATAGTCGACGCTGGAATCGGCCCGGTTGGCCACGTAGACCCACCGCCCGCCCGGATGAACATGGATCGGACCGGCAAGTTGCCGCGGCCTCACGTTTTGCGGGTCGGCCAGCGTTTCGCGGGTGTAGGCAGGCTCATCGTCCATGCGGTCGTCGGCGAAGTGCACCATGTAGAGGCGGTTTCTGCGCTCGTCAGAGACGTATATCCATGGTTTGGACGGATGAAATGCGACGTGCCGCGGGCCGAACCCATGGCCGCCGTTGGGCGCCAGCACCTGACCGGCGCGGAGCGTTCCATCCTCGAACCCGAACGATCGGAGAGCGCCCGGATCTTCGGGTTTGTCTCCCTGCGCGTTGTTGCCACGATCGACGATCAATGCTGTGCGACCGGACGGAAACATCATCACCTGGTGGGGATAGATGCCGAGGTCCAGGGTTAGTCGCTGGTCGATCTCGACCGCGATCCCGCCGTCGCGTGCGATGGAATGAACGGTGATCCCGCTCGACGGGAAATTGTGGGCGTTCAACGTATATCGGCCCCCCGGATCCACGCACATATGCACCGCACGGCGGGACAGCGGCTTCGGCTCGCCGTGAGGAGAAAGCGCGCCGTCCCCGGCGATCGCATATGCAGCCACGTGGTTGTAATTGGATTTGACTCGAGGGCCGCCATTGCTCGTCGATACATACAAGTACCTGCGCGACGGATGCGGCCATGCGTATTGCACCTTCGCCGACACCTTGATCGTCGCGCGCTTTGTGAGCGTCGCCGCGTCGATGTCGACGGTGTAATGCGTGAGCATGTCGTCGACAGCGCTGTAGAGGGCTACGTTGCCGGTCATTTCATGATCCGGTTTGTGGGAAGCCAAAGTGCCGGTTCAACGGTTGCCCGACACAGGGGCGAACATCGGGATCGCCGTTCCGCCCTCGGATTTCTTGAACACGACCCTCACGCGCTGGCCGATCCTGACCGTGTCGAGATCGACGTCGACGATGTTGGTCATCATGGTCGGACCCTCGTCGAGCGTGACGTAGGCGATACAGTAGGGCGCCCCTGCCCCGCGGCGCGTGACGCTGAACGTGTAGATCACGCCAGTGCCCTTCGCCTCGCTCCACTCGACCTCGCTGCTCCAGCAGAACGGGCATAGGGCTCTCGGGTAGTGATGGATCTGGACGCAAGCCTTGCAGAGCTTGAGAAGAAGTCTCGATTCGCCCGCGGCAGCGAAATATGGCTCGTCTCCCGGATTCAGCGCCGGGTCGCTGATCTTTCTGTCTGCGGAGAAGGTCGGCATCTCGTTCACCCCCGTTCCATGATGAGCGTGGCGGCGCCGTGCCGGTGCCCGATCGCACCGCCGATGCCGGTGGCAAGCGCCAGGGCGCAGCCCGGGACTTGCACCTTCGGATGCGCCTCGCCGCGGAGCTGGCGCACCGCTTCAATGATCTTCGTGATCCCGCCGCGATTCGCCGGGTGGTTGTTACACAGGCCGCCGCCGTCCGTGTTGAACGGCAGCTTGCCGGTACCGGATATCAGGTTGCCGTCGGAGACGAACTTGCCGCCTTCGCCCTTCCTGCAGAAGCCGAGGTCCTCGAGCTGCAGGAGAACGGTAATGGTGAAGCTGTCGTAGATCGAGGCGTACTGGATGTCCGAAGGCCCCACTCCGGCTTCTTCAAACGCGCGGGGCCCCGTCCACGCCGCGCCGGTATAGGTCAGATCGATCTTCCCGCCCATCTGGTGCTTGGTGGATTCGCCACAGCCGATGATCTTCACCTTCGGGCGCGCGAGCGACTTCGCGATCTCCGGCCGTGCAACGATGACCGCGCCACCGCCGTCGCTGACGACGCAGGAGTCGAGCCGATGGAGCGGATCCGAAATCATCGGCGAGCCGACGACGTCCTCCACGGTAACCACGTTCTGGAGCATCGCGTTGCGGTTGTGCTGCGCGTGGTGCGAGGCCGCCACCTTGATCCAGGCGAGCTGCTCGCTCGTGGTGCCGTATTCATGCATGTGACGCATCGCGCACATGGCATAGAGGTTCAGCGTCACCGGGTTGTAGGGCATCTCGTACGGGGCGTCGGGAAGGTTGACGCCCCGCACGCGAACCTGCGTTCCGGAAACCCCTTCGGAGTTGGGCCGGCCGGCAAGCGTGATCAGTGCGACATTGCACCTGCCGGCAGCGATCGCCTCGGCAGCGTGCGCGACGTGGACGAGGTACGAGCAGCCTCCCATGTCCGTGGAATCGACGTGCCTCAACTGATTGAGGTTGAGGTAGTTCGCCATCGACCAGACGTTGGAGCCGGGCGCGTCACCGGCGCAGAAATACCCGTCGATATCGTCCCTCGTCAGCCCCGCATCCTCGATCGCACCCTTGGCAACCTCCGCATGGAGCTGCGCGACCGAGTGGTTGGGCGCCTTGCGCAGGGGGTGTTCATATGCCCCGACGATGTAAGCCTTCCCTTTGATCGTCATGCCTCGACCCTCTTCCAGGTGAGTTCCGAACAATGGAACCAATACTGAACAACAGAACCGGCGTGATAGTATCACGACCGTTAACCATTGTTAGCCGAGCCGGAAAACGGAAGATGAGCGAAGGCCAGGTCGTGACGTACGAGGTTGAGGACGGGATCGGCGTGATCACAGTCGACAACCCGCCGGTGAATGCGCTGGGGCCGGGCGTGCGCGAAGGCATCATGGAGGCGATCGCGCGAGGAAACGCCGATCCCCAGGTGAGCTGCAATGGTGCTGATCGGCGCTGGCCGCAACTTCATCGCAGGCGCGGATATCCGCCAGTTCGGCAAGGCGCGATCGGTGACGACGCGGACGAGCGCCGCTACGCTGGACGCGAGCGGGAAGCCGGTCGTGGCGGCAATTCAGGGCTACGCCCTGGGCGGTGGGTTCGAGCATGCCCTGGCCTGCCATTACCGCATTGCCTCCCCAGGCGCGAAAGTCGGCCTTCCCGAAGTCACGCTGGGCATCATTCCAGGAGGGGGCGGGACGCAGCGGCTGACCCGCCTGATTGGCCCGGAAGCGGCGGTCGACATGATCGTGTCAGGCCGTCACCTCCCCGCCGACGAGGCGAAACAGCTCGGCACTCGTCGACGAAATCCTCGACCGAGGAAGACTTTCCGGAGCTGCTGTCCGCTACGCAAAGGACATCGCCGCGACGCGGCCCTTGCCCCGAGTAAGCGAGAAGTCCGACCGGATCGAGCAGGCGAAGGCGAAGCCCGGGCTGTTCGAGTCGCTGCGCAAGGCGATCGCGCCCAAGGCCCGCCACGTAAAGGCGCCGCACCACGCGCTCGCGTGCGTGGAAGCGGCAGTGACCAAGCCGTTCGACGAGGGACTCCAGATCGAGAAGAAGCTCTTCGCGGAGCTCGAGAACTCCGACGAGGCGAAGGCCCTGCGCTACGCGTTTTTCGCGGAACGCGAGGCGGCGAAGATCCCGGGTGCCGAGCAGCCGCAGCAAACCGGAAGGCGTGAGCACGGCTGCGGTCATCGGCGCAGGGACCATGGGAAGCGGCATCGCCATCTGCTTCGCCGACTCCGGTACGCCGGTGAAGGTGCTCGAGAGCACACGCCGAAGCGCTGGACAAAGGGATGCAGCGCATTCGCGACACCTACGCGACAAGAGTGAAGCGGGGCAGCCTCACGCAGTCGGAGATGGACGAACGCCTGTCGCTCATCCGGCCCGTGGGACGGTACGAGGACATCGGCGATTGCGACGCGGTCATCGAGGCGGTTTTCGAGCGGATCGACCTGAAGAAGGAAGTGTTCGCGAAGCTCGATGCGGTGATGAAGCCGGGGCGCGTTGCTGCTCACGAACTCATCGGCGATCGACATCGGCGTGATGGCCGGTGCGACCGGCCGCCCGCAGGACGTGGCGGGCGCACATTTCTTCGCGCCCGCGAACGTGATGAAGCTCTGCGAGATCGTCAGGGGGGATGATAGCTCGACGGAAACGATTGCCCGGGCCGCAAAGATGGGACGCGACATCGGCAAGGTGAGCGTGGTCGTCGGGTCGTGCGACGGATTCGCGGCCAACCGCAGCCGGGCGCCCCTCGTGACGGAGATGATGCTCATGCTCGAGGAGGGCGCCTTACCGGAACAGATCGACAAGGTGATGGTCGATTTCGGGTACCCGATGGGGCCGTTTGCGGTGAGCGATCTCTCCGGACTCGATATCAGCTACGACACCCGCAAGCGCCGCGCGGCGGCCGATCCGGCTTTCCGGAAGCTTCATGTTCCGGACCGCATGGTGGAGATGGGGCGCAAAGGTCAGAAGACCGGGTCCGGCTGGTATCGGTACAAGGAAGGCGACCGTACCCCCTATCCGGATGACGTCGTCAAACAGGTGATCGCGAGCGTTGCACAGGAATTCGGCATTCCGCAGCGCACGTTCACGAACGACGAGATCCTCCGGCGGCTCCTGTTCGCCTCGGTGAACGAGGCCTGCAAGATCCTCGAAGACGGCAAGGCATACCGTGCAAGCGACATCGACGTGATGTGGCTGTACGGCTTCGGTTTTCCTCGCCATCGAGGGGGCCTCATGTTCTGGGCGGACACGGTTGGCGCGAAGGAGATCCATCGCCAGGTCTGCGAATGGCATGAGCGGTACGGCAAACGCTGGAAGCCGAGCCAGTTGCTCGCGCAGGTCGCCGAGAAGGGCGGACTGCTTCGCGAGGCAACCGCGCAACGTTGAGGGGAGCAAGCATGGCGCACACGGCAAGCGGGAGCGACGACACGCGGTCCGCGACAACTTCCGAGCTCGAGTTCAAGGTGTGGCAATGCATCCTGTGCGGGTTCCTCTACGACGAAGCGGCGGGCATGCCGGCCGAGGGCATCCCGCCCGGCACGCGTTGGGCCGATCTCCCGGAAGAGTGGGTGTGCCCGGACTGCTCGGCAAAAAAGTCCGATTTCGAGATGGTCGAAGTCTGATCGCATCGCGCTCCACCCGGGCTCCAGCCCTGCGAACAAATCGATCTCGGTGCGATGTATGACGTCCTGGTGATCGGGGGTGGCAACGCCGCCCTGTGCGCCGCGCTGATGGCGCGCGAAGGTGGGGCGAGGGTTCTCCTGCTCGAGGCCTCCCCACGCGAATGGCGCGGCGGTAACTCTCAGCACACACGCAACATGCGCTGCATGCACGAGGCGCCGCAGGATGTGTTGGTCGATGCGTATCCGGAGGAGGAGTTCTGGCAGGACCTGCTGAAGGTCACCGGAGGCGACACCAACGAGCGGCTCGCCCGACTGACGATCCGCGCCTCCTCCAACTGCCGCGGCTGGATGCACAAGCACGGCGTGCGCTTCCAGCCCTCGCTCTCGGGCACGCTGCACCTCTCGCGCACCAACGCGTTCTTCATGGGCGGCGGCAAGGCGCTCCTGAACGCGTACTACCGTAGCGCGGAGGATTTGGATGTGGAGATCCGTTACGACTCGCCCGCCGATGCGCTCGAGCTGCGTGACGGCCGATTCGTCGCGGCGTTCTGCGGGGGCGAGCGCATCGAAGCCAAAGCGTGCGTGCTCGCCGCCGGCGGCTTCGAATCGAACCTCGAGTGGGTACGCGAGGCCTGGGGACAGAACGAACGCGGCGAATGGCCGGCGGAGAACTTTCTGATCCGCGGCACGCGCTTCAACCAGGGAGTGTTGCTGAAGTTCCTGATGGGGCAGGGCGCCGACATCATTGGCGACCCGTCGCAATCGCATTGCGTGGCCATCGATGCCCGTGCGCCGCTGTATGACGGAGGGATCGTGACCCGCGTCGACGCCGTGTCGCTTGGCGTGATGCTCAACCGCGAGGCGGTGCGCTTCTACGACGAGGGCGAGGATTTCTGGCCCAAGCGCTATGCGATCTGGGGGCGCCTCGTTGCGCAGCAGCCGGGGCAGCTCGGTTACTGCATCATCGACAGCAAGGCGATCGGCCGCTTCATGCCTCCCGTCTTTCCTCCGGTCCAGGCCAACACCCTGCCCGAGCTCGCGCGAGCGCTCGTGCTCGATGAACGAGACTTTCATGCGCACGCTCAACGACTTCAACGCCGCGTGCCGGCTAGGCACCTTCGACCACACGGTGCTCGACGACTGCCACACCGAGGGGCTCACGCCGCCCAAGACGCATTGGGCGAGGCCGCTCGACGCGCCGCCCTTCTACGCTTACGCGCTGCGGCCGGGAATCACCTTCACCTACCTGGGATTGAAGACGAACGAGCATGCGGCCGTGCACTTCGGCAGCGTGCCAAGCGAAAACCTCTTCGTCGCCGGCGAGATGATGGCGGGCAATGTGCTCGGCAAGGGCTACACCGCCGGCGTGGGCATGAGCATCGGCACTGCATTCGGCCGGATTGCCGGCACGGAGGCGGCGAAGGCCGCCATGAAAGGCCGGGCACATGCAGCAGCTTGAGGCGGTGATTCGCAGCGCTGAGGAGGAAGTCGCCAGGCAGATGCAGATCTGCAATGCCTGCCGCTACTGTGAGAGTTTTTGCGCGGTATTCGCCGCCATGACGCGGCGCCTATCCTTCGATGCCGCCGAGGCGCACTATCTCGCGAACCTCTGTCACAACTGCGGCGCCTGCCTGCACGCGTGCCAGTACGCACCCCCGCACACCTTCGCAGTGAATGTGCCACGCGCGATGGCGGAAGTGCGCCGCAAGACCTATTCGGAGTACGCGTGGCCGGCAGCGCTCGGTACGCTCTACCGGCGGAACGGGCTGACATTTGCGCTCGCGACGGCGGGCGGGCTCGCGCTTTTCCTGGTCCTTGCGATCGTGCTTCGCGGCACCCTCTGGGACACGCGCGCCGACGGCAACTTCTACGCCGTATTCCCGCACAACACGCTGGTGCAGATCTTCGGCGCGGTGTTCGGCTGGGCGGTGCTCGCACTGTCGATCGGGGTGGTTCGCTTCTGGCGCGGTCAGGAGCCCGGGAAGGTCGCGGCTGCGCCGCTCGCGGAGGCAGCGGGCAATGCGCTGACGCTGAGGTACCTCGATGGCGGGCACGGCGACGGCTGCAACGAAAAGAACGACCGCTTCACCCTGCTGCGCAGGCGCTTCCACCACGTCACTTTCTACGGGTTCCTGCTGTGCTTCGCTTCGACGGCGGTGGCGACCGTGTATCACTACGCATTGACCTGGCCCGCACCGTACCCTGTCGTGAGCCTTCCGGTCGTTCTCGGCACGCTCGGCGGCGTCGGCCTGGTCATCGGTCCTGCGGGACTGCTCTGGCTGAACCTGCGACGCCACCCGCTGCATGGCGACCCGCAGCAGAGACCCATGGACCATGCCTTCATCTCTCTGCTTCTCGCCACCAGTCTCACCGGCCTCGCGCTGCTCGCCTGGCGCGATACGGCTGCGATGGCGCTATTACTGGCGGTACACCTTGGTTGCGTGATGGCGCTCTTTCTCACGCTGCCCTACGGCAAGTTCGCGCACGCGGTCTACCGCGGTGCCGCGCTACTCATGTGGGCGATCGAGCGGCGGCAACCGAACCGGCTTCAGCTGGGCACGGACTGACTCGGAAACGGCGGCCCCGCCCTCGGGCGGGGAAGGATCAAGCGCTGCCGCCCTCGGCACGCACCTCGGCATTCGCCCATTTCTCGTAGTGCGTGATCAACCGCGTGACATCGTCGCCGGGGCCGCCGAGGCGCGCCGCAAGCCCGTAGAGAAGCCTCGCTTTGTCGAGAATCCAGGGCGTAACACCCAGCCGACGCGCCTCGTCGCTCAGAAGCGACAGCTCCCGGAACGCTTCCCCGATCGGCTTGCCGTGATCGAACTTCCGGGTCGCGACCTGCTCGGGGATGATGCGAGCGCTGGCCGCGTTCCTGCCGGTCTCGACCCCCATGATCTTCGTCATCGTCAACGGGTCGAGGCCGGCCTTCGCGCCCGCGACGAACGCTTCGCACGTCGCCGCGAGCAAGGTCGCGAAGAGCGAAGCATTGATCTGCTGCATCAACTGCCCATCGCCCGGCCGCTCGGAAACGTGGAACACACGGCTGCCGATCGATTCCAGCAGCGGCTTCGCGTGCTCCAGGACGTCATGCGCACCCGCCGCGACCAGACTGGACGCGCCGCTTTCGATGTCACGCGCCCGGCCGGCGAACAGCGCCTCGAGATAGGCGTCGCCCGGCTCGGAAAGCGCGCGCTCGAGCTCAACGGAGTCCTCCGAGCGGGTCAGGCAGGTATTGACGAGCGTCCGCATCGCGGAGCTGCGCGGCGGTAGAGCCCTGAGTACCTCCGCTGCGGTACTGCCGACCGCAACCCCCACAAGCGTGCACTGTCGATCCGCGACCTTCGGACCGTCCAGAGGACGGGAATCCGACTGCCGTACCCGCTGCGTGACGTCGTCCCTGGCGAGCGCGACATCCCAGTTCTGCTCCCGCAGTCGGCGTGCGAGCAAAGAAAGCGTCTGCGGTTCACACACGACGACGAGGGCACCGAATTCCTTGCGCGGCGCCGCATCCGTCGGCCGCGCCGGGGCCGCCTGGGGGCGCGACCGCACTTCGACTCCCGCCCACGGCTCGAGATAGGTGATAAGGGCGGTGCCGTCCCGGTCGGCCCCTCCCTGCGAAACGGCGTACTTCCATACCTGCTGCACCGACCGGGCAATCCACATGGGAACGCCGAGCTCCTCCGCTTCCCCCACCGTCAGCGAGATGTCCTTGGCCGTGATCGCCATCCGCGCTCCATAGTCGAAACGGCGCGGCAGGATGGACTGAGGGAACTTGTTGCGGGTCGCGCTGCTGCTGGCGTCGCCGGAGTTGATGATCTCCAGCATCGTCTGCGGGTCGAGGCCTGCCTTCGCGCCGAGAATAAACGCCTCGCACGAGGCCGCCATGCCCGTCGCCGACAGCAGGTTGTTCAGCAGCTTGAGCGTCTGCGCCTTTCCGGTTCGATCGCCGAGGTAGAGCACGACGGCACTCGCCAGGTCGCGCATGACCGGCTCCGCATGGTGGAATGCGGCAAGCGGACCGGAGCACATGATGCCGAGCTTCCCGTTCGCCGCCGTGGTCACGCTGCCGGTGATCGGCGAATCCAGCATCATGATGCCGCGACGGTCCAGACCCGCTGCCATCTCGCGAGCGAAATGCGCTCCGGTGGTAGAGAGATCGACATGCGTCTCGATCGCCGAGCCGGCGTGCAGGCCTTCGTCGCCGAGCACCGTCTCGCGCAGCGCTTCGAGAGAAGGCAGGCAGGTGAACACGAGTTTGGCCTCGGATGCGACGACCTTCGCCGAGGGCAGCGACCGCGCGCCGCAGTCCACGACCGACTGCACGGCGTGCGCATTGATGTCGTGTACTACCAACTTGTAGCCAAGACCCGCGAGACGTCTCGCCATCGGAGCGCCCATCGCGCCAAGTCCGACGAAGCCGATCGGCTCGGTACGGGGCGGTGTCTGCGGGACCGGATTCACAGCGGCATGAGAACGGAGTTGATCTGGGCGCCTGCCTGGATCGGTCAATGGGCCGACGCTGCCTCGAATCTGATGCCCGCCATGCTCTCGTACAGGTGGGCGATCTCTTCGACGTTGGCCGTACCGCCGAACCTGTTGGCGCCTTGCTCGAAGAGGCTGCGCACCGCGTTCGAGATCATCATCGGAGCGCCGACGCTTATGCCCAGTCGGGCGGCGAGCCCGAGGTCCTTCACCATCAGCTGAAGGTGGAGGTTGGCCGTCTGCTGCCCCGATACGAGCGCCGGGAGGATCTTTCTGGAAGCGGCGCTCCAGCCCGAACTCTTGTTGAGCGCCTCGGCCATCTCCTCGAGCCTGAGCCCGTACTTCAAGCCGGCCGCGGCGCACTCATAGGTGATCATGCGGCACATCGACGACACCCCGTTGTTGACGAGCTTGGCGAGGTGACCGTTCCCGCTTGCGCCGCAATACACGACGTTCGGACTGATGGATTCCAGGATCGGCCGCGCCTGCGCGAAGGCGTCGGGCGCCCCTCCGCACATGATCGCAATCGTGCCCGCGATGGCGCCGCCTGGCCCGCCGGACACCGGCGCATCCACCAGCGCCACACCGAGTCTCTGCAGGTCTGCGGCGAAGCGGCGCGTCTCGCTCGGGTCCCCGCTTGTCTGGTCGATCACGATCTTCCCGGGTGAAAGCCCTTCGGCCAGCCCGTGCGTGCCGAAGACGACCTCGCGCACGACGGCGGAGGTCGGGACGCACAGCATGATGACGTCGCAAGCGCGTGCGAGCGAGGCCAGATCCGGCGCAGCGATCGCGCCCTCGGCCTCGAACTCGCGCGTGACGGCGGGTCTTGCCTCGTAAACCTGCATCTTGCGGGAGAGCATGAGACGGCGTACCAGTGGAGCACCCATAGCGCCAAGCCCCACGTACCCGACCTTCAACTCCTTCGGATCGCGCCTCGTTTCCAGGCTGACTTCGGGGGGCGTGACATTGTCAGGCTGCGCCAGTCGCGTCCCAGCCATCGATTCGATGACACCGACCATGTCCTCCAGCCGCGCCTTATCGCCGAGCGTATTGACGCCGATCTGCAGCACGCCTCGAGCGATGTTGGTGATGGGCATCGGGACGCCAGTCTCCATGCCCAGCGCGACTGCCTGGTTCACGTCCTTGAGCATGAGCGAGAGCGCGAAATCGGTCGAGGACTTTGCCTGGACGATCGCGGGGAGCATCTTCTCCGTGGTCTGGTTGCGCGCCGAGCCCTTGTTGAGGACGTCGGTCATGCATTCGAGCGAAAGGCCCGCCTTCTTGCCCATCGCCACGAGTTCCAGGGTTCCCACGCGGCAACCGGCGTTCATCGCGTTATTGACCATCTTCATGGCCTGACCATCACCCACGCGCCTACCGCACCGGAAGATCGTCTGGGTGATCACACGCAGGACGGGAAGCGCCCTCTCGTACGCCTCGTCAGGCCCGGAGGCCATGAGCGTGGCGCCGCCTTGCCCGACGATGTAAGGGCTGGCGGAGACCGCGGCATCCACCATCGCCACGCCGCGTTGTGCAAGCTCGCGGGCCATCTCCCGGGTCTCGCCCGGAGTGCCGCTCGTCTGGTCGATCACGAGCTTCCCGGCGGAGAGCCCTTCGGCCAAGCCGCCGGGACCGAAGATCACCTGCCGTACATCGGAGCTCCTCGGGAGGCAGAGCAGCACGACGTCACAGCCTCGCGCGAGCTCCGCCGCGGAGGGCGACACCCGGGCGCCGAGCGCTCCGAGCGGAGCCGAAGCTGCCGGGTTCAGGTCCCAGACGGAGAGGGCGTGCGTCGGCAGGAACCGGCGGGCGAGCTCACCTCCCAGCGCGCCTAGCCCGATGTATCCGATGTTCATTTCGCGTCGTCTCCCACGTGGTATCTACGCCTCTCGTGGTCAGCAACGCTCGTGCCAAGTAGTCGCTGCAGCCCCCGCGATCGATTCCCACGCGATCGCAATACCACGCTGATCGACGCTCCCAGAAAGTCGTGTCTTCACGAAGGACAGGTGTATGCCGTGGGGACGTTATGCCTGCGTAAGACGCGTGGCGCCGGACCCGTATGACGGGCTGAACGGCGGTCCACTCGCCGAAGAGCTACTGGCATTGCAGTTGCTTTTTCAGCCTGGCGAACCGGAGCCCTTACGAGTTGAAGCCTGGCTCGCGTTGGTGGATGCGGTTGGCGCGAAGCCGGTTCCTCAGCACAGGAGACCCCCCGATGATGGCTACGTTCGTCCGAGTGATGTTCTCCCACGGCCTCCGCGCGGTCGCTATCGCGCTCGCCTTCGCAGCTCCGGCCATGGCGGCCGATCCGTTTCCGACGAGACCGGTCCGGTTCATCGTGAACACAGTACCCGGAGGCCTGGTTGACGTGACGACGCGCTTCGTTGCCGAGAAGATGCGGGCGACGCTGGGACAGCAGGTGATTGTCGAGAACCGCCCCGGCGGGGACGGGCTGGTGGGGATCCGCGCCGTGAAGGCGGCGCCCCCGGATGGCTACACGCTCCTGGCGACAGCCGGCACGATCGTCATCCAGCTCGCCGTGAAGCAGGACCCCGGCTACGATCTGCTCAAGGACTTCACCGGTGTCGGGCCGATGGTCCGCTCGCCGCTTATCATGGTCGTCGGAGCTGGCCAACCCGACAAGACCCTCGCGGACTTCATCACCCGCGCCAAGGCGAAGCCCGGTGCGATGTCCTACGCATCGGCGGGTGTCGGCACGGCGACCCACATTGGCGCCGCCATCTTTCTTCGGCAAAGCGGCCTGGATCTGATGCACGTACCGTACAAAGGCAACGGGGCTGCGATGCCTGACGTGATGAGCGGGCGCGTCGACATGATTTTCGAGGCCTACGGCAGCGGCGCTTCCAAGGTGAAAGAAGGAACCTTGAGGGCTCTCGGTGTCACCTCCAGAACGCGTCTTCCGGGCTTGCCAGAGGTTCCGACCATCGCAGAGCGGGGCCTCCCCAATTTCAGCTACTACCTGTGGATAGGCGCTTTCGCGCCGGCGGGAACGCCAAAGGACCTGGTCCAGCGCCTCTCGGAGGCTCTGCGTAACGCCACGTCCAGCAAAGAGCTGCGGGAGCGTTTCCGCAGTGACGGATCCGAATCCATGGAAATGTCGCCGGAGGAATTCAACGAGTTCCTCAAACAGGACCTGGAGCGGACGTCGAAGCTCGTGGCCGACCTGCAGCTGCCGAAGCAGTAGTCCCGACACCCGGGACGCCGTCGCCACTGCCAGCGCCGCGAGCGAGCGACGGTTGCTGGTCCGCAGATGCAAGACCTGCGGATCGCCATCCATGCCCATTACTTGCGCCGTCCGCTGGTCCGAGCGGAGACTCTCCTATCGCCGCGGGTAAGGCTGCTACTGGAGCGCGGAGCGAATGACATGTTGAACTTCGCTTGGTCGCGAGTGCCGAACGCTAGACATGGGCGGGTGTGATGGCTGGGTCCGACAGAGTTGTTGAAAGCCCCTGGGTGCACGCGGGCAGCCTCGAGGATCTCAAGGCGAGGGGGATGAAGGTCGTACAGGGCCGTAGAACCCCGCTCCTCGTGATCTGCGAGGGATCGCGCTGCTTCGCGGTGGACAATCGATGCCCGCATCTCGGATTTCCGCTTCACCGCGGGTCCGTCGCGGACGGCATCCTGACCTGTCACTGGCATCACGCGCGCTTCGATGTCGCGAGCGGCGGCGGCTTTGACCTGTGGGCGGACGATCTGCCGACGGCCGAGGTGCAGGTACGCGATGGCGAGGTGTGGGTGGCGGCCGAGCCACGCTACGCCGATGGCGAAGCGCACTGGAAGAATCGCCTCCGGGCCGGGCTGGAGCGCAACCTCGAACTGGTGATCGCCAAGGCGATTCTCGGCCTACGAGCGCAGGGCGTCGAATCGCGCGAGCTGCTGCGTGAATCGGCGCTGTTCGGGGTCCGGTACCGCGAGGAATGGGGCACCGGCCTCACGGTGCTGACAGCACTTGCGAATCTCATCTCCGGTCTTCCTGACGAAGAGACCTATCTTGCGCTCTACAAGGGGCTTCGCAATGTGGCGCAGGACTGCGACGGCCAACCCGCGCGCCATGCACGCGAACCGCTCGACAGAGCGTTGCCCTCTGAAACGCTCGGGCGCTGGCTGCGTCATTGGACCACCGTGCGCCATGCCGACGCCGCCGAGCGTACGCTGCTGACCGCGATTCACGGTGAGTCCTCCCCCGCGGAGCTTGCCGAAATGATGCTGTTGGCGGCGACGGAGCGGGTCTACGCCGATGGCGGCCACGCACTCGACTTCATCAACAAGGCCTTCGAGCTGCTCGAGCACATCGGCTGGCAGCACGCGTCCCTGGTCCTGCCGGCCACGACGGGTCTACTTACGAGCGCGCGTGGCGCGGAGGAGAGAAACGCGTGGCGCCACCCCGTCGATCTCATTGCGCTATGTGCCGATGCGGCGAACGAGGTTTCCGTAGCGATCGCAGCCGGCCGGGACCGGCGCGGAGCGTGGAAAGGAGCGGCCGCATTGGTCGAGGCGCTGCTCGGCGATAGTGCCCATGACGCGACGCATGCTCTCGTCGCGGCCGTGGCGAACGGCGCTGCGCCCTCGGATCTCGGCGGTGCGCTTGCGTATGCGGCGGCGCTGAGAATCGCGCGCTTCGGTACCGCCAATGAGCATTCGGACTGGGAGTCGGCGCACCACGCGTTCACGCACGCGAATGCGCTGCATCGGATGCTCGATCGTCTCGAGAGCGGCGGCCGCGTCCCGACCGCGGAGACGTTACGCGGGCTGTTCCACGGCGCGATGAGTCTCTATCTGCTTCGGTTCCTCAACGTGCCGCCGGCGAAGCTGCCGGGCGAACCGGGCGATCAGCTCGACGATCTGCCGGAGGACGGTGCGGTCCTGTGCGAGCAGTTCCTCGATGCGCTCGACCGGCATGGCGCGATCGATGTTGCGCCGCGCTACGTTGCCCGCTATCTCGCGAAGCAGCACGACGTGGAACGCCTTCTCGACACGTTGGCGCATGCCGTCTTGCGCGAAGACGCCGGCTTTCACACCTATCAAATGCTGGAGGCAGCGACGGGGCAATTTCGCGCTGGGGCAACGGACCGGAAGGCCGGCGTATCCTCGTTGCTTTCTCGCGCTACCTAGCCGCACATTCGCCTACCGAGCGCGGCGAACTCCAGACCGCGACAGTGGCCCGCAGGCTTGCGCGTGGGCAGCGGCTCTACGCCGGGGACGAGTGACCGGACCGGGGCGTAGGAGCGGCCGCTCCCGGGCTGCGTCCGGCATTCAGTGGTGACACCTGCATCGGCTGTCCTTGCAGGCTACAGCGACATGTTCCCATAGACGACATCTGAGGCCATTCCGCGGCGCGAACCGGCGCCAGTGACTGCGCCATAGGCGCTTTAGCGCGGAATTTTCGAGTGGCGCCGGGGTTCTGCGTCGACCGGCGGCAAGGCTCGACAAAGCGGTCGCATGGCACGCGTGTTGCTCAACTCTCGAGGAATCCAACCCCGACGATGGTGAGACGCTCATGAGCAACCTCAACTCCACCAATCTCAAAAGGCTGGCTCCGGTCACGGGACGGATGCTGATCGGCGGGGAGCTGGTCGAGAGTTCCGGCGGAAACTGGATCGAATCGACCAATCCCGCCACCGGGGAGGTCATCGGCAAGGTCCCGCGCGCAACGGCGGCCGACGTCGACCGGGCAGTCAGCGCGGCAGAGGCCGCTCAGCCGGCATGGGCGGCCCTGTCCGTGGCGCAGCGTTCCCAGTACCTGTTCAAACTGGCCGACGCGCTCGCGGCGCGCTCGGAAGACCTTCTGACGCTGGAGGTCGCCGACTCCGGCAACTCGATCACCGGCATGAAGGGCGACGTCTCGGGCTGCATCGACAGGCTCCGCTACTTCGCGGGCCTCGGCTATGAGCTGCAGGGCAACACGATTCCGGGCAGCTCGAACACGCTCAACCTCACCATCCGGGAACCGTACGGCGTGGTTGGCCGGATCGTCGCATTCAACCACCCGCTCGCCATGGCGGTGTTCGGCATCGCCTCGCCGCTCGTGGCGGGCAACTCGGTGGTGTTGAAGCCTTCCGAGCAATGTCCCCTGTCGGCGACGCTGCTGGGCGAGATCGCGAAAGAGGTGCTGCCTGCCGGCGTGGTCAACATCGTCACCGGCGATGGCGAAGTCGGCGGCGCGCTGGTGCGGCATCCGCGCGTCAAGCGCCTGTCCTTCGTCGGCTCCATCCGCACGGGAATGTCCATCCAGCGCTCGGCAGCCGAGGTGGCGGTGAAGTCGATCTCGCTGGAGCTCGGCGGCAAGAACCCGTTCATCATCTTTTCCGACGCGCCGGTCGAGAAGGTCGCCGAGGCTGCGGTGGACGGGATGAACTTCACCTGGCAGGGGCAGTCGTGCAGCTCTACGAGCCGCCTGTTCGTCCACGACGCGATCTACGACGAGGTGGTGAAGCGGGTGGCCGCCAAGGCCGAGGCAATCCGCATCGGTGACCCGTTCGAATGGACGACCCAGATGGGCGCGATCAATTCGCAGGCGCATCTGGCGCGGATCGAGAACTACGTCGAGATTGGGAAGGCTGAAGGCGCGCGGCTGGTGGCGGGCGGCAAGCGGCCGACCGGACCCGCGTTCGAGAAGGGGTTCTGGTTCCAGCCCACGGTATTCGCTGATGTCCGCCAGGAGATGCGCATCGCCCGCGAGGAAATCTTCGGCCCCGTGCTTTCGATCCTGCGCTGGTCGGACATCGACCAGGCGATCGAGATGGCCAACTCAGTGGAGTATGGGCTGACGGCCGGGGTCTGGACCCAGGACATGACGAAAGCGTTGCGCACCGCGCAGCGCCTGAAGTCCGGCTACATCTGGGTCAACGGCATGAATACGCACGTGCGCGCCGTCCCGTTCGGCGGCTACAAGAACAGCGGGGTCGGGCGTGAACGCGGGATCGAGGAACTCTACTCGTACACCGAAGAGAAGTCGCTGCAGATTTTCCTGTGAGCCGTGAGCGCCGGAAGCGAATCCATGCAGCCAAACATGTATGACTACGTGGTGATCGGCTCCGGCTCGGCCGGTGGTATCGTCGCCGCCCGCCTGAGCGAGAACGCGAAATACAAGGTGCTGTGCCTTGAGGCCGGAGAGAAGGGCGCAAAGTACGTCTGGTCGCGGCCGCCGGCTGGCGTTGTGTTCATGATCGACAATCCGACCGTGAACTGGCGCTACTACGCCGAGCCCCACGAAAGCTACGGCAACCGCAAGCTCTACGTTCCGCGCGGCAAGCTGCTAGGTGGCAGCAGCGCGCTCAATGCCATCGTCTATAACCGCGGACAACGGCTGGACTACGACACCTGGGCTCAGATGGGCTGCAAGGGCTGGAGCTTCAGCGAGGTGCTGCCGTATCTGAAGAAGCTCGAGAGCACCGAACTCGGCTCCGACGAATACCGCGGCCGAACCGGCCCGATCAAGGTCACCGAAAGTTCGAAAATCGCGCCGTTCTACGATCTGTTCATCAAATCCGCCGTAGCGGCCGGTATCCCCTACAACCCGGACTACAGCGGTGCGACGCAGGAAGGCGTTGCGATGGCGCAGCAGACCAGCTACCGCGGGCTTCGCCACAGTACGGCGACGCAGTATCTCGAGCCGGCGCGCAAGCGGCCAAACCTGACGATCCTCCAGGGGGCAGAGGCCACGTCGCTGATCCTGGAAGGAAAGCGCTGCGTCGGCGTCCGCTTCAGGCAGAACGGCGCGATGCAGGAGGCCCGCGTCACGCGCGAAGTCATCGTGTGCGGTGGAACAGCGAATTCGCCCAAGCTTATCGAACTGTCAGGCATCGGGAACCCGGACATTCTTCGCCAGCATGGGATCAAGGTCGTTCACGAATTGAAGGGCGTCGGCGAGAACCTTCGCGATCACTACGCGGCGCTCATGAAGTGGCGGTTCAACAGACCGGGGATCTCCCTTGCGAAGAAAGGGCGCGGCTGGAGGTTGGGTGTCGAAATTCTCCGGTACGTGCTCTTCCGGAAGGGTTTCATCTCGCAGGGCCACGGCACGATGCGGGTGTTCGCGCGTTCGCGTCCGGAGCTCAAGGATCCGGACATCATGATGGTGGTCAGTCCCTACATCATCGAGCTGAAGACCGGGCAGGGGCGCCGGATGTCGGCTATCGAAGGCTTCGGCATGTATACGCACGTCCAGCGCACCGAGAGCACCGGCAGTATTCACGTCCGGTCGTCCGATCCTTTCGCGCCGCCGTCGATCAGCTACCGGTTCCTCGACACCGAGAATGACCGGCAGGCGGCCGTACTGGCCGTGAGACGCGCCCGGGATATTGCCGACGCTCCGCCGCTGCGCGAGGCCATCATCGAGGAAATGGAGCCCGGCCGCCGTATCGAGACGGACGAGGAGATTCTCGAATACATCCGCAACACCGGCCAGACCACGCAACACATGCTCGGAACCTGCAAGATGGGGCACGATCCGATGGCGGTGGTTGATGACCGCTTGCGCGTGCACGGCATCTCGGGCCTTCGCATCGCGGATGCCTCGATCATGCCGACAATGATCTCCGGGAACACGAGCGTTCCTTGCATGTTGGTTGGCGAGAAATGCGCTGACATGGTTCTTGACGACGCGGAGCGTTCGGACCGTGCAGCGCACTCGCCCGCGCCGGAGACCGCGATAGCCTGAGTTCTTGGGCCGACCTTTGACGCCGCGCAAGGCGAGTCCGGCTTCATCCGCAGCTCATCGGCGGCACGCGGGCGCTCGAGGTGATTCCTGGGCAGGTGGTGAGGTCGGGCGTGGACGACAACACCGCCCATGTGCTTTTCCGCGGGCAGCAAGGAGACGTCCGGGCCGATCTCGAGGACCGGCGTGCGCTGAAGGCCCAAATTCCCCCGAAAGGCTCTGCCTTCGCATCAGGAGCATCAGATGAGCGGTGAGGATAGGAAGCGTACGGTTGGATTCGTCGGTCTCGGGATGATGGGGACCCCCATGACCGAGAACATCCTGAAGAACGGGCACCAGCTCGCGGTCTGCGACCTCGACCCGCGAAAGGTCGAGCACCTGGTGGGCCTCGGTGCGCTAGGGGCGACGGATCCCGCCGACGTCGCGCGACGCGCGCCCATCCTGATTTCCATGGTCGAAACGACCGCCCAGACCGAAGAGGTCATCTTCGGTCCGCGCGGGTTCGTCCAGACCGCGCAGCCAGACGACCTGATCATCGTCATGAGCACCATCGACATGATGGCGCTCAGGAGCATGCATCCCCGGCTTGCCTCGAAGGGCATCCACCTCATCGATGCGCCGGTGACCGGGATGAGGGACAGGGGTGGCGCGAAGACCGCATCGCTGAAGTGCTATGTGGGTGGCGATCCGGCGGCCCTCGACCGGGCGCGGCCGGTTCTCCAGACCATGACCTCGGAGATCACGCACTTCGGTGGCATCGGCCTCGGCACCGCGATGAAGGTGGTCAACAACATGTTGATGCAGGTCAATCGCGTCGTGATCGCCGAAGGGTTGGCGATGGGCGCCAAGGCCGGGCTGGATCCGAAACAGATGGTGGAAACCATCAGCAACACGACCGGAAACAGCGTCGCGTTCCAGTACAACGCTCCCCGTTTTCTTGCTCGCGACTTCGACGGGATCCGGATGGACATCACCGCCAAGGATGTGGAGCTTCAGACGGCGCTCGGCAAGTCGCTGGGAGTGCCTATGTTCATGGCTTCGGTGGCGCTTCAGGTTCACCAGATCGCCAAGGCGATGGGGCTCGGCGACAAGGACGCTGCAGCGCTGGTGGAGGTCTACGAGCAATTCACCGGCGTGCCGGTGGTTGCTCGCCAATAACGAGGGCAGCCTCGAAGCAGTGCGGAAACCGGTCGACCCGGTTGATCATCGGCGACCGGCACTCGCGAGCAGTCACAACGGTCACCCTGACCGGGTCAGTTCTCGATCTTGACCTGGTTAGCCTCGATGGCACGACGCCAGCGAGTGGATTCGGCCTGCAAGTACTTGCGGAGTTCAGCTCCGTTCATGGGCTTGATCGCCACGCTGACGTTATCCAGCCGCTCTTTCACCCCAGGGTCGCTCGCCGCCTTTGCAAAGGCCCGGTACAGGCGATCCACGATTTCGCTCGGTGTTCCCGCCGGGACGAGGTAACTGTTCCAGGAGAATGCGGCGCTCAAAGACGGCACGCCCTGCTCCGTCATCGTGGGCACGTCCGGCAGATAGGAGAGGCGCTGCTCGGAGGTTATGACGAGGAGCCGGAAGTCGCCGGAGTTCACGAACTTGATCACGTCCGGAATGTTGCCGACGACGAAGTGGACGTTGTTTCCCAGCAGAGCCTGGACGGCGGGACCGAGGCCGCGAAAGGGAACATGAGTGGTGCTTATCTTCAGATCCGTGACCAGCAGCGCGCCAGTCAGGTGGCTAAGGGATCCGTTACCGCCGGACCCGAAGTTGAGCGCGCCTGGATTGGCCTTGGCCGCTGCAACCAGGTCGGCGAGCGACCGGAAGCTCGACTTGGCGTTCACCACAACGACCTGCGGGACCACATTGGCTCCGAAGACCGGCGTGAAGTCGCGCTCCAGATCGTACGGCACGTTCTTTTGGAGATTCGGGAGGATGAGGTGAGTGGTTGCGATCTGCAGGATCGTGTAACCGTCCGCTTTGGACCGGGCCGCTGCCTGCGCGCCAATCGCTCCGCCGCCGCCGGATCGGTTTTCAATGAGGACGGACTGTCCCAGGTCGGCGCCCATCCTCTCGGCAAGGATCCGCGCCACGAAATCGCCGGTTCCCCCGGGTTCGAAGGTGACGATCAGCTTGATCGGCTTCGTTGGGAAGGGCTCGGATTGAGCCCGAACACTTGGGCCGGCAAGAAGGAATGCCGCGAAGGCCAGAACGAGAGATGCTTTCCTGAGGGCGATCATGAGGTCACCTAGGCAACATCTACCAGCTGCGGGTTGAACCGGCCTTTGCCCAATCGGCACACGGTGACCTTTTCGAAGACGCCGGCCTGATTGAAAGGCTCACCGTCGATGAAGGCCTGGGCCGCACTGCGGTCCTTCACATTCACGATGAACATGGCGCCGACAATCTCTGCGCCATCGTCGCTCTGGAGTCCGCCCGCGAAGAAGAGATGGGGCTGGCTGGCGTCCAGGTAGCTGCGATGCCGTGTCGAGTGCTCGCTCCTCAAGGCCGCCGAGTCCGGCTTGCTGATGCAGTAAATGGCCCAAAGCATTGGTTGCCTCTCCTCATCTGGCTATCCCGCGTGTCCACCCCGATGCTCGATGGGGCGGTTGCTTCCGTGCTCGTCCTCTCGGAGCTCAGTTCGCCAACTTGATCTGGTTCTCCTGGATGACGCGGCCCCAGCGGGCTACGTCGTCACGCATGAATTTGCCGAGCTCGGCGCCGTTTCTTACCTTGACCGCGAGGCCGAGCGCACGCAGCCGCTCTTGAACGCCGGGGTCACTGGCGGCCTTCGTATAGGCGTTGTACAGGCGGTCGACGACATCGCTCGGCGTCTTCGCCGGCACGAGGAAGGCGTACCAGGTAGAGGGATAGAAGTCCGCAAAACCCAACTCGGCCATAGTTGGCACGTCCGGCAACTCCGGCAGCCGCTGTTCGGACGTTACGGCGAGCAGCCGAAGGTCCCCCGATTTCGCAAGCTTCGTCACGTCGGCAACCGTGGCGCAGATGAACTGAACCTGATTGCCCAGGAGCGCCTGGACGGCGCCGCTCAATCCTTGAAACGGAACATGAGTGGCATCCACGTTCAGTTCCCGCACGAGGCGCGCGGGGGCCAAGTGGCTCGGAGAGCCGGTGCCGCCCGACGCATAGTTGATGCCGCCCGGCATCGACTTCGCCGTTGCCACCAGATCGCCAATGGACCGGATGTTCGACTTGCCGTTCACGGCGATGGCGTAGGGCACCGAACCGATCCCGATGACCGGCATAAGGTCGCGTTCCCAGTCGTAGGTGTTCTCCTGCAGCAGCGGGAGGATGGCGTTAGCCGCCGACATGCTCAGCAGCGTGTAGCCGTCCGGCTTGGACCGAATCACCGCCTGCGTTCCGATCGCGCCGCCGGCCCCGGTCCGGTTTTCGACGATGAAGGGCTGTCCCAGCTCGGCGCCCACCTTTTCGCCGAAGATGCGCGCGACGACGTCCGAAGTTCCTCCTGCTGCGAAAGGCACGACCACCTTGACCGGCCTCGTGGGATAGGGGGCGTTCTGGGCCGCCGCTCCACCGCACAAGATGAAGGCCGCGGCTGCAACAGCGAGTACAGCGGAAACAATCTTTCTGAGACTGATCATGTGCTCCTCATCGAATCGCGCGAGAGCTGAAATTTGTGCGTTCGCCTGCGCTCAGCGCCCGGAGTGCTTCAGGAACTCTGCCGGATATCGTTCTCCCTGCACCTCGACCTTTGATACGGTGTCCTCGATCCAGCGAAGGTCCTCGGCGGCAAGCTTCACTGAAAGGGCTCCGATGTTTTCGTCGAGGCGTTCCACCTTCCTCGTGCCCGGGATTGGAACGATCCACGGCTTCTGGGCCAGAAGCCAGGCAAGTGCGATCTGCGCGCGAGTTGCGCCCTTGCGCTCGGCGAGCGTGCCGAGCAGATCGACCAAAGCCTGGTTCGCCTTGCGTGCCTCCAGCGCAAAGCGCGGTACGCGGTTGCGGAAATCCGAGGCATCGAACGTCGTCGTTTCGTCGATCTTTCCGGTCAGGAAGCCCTTGCCGAGCGGGCTGAAGGGAACAAAGCCGATTCCGAGTTCCTCGAGGACCGGCATCACGTCCGTTTCCGGTTCTCTCGTCCACAGCGAATACTCGCTTTGAAGTGCAGTGACCGGCTGCACCGCGTGCGCGCGACGGATCGTTTGAGGGCCTGCCTCGGACAAGCCGAAGTATTTCGCCTTGCCTTCGCGAATCAGCTCCTTCACCGTCCCGGCGACCTCCTCGATTGCCACCTCTGGGTCGACCCGGTGCTGGTAGAGGAGGTCGATGCAATCGGTCTTGAGACGCTTCAGCATCCCCTCGACTGCGGTCCTGACGTGACTGCGGCGGCTGTTTGGGCGCCCAGAGTGCGCACCCGTCACGGGGTCAATGTCCCAGCCGAACTTGCTGGCGATCACGACCTGGCCCTTGAAGGGCGCCAAGGCCTCGCCCACCACCTCCTCATTCGTGAAGGGTCCATAGGATTCAGCGGTGTCGAAGAACGTGATCCCGCGTTCGACCGCCGTCCGGATCAGGGAGATCAGGTCCTGCTTGTCCTCGGCCCGGCCGCCGCGCGCGTTGCCGTAGCCCATGCACCCGAGCCCCATGGCCGAGACTTCGAGGCCGCTGCTTCCGAGCTTTCGCTTCTGCATTCCTTTTCTCCTCTCATGTCCGGCATGGATGCTTTGCACGTGCCTCAGCCCCATGCGGTGTGACTGCTCGTGCTGCCGATCGAGGGTTGCTCAGACCTTAGCCAAGAACGAAAGCCAACCGCGAGCCGCGGCGCGAATCTGCGAAATGGCCGCGGACAAGGCGGGAACTCGACTACGGCGGGCGGCAAGTCCCGCCGCGGCCTGCCGTCGCGCACCGCTACCTCCCGAAAAGCGCATGCAAGGTGTTGTGCCTGTCCTCGTACGACTGGATCAGCTCCCCGGGCATCTCCTTCGGTGTCTCGTCGATCTGCAGAGTGATGCCGATCGGCCCGCGCGCGATGGCTGCCTCCATGACGCGGCGAGTGGCGGCCAGCAGGCTGTCGCCGGTGTTCTTTCTCACGGCCGGCGTCCGACCCCCGAAGATGCGCAGGTTCAGGTACATGAAGGCGTAATCGCCCTTCCCGTCGGCGACCGCGTAGTGCGCCGCGGGAAATGCCATTACGCGTGTGCCGCCTGGGGGGTACACCGGCTTGCCCTGCTCGTCGCGGATGGACAGCAAGGTGTCGCACAGGGTACGGCACAGCACATCGAAGTCCGTCTTGATGTTGGGTGTGTAGACGATTACGAGGTGGGGCATGATTTCTCCTTCATGAAAAAAACCGCTCGATCGGACGATGCGGAAAGCTGTCCGGTGTTGTCGCGAGGCTTTACCGATGTTCCGGCGACCGGAGCATCTCTTCTGCAATCTTCTCCGCCGCCATCAGGGTTGGGAAGTTGGTGTTGCCGCACGGCACCACCGGGAAGATCGAGGCGTCGACCACGCGCAGCCCCTGCACCCCCTTTACGTGGCCTTGCGTGTCGACGACCGCCATTGGATCGTCCGCTCGGCCCATGCGACAGGAACACGAGGCGTGCCATACGCCGATCGTCTCCCTGCGTACGAAGGCCTCCAGCGCCTGGTCGTCGTTGCAGTACTTCATCGAACGTCGATCCTTCGACGACGAAGTGATCGAACATGTATCGGCGCAGCGCCGCCGGCCCGTCCATCATCGCGGCGGCGACCGTGGTGAGAATCTTGTTCTTGGCGTTGGCCTGGCTGATCTTCCGCACGCGTTCGGAGAACGCGCTCGGGAATGGGTTGTCGGTCGCCTCCCGGAACGGCGCGCTCATCTGCATCGCCGCCGCCTTGCGAAAGCCGCTGCATCAGACGGTCGAGGTCGCGTCGGTCCGATAGCAGGTTGAATGCGACGCTCGGCTCCGCCAGCGGTTCGCGCGAGGCGAGCTTCACCTGCCCCGTCTCCGAGTAGGTCCTGTTGACGAAGATGAGCAGCGAGGCGATCCGCTCACCGACCGCATGCCAGGCGGACCTGCTGAGGGCGGCGCAGAACATGTCGCCCAGCGGCACGCCGGGCAGCCCCGAGGAGTACCGCAGCGCGACCTGGAAGTGGCGCCTGGTGTGCGCATTCATGCGCGCATCAGGGCGGCAGAAGGACGACAGACCGATCGAGGGATGGTCCATGAGGCCCTGGCCGACGCCCTCGAGGCCGCACACGACCGGAATGCCCATGTCCTTGAGGTGCTCCACGGGGCCGATGCCGGCGCGCAGCAGGTGCGCCGGCGAATGGATCGCACCGCACGAGAGGATGACCTCGCGCCCGCGAAACTCCTGCTCCCGACCTTCGACCAACGCCTTGACGCCAACGCAGCGCGTACCCTCGAACAGCAGCGTTGTGACGTGCGTGTTAGTCCGGATCTCCAGATTGGCGCGCCGGCGCACGTCGCTGTCGAGATAGCCCATCGCCGCCGAGACGCGTCGCTCGGCCTGATTGTTGAACGCGACCGGGAAGTAGCCTTCGACGAACTCGCCGTTCTGGTCGGGCAGAAGAGGGTGGCCTGCGAGCTCGCAGGCCTGAGCGAACGCTTGCGACAGCCCGGTCCAGTGCTCGCGCGGGATGCGGCTGACGGGAATGCGCCCGTCCTTGCCGTGCAGGGGCCCGTCGAAATCGAGGTCGCGCTCGACCTTCCTGAAGTAGGGCAGCACATCCTTCCATGCCCAGCCCGTGGCGCCGCGGGCCTCCCATTCGTCGTAGTCGGTCGGCGCGCCGCGGTTAGCGAGCTGGCCGTTGATCGCGGAGCCGCCGCCCAGCACGCGAGCCTGCGTGTACTTGCGCAGCGGCGGACGGTGGTCTGGGGCTCGGCGACCTGAGTGGTGACCCAGAGGTCGGGCCAATCGAAGCGCGGGTCGAAGAAGAGTCGACCCGCATAGACGTCGAGAAGCTCGGACGGCTCGCTGCCTGGCGGCGTGTCGATTCCCGCCTCGAAAAGCAGGACCTTGTTGGCGCTCCTGGCGGAGAGCCTGTTGGCCATGACCGAGCCCGCCGACCCGCCTCCCACGATGATGGTGCCTTGCATTAGCGCTTAGCTTTGATCGATGCAGCGCCCACTCGCTCAACCCATCGCGTGCGAATGCTGGGCGTCGGCCACCGCCCTCGCGTCACCTGCATCACTCCAGCTTGATGTTGGCCGACCGCACCACCTCGCCCCACTTGCGGTACTCGTCGAGGTAGTACTTGGTGAATTCCGCCTGCGTCCCTGTGATCGGCGTCATCCCAAGTTCCACCACCTTCGCCTTGAAGTCGGGAGCCGCGACGATCTCACCGATCGTCTTCGACAAAGTGGCCGTCGTGGCCGCGGGCGTACTGGGGGGCGCGAGCACTCCCATCCACGCCTCTCCGACGACGGGCACGCCCTGCTCGGTGAGGGTGGGAACATCCGGCAGAGCCGGCACGCGGTTCGCCGAACTCACGCCGTAGAACTTGAGTTTGGACCGGTACTGCGTCGCCCCGCCGACCGCGACGAGCAGGATATCGACCTGCTTGCCCATGAGTGCCTGAAGTGCGGGGGCCATTCCGGTAAAGGGAACGTGAAGCAGGTTGTCGAGCTTTGCAGCGCGCGCAAAGGCCACGGTCATCATGTGCGGGCCCGAACCGGTGCCGGCACTCGCGTAGCTCAGGCTCTGTTTCTTCGCCAGGCCGAGCAGTTCCTGCAGGTTGTCTGCAGGCAGATCAGGTCTGCCCGAGGAGAACGAAAGCCGTCGAGCCGAGTCCTGCGACGGGGACGAACTTCGTCGCGTCATAGCGGGGTCTTGGCGAGATGCGGATAGATCGAAATCGGATCGGAGACGCCCACGAGCAGCGTCAGTCCGTCCGCTGGCGATGAATACACATAGCCGCTGCCGATGGAGCCGGTTGCGCCTGGTTTGTTTTCCACGACGATCGGTTGCCCGAGGCGCTCGGTCATGGTGGGCCCGATGTAGCGAACGAGGATGTCGGCCGAGCCGCCGGGCGGGTAGGGGACGACGATCTTCACGGGGCGGGACGGCTTCCAGTCGGCTTGTGCCTGCGCAACGTGCGCCATACCGCAAAGGATCACACCGGCTAACGCGGTGAGCACCTGTCGTGATCTGAATGTCATGTTGTCCTCCGTCGTCATCAAAGGCCGTGGACCAAACACGCGCTGCAGCAACGAGGCAACTAGGCTCCTGCGACACGACCCGCCGAGCTCGGCATACCGTCGAGGACGACGACCTTCGTCTCGAGGTAAGCACGCAGACCCTCCGTGCCGCCTTCGCGGCCGATGCCCGACTGCTTGAAGCCGCCGAACGCGAGGCTTCCTTCGTTGCGCATGACGTTCTGCCCGACGGTGCCGGAGCGGACCCGGCGCGCCGTGGCGTAGGCACGTTCGAGGTCATTTGTGAACACCGAGGCGTTCAGGCCGTAGATCGTGTCGTTGGCGATGTCCACCGCCTGCTCCTCGTTGTCCGCGGGAATGACCGACAGCACCGGTCCGAAGATCTCCTCGCGCGCGATCGTGGAGTTGTTGTCGACGTTGCCGAACACGGTCGGCTCGATGAAGAAGCCACGGTCCAGATGCGCGGGGCGGTTCCCGCCGGTGGCGAGCGTCGCGCCTTCGGCCTTCCCTTTCTGGATGTAGCCCTCGACCCGTTCGCGTTGACGCTGCATGGCGAGCGGCCCCATCTGGGTCGCCGGATCAAACGGGTCGCCGACCTTCACCTTCGCGAAATTGGCGCTTAGCGCATCGACCAGCGCGTCGTGCCGCTTACGCGTGACGATGATGCGGGTTAGCGCCGCGCAGACCTGCCCGGTCAGGAAGGTCGCGCGCGAGGCGATGCTCTGGGCTGCCGTCGGGATGTCGTAGTCGTCCAGGATGATCGCGGGCGACTTGCCCCCGAGCTCGAGCGTGCAGCGCGCGATGCGCTCGGCGCAGATAGAGGCGATGCGTCGGCCCGCGGCCGTCGAGCCGGTGAATGCAATCTTGTCCACGCCGGGGTGCCGTACCAGGAGTTCCGATACCGGGCGATCGGCGGTGAGGATGTTCAGTACCCCTGGCGGCAGGCCGGCGCTCTCGCAGGCTTCGGCGAGGATGTAGGCTGCGCCGGGGGCTTCCGGCGAAACCTTGACGATGACTGTGCAACCGGCGATCAGCGCCGGGCCGACCTTGCTCGCAATCGCGCCGGGTGCCGCGTTCCAGGGCACGATCGCAGCGACAACGCCGACCGGCTCACGAACCAGCAGCGCGACCTCGCCACCGGCCTTTGGCTTGTGGCGTTCCTGGAACGGGAAGGTGTCGGCGAGGGCCGCGTAGGAGAGATAGTCGCCGCTGATCCCCGCCGTGCGCATCTTGGTAAAGCTGTGCAGCGCACCGGCTTCCACTGTCCAGATCCTTGCATGCGGCTCGGCGAGCTTGTTCAGTTCAGCCGCGATGGACTTCATGAACCCTGCTCGCTCGGTCGGCGTCATGCGTGGCCACGGCCCGCGGTCGAAGGCCTTGCGGGCTGCGTCCACCGCCCGGTTGACATCGGCCTCCCGAGCCTCCGCCACGGTCAAGAAGAGTTCCTCGGTGGCGGAATTGATCACCCGGATCTTCGCGGTGCTGGACGGCTCGATCCATTTGCCGTCGATGAAGAGTTTCTCGGGGTGCTTGACCGGGCTGTCGGCCTTCATGTCGATGCTCCTCAATTTGAACTGATCAGGCAGCGCTGGCCACGTGCGGGATGAGTCGCTCTGGAGCCACCCGCGCAGGCCATCCTCTGGGGATCGATCATTGGGTTCCCCCAAGGTCGGAGGGGCGCTCGTTCAGGCGCACCTTCAGCACAACGTGTGCCATGCGTCCGACTGGTCCCCGCCGCGACGAAACCGCCCCGTGACCGCCAGGAATCGGGGTTGCGTAGCGACGTCGAGCCGCTGCGCCGCTCCGGATCGCGGACAGGAGGTTTAAGCCGCGGCCTATAGGGTGGCGCCCGTGTCTCGAATGGGAACATGTCGGTGTCGCCGGCAAAGACACGGGGGCGCGGGCCTCTCGCAGGAATGGCTCAGCCTCTATCTCCGCGTCCGGGTGAGGCGCTTCAGCCGCGGCACGAACTCAATCGGCTGGCTATCCTGGTTCAGCGGGGGTCTTGCGTTGGTCCTGACGCACGCCGTCGCGCACCGCAGTAACCTCGCGTGCGCTGAGGTTCAGCTACCCGGCCGACGAAAGAATTTTCGGCTCAGATCGTGGAGGCCCCGGATGGTGACTCCGTCCGTGACCTGCTCGGGAAGCTGGCACCGATGTTGCTGTTGTGTGGTCGGAACGCGCCAAGGCCCTTGTCGCCCGTTCATGCCAGTCGCTGTTGCCTGGTTGGGGCAGGGGCGAGTGATGTTCCCCTCGTAACTCCGGACATAGCGCTCATGATCGATCTCAAGAATGTCGCCTTGGCCCTCGCCCTTGGCACTGCAACCGTCTTTATCGGGAGCGCAGCTGCTCAGTCAACCCAGTACCCCACCAAGCCGATAACGCTCATTGTTCCCTACGCGGCTGGCGGGACCGGCGATGTCGTGGCCCGTGTTTTCTCGGAGAAGGTCAGGACCGTCCTGGGACAGCCGTTAGTCATCGACAACCGGGCCGGGGCAGGCGGGGCGATCGGGGCGCAGGCGGCGGCTCGGTCCAAGCCGGACGGTTACACGATCCTGCTGATGGCAACTGCGCATGTAATCCTCCCCAGCCTGCAACAAGTACCTTACGACTGGGAGCGCGACTTCACGCCGGTCTTTGGAGTCACTGCGACCCCCTTGGTGTTTGCCGTGCGCGCCAAGTCAAGCATTCGGTCGATTGCCGACCTGGCTGCAACGGCGAAGTCGATGTCCGGTGGAATCAACTACTCGTCCGGCGGCTCCGGATCCATCAGCCACCTGACGGCCGTCCGCCTTGCCCAGGCTTTGAAAATGAGCGCCGTTCACGTTCCCTATCGCGGGTTCAGCGGCGCCGTCCAAGCCCTCCTGGGGGATCAGGTTCAGTTCATTTGCGCCACGGTTGCCGACGTGATCGAGCTTACGAAGTCGGGTGACTTCCGGCTGCTCGCCGTGACATCCGAAAAGCGCCTCACCTCTTTGCCGGACGTGCCCACGATGGCGGAGCTGGGCTTTGCCGATTTCGACGCCGCGTCCTGGAACGCCTACCTCGTCCCAGCGAAGACGCCGAGCGATATCGTTGATCGCCTGTACAACGCGTTTGCCAAGGCGGCGAGCGACCCGGGCGTTCAAGAGCAACTGACCAAACTCGGAGTCGCGGTGAGAGCAAAGAACCGAACCGAGCTCGTCAAATTCCTACATGACGAGTCGGCTCGCTGGCGCCGTGTCATCGAAGAAAACAAGATCAAGATCGAAAACTGAATTCGCGGGCTGGAGACCTTCCCGTGACCGATGCCTGCTGAAGAGTTCGACTATGTGATCGTCGGTGGCGGGTCTGCCGGCTGTGTCCTCGCTTCGCGGCTGACCGAAGATCCCGACATCCGGGTCCTCCTTCTCGAGGCGGGCGGGCGGGACTGGCATCCGGTTATCCACATCCCGCTCGGGGTGGGCCAGATCCGCCAGGCGGAGATGTTCGACTGGGGCTACGTCAGCGAGCCGCAGCCGAATCTCGGTGGCAGGCGCATCGAGCTCAAGCGCGGCAAGGTGCTGGGAGGGTCCTCGTCGATCAACTTCATGGCCCACAACCGCGGCAATCGCAGCGACTACGAGCGCTGGGTGCGGCTGGGCGTGCCCGAGTGGTCCTACGAAAACCTCTTGCCCTACTTCAAGCGCCTCGAGACCTGGCGCGAGGGGAAGGCCCCGCACCGCGGCACCGACGGCCCGGTCGGCGTCACCTACACCTGCCGCAGCGATCCCTTGGGTTCGGCGGTCCTGGAAGCCGCCCAGGCGGCGGGATATCCGATCATCGACGACCTGAACGGACCGGAACCCAACGGCTTCGGTCTGGCGCAATCGGCGATCGACCGCGGCAGGCGGGCGAGCGCCGCCAACGCCTACCTGCGCCCGATCCGCGGACGCAGGAATCTAACCATCAGGACGCGCTCGCTGGCCACGAAGATCGTGCTCGAAGGCAAGGCTGCGGTGGGCCTGGAGTACCTGCGGCGAGGTGTCCCCCGGGAGGTGCGCGCGCGGCGGGAACTAATCGTTGCGAGCGGCGCGTTCAACTCGCCCAAATTGCTGATGCTGTCCGGCATCGGCGACGCGGAGGCCCTGAGGAAGCTGGGGATTGCGCCAGTCGAGCACCTGCCGGGCGTGGGCGCCAACCTGCAGGACCATCTCTCGATCCCGCTGACGCACCGGCGCATCGGGGAGGAGGGGCCGCTGCATCGCATGCTGCGCGTGGACCGCCTGTTGCCGGCCCTCGCCAACGCGTACTTCGCCGGCAAGGGCCCCGCCACCGTCCTGCCGAGCGGCGTCAATGCGATCCTGCGCTCCCGGCCGGATCTGGACGCCCCCGATATCCAGATCATGTTCGGCGCCGGGGCGCTGGAAGCAAGGCCATGGATGCCGGGGTTCAACGACTTTCAGGACGTGTTCTACCTCCGTCCCGTGGACTCGCACCCGGAGAGCCGCGGCAGGCTGTGGCTCGCTTCCGCAGATCCGCGCGACGAGCCGCGCATCGACCCGTGCTACCTGTCGAGTCCGAAGGACGTGCGCGTCCTGCGCGACGGATTCCGCATCGTGCGCGAGATCGTGCGACAGGAGGCACTTGCCCCGTTCCGCGGCGAGGAGCTGTCACCAGGCCCGGGCTGCACCTCCGACGCCGACATCGACGCCCACATCCGCAATACCGCGACCACGGTCCAGCATGCTTCCTGCACCTGCAGGATGGGGCGCGACGAATCGGCGGTGGTGGACCCGGAGCTACGTGTGCGCGGCTTCGAGCGCCTGCGGGTGGTGGATGCCTCCGTGATGCCCGAGATCCTGAGCTGCAACATCCACGCAGCCGTACTCGCGATTGCGGAGCGGGCCTCCGACCTGATCCGCGGCCGCGCCGAAACTCCGGCGAAGACCGCGGAACTCGCTATCGCTTAGGGGTCGACCGGCTGGGCCTGCCCGGGACGATTTCATGCGCGCGTACAGGCACCCGCGTCGCGCCCGCGGCGCCAGTTCACCAGGCACTTTTCAGGATACCGAGCACTTCCGCTTCAGCCGAAACCCGCCGCGGATTGCGGCCGATGAACCAGTCGGACATGGCCGCATGTGCGATATGGGCGAGATCCTCCTCCACCACGCCAATGTCCCTCAGGCGGCGAGAGATAGGAAGCTTCGCGAGCAATGACTCCAGGACCTCGATGTGCTGCGAGCCAGCGTTCGCCGAGCCAAGCCGCAGGGCTTCGGCGATCTGCGCTGAACCTTGAACTGTCACGGGCGCATTGAAGCGCATCGTGTGCGGCAGCACGATCGCATTCACGATGCCGTTCGCGACATTGCTGCGGTGGCCGATCGCATGCGCGAGGACCGACGCGAGGCCGCCGCCCGCCTGTTCGGTGCCGCGGCCACAAAGCACCGCCGCCAGCGCCAGGCGCTCGCGGGCGGCGATGTCCTCAGGAGACACGCGATCCAGATGCTGCGCGATCAGGCGCAGCGAGTGCATCAGCATCGCCTCCGAAATGGGGTCGCACTTCGGCGACTCGAGCGCTTCCACAGCGGTAGACAGTGTGTTGAGGCTCGCGCTCTGGACCAGTCCGGACGGCGCCGTGCGCAGAAACTCCGGATGCAGGAAAAGCGCCTTGACGCGGGTTTTCGGGTCGAACAGGGCAAGCCTGTTGCCGGTTCCCGGGTCGTGGACCGCGCTCCCGGCCTTGACGAACGCGGTGCTGGGCGTCGTGGGTACGACGAACTGGGGCAGCTTGGCCGCGCCAAGTCGCGGACTTTCGAATTGCCCGTCCGGCAGTCGTCGCGTGCACAGTTCCTGCGCCGGACGCTTTTCGGCGAGCAGGATACTTGCGGCCCGCGCGGTCACGGCGGCCGAGCCGCCTCCGATCGCGATGACGGCATCGGCCTGCAGTTCGCCGAGCGTGCGCGCTGCCTCCTCGACCGCAGGCACCGGACTGTTGGAGCGGACTGCCTTGGATTCCCCAACGAGGACGGCCCCCAGCGCCTTGCGCAGCAGCTCCATCGCGTTCGAAGTGCTGACCGAGCGGCCGCAGATGACCACCGCCCGCTTGCAGCCGCTGCGCTGGAGCTCGCGCGCGAGCGCGGCGAGACTGTCTTCTCCACAGAAGACCCGCAGTTCGGGGGCCAAATGCTGGAACGACGAAGAGGAGGTGTTCGAATTCATGGGGCGTTGACCTTGGCGCCTAAGATATCGTGCGATCGGCAGTAAGCGACCCGACATGAGGCGTGCCGATTGACGGAGTTTGGGAGCGTCCGAGCTTCAATGGAAGCACTCGCCGCCATCGACGTTGATTGCCTGGCCGGTGACGTGCTGGGCGTCCGGGGAGATCAGAAAAGCAGCCATCCCAGCGACGTCTTCCGCAATAGCGATACGGCCGAGCGCATTCAGCTTCGCCTGCTTTTCCAACGCGGTCTTTCTCTCCTCGTCCACGCTGGTGCCCGCCTTTTCGGCCGCGAGTTTCTCGCCCAGACTGAACCGGCCGGTGTCGATCCATCCGGGGCAAATCGCATTCACCCTGATTTTGTAAGGGCCGAGCTCGTGGGCAAGAACCTGCGTCAAGCCGTTGATCGCGAACTTGGACGCGCTATACGCGGCATGGTTTGGGAGCCCGCGCTTGCTGGACAGGGAGGACATGTTGATGAGGTGCCCGGGGCCACCGCGCGCGACGAGACGGCGCGCCACCGCCTGACAGAACAGGAACGTCCCGCGCGTGTTGACCGTCATCACGCGATCCCACTCGAGCGGGTCCAGGTCCACCACCGGCGCCCGGTCGCGGCCAATCCCTGCACGGGCATTGTTGACCAGCACATCGATCGATCCGAGCTCTTTCACCGTGCGCTCGCAGGCGTTGTTCACCTGCGAGGAGTCGGTGATGTCCGCGTAGATGGAAATAGCGCGCTGGCCTAGTGCAGCGATCTCTTCCTGCACACTCTCGATTCCCCGCCATTTGGCCGCGATCTCTTGTTCCGGGATCTGCGATGGATCCCGTTTGATGTCGACCAGGGCAACGTCCAGCCCGTCCTTGGCAAAGCGCAGGGCAATCGCGCGGCCGATCCCTCGCATCCCGCTCGCTCCGGTTACGATCGCCACCCTCTTTTCTTGCTTGCCCACGTCGGTCTCCAGTTCCTGTCAGAACGAATGCTGCGAATACGTCGCGCGGTGGGGCCTAGTTTTCCAGCTTGATCTGGTTCTCTTCGATGATCCGCCGCCAGCGAACGGACTCATCGTTCATGAATCTGCCGAGTTCTGCTCCGTTCCTTGCTCTTGTCACGACCCCGAGCTTACCCAGCCGCTCCTGAACGCCCGGGTCGGCGGCTGCTTTCGCAAAAGCGCTGTACAGGCGATCGATCGGATCGGTCGGTGTACCGGCCGGGGCGAGGTAGCTCGTCCACGACGCGGAAGTCAAGTCCGGGAAGCCCAGCTCCACCATCGTCGGTACGTTCGGCAGGTTGGACAGTCGCTGTTCGGATGTCACGGCGAGGAGCCGAAGGTCACCCGAGTTCGCCAGCTCGATCACATCGGGAATGTTGACGATCGTGAACTGGACCTGATTGCCCAGGACGGCTTGAGCGGCGCCGCTGAGGCCCCTGTAGGGGACTGGAGTAGCGTTGACTTTCAACGCCTGTACAAGTCGGGCGGACGTCAGGTGGCTGAGAGACCCGGTGCCGCCGGTCGAGTAGTTGATGCCACCGGCCATCGACTTGGCGGTTGCGACCAGATCGGGAATGGACCGGATGTTCGACTTCGTATTCACGGCAAGCGCCTGCGGGACCGCGCTGGTTCCGAAGACCGGTACGAAGTCGCGCTTCAGGTCGTAAGGCAGATCCTGTCGCAGGCCTGCGAGGATGACGTGTGCGGTCGAGATCTGCAGGAGCGTATAGCCGTCCGGCCTCGCTCGCGCCACCGCCTGCGCCCCGATCAGCCCGCCGCCCCCGGTGCGGTTGTCGACGAGAACAGGCTGTCCCAGGTCGGCGCTGACCTTTTCAGCGAGGACCCGCGCCACGACATCGGCGGTCCCGCCCGCAGCAAAGGGAACGACGAGCGTGACCGGCTTCGTGGGAAAGGGTGCGGATTGGGCCTGAGCAGCTCCGCCGCCGACAAGAAAGGTCGCAACGGACAGCGCAGCGCAGGCTAGCTTCTTGAGCTCGATCATGAGCCTTGTCAGAGACAGACGCAGATGAAACGCGTGCAGCAAGGGACATGCCATCCGTCGCCAGTACCGCGTCGTCGACGGACGCGTGGGGTATGGCGGTCACGATCCCGCGGAAGAACCCGCAGGCTCTGCTGCCGGGGGGCATTGCAGCAAGGCCACGCCCCCGGTACCGGAATCGACGAGGCCGCGGCTACCCATCGCGAGGTCTCACATGCGAAAACCAGCGCCAATTCGGGGGTTGGCTCTGGATCTTCCGGCTTTGTCTGTCTGTGCCGGACACAGTGTCGTTCAGTGTGACACCCGTGTGTCGATGCGAAGTACACGCGGCAGCTCGGCCCGCCTAAACCGCCGAATTTCCAGCTGCTATCGACCAGGGTCCTGCTCAGAGGAGCGAACGCACTCGGCCCGGATCGTTGCTTGGCCGGGTGAGACTTCGCAGATGGCATGGGGCGTGCTTCGCTATGCGAATGCCGGCTCTTCAAACGTATCCGCCGCGGACAATTCGAGCGCCAGTCGCAATCGTGGGTTGCTGACCATGCAGACTCTCTCCGACTCGTTCCAGACCGATGACTACGAACAAGCGATCGAGCTGTTCTACGAGCGCGGCTGGACGGATGGGCTGCCGATCGTCCTGCCAACGCGCAAGCTGGTAGAAGCGCTGGTCACCGCGAGCGGACGCGATCGCGATGAGGTGCTTGGTGAGATGCCACCCAAGAACGACAAGGTGACGATCGAGAAGCTCGCCGTGAACGCGGTAATGGGCGGCTGCACGCCGGAGCTGTTTCCGGTCGTCATCGCCGCCGTGCAGGCAATGATGGCGCCTCAGCATAACCTGGGCGGCGTCATTCAGACCACCCATATGTGCGTGTCGCTGACGATCGTCAGCGGGCCGATCGCGCGGAGGCTGAACTTCAACTCGCGCGACGGCGTGTTCGGCAATGGATATCGCGCCAATGCCGCCGTTGGCCGCGCGGTGCGGCTTGCGATCTGGAATCTTGGCGGTGCCGTCCCGGGCAAGACGGACATGAGCACCCTGTCGAACCCTGCCGAATACGCGTTCTGCATCGCCGAAGAGGAAGAAGACAATCCGTGGGAGCCGTTGCACGTGGAGCGGGGTTGTCCGCCAGGCAGCGACGCCGTCACGGTGTTCGCCTGCGAAGGACCGCACAGCGCGGACTGTCACGGCACGCCGGCGGAGATGCTCTATGTCCTCGGGGATACGCTTTGCGCGCTCGGCAACAACAACGTCCACGCGGGCGGCCAGACTCTGGTCATCATCAATCCCCGACAGGCGGAGGAGTTTGCCAAGGCCGGCTGGTCCAAGAACGATGTGCGGGAGCATCTTTGGGACAATGCACGCCGGACCGTCAGCGAAATAGCCATGTGCGGCACATTCCGCAGCGACGTCCGCAAGATGCTGGTGGAACAGAAGCGTAACCCGGCGCGCTTCCGGGTCGATTCGCCGACGGCCAGGATTCCGCTGACCAACCGCCCGGAAGACATTCACATCGTCGTGGCGGGCGGACGTACCTATTTTGCAGCCGTCTGTCCCGGCTGGGGCGCCCACGGTGGCTATGCGGTCACGTCCCTGATCGGCTCCTCGAAGTCATAGAAGCGGCGGCGCTGGCGCCGACTGCGATCCGCCGCTCTGGCAGAGAGAGCTGGTGGTGGTTGGCGGCGCGACGCCGCCTTGCCGCGAAGGCGATGTGCAAACGGCTGGACGGCAGATCGGCCGCCACAAGCCCACCGTCGCCCTAGTTTGTAAGCAGCAGCTGCACGATCTCCGAGACAGCGGCCTTCGCCTTGACGCGTTGGTCCTCCGCCGTGTCGCTTCCCTGACGAGAGGGAATCACGGCGAACTTGATACCCGGAACGCCGTGGACGCGCGCGGCGGCTCTGGCTGCTTTCTCGAACGTATCCCACACGATCGTCACTGTGTGAATGCCCTTCTTTTCCAACGCTGCGGCGTCAAACACAGTGCTCGACGTGCAGGATCCACACATTGCCACGCCGACGACGGCGACCGAGCATTGCGCAGCTTCCTCGAGCAACGGCTTGGGGGAAGGAGTGTTGCCGGATTTTTTGATGAATCGCTTCACGACGGCGCCATGGCCTCCACTCAGCTGCTTTTCCAGCTCGTCGGTGAATTCGGCGTCCAGGTAGTCGTCGACGAACGCAACGTTGATGCCCTTGATCGCCCCAACGCCGCTCGTCGCGAGCTGGGCCACCTCGCGCTCCGGCCAGACAGGTATCATGATTTCCATAAGCTGCTCTCCACGGTCGCCGTGAGGATCGCATCTCACAGCAGATTTTGACCACCTCGCCGGGCCCACAACCAGAACCTGCGATTGGTCCCATCGGTCTGGCGCCCCTCCCACCGGGGAAGAGCAACTGCAATGCCAGCCGCCCGAGTGAGCGACACCCCTCGATAGCCGGGCTGACGTTTGGCTTGCACGCCTTCACCGCCGGCAGAAGCGTCGCCGTCGAGGACACCTGTTCTTGGGTAAGACACATGCCCCTTACTCAGGAGGTCTCCGGCCACCCATTCTTTCAAGTCTACAGCGCATGTGCGTGCGATTGGGCCACCTGGCAGGCCCTCATCGGATCAGGCATATGCCTTGCTCAAGGTGGATTCCGTGCGCCCGAGGCAGCGCGGATTGGACGCCGCGGTCGACATTCCTGGAGATTGCTCCTATGCCGTCGTACACCCGCCAATTGGCAGCCTTTGCCGCAAATCTGAGACTCGGAGACGTGCCCGAGGAGGTCAGGGCGCAGGCGAAGGCGATCATCCTGGACGGCTTGGGCTGCGGCCTGTTCGGCGCCAATCTCAAGTGGACGCAGATCCTTGCAGGCGTGGTGAAGCGGCTCGAACCCCACGGCGGCAACGCGACCATCTGGGGACGCGGCGAAACCGCGTCTGCCGGCAACGCCGCCCTCGTGAATGGCACCATGATTCAGGGCTATGAGCTGGACGACGCCAATCCGGCCGCCTTTCACAGCTGCGCCGCCGTGCTCCCTGCTGCCTTCGCGGCGGCCGAGATCGTCGGCGCCGACAAGGTAAGCGGCGAAAAACTCCTGACAGCCATCATCGCCGGCTTCGAAGTCGGGCCCCGCGTTGGCCTCTGCATGGACGGGAACCGGATGATGGTCAACGGCTGGCACGCGCCCGGCGTCTTTGCGCCTTTTCCGGCCGCCCTTGCCGCAGGGATCGTCCTGGGGCTCAACGAAGAGCAACTCTTCCAGGCGCTCGGCACCGGAGGCGCCCAGGCGGGCGGCCTCATGGCTTCCCAGTTCGGCTCGATGGTGAAGCGCATGCTGTCCGCAAGGGGTGGGCAGACCGGTCTGTACGCTGCTCTTCTTGCGGCAGATGGATTCACCGGAATCGAGGACATCTTCGAGGCAGGCTACGGCGGCTACTGTACGACGTTTACCCAGAGCACCGACCAATTCAATCTCGCGGCACTGACTGACGGCTTTGGCTCGCGCTGGGAAACCATGCGGATTGCCATCAAGCGGCATGCGTGCGTGGGCACGAACCAGGCGGCGCTGGATGCCATTGAAGAGCTCGTGAAGGAAACGGGCTTGAAAGCCGTGGACGTCGAGCACGTGACCGTTGCAGGGACGGAGTCTGTAGTCAGTCATTCCTATTGGACGCCGTACGTTCCGGCCGGCTCGACTGCGGCGCAGATGCACATGGGGTTCTGCATTGCGACCAAGCTGATCGAAGGCGATGTTTTTGTCGACGAGATGGTCGAGGAGAACATTGGGCGGCCGGATCTCGTCGATCTCGCCAACCGCGTCACGGTGGTTCGCGACGAGGAGCGGGAGAAGAAGGGCAGGCCCTACGCCAGAGGGGCGAATGTGGAAGTCAAGTTGAAGAACGGGAAAACCCTGAAGAAGACCGTCGATTTCTATCTCGGGAGCTACATGCGGCCGATGACGCACGAGCAGATGGCAACGAAGTTTCAGCGTTTGGCTTCCAAGACACTACCCGCAAAGGCCGTCACAGAGCTCGAAGGAACGGTTCGCAGTCTCGAGAGCGCCCCCACAGTGACCAAGTTGATCAAGGTTCTGCAGGGGGAGCGACGCTAGCGCTCCCCTGCTCATAGCCAACGGCCTTCAAGCCGTAGGCAAGTAGGCGAAGGGGTTGGCAATGAACATTGGCTACATCGGGCTGGGCGCGATGGGAAGTGCGCTCGCCCGCAGACTTCTCGGGACGCACACGCTCAGCGTCTGGGACATCAACAACGCAGCTGTCGCGTCGTTCGAAAAGCTGGGCGCCTCCGCGGCTCCCTCGGCGGCAGACCTCGCGCACCGATGCGACATCGTGCTGCTGTGCCTGCCACGCAGCTCGGACGTCCGTCGCGTGATCTTCGGAACGGGAGGCCTGTTCGAAGGCCTTTCCGCCGGCAAGCTGGTCATCGATCAGACCAGCGGCGTGCCCGGTGAAACTCGCGAGATGGCAAAGCAGCTTACCGAGCGCGGCATCGGAGTGATCGATGCACCCGTCTCCGGCGGCATCAGCGGCGCGGCGGCAGGGACGATCAGCATCATGGCTTCCGGCCCGGACGACGCCTATGACAAGGCGCTGCCCGTGCTGAGCGCGATCAGTCCGAATGTGTTTCGCTGCGGCAGCCGGGTCGGCGACGGGCAAGCGATGAAGCTCGTCAACAACGTGCTGAGCGCAGGGCTCCGGCTCGCGACGCTGGAAATCGTGGCGATGGGTAAGAAGATGGGCCTGTCCCTGGAGACCATGACCGACGTCATCAACAAGGGCTCCGGGCGCAATCGCACCTCGAAGGTCATGATGCAAAACCTCATTGACGGCAAGCCCTCTTCGGGGAGCTTTGCCATGTCGCTGATGCTGAAGGACATGAACCAGGCGATCCAGCTCGGCTTCGAATGCGGCGCGCCAACCACGATCACCAATGTCGTCCGGGGGTTGCTGCAGATCGGCGTCAACACGCTGGGCGAGACGGCACAGCTCGAGGAGGTCCTCGGACTCATCGAATCAATGGCGGCGACGCATATCGTCGAGACCCGCCGGTCCGCGTAAGAGGGGCGCTTGAAATGAGTGAGATAAAGGTTGGTTACGTGGGGCTGGGCGCCATGGGCGGGGCGCTGACGCGCCGCCTGGCGCTCTCGCGCAAGATGCACGTCTTCGACGTCCGCCCGGAGATCGTGCGCGCCTTTGAAGCGGAAGGTGCCACCGCGGCCGCGGATCTGCCTTCCCTCGCGCGAGCCTGCGACGTGATCATGATCTGCGTTCCGACCTCGGCCGTGGTTCGCGAGGCACTGTTCGGCAAGGGTGGCCTAGCCGAGGGGCTCTCCCCCGGAAAGATCGTCGTCGACCAGACGACAGGCGATCCGACGGAAACGCGCAGCATCGCCGCCGACCTGCAGAAGCTCGGCGTATCGCTGGTGGACGCCCCGGTCTCGGGCGGGCCGCGCGGCGCGGTAGCCGGCACGATCGCGATCATGTGCGGTGGTCCATCCGATGCCTTCGCGAAGGTGAGGCCGATCCTCGAGTCCGTCAGCCCTAACGTCGTGTACTGCGGGCAAACGGGCAATGGCCACGTCGCCAAGCTGATCAACAACGCCGTGGCGTCTTGCAACCGCCTGCTCACCTACGAAGCGGCCTCGATCGGCGTCAAGTACGGCCTGAAGCTCGAAGACCTGGCGAAGGTCATCAACAAGAGCACGGGATGGAACGGCGCTTCCGAGCGGATCCTGCCGGCGCTATCGGCAGGCAAGGCGACGGCGGATTTCCAGCTCCAGCTGATGGTCAAGGACCTGAAGCTCGCCGCGCAGATGGGGATCAGTTGTGGCGCGCCGATGCTGATCGCGAGCACGGTGCGCAGCCTCTTCGAGGTGGGAGCGCACGAGCTCGGCGGGACCGCCAACCTCGACGACATGGCCCGCCTCTTCGAGAGGATGGCCGATATCAAATTCGCGGGCGCCTGAGCCTTTCGTGAGGACCAGACACGCATTCTTCGCCAAACGCGGACTGAGCGACTCAATCGAACCGCGCAGTCTGACGATCGGTCGCCTCTAGTCCGCATGCGGATTAGCAGGCGACCGCTACAGGGAGATACGAATGGATTACCGCTATCTGGGGCGTAGCGCCCTGAAGGTGTCACCCTTGTGCCTCGGCGCGATGATGTTCGGCGGAGAGGCCGACGAGTCCACGTCGAAGCGCATCATCGGCAAAGCGTTCGACCAGGGGGTCAACTTCATCGATACGGCCGACGTCTATCACGCCGGACGTTCAGAACAGATCGTGGGACGCGCCATCGCGGACAAGCGGGACAGCTGGGTCGTTGCGACGAAGTTCGGCTACGCGGCCACAAAGGGCCCGAACGAGCAGGGCCAGTCGCGCAAGTGGATCGTCCAGTCCGTCGAGGCAAGCCTGAAGCGACTTGGCACCGACTATATCGACATCCTCTACTTCCACCGAGCGCTCGTCGATGCTCCGCTGGAAGAAGGCGTGCGCGCGGTCGGCGATTTGATCCGCCAGGGCAAGTTGCGCTATTTCGGCGTGTCCAACTTCCGCGCGTGGCGCATCGCGGAAATCGTGCGTCTCGCCGATCAAGTCGGGATCGACCGGCCGATCGTAACCGAGCCGCTTTACAACATCGTTGACCGTACGGCGGAAGTCGAGCACCTGCCGGCAGCTGCGCACTACGGTCTTGGCGTTGTGCCTTACAGCCCGCTGGCGCGCGGCGTGCTCAGCGGCAAATATGCGGTGGATCAGCCTCCGCCAGCCGATAGTCGGGCCGGCCGCGGTGACAAGCGCATACACCAGACCGAGTTTCGGCCCGAGTCGCTGAAGATCGCACAGACGATCGCTGCTCACGCGGCCAAGCGCGGGACGACTTCGATCGCCTTCGCCTTGGCCTGGGTGCTCAAGAACCGGCTGGTTAGTGCCGCCATCGCCGGTCCCCGGACGGAAGCGCAGTGGGACAGCTACGCCGAAGCGCTGAAGCTGGAACTTGGCCCGGAGGACGAGAAGCTTGTCGATAGCCTGGTACCGCCAGGCCACGCTTCAACGCCGGGCTACACCGACCCGAATTACCCCGTCGAGGGACGGCGAACAACCGGGTGACAACCCGAGCGTCTGCTAGCGCAATCGCGACCGCCCCCGAACAACCCGGAGTCGGATCATGAAGATCGGCGTGCCGCTGGAGATCCGTTCGGGCGAGACGCGCGTCGCCGCGACCCCGGAAACGGTCAAGAAGCTCGCCGCGGGCGGCAAGCACGCGCTCCTCGTGCAGGCGGGCGCGGGCGACGGGGCCGCGATTCCGGACGCCGAGTTCAAGGCCGCGGGCGCGACGATCGCCGGGTCCGCGGGCGAGGTCTACTCGCAGTCCGACATCGTGCTGAAGGTCCGCGGACCGGACGCATCCGAGCTGCCGCAGCTCAAGCGCGGCTCGATCCTCGCGGGCCTCCTCAACCCCTACGACGCCGCGGGGATCGAGGCGCTCGCCAAGACCGGGATCACCGGGTTCGCGATGGAGTGGCTGCCGCGGATCACTCGCGCGCAGGCGATGGACGTCCTCTCCTCGCAGGCGAACATCGCGGGCTACAAGGCGGTGATCGTGGCGGCCGACGAGTACCGGCGCTTCATGCCGATGCTGATGACCGCCGCCGGCACGGTGAAGGCGGCGCGCGTGCTCGTGCTCGGCGCGGGCGTCGCCGGGTTGCAGGCGATCGCCACCGCGAAGCGCCTCGGCGCGGTGATCGAGGCGTTCGACGTGCGCCCGGCGGTGAAGGAGCAGGTCGAATCGCTCGGCGCGAAGTTCGTCGAGGTGCCGGTGTCGGAGGAGGAGAAGAAGCAGGCCGAGACCGCGGGCGGCTACGCGCGCGAGATGAGCGAGGACTACAAGCGGCGCCAGGCGGCGCTGATCGACGAGCGGGCCAAGGCGGCGGACATCATCATCACCACCGCGCTGATTCCCGGCCGGCCGGCCCCGGTGCTGATCCGCGAGGAGGCCGTGCGCGGGATGAAGCCCGGTGCGGTGATCGTCGACCTCGCGGCGGAGCAGGGCGGGAACTGCCCGCTCACCGAGCGCGACAAGATCGTCGTGAAGCACGGCGTGAAGCTCATCGGCCACACGAACCTCGCGGCGATGGTCGCGACCGACGCCTCCGCGCTCTACGCGCGGAACCTCCTCAACTTCCTCGCGCTCCTGGTCGACCCCAAGTCGGGCGCGCTGACCTTGAATCGCGAGGACGAGATCATCGCCGGCAGCCTCGTGTGCATCGACAGCACCGTCGTCAAGAAGGGCTGAGCAGCCATGAGCGGAACCATCGACCCGACCGTCATCAACCTCACCGTGTTCGTCCTGGCGGTGTTCGTGGGCTACCACGTGGTCTGGGGCGTCACCCCGGCGCTGCACACGCCGCTGATGAGCGTCACCAATGCGATCAGCTCGGTGATCATGGTCGGCGCAATCCTCGCCGCCGGGCCGGGCGAGCTCGACTTCGGCTCGATCCTCGGCGCGGTGGCGGTCGGGCTGGTGGCGATCAACACCTTCGGCGGCTTCCTGGTGACGCGCCGGATGCTCGAGATGTTCAAGCGCAAAGAGCCGAAAGCGGCGACGAAGGCCTGACCCATGTCCGCCAGCCAAGTCGCGCTCTGGTATCTCGCCGCCAGCGTCCTCTTCATCCTCGCCCTGAAGGGGCTCTCGAACCCGGTGTCGGCGCGCCGCGGCAACTGGTTCGGCATCGCGGGCATGCTGATCGCGGTGCTGACGACGCTGGCGATCACGCGCCGCATCGACCTCATCCTGGTTGCGATCCTGATCGGCGGGTCGATCGGCGCGGTGGTCGCGCGTCGCGTCGAGATGACGCAGATGCCCGAGCTGGTCGCGGCGATGCACTCGCTCGTCGGGATGGCCGCGGTGCTGATCGCGATCGCGATCGTCTACGACCCGGCGGCGTTCAACCTGCCCGACCCGCTGCCCACCGGCAACCGCCTGGAGCTCTTCATCGGCACCTTCGTCGGCGCGATCACGTTCTCCGGCTCGGTGATCGCCTTCGGCAAGCTCGCCGGCCTGGGGAAGAAGTTCCGCCTCTTCTCGAGCGCGCCGGTGGTGTTCAAGGGCCAGCACATCCTGAACCTGGTGCTCGCCGTCGTGATGATCGGCTTCGGGGTCGCCTTCTTCCTCGCGGCCAAGGAGGGCCAGTGGCTGCCGTTCATCGTGATGACGGCGATCGCGTTCGTGCTCGGGGTGCTGATCATCATCCCGATCGGCGGGGCGGACATGCCGGTGGTGATCTCGATGCTGAACAGCTACTCCGGCTGGGCCGCGGCCGGGATCGGGTTCTCGCTCAACAACTTCATGCTGATCATCGCCGGGTCGCTGGTGGGCTCCTCGGGCGCGATCCTCTCCTACATCATGTGCCGGGCGATGAACCGCTCGTTCTTCAACGTGCTGCTCGGCGGCTTCGGCGCGGCCGAGGGCACGGCGGCGGCCGGCGGCGAGCAGAAGCAGGTGAAGTCGGGCTCCGCCGAGGACGTCGCGTTTCTGCTCGGCAACGCCGAGAGCGTGGTCATCATTCCCGGCTACGGGCTCGCGGTCGCGCGCGCGCAGCACGCGGTGAAAGAAATGGCGCAGAAATTGACGGCGAAGGGCGTCAACGTTCGTTATGCGATCCACCCGGTCGCGGGCCGCATGCCCGGCCACATGAACGTGCTCCTCGCCGAGGCCGAGGTGCCCTACGACCAGGTGTTCGAGATGGAGGACATCAACTCCGACTTCGGCACCACCGACATCGCGTTCGTGCTCGGCGCGAACGACGTCGTGAACCCGCTCGCCGAGGAGAAGGGGAGCCCGATCTACGGCATGCCGATCCTCGAGGCGCACAAGGCGCGTACGGTAATGGTGAACAAGCGGTCGATGGCCGCCGGCTACGCCGGGCTCGACAACCCGCTCTTCTACATGGACAAGACGATGATGGTCTTCGGCGACGCGAAGAAGGTGGTCGAGGACATCGTGAAGGCGATCGAATGACGCTCGCCGTGGACCCTCGGCACCTCTAGCTCGAGAGTTTTTCGCGCTCCGGTGGCGGCGGCTGATCCTCTGAGGGAGTGTTCCAGGAGTAGACAGGACTGGCACTTCGGCGGCGGGGGTTTTGTTGCATCTGTTGCCCGTTAGATTGGCAATCCTGCCGCGGTCTGGGCCTCGACAAGCGTGTAGGCAAGTGTTGGAGTGTCTTATGTATGCGCAGGCGTGTCCAAAGACAGATGCACAGACGCTGACGTTCCCGGCATTTCTCGGTCTCGGGCTTTGCAGAAGAGGCAGGTGGACGATGCACCTCTCTTGGCACGGCGCATGTGCGACGTCTCATGGGCATACTGTGTAGCGCAAGGAGCGACAACATGACGATAGGCAAAGTGAGTGCCGACGTGCTGAAGGACCTGGCCCCGACCGGTGTGTTACGCGCTGGAGTCAATATCGGCAATGCTGTTCTCGCACAGCGCGACGAGGCGTCCGGCGAGCCTCGCGGCGTTTCCGTCGACTTGGCGCGCGAGCTGGGCAAGCGGCTGGGCGTGAAGGTCCAGTTCGTGAGCTTCGATAACGCCGGCAAGCTGTTCGCAGCGATCAATGCGCAGGCGTGGGACGTTGCGTCCCTTGCCGCCGATCCCGCGCGCGCCGAGGAGGTCTTGTTCACGTCGCCGTACGTGGAGATTGATGGCACATATCTGGTTCGTGACGATTCGCCGTTGAAGGACGTCGGCGATGTCGATCGCGACGGGGCGCGCATCGCCGTCGCCAAGGGCAGCGCGCTGGATCTGTACCTGTCGCGTCACGTCAAGCTCGCGCGGTTGGAGCCGCGCGCGACCGCTGCGGAGACTTTCTCGGCGTTCATTGGCGAAGGTATCGACGCAGTCGCCGGCGTGCGCGACGCTCTCGAAGGTTTCGCGAAGCGCCGCCCGGGTCTGCGCGTGATGCAAGGGCGCTTCATGGCGATCCCGCAGGCGATGGGAACGCTGAAGGGCCGCCAGGCAGGTGCGCATTATCTGCAATCGTTCATCGACGAGATGAAGCGAAGCGGCTTCGTTGCCGACGCTCTCAGTCGCAGCGGGCAGAAAGCCGTGGTTCCAGACTGATCGATCAAGGACGTCTCGACATCGCATTCGCGAGTGCTTCGTCGTGCTGGCGAAACCGGAGCTGGGCGGGCTGCATCACGAGTACTCCTTGGTGGCGGTTGCCGGCTGATCTGATTTTTGCGAAGCACAGGGAGAATGAACAAGTACGACCGCGAACTTGGGATGAGCCGTCCAATCTCGCGCCGCGACTTTCTGAACGGCTTGGCAATCGGGTTCGGCGGCGTGATGACAGGCGGATGGCGGCTAGCCTCCGCCACGCAAGTGGCGCAGGAGACGCCGGACTACTATCCACCGGCTCTAACCGGGATGCGTGGCAGCCACGACGGCTCGTTCGAGGTAGCGCACGAACTCCTAAATGGCACGTTCTGGAATACCCTCGGAACGCCGATCGACACCAAAGAGGCATACGACCTAATCGTCGTCGGCGGTGGCATTAGCGGACTCGCAGCTGCCTACTTCTACCGTGCCCGAGCGGGCCCCGATGCACGCGTCCTGATCCTCGACAACCACGACGACTTCGGCGGCCATGCAAAGCGCAATGAGTTCCGCGTAGCGGGTGAGCTCTGGATCGCGAATGGCGGCACCGCTGCAATTGACTCACCGTTCCCCTACAGCAAGCGGGCGCGCGCGCTGATGGCGGACCTCGGGATCGAACCGTCGGTGCTCAACGCCAGCGCTGCGAAGGCTGCGAATGGCAGGGCGTTTCAAGGTCTGCAAGCTGCGCACTTCTTCGACAAGGAGACATTCGGTGAAGACCGCCTAATCGTCGGTACCCCCGGCGGCCGAGGAGTCTCCGGCGAACCGGCCATGGCGTGGTCCGACTTCGTGGCGAAGACGCCATTGCCGCCGAAGGCACAACGCGACATCTTGCGCCTGCAAGAAGAAGCGGTCGATTACATGCACGGGCTCTCACCGGCAGAGAAGAAGGACCGGCTGTCACGCATGTCGTACCGGGACTTTCTGCTACGGGTGGTCAAAGTCGACGAAGCGGTCATTCCTTTCTACCAGACGAGAACGCATGGCCTATACGGCCTGGGCATCGACGCGGTTGGCGCGCTTGAATGCTGGGCGCTGGGTTTCCCAGGCTTCGCGGGACTAAAGCTCGATGAGAGCGCCGAGGGACGTCTCAGCTTCACTGCACGCGGCGAGGCAACGCCAAAGGAGCCGTACCACTTTCACTTTCCCGACGGCAACGCAACGATCGCTCGGCTGCTTGTGCGCGCGCTCGTGCCGGCGGCCCTGCCGGGGCGCACCGCCGAAGATAGTGTGACAGCGAAGGTCGATTACAGCCGGCTCGATCGGGCTGAAGCACCGGTACGCATCCGCCTTAACAGCACTGTCGTTCACGCGAAGCACGTCGGGCCGGCGCATGAAGGACGAGCGCGCGACAAGGGGTGGACTCCGGTCGATAACGCCCGCGACGTGGAAGTCCTATACGCGCGCGAAAAGCAGATCTTCGCCGCGCGCAGCAAAAGCGTGGTAATGGCGTGCTGGAACATGGTGATACCGTGGATCGTACCGGAGCTTCCTGACACGCAGAAAGAAGCGCTCCGCTACGGCGTGAAGGTGCCGCTTGTCTACACATCGGTCGCCATTCGCAGCTGGGAGGCCTTCAAGGCGCTTGGCGTGCGTAGCGTATCGGCGCCGGGTATGTATCACTACAGTATGCAGCTTGAGCAGCCGACGGTAATTGGCGACTACAACCCGCGCATCTCACCTGCGGCCCCGATCCTGGTGCGGATGACACGGACACCAAACCAGCCGGGACTGCCGTCCCGCGCGCAGCACCGCGCGGGGCACGCGGAGCTTTTCACTACGCCGTTTTCAACCTTCGAGCGCAACATCCGCGAGCAACTCGCCCGAATCCTCGAAAAGGGCGGTTTTCAGCCCGCGCGCGACATCGTAGCGATTACTGTAAATCGCTGGCCGCACGGCTATGCGTATGAATACAACCCGCTGTGGGATCCGGATTGGGCGCCCGGCCAGTCGCCAGCCGAGATCGGGCGCACGCGCTTCGGTCGGATCGCAATTGCGAATGCCGACGCCGGCGCGGCCGCGTATACGGACGTGGCGATGGACGAAGCATGGCGCGCTGTGCAGGAATTGACGGACACATGATCGCGACTTGCGGCCATTGGCGGCCCAGACCGTGCCGAATCGTGTCGGAGGCTATGTTGGCGAGACCAGAGGCGCGGGATGCGCTCGACAAGACCACTCGATCACCACTTTCGGCCGAGCCGAATTCCATTGCGCCGTAGGCGTTGAACTGTCCCGAACCAATCGTGGGAAAGGTGCAACCAACTGATCCAAATAGAGGTGAAACCGGGAAGTATTCGGGACAGTTTCGACTTAACCCCTTGATCTGGCTTACCTCTGAGTCTGCATGGGGTGCAGGGGGCCAAGTGCTCCCACGGCTGCCGCGCGGTCTGTCTAAGAAGGGACTCTATCCTCTTGATTCATCGTCGTCGGTTTCGCGGCCTTTTGTTAGACAGACTGCGACAGGCTTCTGATAACCATGTGAGTTTCACCGGATTCGTAATCATGAGGTCGCAGGTTCGATTCCTGCCAGCAGCACCAATAATCAAAGGGTTACGGCTAGTCCGTAGCCCTTGTTTTTTGTGGTGCTAGGTAGGTGCTAGGCCGCGAGGAAGTTTAGGGCCCAAACCGCGGCTTTTTCGTCCGCGCCAAGCCCATGCCGCGCATGCGTGCCCGCTCGCGAAGGTGAGCCCGACGTGCGCTCTAAGCTCTACCGGGATTGCCACCCATTGCCGGTCTACGCCGCAATAGGCCGAGGGCCAATAGCGCTGCAGCCACCAGCGCGAGGCTTGATGGTTCCGACACGGCAGCCTGTGGGGCTAGCGCGAGGAAGAACGTGTACTCGCTGACCCCGCCGAATCCGCCTGTCCGATTGCAGTCCTCGTCGCCGGTCTGACTGATACATACGTAGATCCCGCCGTCGGGTCGCACGATGCCGCCAATGGCCGGGCCAAGTGGATCGATTGGCGAAGAGTTGAGATCAGATCCGAGGAAGCCCAGGAACAGATCCTGGACGGGGTCGTAGCCTTGCCAGGACGAGAGCACGACGCCGGGAAAGCCAACGTTGGTCCAGGCGAACCATTCCCTGCCTGGTTCGAGCCCGCCGAGGATCGAGTGGGCGTTTGGAGTTACCCGGTCAATATCTCCCGGCCCCATCGATCCCGCGAACGAGAAGAAGTAATCGCCGGGATCGAACCAGACCGGCGCAGCTCTAGCGGTGCCGGCAAGAGCGACGACGCAGAGCGCAACCAGGAAAGCGCGAGCAAGCCTGTGCATCCCAGTCCCCTGCGATGTCGGTGGCAGAGCGCTTGTACTTCGACTCGAGGAGAAAGCGCTTCGCACAGTCAGAGAACAGGGGCCGCGCATGCTTGCGTCGTTCGATCTTTGATTCGAGGCGCTCGATCTCGGCAAAAGCCGACGCTCGGTGTCCTCCTGCGCAACGGGACCCAGACGAAGGAAGATCCGCTCGCCGCGATACTACTTGTTGATCGTCCGATGACCGTGGGCATCGACCGTGATACCGGGTGTTCGGGTGCTGGGCACGGCGCTCCTCCCCTCGTGTTGATGTGGTTTCCGAGCGGGGATCTTGCCTACCCGTGCAGACCTCGGCGGCTCAAGTCCAATGGGCGTTTCCCGGCCCCGAAAGGTTCGGCGGTCCGGGGAACGTGACGAGGAACGCAAGCGGCGGATGACCACGCGCGAGAGACCGGAAGAGGCGTCCGAGCTAGGCAGCTTCTTGCGACGGCTGCGGATCGCACCCGCAACACCCGCGCTCTGCGCCAAACTGCACCGCAGTTGATTCAAATCAGACCGTCTCCCGTCCCAGGCGCCATCATGCTCGCGCCTGGAACTCCGCGAGAGTTCGCGGAGTATGAGCCGGTTGGCGTGGGCCATCCGGCTCACGCATTCCCCCGAAACGAGTAAGGAGAGACAGCCATGGCGACGCGCACACCGAAGGAAGTCTTCCAACACCACGCCGAGGCCCTCGGCGGGGGCAATCTCGACGGCATCGTATCCGACTACACCGAGGATGCGGTCTTCATCACTCCCGCAGGAGTCCTGCGCGGCAAGAAGGGCATCCAGGAGGCGTTCACCAAGCTGCTCGCCGACGTGCCCAAGGCCAAGTGGAACCTGAAAACCCAGATCTACGAGGGCGACATCCTGTTCCTCGAATGGTCGGCCGAATCCCAGGCCACGCGGATCGACGACGGCATCGACACCTTCGTGTTCAAGGACGGCCTCATCCGCGTCCAGACCGTGCGCTACACGCTGCGGAAGAAATAGCCATGAAGGCCGTGCGCCTGCACGCCTACGGCAAGCGGCCGTCGGTCGATGAAGTGGCCGAGCCCAGGATCAGCGGCCCGCTCGACGTCATCGTGCGGATCGGCGGAGCCGGACTGTGCCGGACCGATCTCCACATCGTCGAAGGCCAATGGCAGGAGAAGACCCACGTCCGGCTCCCCTATATCCTCGGCCACGAGAACGCTGGCTGGGTGCACGCGGTGGGATCAGCGGTCGAGCACGTCGCGGTGGGCGACACGGTCATCGTCCACCCGCTGATCTCGTGCGGCTTCTGTCGGCACTGCCGCGCCGGCGACGACATGCATTGCAGCCGCGGTGCGTTCCCCGGCATCGACACTGACGGGGGCTTCGCCGAGCTGCTCAAGACCGGCGCGCGCTCGGTCGTCAAGCTCGATCCCAAGGTTCGCCCGCAGGACGTGGCGGCGTTGGCCGACGCCGGCCTCACCGCCTATCACGCGGTCAAGAAGTCCGTGCCGATACTCTTTCCCGGCACCAACGCCGTGGTGATCGGCGCAGGCGGCCTCGGCCACATCGGCGTGCAGTCGCTCAAGGCGCTGACCGCAGCCCGGGTGATCGTAGTCGATCGGTCCGAAGGTGCGCTTGAGCTGGCGAAGAAGTGCGGTGCGGACCACACTGTCCTCGCCGACGGCACCCAGGTGAAGCGCGTCAAGGACATCACCGGCGGGGCCGGCTGTGAGGCGGTGATCGATTTCGTCGGCGAGGGGGGCGCGATCGAGGACGGGATCGCCATGCTGCGTCGAGCGGGCACCTATTACGTCATCGGGTACGGCGGCGTGCTCAAGGTGCCTGCGATCGACATCATCTCGCAGGAGATCAACTTCCTCGGCAACCTGGTCGGCACCTACAACGATCTCGCCGAGCTGATGACGCTCACCGCCGAGGGCCGGGTCACGCTGGAGACGCGCGTCTACCCGCTCGATGCCGCCAACGACGCGATGGACGACCTCGATCGCGGGAAGCTGCACGGACGCGGCATATTCGTGCCGCGCGTCTAGCGCCAAAGGGGGCCAAGCGAGCGGCCCAGACCTCCGGCAGCAACGACACTTTCCAGCAGCGCAAGAAGAACGGGCCCATACGGCGCCCGGGAGGAACACTCGCGGCCGCTCTAACGCGGTCGTAACGGCATGTATTTCCGTACCGTTCATTGCGAGCCCCCAAGCCCGAGCTTGAGCAGCAGCTCGTTGGCGATGCGCTCCTCGCCCCACAGCGGGTTCTCGGCGACCACGCATCGGATCAGCTGGCGCAGTTCGAGCGGGATAGCGGGCCGTCCAGGGCGCGACTTCCAGCGCCACAGCAGCCGAAAGCCCACGCGATGCCAGCGGATGAGTGTTTCGGGGCGCACCACGACTAACGAAGTACGCCATTCGAAAAGTCTGGAAAACAGTGCAAGACTCACGCGGGTCGCTACATCCGGGCGCCGCGGCTTCACGCCGCGCTCCACATACATCGCGGGTTGCCGGCGCAGGAACGGGTTCTCGGCGGCGACGATCCGCGTGGGCCGCAGCGCCACCATGGCCAACCGCAGCACGTCTGCCAGCAATTGACCGGCAACGTCGAGTAGCGCAATCACCCGCCGATCATGCCATAGCGGATTCCCCAGTCATTAAGACGGTCAGAGCAGCGTCGATCGAGTATTTGCGGACCACAGGTGTACTTAGCAACCCGAGAGCCGAGGAGGCTGCCTAATGATGAACACGGGTTATCCACCGCGCCGCGCACGTGTTGACGTATCGAGCGCCCCGCGCGCGGCGCCATGGATAACCCTGTGCTGCAGTTCATCACCTAACGCCGCTCGGAAAGGTGTCTAAACGAGTGGGGCCACCTCTCACAAACAGACGCAAAATCCACGATACAAGGGCCCAGGAAATCACCTTGGTCCGCATTCGAGCACCTTGTGGCATCGTCACACTGTTTTGAATCATGCCGATCTAAGTTTTCCTAGGAACGGAGTCACCAGATCGAGCGGAAGAGGGAAGACGATGGTGGTATTCTTGTCTGCGCCGATAACCGTTAGCGTTTCCAAATAGCGCAACTGAATCGCCTGCGGCTCCTGAGCCAATACTTTGGCTGCCTGGAATAGCTTTTCCGATGCCTGCAATTCTCCCTCGGCGTGAATCACTTTTGCGCGCCGCTCGCGTTCCGCCTCCGCCTGCCTCGCGATTGCCCGTATCATGGATTCGGTCAGGTCGACCTGCTTGATCTCGACGTTGGCGACCTTGATACCCCATGAGTCAGTTTGCGTATCCAGAGCCTGCTGGATGTCGAGGTTCAGCTTCTCCCGCTCCGCCAGCATATCGTCCAATTGGTGTTTGCCCAGCACCGATCGCAGCATGGTCTGCGCCAGTTGACTTGTGGCGTTGAGGTAGTCCGCCACCTGGATGATGGCCTTTTCCGCATCGATGACGCGCAAATACACCACGGCGCTGACTTTCACAGACACGTTGTCGCGCGAGATCACGTCCTGGGTTGGCACCTCCAGAACCACGGTGCGAAGATCCACCCTCACCACCTGCTGGATGCCGGGGACTATGATCACCAGGCCCGGTCCCTTAACCTTCCAGAAGCGGCCCAAGGTAAAGACGACGCCGCGCTCGTACTCCCGGAAGATCCAAATTGCAGAGAACAAGAAGAGAAGTCCAAGAACGATAATGACGCCGATAGTCCAGCTAAATTCCCAGGCCATGTTGCGCCTCCTTTTCGATCTTGCTGATTGCGACGCCAAATCCAGCCAGAGAAGTTAGCGCCGGACACCCGCCCGCTCAGGACGTAGGAACGCTGCGTCGCCACGTCCCCGCTTGCAAACTGGTTTTTTACATGATGTCCAAGGCGACGGCGATCGATTTTGAGTCGCGTCAATGGACGTTCATTAGAGGAAGCTGCAACAGTGAGAGGAACATCGGGTGCTGCGGTGGCCGGTTGTCAAGTGGCCGATTGGACTTCGCCCGAAAAAGTGGACACCAACGTTTGAGGTTTTTACGATCGCAAATGGAGGTGTCAGATGCAAAGGATTCCGAAACGGCGGTACACGGCTGAGTTCCGGGCCGAGGCCGTGAAATTGGTGTTGGACGAGAAGGTGGGCCTCACGGAGGCGGCGCGGCGACTGGATTTGCCGGCCAAGAGCCTGGCCAACTGGGTGCGCGCGGCGCGCGCGGGCAAGGTCGTGCAGGGGCCGGCGGGGCATCCGGTGACCGATCTGGAGGCGGAGGTTTCGCGGCTGCGGGCGGAGAACGCGCGGCTGAAGATGGAGCGCGAGATCCTGCGAAAGGCGGCGGCATACTTCGCGAAGGATGCGCTGTGAGGTATGCCTTTATCGATGCGCATCGAGCGCGCTACCCGGTGCCGAGGATGTGCGAGCTGCTCGAGGTGTCGCGTAGCGGCTACCACGCCTGGCGTGGACGTGGGCCCTCGCCACGGGAGCGGGAGAACGCGCGTCTGCTCGGCGAGATCCGCGCCATCCACTTGGCCAGCGACGGCAACTATGGCAGCCCGCGGGTGCACGAGGAGCTGCGCGAACAGGGCAACGTGGTGAGTTTGAACCGGGTTCGGCGTCTGATGAACAAGCACGGGATCGCGGCGCGGCATAGACGGAAGTTTCGCGCCACCACCGACTCGCGGCACAAGCTGCCGGTGGCGCCCAATCGGCTCGAGCAGAACTTCGTGGCCGAGCGGCCCGACCAGGTGTGGCTCACCGACGTGACCTATATCTGGACCGACGAGGGCTGGCTGTACCTCGCCTGCGTGCTCGACCTGTACTCGCGACTCATCGTCGGCTGGGCGATGAGTGAGCGAAACGACCGGCATCTCGCCATTGCGGCCCTGGGGATGGCCTACTTCCAGCGTCGGCCGCCGCGCGGTCTGGTTCACCATAGCGACCGCGGCTCGGTGTATTGCACTCACGACTACCAGAAGCTGCTGCAGCAGTACGGGATGGTCTGCTCGATGAGCCGCAAGGGCGATTGCTACGACAATGCGCCGATGGAGAGCTGGTTCAAGACGCTGAAGGTAGAACGGGTGAACGGGCGGCGCTACGCTACGCGCATCCAGGCGCGCTCGGAGGTCTTTTCCTACGTCGAGACCTTTTACAATCCGCGTCGCCGTCACTCTTCCCTCGGCTACGTGTCGCCGCGCGAATTCGAGCGCCGCTTCGCGGCGAAGGAGGCGGCCTGACGATGGTCCGAGTTTCCCACCGCCGGGCACGTGCGCGTGCGTGTGAGGCGCCGCACGCGCCCGGCCGTGGAAAACTCTACGCCCTCACCGTTGGCGTCCACTGAAACGGGCTAAGTTCAATGACGGCCATCGCCGCGCGCGTACGCGATGCCGCCTACGAGATCATCCGCCGCAAGGGCGCCACCAACTTTGCGATCGCCGCAGCGCTTATCCGGATCATCGAGGCGGTGGTGCGCGATGAAGCGTCGGTGCTCACGGTCTCGGCGCTCATCGAGGGGCAGTACGGCATCCGCGGCGTGTGCCTCAGCCTGCGTGCGATCATCGATCGTTCCGGGATCCGGCGGGTGCTCCCGATCCCGCTGGAGGAAGAGGAGCTCTCCCGCCTGCGAAATTCGGCGGACGCGGTACGTGTAGCGAGCGCGAACGCTGGGCTTGACGAGGGTCAACCAGCGCCGCCCTAGCGGATGCACGATGGGTAGGATCCCTGTTCAACGAATACCGAGGAGATTGTCATGGGTGCACAGCCTTCCCCCAACCCATTCATCGCCTGGTTCGAGACGCTCGGCAAGGGCGATGTCGGCCGCGTCGGCGGCAAGAATGCCTCGCTCGGCGAAATGGTCCAGCGGCTCGCCCCGCAGGGCGTGCGGGTGCCCGAAGGATTCGCGACCACCGCCGCGGCCTACCGCTCGTACATCGAGGCGAACGGCATCGGCAGCGCGCTTGCGGCGCGGATGCAAGCGCTCAAGTGCGGCGCTGCCACGCTGCACGAGACTGGCGAGGCCGCACGGCGCCTGTTCCTCGACGGGGAGTTCCCGCCAGCAATCGCGCAGGGCATCTGCGACGCCTACAAAGAGCTCTCGCGCCGCAGTAGCTCCGGCGAAGCGAGCGTTGCCGTGCGCTCCAGCGCCACCGCCGAAGACCTGCCCGAGGCGAGCTTCGCCGGGCAGCAGGAGACGTTCCTCAACGTGCGTGGCGAGCGGGAGCTGCTCGAAGCTTGCCGGCGCTGCTATGCGTCGCTGTTCACCGACCGCGCCATCTCCTACCGCGAGACGAAGGGGTTCGATCATCTGGAGGTCGCGCTCTCGATCGGTGTGCAGCGCATGGTGCGCTCGGACCTCTCCGGTTCCGGCGTCATGTTCTCGATCGACACCGAGAGCGGCTTTCCGCGGGCCGCAGTCATCAACGCTGCCTGGGGGCTGGGCGAGACGGTCGTGCAGGGCTCCGTCGACCCTGACAAGTACACCGTATTCAAGCCGCTGCTCACGGATGCCGGGCTCCGTCCGATCATCGAGAAGACGCTCGGCGCCAAGGAACGCAAGATGGTGTATGCCAGCGGCGGGAGCGCGCGCACGCTGACGACGGAAACCACGCAGAAAGAGCGGCGGTCCTTCGTCCTGAGCGATGACGAGATCCTGCAGCTCGGCCGTTGGGCCGTCACCGTGGAGGCGCACTACGGCCGCGCGATGGACATGGAGTGGGCCAAGGACGGCGAGACCGGCGACCTCTACATGGTGCAGGCGCGCCCGGAAACGGTCGTGTCGGCGCGCCGCGCCGACACGCTCAAAGCCTACCGGCTGAAGGCCCGCGGAAAGCGACTGCTCACGGGCTCGGCGATCGGCGAGGCGATTGCGGCCGGCGCCGCCTGTGTCATCCGCAGCGCGGAGGACATCGGACGCTTCCGCGAAGGGGCGATTCTCGTCACCGAGATGACCGATCCCGACTGGGTGCCGATCATGAAGCGCGCCGCAGGCATCATTACCGATCACGGCGGCACCACGAGCCACGCGGCAATTGTGAGCCGCGAGCTCGGCGTCGCGGCGATCGTGGGCACCCGGCGCGGCACCGAGCTCCTGCACGACGGCGACGCGCTGACGCTGTCGTGTGCCGAGGGCGAGCAGGGCGCGGTGTACGAGGGCATCCTTCCCTTCGAGACGGAGGAAGTAGACCTCGCCGGTATTCCGCAGACGCGCACCGCGATGATGGTCAACATTGCCAGCCCGGGCGCTGCTTTCCGCTGGTGGCGGCTGCCGGCAAAGGGCGTCGGCCTCGCGCGGCTCGAATTCATCGTGAGCAACTTCGTTCGCGTCCATCCCATGGCGCTCCTCGAGCCCGCGCGTGTCGCCGATCCGGCGTCGCGGCGCGAGATCGAGGATCTCACGCGCGGCTACGCCGACCCGGCGGACTATTTTGTCGATACGCTGGCCCTCGGCGTGGCCAAGCTCGCCGCGCCGTTCCATCCGCACCCGGTGATCGTGCGCCTGAGCGACTTCAAGACCAACGAGTACGCGCATCTTCTTGGCGGCGAGGCGTTCGAGCCAAAGGAAGAGAATCCCATGCTCGGCTGGCGCGGCGCCTCTCGATACTACGACGAGCGCTACCGTGCCGGCTTCGCGCTGGAGTGCCGTGCGCTCGCGAAGGTGCGCACTGAAATCGGCTTCTCCAATGTGATCATAATGGTCCCGTTCTGCCGCACGCCGGAGGAGGCCGACCGCGTGCTCGCTGTGATGGCCGAGAACGGCCTCAGACGCGGCGCGGATGGGCTGCAAGTCTACATGATGTGCGAGGTGCCTTCGAACGTGATCCTCGCCGAGCAGTTCGCGCGCCGCTTCGACGGCTTCTCGATCGGCTCGAACGACCTCACCCAGCTCGTGCTCGGCGTCGACCGCGACTCCGCCGATCTGGCGCGGCTCTTCGACGAGCGCAACGAGGCGGTGAAGCGCATCGTGGCGGAGGCGATCGTTAAGGCGCACGCCGCCGGCATCAAGATCGGCATCTGCGGCCAGGCGCCGAGCAACTACCCGGAGTTCGCGGGCTTCCTGGTGGAGCAGGGCATCGATTCGATCTCCCTCAACCCGGACAGCTTCGTTGCGGTCACGCGCCACGTCGCGCAGACCGAGGAGCGGCTGGCCGCCGAGCTGGCGGCAGCGGCAAAGGCGGCGTGAGCGCCGCGAGAATCGATGTTCAAACACATTCTGATTTCCACCGACGGATGCCGGTCGCGCTGAAGGCGGCCAAGGCCGGCCGCAACGTTGGCGAGGGCTGTGGCGGCCGCGCTTGCGCCGAAAATGCCGGGCCGGAGCCGCGATGGTCATGAAAGGGTCTGTCAACGATCCGCTCACTCCCCGAAAAGTTGCCCCCATGGCAACCCGTCCTTCCTAGCCATGTCGGTGCGATGGCAATTGAGGCGGCGACCGACGGGCGCGCCTCGTCAGCGAACCTGGCGAATGTCAGCTTTCACGAATGCGACAGGCAGCAACGGTCGACTTGAGCCCTTCGGCTGACGGTCGCTGATCGGGCCATAAGCCGTCATTCGTGCCGCGTCCGGCAATCCCTACAGCCGCTTCGTTCTAGTGGCTTCAGCCGCACGACCTGTGGGTGGCGAATTGATGTTCAAGCGGCGATCGGGGTCTGAAACAGCCCACGACAATGCTGCCGCCAAGCGTAGTGATCAAGCCCAGCAGGAGCGGGGGAGGGTGCGCCCGCGCGGTAGGTCGGCGTGGAGCCGGCGAGCGCGCGATGAACGCGATCAGCGTTGTAATGGTCTTTGAATTCTCCCAGCTTGCGCTTCAGGTCCACTGAGTTCCAGAAAAACATCCGATCCAGGTACTCACGCCGGATCGTGCCGATCAGCCGCTCAACGAAGGAGTGGGAGACCGGAGCGCACGGAACAGACTTAATTTCCTCGATCTCGAGCACGCGCAGGTTGGCGAACCAGCGGTGGAATCGAAACAGCGGGTCGTGGTCGGTGCTGACGTGTTTCGGTAGGGGCTGGCCAGAGACGGCGTGGTTGAACATCCGAGATACCAAGACGCCGTCGCTACATTCACGCTCGACGCCAAAACCGATGATGCGGCGGGTGAACACGTCCATAACTACCAGCACCCAGTGACTGCGCAGGAAGATCGATTCGCAGCGGAATAGGTCCAGGCTTGTATGCTTTCTTCAGTGGGTTTCCATTTGAAGATGATGAGGGCTGTGGACCCTGTGGGCAGAGGGGTGCGCGGTGGATAACGGCTTCATCGTTATCCACGGCAAGCGCCCCGGTTCGCCGGCGGGGTTGCCGGCGAACTGTCCACAAGTCCACAGCCCTTGGATCGGCGATGCTCGAGGTTGTGGTGCGAACCGATGGTGTTTTCGGCTGCCTTCTGTGCAACAGTGAAGAGGCCGGGGTGGCGGGGCCGGTCTAGGCATCTGCCCTCCCCAGAGGGACAGACTTCTGGAGAACTCCCCCACCCACACCACCCAGCGTCGATGAAGAATCTAGCGGCATGCGACCGCCGATTTGACCGCAAGCTCACGCCGGTGTGTGTTCCACCCCAGCAACCGAAAGCGTAATCATTGGAGGGACACCATGCAAACCCCATCCGTGGCGCTCAATATCGGCGCCGATGTTGGCAAGGACGAGATCGTGATGGCGTGCGCCGAAGGAAGGTTCGCCACGCGCAAGATCCACAACCAGCGCGCCGCGTTGCTCGCTTTCCTCAAAGACCTGCCCGCGGGCAGCCGCATCGGAATGGAATCGACTGGCAGCTACCACGAGCTGCTGGCCGAGCTCGCCCACAAGCTGGGCTTCGTGGTCTATGTGCTCAATCCCAAGGACACCCGCCACTATGCCAAGGCGATGGGGCTGCGCGGCAAGACCGATCGGGTGGATGCCGAGCTCATCGCCCGCCTGATCGCCCGTGAACACGAGAAACTCCACTCGTGGATCCCGCCCACCCCCGAGCAGCGCCAGATCGACCGACTGCTCAAACGGCGCGCTAAGGTCAGCCGCATCCGGGCTGCCCTCACCCAGTCGTTCAAGGGCCTGAAGGGATTTGCCGCCGAGCTCAAGGCGCTAAGGCAACGATTGGACAAACTCCTCGCACGCATCGACGCGAGCGTCAAGGCGCTCATCGAAGCGAGTGAGGAGCGCAAGCAGCACTACGCGCGCCTGCGCAAGATCACCGGCGTGGGCGCCGTGGTCGGCAGCAGTGTGCTCAACACGCTCGAGCGAGTTCCATTCAGCAGTGCCGATGCCTTTGTGGCCTTCACCGGCTTGGATCCGCGCCCCGATGAGTCCGGGCAGCATCGCGGCCGGCGCCGCCTGTCCAAGCGCGGACCGAGCGAACTGCGCCGGCTGCTCTACCTCGCCGCCATGGCGGCGGCGAAAACCAAGACCTGGAAGCCCCTGTACAAGCACTATCGAGCACGAGGGCTATCCACCACCGCAGCTTTGGTCGTCCTCGCACGCCGCATCGCGCGTACCGCTTGGTCGATCTACACCCACAAGACCGCGTTCGACCCGGAACGGCTCACGAAGGCCTTGACATGAACCATAGAATCTCCAGAGGCTGTCCTTGGTCTGGGCGATGAAAGTCAGCCAAGAGGGGCCATTGGTTCCGGAGTCGCCTGGCCGGTAGTGGTTCGCGAGCACGCGGCGCACGACATCTTTATCGATGTCAACGCCGAAGGTATGAGAGATCTGCTGGGCGACGCGCACACAGCCGAACCGGGGGTTGTGGCGCTTCAGCTCAATGATCGCCGCGATGAGTTCTGCCGAGGGACCCTTGGGGCCGGGTTTGCGGTCACGGCAGCGAGAGGAAAAGAGCAAGCGGTACTTCCGATCCACCAAGGCTTTGTGGAACCTGAACAGCGTTGCCGGCCTGATGAGCACGCCAAGTTTTGGAATCCGGTGGGGATTCACGAACCGCGTGGTCAGCGCGATCAGGATGCGATCGAGCGTAGTCAGATTCGGCGCTCTCTGTCTGGACCGATTACTGATCAGAAGCTGATGTTTGAGGAGAAGAGATTCCGCGGCGACGGCGCGGATGCCACCGGGACGCAGGAGTTTGCGAAAGTGACGAGCAGGTGGATGGCCAGGATGAGCAGATCTTGCACGGGGCGAACCGTAAACATCGCCACCGTCCCACGCAAGACTGCACCGCACAGGCGGATTCGCTCATACTAGGAATTCGCCACCCACACCTGGGCGGCAGCGATGCCGCGGTCTTGGCGCATGAGGAAGTCGACGGTACGTCCCCGTTTGTCGACCGCTCGATATAGCTAGCACTGACCCTTGACCGAGATGTAGGTCTCGTCAACGCGCCAGGAACAGCCGGCCGGACGAGAGAATCGACTGCGACGCTTCTCGAATTTGAGCACATAACGCTGGACCCAACGAAAGACCGTACTCGGTGCGACACGGATGCCGCGCTCGAGCATCATGGCGGCGCAGTCTCGGCTAAAGAGCTTGTAGGTCACGTACCAGCGCACACACAGGATGATGATCTCCTGGTCGAAGTGGCGGCCCCTAAACATCGGATGGCGGGGGCAGCGACGAACCATGGGGATCTCCGACGTGCCGGTATTACGAATCTACCCAGTTCGTCGGACCGTGTGATCGACCTAGGGCGACCGGCTTATTGACTGGTTTCTCTCGCCGCACGTAGGATTTCCGCGAGGATAGTGCAGCCGGTCGGAAACGCGGCGGCCCGAGTTCATGGTGGAGCTCGCCGCATTTTCCCGTCCGGCTCGAGGTGGCTTGTAGAGGCGGACAAACGCGCGGATCTGCTGGTTATTGATGCGAGACCTAAGGACGCCTACGGTGCGCGGGTAAGAGCGAAGGAGGATTCGGTTCGCCTGGTACTTATCAATGGAATTGCGCGCTATGGTGCTCCGGATTTGATGCAGCCGCTGGGCGCGGGAAAGGGACAATCGCTCACTTTTGGGGGCGAAAAGCGCATCGTCTACCTGGAACAGAAAACCGAAGACCCCGATGTTGCTGCCATATCACTCAAGACTAGGACCCACCGGATTGGACGTTCGCCCACACCTTCCGATCGACGGACTTCACAATGGTGGCGGCCAAGGGGCAGGTCACTGCAGCAGCGAAACCGGTGCCATTGAAGGCCCTCGAACTGGACCCGCTGACTGTGGCCGATGATGATGGCTTCTTGAACTTGATCGAGCGGGAGAAGAATCTCACGGAGTTCGTGAAGAACGGGTTACCCGGCTTGTATTAAGTTTCGTCAGGAACTGCGGTGGCAAAGGAAGGACCATGCCCGACTATACGTTTCAAAAACAGGTAGCGCGAGCCCTGTTGTCTGCGGGAATCGAAGACATTGACCTTGAACTCCATCCGGCGGTTGCAGCGTTGGCCGCCAAAGGAAAGCAGGCAGCTGCCAAGCCCGTAATAGCATTCCCTACAGGCTTGGCACCCACTCCTGCGCCCATACATCCAGTACCCGATCCTTCCGCCCCGTTGCCAAAAGCAGATGTTGTGGTCGTGACGTGGACAGTCGATGAACAAGACGCCTTGGCCGATGTGTTGACACCCGGAATCAGCCGTGCTCAGTGGTATCGCTACAGTCGAAACTTCACCGCGTTTGACCCCCTCATCCGCGCCGGCGCACCGGCGAAACTGGCCCGTAGGCTTGGCAGTTATTTCGTTACCAAGATCAAGAGTAAAACTGTGATTTGTTTCAAGTCGGAGCTGCACTTGAATCAGGACGGCATCCGGTCTACCACCGCGCCAGGCACCTCTACGCTGCCGGTGAAAGACATGTTTCATCAGATCATCGACGAGGCTCAACCTGATGTGTTGCTCACGGTCGGCACCGCCGGCGGAGTCTTTGCGCAGCAGGATCTCGGAGATGTCGTGGTTACTCGCGCCGCGAAATTCCGCCTGCATGATGAATTCAAGAACGAGTCCTTCAACCACAAAACATATAAATGCGACTGGGAAATCCCTACCACTCACTTTGCCGACGCAACAAGCCTGATGGCCGCCTTTAAGGACAATATTCAGGAGCCTCCGGAATTTATTCCTCCCACTATCAGTTTCACCAAGCCCGCCGGAGGATTTCCCAAGCCCGCCCGACCGTATAACCCAGACATTTGGCTCGATGGCCAGATAGTGCAGCATCACAAGAAGATGCCCAAGTTCCATCCAATTCTTACGACCGATTACTTTGAATTCGGAACCTCGCTGAACCACCTCGAGAAAGAGGGCTGTGCTGTCGAAATGGGTGACGCCGTGCTGGGTCTTGCCATTGAGGAGAGGAAAGCTTCGGGCAAGCCAACGCCAGACTGGGCCATCGTACGCAATTGCTCAGATCCGCAGATCAACGGATTGTTGAAGGATCAACCTAAGAAGGAAAGCTTGCAGATCCTGTGGGCGGTCTACTACTACACGTCGTTCGGATATTGGACGAGCATCATGAGCTCACTGGCCACCTGGGCGATTATTGCGGGGCTGTAATGGCTGATACGCACATTCCCGCTGAGGTTGAATTGGTTTTTGAGGTCATGCCTTGCAATGCGCAGCGCGTGTCGCAAGAACCGGTCTCCAAGCCACACCCTTGTGCTTACTTCCGCAAGTGGGGCACCTACCACAGCTACGACTACCGGACCGACGGTCCGCCTCCCGCCCCAAAGATTCAGCAGCAGCTGCAATACGTTGGACGAGCCCCCTTGGTGCCGGAGATGCTAAGCGGTTGTCGCAAGGCGCCCATTCTGTCAGTCGGTATCAATCCTAATCTGCCTGGTTGGTGGCCGGCCACGCGCGGATCGCTGAATCCTCTCTTTGACGACTACAAGCAGTTTGCCCACTATTTTCGCTATCGCTCAACGGCCAAACTTGAACTGTCGGCCAAGGACTACGCGAAATATGGCGGCAGCGCACAAGACGCCCCCCCGGACTCGGCTTTTGAACTCAACGTGCCCGTCGACACACACGGTTTTCGCGCGATCAAGGCACACCTGCAGCAGCAGAAGATGTACGAAGCGTATCAGGCTTTATTGGACGACCTGGCAAAAGCGATGAATTTGCCCGACGGGCATAGCTTGAAAGTGGGGGAGGATCTCTCCTACGCCAATATGATTGCCTGTCCATCGGCTAAGTGGACAACCAAGCCCGACCCGCAGAGTCCTCAGCTACCAGCCATGTCAGTTGCCGAACGGGACGGTATTGTTCACGAATGCTTTGCGACAAGAAAATATTTCCTGCGCAGCTTGTTCCAAAGTCTGCCAACCGTGTTGCTCGTTTTCAGTCAGAGCACGGCCAATGCCTTTATCGGTGAACTGACCGGAAGTTTCTCCAAGGGCGATCCAAGAGTCGACGAACCGGTCGCGGAGTTGCTAGGGAAGGAGGTGACGCTCGACTACGGCAAGCTTCCCGATGGCACCGCCCTGGACGCGGATGTCATCTTTGCCCCCCATCCCACGGGCGATCCAACTCACTGGGCAGCAGCTCGTCCCAAGGTCGTGCAGAAGCTTCAGTCGGCGGCAGTGTCCGGACGGTTTGCCTTCAACCCCACAACCGGCCACCTCTCGCGCGCGAAGGGTAGTTGTGTGTTCTGCACCATGCTTGAAATCGGCCCATGTGATTATGTTGCTGAGATCCATCCACTCGTTCACCCCCCGGTGGTATCCAGTCAACTAACCACTGCGACGCCTACTGTTCCTCTGGTAGAGAAATCGGTACAACGCGATATGCTTTCTGAGTTCATGAGCAAGCTACGGCCAGCGTCTGCCGGCTGGGGCGCAGCCGAAACTGCGCACGACGCGGCTGCGGTTAAGAAGGGGTGAGCCGCCGCGTCCCGCCCTCGCCATCCGCGCGGGAACGCGCAACCGACAATTGACTGCGGGGCATTACCCATGAGCAAACTCGCAGGACAGTCGCCGCCGCATTCGTCGGGCAGTCCGCTCACGCGAATTACGCTCGCAAGCTATTGAGAATTACCTAACCTCGTGACAACTGATTTGCTCGTCATGCGTTATTGCGATGTCGTTACGATATCGAGGGGAACGCATGGCAAAGAGCAAACCGGAGGAGGCGGTCAAGCGACGGGTGCGTGCCGGTCGGCTGCTGCTCGCTGGCAAGAGCCCGCCAGAAGTGGCCCGCTTGGTAGGTGCACCGCGGCAAACGGTGTACCGCTGGCGCGATGTGCTCAACGTTGGCGGCATCGAGGCGCTGCGCGATATGAGCAAGGGCGGGCGGCCATCGCAGCTGGGCGCGGCGGAGTTGTCACGCCTATATGTGGCGCTGCTCGAGGGCGCCACGGCACACGGCTTCGCCACAGCGCTGTGGACGCTCAAGCGGGTACGGTTGTTGATCGAACGCGAATTCGGCGTGCGGTACAGCGAGGTCCACGTCTGGCGCTTGCTCGGGCAGCTGGGCTTGTCCAACCAGAAGCCCGATCGACGTGCCTTGGAACGCGACGCCGCGGCCATCGAGCACTGGCGCAAGCGCACCTGGCCGGGGCTAAAAAAAACGCCGCTCGCCAAGGAAGACTGATCCTCTTCATCGACGAGTCCGGCGTCTCGGAGCGGCCGACGCGGGTGCGCACCTGGGCGGTCAAAGGCGAAACGCCCGTGGTGCAGTTTCACTTCAACTGGCATCAGCTCTCGCTCATTGCCGGCATGCACTTCACCGGGATGTGCTTTCGCCTGCACGAAGGCAGCATCGCCAAAGAGCAAGTCGTCGAGTTTCTCAAGGCGCTCCTCGCTCACTTGCGCCGCCCGCTGCTTATCCTCTGGGATAGCTCCCGGCCGCATCGCAGCCACTTGGTACGCGACTACGTCGCTTCCACGGCAGGCCGGATTCAGCTCCACTTCCTGCCCGGCTATGCCCCGGAGCTCAATCCGGTCGAATTCCTCTGGAGCTGGCTCAAGCGCCACGCGCTGGCGAACTTCTGTCCCGACACATTCGCCGAGCTCCAACACACCACCCGTGGCAAGCTCAAATCGGCCCAGCGACGCAGCCTCATTATCGCTTCGTGCTGGCAGCAAGCTGAGCTGTTCTGATGTCACAGAGTTAGGTAAAGACCCTGAGCCGACGTTCACCGCAGACTCCGACGCGGACGTTCTGAGGCGCACCCGCGTTAGAGATGTGCGGAGGCCCCGGGCTTGCCCGCGACCGTCCGCTTATCGCGCACCTTAGACCTCAGCCTCGCAACGCTACTGGCTAATGCTGCCGTTTCGAATGCGAAGTCACAACTACTTCGGCTCGAACATAATGAGCTTGCAGTCCGACTTGCCAGTGTTCTCAAACGTGTGCGCAGGAATCGCTGGTTGCACGAAGGCGGACCCCGCGAGCCGTGTGCCCTGCGATAGGACCGTGCCATCAGCCGCGTAAATGCGCCTCGTGCAATCGGTGAGCCAATAGGTAGCAGAGACAGGATGAGAATGTAACTGGTCGCGCTGCCCAGGTTTCCAGGTGACCTCGATGACAAGATACTGGTCGTTCTCCGCAACCACCTTGTACACGTCGGGCGAGGCGACCCACGAGCGGGGAACCCCCTGTGCTGAGGCGATCCCGATAGCCAAAAAGGCGACCAGTGCGAACACGGCGCCACCTATAGCTAAACGAAGCACCCTTGTTCCGTTGTTGAACATGGTCGACTCCATTTCTCGCAAGCGAGTGAGATTGTTTACTAGCTACCGTGCAAATTTTAAGTTTAGCGGCCCCGGAGATTCGCAGGTTGACTTGGAACAAGTTATCTGCTGAGGGAGCCATTCAACGGAGATGAGTCTTGTCGCCCCGTCGCGAGCACCTGAAGGGCGTGGTCAAAGCTAGACGCGAACGTCAGGTAATGGCCGTAACGCGAAGTCCGGGAAGGTCCGCTTCACTCAGGCGCGACCGGGAGCGACGGGACAATCGCCGCGGTCAGACTGCTACGCGCCAAGCCCGCGGTATACTGGCAATATTTACAGCAATGGCCCAGCAGATCCTTGCGCTGCCGCGTCTATCCGTTGCGCCGCCGCGGCCGGAGACTCCCATGGCGAGAGGTCGCTAACGCCCCTTCGTTCGAGGGCGATCTCAGCACTTACTACCTGACGCTGAAGAATGGGCGCTACTTCGTGGCCCAGCTATTGGGGTCAGGTGATGCGTTCCGGAAGCTGCTACTGCCGCAGCTCTACGAGCCGGTCCTGACGAACCTGGGAAATGGCGTGCTGGTGCTGCGGGGATTCGAGCGTGAGGGCGAAGCGCCTACGGTTCAGGAGTGGCGGTGCGAGGTACTCAGTGGAAGACCAGCTTAACCAAGATGGCAGGATATTGCGGGTTCAATGAGCCGTGTAGCGTCGGCGCAGTAACCCCCTGAAGATTGATTCGAGTCCTGCGATTGCGCCCACACGCGGTAGCACTTCCAAGCAGCGCTCTCTATCGCCGTACCAGTTCTCGAACCAGATCGTCGCCCCGCCGTCCAAGCGGTCTTGCGCTTTCGCGTAGGCAATGGCCTCGTCTCGCGTGGCGAAGCCCACTGATTCGTCGCTGGGCTCTTTTAGGACTTCCCAACCATCGAGGAGCGCAGCGGGAAAGACGACGTATACCGATCCTTTGAATTTTTTCATTTAATGATCTGCGCGACGCTGAACCGAGAACCCCCGCATTACGGACCAAGATGATGATCCCGACTGTGACAAAGAGTCACGATGCGTGAACAAATGCAAGCGCAACGCTCAGGTGACGGGCTGGGGTTCAAACACAGCAACCGTGACGTGCTGCCGGCGGATTTGAGCGCGAGGGTGAGGGGGCTACGGTTCAGGAGTGGCGGTGCGAGGTCATTAGATAACCTCCCGGTTGGGCAGGTATCGGCCCCAAAGCCGCATCCTGGCGCCCGCCCCGAGATCCGCGGGAGCGAACGTGCATTCGGCGCGAGTCTCGCGAAGCGCCGCCGCCTACTGACGCGGTAGCGCGCGACGGACCGCCGGCGACTCGGCGCCGCGAGCAATGCCGGTATCATGCACGCGAAAACGCGCTCCAGGGTCGATGTCCTACTCTATTGTTCCCATGTAAAGGGAGGAAACCAAGATGAAGTCGGCTCGCGCGTCTCTCGTAGGTGCATCCATCGTCGCTGCATTGGTAAGTCTACCCACGCTCGCTCAGGACTCTCAGAGCCGCAAAGAGATACGACGGGATGATCTGTCCGGGGCGCCCGGGATCGAGGTCATCACTTCGATCACCGAAGTCAAGCCCGGTGAGGAACTGCCCAGACATTCGCATCACGGCATTGAGACAATCTACGTTATCCAGGGCGCCCTCATCGCAGTTCCGGGAAAGGACCCGATAATGCTCCAGACTGGCGGATCATCGACCAACCTGCGCGACGTGCCTCATGCAGGTTTTAAGGTAGTCGGCGATCAGCCCCTGAGGCTCTACACGGTTCACATCGTGGACAAGGGAAAGCCCCTGTACCAGTGGGTGAAGTAGCGCGGGGAGAACGCCCAGGCTACGCAGATCGGCTTGAGCCCGCGCGCGCAATAGACTCCTATGGCCGGAACACCACTGCGAAAGCTATTCCCGAACGGCCTGTGTCAGGCGACGAACCGGCGCGGTCTGCCGTGTGGCGTCAGGCTGGAGGTTCGCCGCTGCAAGAATGGTCGCCTCCTGTGTCGCTGGCACGGCGGCTGGAGCACCGGACCGCGCACGCCGGAAGGCAAAGCCCGATGTGGCGAGGCCGGGCGGCGCAATCTCAAGGCGTGGCACGCGCGGCGGACAGGAGAGTTGGCGGATTCTGCGGCGGATTGAGCGGCGGATTCCGAAGGCCCCTGCCCGGAGAGCCAGCACCGGTGCGGGGGTTGACAC
>CAWBNB010000039.1:0-5928 GCA_963789885.1 uncultured beta proteobacterium | reverse complement strand
CGCGGGCATTGAGCCCGCGCGCAGCTCCGGCGGGATCTGGTAGGACAGCACCCGTGCGAAACCTCGACCAGCGACGGCCGCCGCGATTGCATTCATCCGCCCATGCCCGCTATGGCAGAGAAAGCCCGTTTAGGCGGGGTCCTTTCATGCGCTGACGCTGTAGTAGTACGCCAAGGCAGCCAGCGCGAGCGCCGTCAGCGCCAAGGCCACAACCTTCCAGATCTTGGGCCACGCCTCGTAGGCGCGGATCACGCTGTAGAGTGCGCCAAGCGCCAGCCCCCCCGACACGAGATATGCGTTGAACTGCTCCGGGGTCATGGGTCGTATCCTACCCGTCGTTGGGGGCGTGCTCTCCTCGCCGACTTCCTTGCGCTGCCGCTGCTTCCCGGGGCCCGCGGCCCCCGACCCCAGGACGCCGGTCGGCAGGAGATTTGCTTTCTCCGCTGTGACCCCTCGGGTCGGACATGTCCACCGCGCTCACCAAGCCCATCTGGACCGCCACTTCGGTCCCCCAACCGGAAGCCGCGAGGCTCACCTGGAACGTCCAGGCGGACGTCTGCGTCGTCGGCGCCGGCATCGCGGGCCTTTCGGTCGCGCTGTGCCTCCTGGAGCATGGACGGTCGGTGATCGTCCTCGATCGCTACGACGTCGGCGAAGGCGAAACCCTCCGCACGAGCGCGCACCTCGCGAGCGCGCTCGACGACGGCTACGTGGAGCTGGAACGGGTCCACGGCGAGGCCGGCGCGAGAATGGCAGCCGAAAGCCACCGGGCCGCAATCGACCTGATCGAGCATTGGGTCGCGAAGCACGGCATCGAGTGCGACTTCCGGCGCGTGGACGGTTATCTCTTCTGCGCGCCGGAATCAGACAAACGCATTCTCGATGAAGAGTGCGCCGCAGCGCGCCGCGCCGGCCTGGACGTCGAGCTGTGCACGGACGGGGCTCCAGGCGCGGAGCATTTCGGGCCGGCGCTTCGATTCCCCGATCAAGCGCGCATCCACGTGAGGAACTACCTGTTCGGGCTTGCCGCGGCCGTCCGGCGGGCGGGCGGCCGGGTTTTCGGCGGAGCCGACGTCGTCGCCGTATACGACGGCGACGCCTTCGCGGGCGTGCGCACCCGGGAGGGAGTTGAGGTGCGCGCCGGAGCGGTCGTGGTGGCGACGAACGCGCCGTTCCATCGCCGCGTCGCGTTCCATACCAAGCAGGCGGCTTATCGCACCTTCGTCGTCGCCGGCCGGATTCCCCGCGGCGAAATCGCGGACGCGCTCTACTGGGATACGGGCGATCCCTACCACTACGCTCGTTGCCTGGACGGCGGCGCGAACGCCGACTGGCACTATCTGATCGTCGGCGGCGAGGATTGCAGGACGGGCCAGGCGGAGGAAGCGCACCGCCCGTTCGAGGCGCTGACGGCGTGGGCGCGGACGTTCGCGCCCGCGTTCGGCGAGGTCGAATTCGCCTGGTCGGGGCAGGTCCTGGAACCGGTGGACGGCTTGGCGTTCATCGGTGCCGACCCCGGGGCCAAGCGGCTCTTCGTCGTCACCGGCGACTCGGGCGACGGGTTGACCCACGGCACGCTGGCCGGCCCGCTGCTCACGGCTTTAATGCACGACGGGGATCATCCCTGGCGCCGACTGTACGACCCCGGCCGCAGGCGGCTCAACGGGGCATGGCTGGAGGAAAACGCGAACGTCGGGCTCCAGTACCGCGACTGGTTGTCCTCCGGCAACGTCGAGTCGGCCGCCCGCATCCGCGTGGGAGAAGGCGCGGTGGTCAGGCACGGCCTGCACCGGTTCGCCCTGTATCGCTCGGTCGACGACGAGATCCGCGCCTTTTCGGCCCGCTGCCCGCACCTCGGCTGCTCGGTGCGGTGGAACGCGATCGAGAAGAGTTGGGATTGTCCGTGCCATGGCTCGCGCTTTGCGGCGCACGACGGACGCGTGCTCAACGGGCCCGCGCTGAAAGGCCTTGAAGAGGCCGACGTGCCGCACACCGACCGCGAACCCAACGAGGCTTGATCATCGACCCGATTGCCGGGTTTCGGGCGGCGTGGGGAGGTGGTGAAGGTGCCTGATCAGGCCCAAGAAGGATGCTTCCGGCGACAGCGGTCACCGCCTCTTTTTGCGGCGGCGCTCATCGCCTCATAGGGGCGACCCGCACCCACTTTAAGCGTTGTGTTGCGAGTTGGGTCGATCTTCGCCCGCCACCGGCCATAAAGCGAAGTACGGGAGCGTCTGCTTCTCTCAAGCGCGACAGGCAGCAACGGGGTCGATCCCGTCCGTTCGCGCAGAGGACAGAGTAGAGCTCCTTTCACCTCGAAAAGGAGCCTGCCATGGAACAACTCGCTGCTCGCCGGCTGCCCAGCGATGGCGCCGGCGGACGCTCCACTTCACCTTCCAATTCGTTTTTACGAGTAAGGCGCAGGCAACAACCTAGGCTATCAGCAGATGAACGGAATAGTGAAAGACCGGGCGCGGTCCAGTCGACCGACAAACGCCTGTGCCGCCGAACGACCGCTTCGGAGAAGAGCGAAGGACCACTTTGGGGTCGTCAGCCGCCGTTGGAGCCGAACCGAGGCGGCGATCTCATCATCCTCCACGCAACCATGCCGCTGACTGCCGCACACCCCGCCCCCACTTGCGCCACCGCCTGGAACGCGCTGAAGAGCGCCGCGCGCCCCGCCTCTCCGAGCGACCCCGCCGGCAGCGGCGAGCCCGACAGCGCGTCCAGCAACTCCGCCGGCAGCCCGCCCGATGCACCGAGCCTGTCCACCGCCTCGCGCAGCGCTGCGTCATACACCGCGATGAACACCAAGCTAAGCGTCGCAATCGCCAGCACGCCCGCCACCCGCGCGACGGCGTTGTTCACGCCGGAAGCCGTCCCGGCGTAGTCGCTCCCGACCGCACCCATCACCGCCGTCGTCAGCGGCGCCACGGTGATGGTCATGCCGCCCGCGAGGACGAGCAGCGCGGGCAGCAGAGACGCCCAGTAGCCCGCCCCGGGCATCGGGACCGCCAGCAGCAGGAATCCGGCGGCGGCGACGAGCGGCCCGAGCGTGAGCGGCAACCTCGCACCGTACCGATCCGCGAGCGCGCCCGCGCGCCCCGACAGCAGCCCCATCACGATCGGGAACGGCAGTAGCGCCGCGCCGGCCGCGGTCGCCGAATAGCCGCGGCCGCGGATCAGCTCGAACGGCAGGAAGAACAGCACGCCCGACAGCGCGAAGTAGAGCAGCAGGGTGACGAGGTTCGCGCCGGTGAACGCTCGCGAGCGGAACAGCGCGAGCGGCAGCATCGGCGATCGCACGCGCGCCTGGACCGCGACGAACGCCGCGAGCGCAACCGCCCCGCCGGCCAGCGCCGCCGTGATCGCCGGCGGGCCGAACCCGAGCTCGGCGGCGCCCGTGAGGCCCCACGTCAGGCTCGCGAGCCCGGCGGCGGCGAGGCTCGCCCCGAGCCAGTCGAGGCCCGGCGGATGCTCGCTCCGGCTGTCCGGTGCGCCGCGCAGCGCGAACCACACCGCCGCGACGGCGAGCGGGACGTTCAGATAGAAGATCGCGCGCCACGACACGTGGTCGGTCAGGAACCCGCCGAGCATCGGGCCGGTCGCCATCGCGAGCGCGCCGTAGCCCGCCCACGCCCCGATTGCACGCGCCCGCTCACGCTCCGGGAAAGTCGCGCCGAGCAGCGCCAGGCTCGCCGGAACGAGCAGGGCGGCGCCGGCGCCCTGCACCGCGCGCGCCGCGACGAGCGCGGACGTTTGCGGTGCGCACCCGCAGACGATCGACGCCGCAGTGAACAGGGCCACGCCCGCGACGAACACGCGACGGCGCCCGAATCGGTCCGCGCTCGCGCCGCCGATCAGCACGAGCGCGCCGAGCACGACGAGATACGCGTTCATCACCCACTGCGTCCCCGCGGCGCCCGCCGCGAGGTCCCGCTGGATGGCGGGCAGCGCGACGTTCACGACCGATCCGTCGATGAACGCGAGGCTCGAGCCGAGCACCGTCGCGGCGAGCGTGCGCGTCCGCTCCGCCGTGCCGCACGGGAACGGCGCGGCCGGCGCCTGCTGCACGACGCCGACGTCGCACGGTCCGCGGGAGACGACGTTCACTCGGGGATGGCGCGCGGGAGGGGAGAAGCCCGGACCTTACACCGGTCGCGCTTCCTCGCCCGACGGACTAGCCGACGGACCAAGCCGAGAGACCGACGCGCGATCGGCTGCCCCCGTCCTATCCTGGAGGACATCCACATTCAGGAGAAGCGCACCATGTCGGTCGCACGCGACTTCGTTCAGCGAATCGCCGGCTTCGAGCTCAACGCCCTGCGCGCCGCCGAAGTTCTCGGCGAGGATTACGAGAAGGTCCGGATCCGCTCCGGCGGTACCCCGATCCACGATCTCAACGGAACGCCGCTCTATCACCGCCTGCCGCTTGCCCGCGGCGCGAACGTCGGCTACGTCGACGTCGCCGTGCACGAGGCGTTCGGCGAGCCGCTGCTCGCTACGGCGATGGGCCTCGACTGGAACGAGAAGGCGCTCGTCGAGGAAGGCAAGCGGGCCGCGCGCAAGGGCCGCCGCGGGCTCAAGTACGACCAGATCCGCTTCGTTGCCTTCAGCTATCCGAAGATCGCGCTCCAGTTCCTCCTCGATGGGCAGGAGACGCTGATGCTCGAGCTCGGCACCTGGGCCGCAGTCCCGCGCGCGCCGAAGCGCGACCGCAAGGCGCTCGAGCCGGAGAACTTCGAGCGCTGGAGCTTCCTCGACGAGCTGCCGAAGGAGGTCCACCGCGCCCGCGCGCGCAGCTTCAAGCGGCGCCTCGACCTGTGGGACGCCCCGCGGCTGCGGCGCATCGATCCGCGCCTGGTCGCCCTTGACACGCTCCGCGTCCGCGACTTCGTGCTGCGGCTCTTCGACACGCGCGAGCTCCACTACTCGACGCGCAACACCGACCACGTCCCGTGCTACGAGCTGCGCGGGCAGCAGACGAACGTGTGGTGCGTCGGGGCGAGCGTGGAGATGGTCCTCAACTTCTACCGCTACACCTACAACCAGGTGCGGCTCGCGACCGAGCTCGGCCTCGGCACGCTCAACAACCCGAACGGGCTGCCGTACGCACGGGTTGGCGACGTCGTGACGGTGATGGAGAATCTGACCTCGGATGCGCTCGACGTCACGATGACCACCAGCCCCGGCTTCGACCTCTTCCGCAACGAGATCCGCGCGAACCGGCCGGTGATCAGCTTCGTGCCGGGGCACTCGCGGACGGTGGCGGGCTACACCCGCAGCCTCATCCACCTCGTCAACCAGATCGGCTTCCGCGGGCTGCTCGTCTACGATCCCTGGCCGCCGAACGCCGGCGTCATCACCCGCTGGGAGAACTTCGCGACGCAGACCTACCAGTTCGCGTACTCGTCGGTGCTGCAGCACGTATGACGAAGCGCGGGCCGCCTCCGGACGCCGCCGCGCGCATCCGCGAGGCGGCTCGGCGGCTGATCGCGAGCGGCGCGGTCGGCGACCATCCAGCCCGCCGCCCGGGCGCGCTCGGGACGCCGGTGCCGGTGCGCGCCGCGTCCGGCGAGCTCGACTCGTGGTTCGTGCCGGTCGCGGCCAACGGCGACCGTCTCGCGGCGTTCCTGCAACTCCTGCCGGACGGGACGCTGATGCGGTTCTCGTCGTTCGCGACGCCGCCTCCCGCCGCGGACTGGCTCGATGCGAAGACCATCCTCCGACGCGCCCGGGCGGCGCAGCGGCCGGGGGAGACCCCCGGGCGGCCGTTCCTCACCTACGATCGCAATCCCGACCGGCTCGCGTGGGGCGTGATCTTCACCGATGCGAGCGGCGCGGAGCGGCTCGTGTTCGTCGCCGGCGACGCGGTGTACTCGCCGCCGGACGGCGGCGGTGTGGGCGGCTAGGTCGATCTGAGCGTTG
>CAWBNB010000038.1:0-119062 GCA_963789885.1 uncultured beta proteobacterium | reverse complement strand
GGGCCACGCCAGTAGGAGGGAACGGGGATGCGCATCCTCATCGCGGAAGACGACGCTGTCCTGGCGAGCAGGCTAGCGCGCAGCCTGCGCCAGTCAGGCTACTCGGTCGATTGCGTCAGGGACGGCGCGGCGGCCGACGCGGCGCTCACCACCGGCGAATTCGACCTCCTCATCCTCGACGTCGGCCTGCCGAAGCTCTCCGGGTTCGAGATCCTGAAGCACCTGCGGGGACGCGACTCGAAGCTCCCGGTGCTGATCCTGACCGCGCTCGACGGCGTCGACGACCGCGTGCGGGGCCTCGACCTCGGCGCCGACGACTATCTCGCCAAGCCGTTCAAGCTCGCCGAGCTCGAGGCGCGGGTGCGTGCGCTCACCCGGCGCGGCAACGCCGCGAGCTCGACCGTGCTGAAGCACGGCGATCTCGTCTTCGACCAGGTCGGCAAGACCGCCGAGCTCCGCGGCCAGGCGCTCGAGCTGTCGGCCCGCGAGCTCGCCCTGCTCGAGATCTTCATGCAGCGGCCCGGCCGGATGGTCAACAAGGAGCAGATCGTCGACCTCCTCTGCCAGTGGGGCGAGGAGGTGAGCACCGACGCCGTGGAGGTGCATTTCCACCGCCTCCGCCGGAAGCTCGAGGCGGGCGACGTGCGGATCGCCACCGTGCGCGGCCTCGGCTACTGTCTCGAACGTGCCAATGTCCGAAGCACAACATAAGCACAAGTCGGTCTTCGGCGAGATCGTCGACTGGACGCTCGCGCCGCTCCTGATCCTCTGGCCGATCAGCATGGCGATCCAGTACTTCTTTGCCTACTCGATCGCCAACGATGCCTACGACCGCGAGCTCCGCGACAGCGTCGTCGCGATCTCGAAGCAGCTCGCGTACGACAACGGCCGGATCCGCGTCAACACTGCGGCCGCGGCGGCGGCGATCCTGCGCACCGACGAGGACGACCAGACCTTCTTCCAGGTCCGCGACCAGCGGAACGAGGTCGTGGGCGGCGAGCGCGCGATCCCGCTCGTCGAGTTCCAGCCCGAGCTCGTCCCGCAGACGGTCTATTTCCGCGACGACCACATCCCCGGCTTCGAGGTGCGCGTTGCCTACATCTTCGCGCAGGTGCCCAGCATGCCGGGAGCGGTCCTCGTGCAGGTGGCCGAGACCGTCGGCAAGCGGAGCCGGCTCGCGAGTGAGATCATCGGCGACGTCCTCGCGGCGCAGTTCCTGATCGTGCCGATCGCGCTGCTGTTCGTATGGCTCGGGCTCACGCGCGGCATCGAGCCCCTCAGCCAGCTGACCGAGGCCATCCGCCGCCGCAAGCCTTCCGACCACTCCGCGCTCGACGAGAACGACGCGCCGGAGGAGGTGCGGCCGCTCATCCGATCCTTCAACGAACTCATGGGCCGGCTTGATGCGAGCCTGCGGGCGCAGGAACGCTTCGTCGCCGACGCCGCGCACCAGATGCGCACCCCGCTCGCCGGGCTCAAGATGCAGGCCGAGATCGCGATGCGGCAGCGCGATCCGCTGAGCATCCACCACGCGATGCGGCAGATCGTCACCAGCGCCGACCGCGCGTCGCACCTGATCAACCAGCTCCTCGCCCTCGCGCGCGCGGACGCCGACGCGCCGCCGCCGCTCATCACCCTCGACCTCGACGCGCTCGCGCGCGAGGTGACACGGGACTGGGTGCCGCGCGCCCGCGCGAAGGACATCGACCTCGGCTTCGAGGCGGCGGGCGCCCCGACGTTGATCGAGGGCAATGCGCTCCTGCTGCGCGAGGCGCTCAACAACCTGCTCGACAACGCGATCGCCTACACCCGGGTCGGCGGGCGCGCGACCGTGCGCGTCATCGCCGGCGGGCAGCCGGCGCTCGAGGTCGAGGACAACGGCATCGGCATCGACGAGGCCGACCGCGAACGCGTCTTCGAGCGGTTCTTCCGCGTGCTCGGCACCGACGCCGACGGGTCGGGCCTCGGGCTGCCGATCGTGCGCGGGATCGCGCAGCTGCATCGGGCCGTGGTCGAGATCGTTCCGAACCCGCGCGAGCCCGGGACGATCGCCCGCATGGTCTTTCCGCCCTCCGCGGCCGGCCCGGCGACGCTTCGCTCCGCTGCCTAGGCCCCGGGGCCGCCGAGCGTGGACAGGAACGCGGTCCTGGCGAAGACGGTGAAGGGGGGCGAGGAGTTGAAGTCGCGCGCCCACGGGCTCGCGCAGAAGACTGCGCTCGCTGCTCATCATGGTCGACGGTGCGTCGACCGCCGGCGAGCTCATCGCCAAGTTCGGCGGCATCCCCGAGATCGAGGCCGGGCTCCAGACGCTCGTCGATCAGGGGTTCGTGGAGATCAGGGGGGCACCGTCGGCGACGGGCGTGGCACCGACCGTCGCGCCGCCCGCATCGCCCTCCGCGCCTGCGACGCAACCGCCCCAGACGCGCCAGCAGGCGATGTCGGCGCTGACCCGGATGCTGCACGACGCCATCGGTCCCGATGCCGACCTGCTCACCGGACCGCTCGAGCGCGCGAAGTCCCGCGCCGAGTTCCGCGCCGCCGTCGAGCGCTGCACCGAGACGCTGGAGGCGCTCGCGGGCAAGAAACGGGCGCAGGCATTCGGCGCCCGCGCCGCGGCGTTTGCCGATCAGCACTTCGACGGCGCCTGACGCCGCCTCCGACCCGGGCCGCCCCGCGTTGCTGCGCCGCGCCTTTCGCCTGCTCGTCTCCCCGCTGCGCGAATGGGCGGCGATCGCCGAAAGCCGCGAGTCGTGGCGCGCGGTCGCGGTGCGCTATGTGCTCCCGCTCTCGGCGCTCCCGGCGGCGGCGTGGATGGCCGGGCGGCTGCTCTTCCCCGCCGACCTCGCGACCTGGGAATCGACGCCGCTCGCGCGCGCCCCCGCGGCGATCGCGCGCGCCGGAGCGATCGCGTTGTGCGGCTCGGTGCTCTGGGTTGCCGTGCTCGCCGGCGTCTTCTGTGCGCTTGCGCCGATGTTCGGCGCGCGGCGCGAGTGGGCGTGGAGCTGGAAGGTCGCGGCCTACGGGACGACGCCGGTCTGGCTCGCCGGCGTGCTCCTGCTGAAACCGGTTCTGGTCGGCGTGCTGCTGATCCCCATGCTGCATTGCACCTATCTTTATTACACCGGACTGCAGGTCGTAGCCGGCGTGAAGCAGGGCGCTGCGGCCGAGTACGTCGGCGTCGTCGTCTTCCTGGCGCTCCTGTGCTCGACGCTGCTGGGGGCGGCGCTCAGGAGGATTCGCCCCGTAAGGTTCGCGTAAGGTTGCGCTCCTAGAGTCCTCGCAGTGTTCCGGAAGAGCGGGCCGCGAGAAGTCCGCCGCCTCGGAACCATCTTCCATTGCCGACAAGGAGGGCTGCATGGAACTCACCGCTAAGCACCACGAATACTGGCGGAAGAACATCAGGATCACGATGATCCTGCTCGCCATCTGGTTCATCGTCACCTTCGTCGTCGGCTGGCTGGCACGCGACCTCGCGTTTCCCTTCTTCGGCTGGACGTTCTCGTTCTGGATGGGGGCGCAGGGCGCGCTCGTGATCTACGTGCTGATCATCTGGTACTACGCGCGCTACATGAACAAGCTCGACCAGGAGTACGGCGTCGCGGAAGGGGAGGACTGATCATGACCACGATGTCGCAACAGCAGTTCAACTCGATGCTGAAGAAGGTGTACAGCTGGTACACCGGCGGCTTCATCCTCTTCATCATCGTGCTCGCGATCCTGGAGCAGTTCGGCCTGTCGCGGCAGTGGATCGGCTACATTTTCCTGTTCGCCACCGTCGGTCTCTATGCCGGCATCGGCATCATGAGCCGGACGGCGGACATCGCCGAGTACTACGTGGCGGGCAGGCGCGTCCCCGCGTTCTTCAACGGCATGGCGACCGGTGCCGACTGGATGAGCGCGGCGTCGTTCATCGGGATGGCCGGAACGCTGTACCTGACCGGGTACAACGGCCTCGCCTTCGTGATGGGCTGGACCGGCGGCTACTGCCTGGTGGCGCTCTTCCTCGCGCCCTACCTGCGCAAGTTCGGCCAGTTCACGATCCCCGACTTCCTCGGCGCCCGCTACGGCGGAAACGTTGCGCGGTTCGTCGGGGTCTGCTGCGCGATCCTGTGCTCGTTCACCTACGTGGTGGCGCAGATCTACGGCGTCGGCCTCGTCACGACCCGCCTCACCGGCGTCGCGTTCGAGCTGGGGATCTTCCTCGGCCTCGGCGGCATTCTGGTGTGCAGCTTCCTCGGTGGCATGCGCGCGGTGACGTGGACGCAGGTGGCGCAGTACATCGTGCTCATCGTCGCCTACATGATCCCGGTCGTATGGATTTCGGTGAAACACACCGGCTTCCCGATTCCGCAGCTCTCCTACGGCTACGTGCTGCAGAAGGTGACCGAGCGGGAGAAGCAGCTGGTCAAGGACCCGAAGGAGCTGGAGGTCCGTAAGATCTTTGCCGACCGAGCGGCCGCGGCGACCGCCAACCTAAAGGGCCTGCCGGCGTCGTACGAAGCGGAGAAGGCCAAGCTCGCGAAGTCGCTCGAGGACCTGCGCGCGCAGAACGCGCCGGCCGAGCAGGTCGCGGCGGCGCAGACCGCGCTCGAGAAGTTCCCGAAGAGCGTCGACGAGGCGAGGGCGGCGTGGACGAAGGAGGCGGGCCTCGCGGCCCGGGCGGGACCGCCGCTGTTCCATGCCGAAGCGTTTCCCGGCAAGGACGAAGCCGCACGCAACACCTCGCGGTGGAATTTCCTCGCGCTCATCTTCTGCCTGATGGTCGGCACGGCGGCGTTGCCGCACATCCTGATGCGCTACTACACGACGCCGAGCGTGAAGGAAGCGCGCGAGTCGGTGACCTGGTCGCTGTTCTTCATCTTCCTCCTCTACTTCACCGCGCCGGCGCTCGGCGTGCTCGCGAAGTACGACGTGTATACCCTGGTCGTCGGCACCGAGTTCGCGAAGCTGCCGATGTGGGCGGCAGCGTGGAGCAAGGTCGACCCGGGGCTGCTGAGCATCACCGACGTCAACCGCGATGGCATCGTGCAGCTGGCGGAGATCGCGATCGGTGGCGACATCGTCGTGCTTGCCACGCCGGAGATCGCGGGACTGCCGTACGTGATCTCGGGCCTGGTCGCCGCCGGCGGCCTGGCGGCGGCGCTCTCGACCGCCGACGGTCTGCTGCTCACGATCGCGAACGCGCTGTCGCACGACCTCTACTACAAGATGATCGACCCGCATGCGTCCACGCAGCGCCGCGTGACGATGTCGAAGATCCTCCTGCTGGTGGTGGCGCTGGTGGCGGCGTACGTCGCGAGCCAGAAACCGGCCGATATCCTGTTCCTGGTGAGCGCGGCGTTCTCGTTCGCGGCCGCGGCCTTCTTCCCGGCGCTGGTGCTCGGCATCTTCTGGAAGCGTGCGACCAAGTGGGGCGGCATCCTGGGGATGATCGCGGGGATTTCGATCACCGTGTACTACATGATCACGACCCAACCGTGGATGCGCGGGATATTCGGCGTCACCTCGCCGATCAACGACCACATCTGGTTCGGGATCAGCCCGATCTCGGCGGGGATCTGGGGCGTGCCGCTCGGCTTCGCGGTGATCATCATCGTGAGCCTGCTGACCCCGGCACCGGACCGCGAGACGCAGGCGCTGGTCGAGCACGTGCGGTACCCGCACCTGCGCGGCGACATCGACACGACCGGGACCTGATCGAAGAGCCTGAGGAGGGTGGACCCGCGCAGGGCGTGTCCCTTGCGCGGGCCACGAAGCAACCTGGGCCCGCGCGAGCGGGCCCTGTTTTTTCCTCAGGTGTACCTTTCCCGGAGGGCGCCCGCCAGGCACGCGGCAGGGCGTATCGGCGCACGCTAGAACATGCCTACTGATCTGCTACTGGTCACCATCGCCAAGGCGCTCGTCGAGCTCGCGGGCCTATTCATCCTCGGCCAGAGCGCGCTGTACATGCTCGCCGGCCGCAACCGCGAGTCGAACCTGTTCTACCAGCTGCTGAAGACGCTCACGCGGCCGGTGTACCGGTTCGTGCGGTCAGTGACGCCGAAAGTGGTCGTCGACCGGCACATCCCGATGGTCGCGTTCATCCTGCTGTTCTGGCTGTGGGTGTTCCTCACGATCGCGAAGATCCAGATCTGCGTGGGTCGGGGCGATCTCTGCAAGCCGCAGGAGGCGCAGGCCGCGTCGCCGCGCGCCGAGCGGCTCGCCCGGCCTGGCGAGGGTGGCGGGCCGCGGCTATAATCCGCCGCTCTCCAAAGCGCCCGCGAGTCTTGCGCGCGGCGTCCCGGATCCGGCCAAGTAGCTCAGTTGGTAGAGCAGAGGACTGAAAATCCTTGTGTCGGCGGTTCAATTCCGTCCTTGGCCACCACTACTTCAACTACTTACGCATCAGTCCCGCGACGCGCGCGTCGCCGCGCGTGAATTTCGCGGGACCTCAGGCTACGGAAAGCCGCCGCAGGACGACGCAGAGGAAGAGGCCGCAAAGCCTCGACCCATGGGGCTATCGCGCGACGCGAACCCTACGCCGCCGTGGCCATGGCTCCGCTAGAAACAGACTGATGCGCGGCCGGCACAACAGCGACTCCGTTCGGGCGGTGGCGGCAATCGCCGGACGACGCGGCGCGTGCCGCTTTATTCAGTCGTCGTCGCGGTCGCCAATTTCGCTGCACGGCCAGCTGCAGATATTCGACAGCGAAACGACACTATCCCGAAAGCAGTCATCCGCCGGCGAGCGTGACCGCGGCTGGGAGGCGTAGTATGGGTACGTATGCGCACGGTGGTGCGAGGGTGTGCACGGACGCATCTTCGAGGTGACGCGCGGAGGCCAGGTTGTGTGGGAGTACGTGGCCCACACTTCTTCCACGAGCCGGCGGGGCCCGGACTCAACACCTGAGTCTTTCGCGTATTCCGCTATACCGCCGAGGAGGTCGGGCCGGCGGCGCGGAGGGCGTGAGTTGGATCGCCGACAACGCGCGCAGCTGGATAATCGAGAGCTGCACAAGGAGGAACCCAGTGGCCGAAAACGCCGAGATGGAAATCGAATGTCCAGGAACGAAGACGAATTCGAGCGTCCTCATACCGACGGCGTGGCAGTGTCGATACGGCGTTAGTAACTTGACGAACGTCGGGGAATGCACAGTGTTTATCGTCCCCCTCGACAAGCGCGGTCAGCCGAAGGAGAAAGGACGGTTCAACCGGGCGCTCCCCCCGGGTGATTCGATCCCACACTACTATCCGCCGCATGGAACGGAAAAGGTGGTGGTTGTCTGCCATGACTCGTGTGAGGGGACGGGCTGGATCGAGTACTTAGCGCCCAACGCGTGACGACAGACGACCGATCCTCTTCACAGAGTGCCATTTCGCGTGTTTTCCTTTTTGCGTGCACATCGTACGCGCCAAGCATTCGTCTCGCGAACTCGAGCCGGAGATCGTCTACGAGGGCGCGGACGAGACGAAGGCTCGCGAGGCAACCCAGCGCGCCTTCTTCGGCCGGCCGGCAGCCGCCGTCCGCACGAATTGACCGCACACTTGGCAAACTCGATATCTCACAGCCCCGACGCCTCCGTCGAGAGCGTACTCGGTGTGCGTGTGGGCGATGTCAGGAGCGCCCGCTCGCCCCGACAATCGGATGTTTGCGGAATGCGGGCGACAGCGACGCGTTCGACGCGGTCATGGTTCGCGACTCTGTCGGATGCTACGGGCTGGATTTACAGTTATTCGACGCAGAGCTCCGGGTCTTCCAATACGCACTCCGCTTGCGTCGCTCCGGACGCGCCACGGGTCCGCAGAAGCTGTGCGTGCTTGGATGCGATGTCGAGACTCTTTGGTAGCAAGACCCACATCCGAAGCTCGTCTTTCATCCGCATAGCCGATACGCCCGCCGATGGACCGAACCCCCAAAAGTAATCCGCCCGCACGGCACCGCGGATGGCGCCACCCGTGTCCTGGGCGACCATCAGTCGCGTGGTGAGGTCTGCCGCGTCTGACCGACGCGCAGCGATAACAACCGGCGCGCCGAGCGGCGTTACGCGCGGGTCCACGGCGAGCGACTGACCAGCGGTGAGCGGGACGCCGAGGGCTCCCGGGGGCCCAGCGTCCGTATTCGGAATCTGCCGGAAGAATACGTAGCTTGGGTCGCTGATGCTCGATACCAGAATGCGGGGCCGGCTAGGCGGACGCGGCGTTGCCTCTCCTATACCGCCCGCCTCCTCCGGGAGGCGAGATGACGCGGCGACGCGCGGTGCCGGTGATGGACGCGGCGGCACGCTCGGCCTAGGCGGTGGCTCGGTTCGGCCAGACTGGACTTTCGCAGGGGCCGCATTTTTCACTGCACCGCCAGCGGCAGCCTGCGCGAGCAGCTGGTCGATGACGCGCTGGACCTCGGCGCTGCGTGCTTCGGCGGAGGTCGGCGCGGAACGGTCGGTCAACCCGCGAGTCCGCACCGGTGCTGACGACTCTGTGGATACCTTCGGCAGGAAAGGGTGGCCATTCTGTTCTCCGAAGGCGACGCGCAGGGTCTCCCCCGAGCTCATGCGGATACGGCCAGACCCCTGTATGTGCAGGATATAGAGGAGGTCCGGATCATCAACCCACGCGATTGGCTCGGCCGATGTGAGGCCGTGCTGCTCGATTTCTTGGCGCGTGAAATAGGGGACGATCCGTTCGCCGCTTTGCCGGACGCGCAACTTACGATCGCGCAGACCGGCGGGTGCCTGCGATACATCGAGGCGGTAAAGTCCAGTCTGGTTCGCAATTTGGCCCGACGACGCCTCCCTTATGGGTATGACATCGCGGCCGTCGATACGAGCGTAGAGGGGGGGGCGGACCGGGTCCAAAAGACGCGCGTCGAGGAAGAGCAGATCCGCGGGGACGCCGTAGACAGGGTGCTGAAAGTGCTGCGTACGCACACGACTTCCGGCCAACAGGGGCTCGAAGTAACCGGTCAGCACACCCGTGTCGATGAGATCGGAGCCCCGAACCTGAAACGCCTCGAACTCGCGCTCGAAGAAGTGGACAACCGCCGCGGCGTTCGTGGGCCGCTCAACCGACGCGTGCTGACAGGTCGCTTCCCACGCAGGGCGACGACTTAGGACCCGGCAACCCTGTAGAAAGGCGCTCCACGCGCTCAGCGTCGCGCCGCTGGGCCAGCCCGGGAGATCGGACCAGGAAACCGGCACGTACTGGGCATGCTTGGTCGAGAAGGGTTCGCGAGGTACCTGCGCAAGCGTCGCGGGCGTTAACACGGCGAACCCCAACGCGACGGCTCCCAACGTCCGAACCATCTCATGCCCTTTCAACTGTATCGGCGATCTCCAGCCCAGAATGCATGGCGCGCGACGGAGGGAGGGGTGGGCCCCTATACCTCCCGAGTCGCGGATCATGCCGGTACCATTATGAAACTTTTCGACGTGCACCGGCTCGTTCATCCGGCGTAAGGTGCCAGGCCTATTGACGCCAAGTCGTCGACGAGGCAGGGTTCGTCGCATCGGTGCCGAAAAGCATGCCCGGGGATGTGTTACGCCATCAACACCGGTAGCAACAGCCCGTCCGCACCGCTCGATGGATGGGTTTCGCCAACGAAGGAGGGTCGGGCTTGACTGCCGTCAGCGAGCTCATGGAGCCGATCGCGGCTGATTCGCCTTGCGGTCCGGATCTCGAATACGACCCCGAGTTCCTCGCCCTGGAGCAGGCGGCACAGGGCAAGCCCGAACAGGTGCTGGGCAGCACCGTCGTTCCGGGGGAAGAGCCCGACTGGGAGGATGTCGCCCACCGCGCACACGCGCTCCTCGGCCGAAGCAAGGACCTCCGGCTGGCGGTCCTGTACACGAGGGCCCTAACGCGCCGCGAACATCTCGCTGGCCTCGCGGCGGGGCTGTTGCTGATCACCCAGCTCCTGGACCGCTACTGGGACGCCGTTCACCCCAAGCTCGATCCCGATGACCGCGACGATTCGACCATGCGGCTCAACGTCCTGGCGGCACTGGGGGCGTCCGACGTGCTGGTGCGTGATCTCCGCGCGGCCGCGGTCGTGCGGCCGGGTCCCTATGGCCGACTCACCGTACGCGACCTGCTCCTCGCTCAGGGGAAACTGCAGCCCGCCGACGGCGACGTGGTGCCGAGCGAGGCGCAGATTACAGGGGTGCTGCGCGGGGCTGCGGAGAAGGACCGGACGCAGCTCGATGCAGCGCACACCGCACTCGATCAGTCGCTTGCGCTCCAACGCCTGCTGGATGACAAGGTCGGGTCCGATCGCGCAGTGGATCTCAAGCCCCTTAACGACGTCTTGCGGGTCGTTGCGCACGCCTGCGGCATCGCCACCGGGGGCCCCGAAGCGGCCGTTGCCGGGGGGGAAGGCTCGGTCCCCGGCGAATCGGGGGCGCCGCTCGTCGTTACCGGCGAGGTCCGCAGCCGGGAAGATGCGATACGTCTGCTCGACAAGGTGTGCGCGTACATGGAGCGAACGGAGCCCGCGAGCCCGGCGCCTCTGCTCATCCGGCGCGCGCAGCGTTTGATGACCATGAACTTCGTGGAGATCATCGAGGACCTGGCGCCGGACGGCCTCAAACAGATCCACACGATCGCGGGAATCAGCAGAGAATAACCGTCGCTGATGCTCTCGTGGGGGAGCGGCGGCGAACGGGGTTGACCCCGACCAACGCGAAGCAAGGAGTCAGAAATGGCACAGAGCAGTCAGAAATTCATCGCCCGCAACCGCGCGCCGCGCGTGCAGATCGAGTACGACGTCGAGCTCTACGGCGCGGAGAAGAAGATCCAGCTGCCGTTCGTCATGGGCGTGATGGCCGACCTGTCGGGCAAGCCGGCGGAGCCGCTGCCGCCGGTCGCCGACCGCAAGTTCCTCGAGATCGACGTCGACAACTTCGACGGCCGCATGAAGGCGATGAAGCCGCGCGTCGCGTTCCAGGTGCCCAACACGCTCACCGGCGAAGGCAACCTCGACGGTCGACATCACCTTCGAGAGCATGGACGACTTCTCGCCGGCCGCGGTGGCGCGCAAGGTCGACGCGCTCAGCAAGCTGCTCGAGGCGCGCCAGCAGCTCGCCAACCTGATCACCTACATGGACGGCAAGACCGGCGCCGAGGAGCTGATCGCCAAGGTGCTGCAGGATCCGGCGCTGCTGAAGTCGCTGGCGGCGAGCGCCAAGCCGCCGACCAGAGCGGCAGACCCGTCGACGCGCAGTAATCGCGAGGAGGATAGACCATGGCCGACGACGCAACAGCAGACCAGCTCAGCGCCGCAGGGCGTCGACGCTCGAGGGCGACGAGCTCTCGCAGCTCGCTGCAGAAGGAGTTCAAGCCGAAGACCGACGAGGCGAAGAGCGCGGTCGAGCAGGCGGTGCAGACGCTGGCCCAGCAGGCGCTGGCGCAGCACCAAGCTGATCGGCAGCGACGTCGATCGAAGTCGATCGAGGCGATGATCGCCGAGATCGACAAGAAGCTGTCCGAGCAGGTCAACCTGATCCTGCACCACGACGGACTTCCAGAAGCTCGAGGGCGCGTGGCGCGGCCTGCACTACCTCGTCAACAACACCGAGACCGACGAGATGCTGAAGATCCGCGTGCATGAACATCTCCAAGAAGGACCTCGGCAAGACGCTCAAGCGCTACAAGGGCACGGCCTGGGACCAGAGCCCGCTCTTCAAGAAGATCTACGAGGAGGAGTACGGCCAGTTCGGCGGCGAGCCCTTCGGCTGCCTGGTCGGCGACTACCACTTCGACCACAGCCCGCCCGACGTCGAGCTGCTCGGCGAGATGGCGAAGATCGCCGCCGCGGCGCACGCGCCGTTCATCGCCGGCGCGTCGCCGACGCGTCATGCAGATGGACGTCGTGGCAGGAGCTCGCCAATCCGCGCGATCTGACCAAGATCTTCACGACGCCCGGAGTACGCCGCCTGGCGCTCGCTGCGCGAGTCCGACGACGCGCGCTACATCGGCCTGGCGATGCCGCGCTTCCTGGCGCGCCTGCCCTACGGCGCCAAGACCAACCCGGTCGAGGAGTTCGACTTCGAGGAAGACACCGGCGGCGCCGACCACAGCAAGTACACCTGGGCCAACGCGGCCTATGCGATGGCGGTCAACATCAACCGCTCGTTCAAGCTGTACGGCTGGTGCTCGCGCATCCGCGGCATCGAATCCGGCGGCGCGGTCGAAGGCCTGCCGACGCACACCTTCCCGACCGACGACGGCGGCGTCGACATGAAGTGCCCGACCGAGATCGCCATCAGCGACCGGCGCGAGGCCGAGCTGGCGAAGAACGGCTTCATGCCGCTGATCCACCGCAAGAACTCCGACTTCGCCGCCTTCATCGGCGCCCAGTCGCTGCAGAAGCCGGCCGAGTACGACGACCCGGACGCGACCGCCAATGCCAACCTGGCGGCGCGGCTGCCGTACCTGTTCGCGTGCTGCCGCTTCGCGCACTACCTGAAGTGCATCGTGCGCGACAAGATCGGCTCGTTCAAGGAGCGCGACGACATGCAGACGCTGGCTGCAACAACTGGATCATGAACTACGTCGACGGCGATCCGGCCAACTCGTCGGAGACCACGAAGGCGCGCAAGCCGCTGGCGGCGGCGGAGGTCGTGGTCGAGGAAGTCGAGGGCAACCCGGGCTACTACACGCTCGAAGTTCTTCCTGCGGCCGCACTACCAGCTCGAAGGCCTGACGGTGTCGCTGCGCCTGGTCTCGAAGCTGCCGTCGGCGAAGGCGGCGTGACGGCCAAGAGGCCCGGCGATCCCTCGCACGACCGGGCGGGCCGGCGCGCGTGCCCAGTCCCGGCCGGTCCTCGACCGGGGCCGGCAACCGGCCGGGGGCAAAGGCACGCGGCGGTCGCGGGGCCGTAGCTGGCTCGCGGCCGATGGCCGGCTCGGACCGGCTTGAGCGCGCTTTCTGGGACAGGATCACATGGCTCTGGACGACATGTTTCTCAAGATCGAGAGCGCCAAGCTCGGCCCCATCAAGGGCGAGTCGCGCGACAGCAGCCACAAGGACGAGATCGACGTCACCGGCTGGTCGTGGGGAATGCGCGCGCAGACCGAGATGGGCGGTGGCGGAAAGGCGGGCAAGGCGGCGCTCAACGAGCTCAAGATCGTGAAGCGTATAGACAGTGCGTCGACGGCATTGATGTCGGCGATGCGCAACAACGATACGATCAAGAAGGCGGTGCTCACCGTCCGCAAGGCTGGCGGGACCTCCCTCGAGTATCTCAAGATCACGATCCAGAACGGACGCCTCACTTTCTTCGACGTTCAACCTGAAACGAACGGCGACGCACCGGGCCTGGTCGAACACTTGAGCCTCGCCTACCAAAAGATCACTGTGGAGTACCTGCCTCAAGGCGCGGATGGGCAGAAGCGCGGCGGCATGACGTTCGAAACAGAAATCACTCCATCCTGATCCGACGCTGCTCGAGCGGACCGCGGAGGCTCAATGGCTGCAGCCAGCAGTGCGGAAGAATGTCTTCGGGCCGGCGATCCCGCGCAGGCGCTCGGCCTCCTGCAAGAGCAGGTGCGCGGCAAGCCCGGTGACGCGAAACTCCGGACGTTTTTGTTTCAGCTCCTCGCCGTCCTCGGCCACTGGGACCGCGCGCTCGCGCAGCTCGATGTCGTCGGGCAACTGGATGCCGGCGCGCTCGCCATGGTGGCAATGTATCGCGACGCCATCCGCTGCGAGGTGCTGCGCAAGAAAGTGTTCAGCGGTCAAACCTCACCGCTCCTGTTCGGGGAGCCGGAGCAGTGGCTCGCCTTGCTTATCGAATCCCTGCTACTGAGCGGACGGGGCCAGGAGAACGAATCCGCCGCGCTCCGCGCGCAGGCGTTCGATGGCGCGCCCGCATCGCCGGGGGTGGTCGACGACCGGCCGTTCGAATGGATCGCCGACGCCGACTCGCGCCTCGGGCCAATCCTCGAGGCAGTGATCAACGGCCGCTACTACTGGGTTCCGTTCGCGCGACTGTCTCGCGTGGCGATCGAAGCGCCTACGGACTTGCGCGACATGGTCTGGCTGCCGGCCCATCTCGAGCTCTCGAATGGCGGGGAGACCATGGCTCTGATCCCCACGCGCTATTCGGGCTCGGAGAAGAGCGAGGACGGCGCCATCGTGCTCGCCCGCAAGACGATCTGGGAGGAGCGCGGCGCCGACACGTTCCTCGGGCTCGGGCAGCGGGTGCTCGCGACCGATTTCGGCGAGCTCTCGATCCTCGACCTGCGCGAGCTGCGGTTCGCCGCGACGTCGCAGGCGCCGGCCTGACGAGGCAACCCGCGTGGCCGAGCTCACACCGCAAGAGCGGCTCCAGCCCGCGCTACTCGATCGGTTGATCGACGACGAGCCCGACAACCAGGCGCGCGAACCACCGGAACGACGCGTCATGAGCAAGGCGCGGATCCGCCAGGCGGTGCTGAGGGACCTCGCCTGGCTCTTCAACGCGACGAATCTCGGTCGGCTGGACGCGCTCGCGGGTATGCCTCACGTCGAGCGCTCCGTGCTGAACTACGGGCTGCCACCGCTCGCCGGCGAGACGGCATCGTCGCTCGACATCGTCGAGCTCGAGCGCCTGCTCCGCCAGGCGATCGAGGCCTTCGAGCCGCGCATTCTCCCCGATTCGCTCGAGGTCGAGCCGGTCGTGCTCGAGTCGGAGCTCGACCATCGCAACGTGGTCAGCATCAATATCCGGGGTACCCTCTGGGCCCAGCCGGTGCCGCTCGAGATGCTGCTCCGGACGAGCGTGGACCTCGAGACGGGCGAGGTCGAGATCAGCGACCTGTCGCGGGGGAGCTAGCCGTGGACCCGCGCCTGTTGCGCTACTACAACCAGGAGCTGGGTCATCTGCGCGAGATGGGCGCGGAGTTCGCGCGCGAGTTCCCCAAGATCGCGGCCCGTCTCGGCATGGACGGAATCGAGGTTACCGACCCGTACGTCGAGCGGCTGCTGGAGGGTGTCGCGTTCCTCGCCGCTCGCGTGCAGGTCAAGCTGGATGCCGAGTTTCCGCGCCTGACGCAACGGCTGCTCGAGATCGTCTACCCGAACTTTCTTGCGCCGACGCCGGCGATGATGATGCTCCAGCTCCAGCCCGAGCTGAACGAGCCGAATCTTGCGCGGGGCTTTCCGGTCCCGCGCGGCACGAGCCTCAGGAATGCCCGCGGCGAACGGCGGGCCGAGGGCGCCCCGCGGGCTGACGACGATGAGCGCGCGCCGGTCGAGGTTCGCACCGCGCAGGCCGTCACGCTCTGGCCCATCGAGATCGCCGAAGCGCAGTACTTCTCGTATGCACCGCGACCTCCCCCTGGCGGCGCTTCCCGCCGGGCCGCGAGTCCGCGGCGGCGTACGCCTTAGGTTACGGTCGACGGCGGGCCTGACGTTCAACCAGATCGAGCTCGATCGGTTGCGCACTGTTCCTCGGCGGGAACGATGAGACGGCCTATCGACTGTACGAGCTCTTTCACGGCGCGGCGCTCGGTATTGTCGTGGGCCCGGCCGAGCGTCCGTGGCGCTGGCACCATTGGATCGGGCCGGAAGGCGTACGCCGGGCGGGCTTCGAGGACGACGAAGCGCTGCTGCCCGTCTCACCGCGCATGTTCCAGGGGTACCGGCTGCTGCAGGAGTATTTTGCGTTCCCGCACCGGTTCCTGTTCGTGGACCTCGACGGCCTCGCGCCGGGCATTCGGCGCCAGGCCGGCACCGAGCTCGAGCTCGTCGTCCTGTTCGAACGCGGCGACCCGCGGCTCGAGAACGTCGTCGATGCCTCGAACTTCGCGCTCAACTGCACCCCGGCGATCAACCTCTTCCCGAAGCGCGCCGATCGCATCCATCTATCCGATGCCGCTCACGAATATCACGTCGTGCCGGACCGCGTGCATCCGCTTGACTACGAGGTGTTCGAAGTCACCGGCGTCACGGGCTTCAGCGCCGGCAATGCGGCGGAGACCGAGTTTCTGCCGTTCTACGCTGCCTTCCACACGGAATCCGGCGAGCACACGGCGTACTACACGGTGCAGCGCGAGCCGCGCCTCCTGTCCGAGAATCAAAGGCGGCACGGCTTCAGATCGAGCTACATTGGAAGCGAGGTCTTCCTCTCGCTGGTCGATGCGAAGCAGGCACCGTTTTCCGCCGACCTGCGCCAACTCTCGGTGACCGTGCTCTGCACGAACCGCGACCTGCCGCTGCTGATGCCGCTCGGCCACGGCCGCACGGACTTCGTGCTGGAGACTGCCGCGCCGGTCCTCGCCGTACGCTCGCTGAAAGGCCCCTCGCGGCCCTACTCGCCGGTGTGGGAGCGGGGCGCCGAGTGGAAGCTCATCAACAACCTGTCGTTCAACTACCTCTCGCTCGTCGACACCGACCCGCGGCAGGGCGCGGCGGCCCTGCGCTCCGTGCTGGAGCGATACGCAACGACGCCCGACACCGCAAGCCGGCGCCAGATCGACGGGGTTCGTGCGGTCCGCGTCGAACCCATCGTGCGCCGGGTCCCGGCGGCCGGCCCGATCGCCTTCGGCAGAGGTCTGAAGATCGAGCTCGACGTGGACGAGCTCGCGTTCCAGGGAGGTAGCGCTTTTCTGCTCGGTTGCGTGCTGGAGAAGTTCTTCGCGCGCCATGCATCGATCAACTCGTTCACCGAGACCGTGCTCCGCTCGGCCGGACGCGGCGAAATCAAGCGTTGGGTGCCCCGATGGGGCGACCGGATGATCGCGTAGTGGCCCGACTCGGGCCATCCGCGCTGTTCTCCGCGTTGGGCGAGCGGCCGTTCGAGTACGACTACTTCCAGCTGCTGCGGCGCATCGAGTGCGCCTTCGAGGACAAGCCGCGCCTCGGGACGGCGCTCCGTCCGGCTGACGAGCCGATCCGGCTCGGCCAGGACCCGTCGCTGGCATTCGCCCCTGCTTCGCTCGCCGCGCTGCAGCCGGCCAAGGGCGCGCGGCCGCCGCGGCTCGTGGTGAGCTTCCTGGGCCTCCTCGGCCCGAATGGACCGCTGCCGCTGCACCTGACCGACTTTGCGCGCGAGCGCATCCTGCACGGCGGCGACCATACGTTCGCGCGGTTCCTCGACATCTTTCACCACCGGTTCCTCGCGATGTTCTACCGCGCGTGGAGCCAGGCGCAGCCGACGGTGCGCCTGGATCGGGCCGATGACGACGGCTTCGCCGCCTATGTCGGATCGCTGATCGGCATCGGCACTCGCGAGCTCGCGCGGCGCGATGCCGTGAACGACCATGCCAAGTTCTTCTACTCGGGATGGCTGTCCCGCAACGCGCGTAACCGCGACGGTCTCGTCGCGATTCTCGCCGGCTTTTTCCGGGTCCCGGTGCGAATCGACGAGTTCGTGGGTCACTGGCTGCACCTGCCGCGAACGGAGCAGTCCCGCCTTGGGCGGCGGGATGTCAGCGCGATGCTCGGCCGCAGCGCCGTGCTCGGCGCACGGGTGTGGGACCGGCAGCACAAGTTCCAGATCCAGCTCGGGCCGCTCACGTTGACGCAGTACGAAATGTTTCTGCCAGGCGGGACGGCGCTCGAGAAGCTGGTCGCCTGGGTACGCAATTACTTCGCCTTCGAGCTGGCATGGGATCTGCGGCTCGCGTTGTTGCCAAAAGAGGTGCCGATGACCCGTCTCGGTTCGTATGGACGCCTCGGCTGGACCACGTGGCTCGGGCGATATCTGCGGCGCGAGGCCGCGCGCGATCTGGCATTGGATGCGGAGCGATGCGTGTCCCGCGCCAACCGTGCAAGCGCTCGTCGGCCGGCCGATGAAAACGGCGGCGCATTGACCAGAGGAGGAACGCCGGATGGCGGAAATCAGTCGCGTCGCGCTGTTCGGTAAGCTCAACAGCCTCGCCTACAAGGCGATCGAGGGCGCCACCGTCTTCTGCAAGCTTCGCGGCAACCCCTATGTCGAGCTCGAGCACTGGCTGAAGCAGATCCTCGAGACGCAGGATTCCGACCTGCATCGCATCCTGCGGCATTTCGACGTCGATGCATCACGGCTCGCCAAGGACGTCACGGACGCGCTGGACCGACTGCCGCGCGGGGCGACCTCGATCTCGGACCTCTCGGCCCACATCGAGAGCGCCGTCGAACGGGGCTGGGTATTCGGCACGCTGATGTACGGCGAAACGCAGGTGCGGACGGGCCACCTGATCGTCGGCATTCTTAAGACCCCGTCGCTCCGCAACGCGCTGCTGAATATGTCGCGCCAGTTCGAGCGCATCAAGGTCGAGGCGCTCTCCGACGAGTTCGCCAAGATCGTCGCGGGATCCCCAGAGGAGAAGCTCGCTGCGCGGGACGGCAGCACCCTCGCAGCGCCCGGAGAAGCGAGCGGGGCGATGGCGCCCGCGGCAATGGGCAAGCAGGAGGCGCTCAAGCGCTTCGCGGTCGACCTGACCGAGCGGGCGCGCAAGGGTCAGATCGATCCGATCATCGGCCGCGACGAGGAGATCCGCCAGGTGGTCGACATCCTCATGCGCCGACGCCAGAACAACCCCATCCTGACGGGCGAGGCGGGCGTCGGCAAGACCGCGGTGGTCGGAGGGCTTCGCGCTGCGGATCGCGAAAGGCGACGTGCCGCCGGCGCTCAAGGATGTCTCGCTGCTGCACGCTCGACATCGGCCTGCTGCAGGCCGGCGCCAGCATGAAGGGCGAGTTCGAGAACCGCCTGCGGCAGGTGATCGACGAGGTGCAGGCCTCGCCGAAGCCGATCATCCTCTTCATCGACGAGGCCCACACGCTGATCGGCGCGGGTGGCGCCGCGGGCACGGGCGATGCGGCGAACCTGCTGAAGCCGGCGCTTGCGCGCGGCACGCTGCGCACCATCGCCGCCACGACCTGGGCCGAGTACAAGAAGTATTTCGAGAAGGATCCGGCGCTGACGCGGCGCTTCCAGGTCGTGCAGGTGCAGGAGCCCTCGGAGGAGAAGGCGATCCTGATGATGCGCGGCGTCGCGTCCATCGCTCGAGAAGCACCACCGCGTGCAGCTCCTCGACGAGGCGATCGAGGCAGCGGTGCGGCTCTCGCATCGCTACATCCCGGCGCGGCAGCTGCCCGACAAGTCGGTGAGCCTGCTCGACACCGCCTGCGCCCGAGTCGCGATCAGCCAGCACGCGACGCCGCCGGAGGTCGAGGACTGCCGGCGCCGGATCGAGGCGCTCGAGACCGAGCTCGAGATCATCGGTCGCGAGGAGTCGATCGGCATCGAGACGCAAGGCGCGACGCGAGAGCGCCGAGGCAGCGGTGACGACCGAGCGCGCGCGGCTGGTCGGGCTCGAGAAGCGCTGGACCGACGAAAAGGCGCTCGTCGATCGGATTCTCGAGGCCCGCAAGAAGCTGCGCGCGGGCGGAAGGCCGGTCGACGCCGCGGCGCAGGGGCAGGCCAAGCCCCCGCCGGCGGGCGCGGCTGCGGTCGCGCCCGCCGCGAATCCGGGCGAAGAGGCCGAGCTGGCGCCGGAGGAACGCCAGAAGTTGCTCGCCGACTTGCACGAGCTGCAGGAGAGCTCGCCAAGCTCCAAGGCGAGACGCCGCTCATCATGCCCATCGGTGGATGAGCAGGCCGTGTCGTCCGTGGTTGCCGACTGGACCGGCATTCCGGTGGGCCGGATGGTGAAGAACGAGATCGCGTCGGTGCTGAGCCTCGCCGAGACGCTCGAATCGGCGGATCATCGGCCAGCGCCATGCGCTCGAGATGATCGCCAAGCGCATCCAGACTTCGCGAGCGAAGCTCGACAACCCGAGTAAGCCGATCGGCGTGTTCATGCTGTGCGGCACCTCCGGCGTGGGCAAGACCGAGACGGCGCTCGCGCTCGCCGAGGCGCTCTACGGCGGCGAGCAGAACGTCATCACCATCAACATGAGCGAGTTCCAGGAGGCCCACACCGTCTCGACGCTGAAAGGCGCGCCCCCGGGATACGTCGGCTACGGCGAGGGCGGCATCCTCACCGAGGCGGTGCGTCGGCGACCGTACAGCGTCGTGCTGCTGGACGAAGTCGAGAAGGCGCACCCGGACGTGCACGAGATCTTCTTCCAGGTGTTCGACAAAGGGTGGATGGAAGACGGCGAAGGCCGTTACATCGACTTCAAGAACACCATCATCCTGCTCACGACGAACGCCGGCACCGATCTCGATCATGAGCATGTGCAAGGATCCGGAGCTGCTGCCCGGGCCGGAGGCGCTCGCCAAGGCGCTGCGCGAGCCGCTGCTGAAGGTGTTTCCCGCCGCGCTGCTCGGCCGGCTCGTCGTGATCCCGTACTACCCGCTCACCGACGAGATGCTGTCCAGCATCGTGCGGCTGCAGTTGGACCGCATCGAGAGACGGGTGCTCGAGAACCACAAGATCCCGTTCGACGTACGACGACGAGGTGGTGAAGCTCGTCGTCAGCCGCTGCACCGAGCTCGAGAGCGGCGGACGGATGATCGATGCGATCCTGACCAACACGGTGCTGCCGCGGATCAGCGAGGAGTTCCTCAAGCGCATCATGGAAAGCACACCCGCCGGGCGGGTGCGCGTGCGCGTCGCGGAGGGGGAGTTCGCGTATGCGTTTGAATGAGGCCTGACGCGGGCGCGCGTCGAGGCCCGCGGTAGCCCGCGGGGGAGCGGGTCCGATCAGCTACTTGCGCTTCCCTTGCGCGCGGTCACGACCAGCCCCGCCACGGGATTTCCGCCCTCCATCCGCAGTTCTGCGGGCTCGACCGCAGCGACGTCGAACCCGGCAGCGCCAAGGACATTCACAACATATTCGCGGCGGTGGCTGTATCGGCCGTGCGGATTGATGCGATACCCGAGCGCCCCGGCCTCGCTTCGTGCGTCTTCGACGGTGAAGATCAGCAAACCTCCTGCGCGCAACGCGCCGGACGCGGCCTGGATGACCCCCTCCAGCGGACCGAAATAGACGAGCGTGTCGGCGGAGGTGATCAGGTCGAACGCCTCAGGGTGAGTCGCGAAATAGGTCGTCAGCTCGGCCTTGACCAGCTCGTCGTAGACGCCTCGCCCTTCAGCCTTGGCGAGCATGGCCGAAGAGAGATCGACCCCCGTCAGCCGCGCAACGTGGGCCGCGATCAGTGGTCCGCAAAGGCCGGTCCCGCACCCGGCATCCAGGGCGACCAGGCGCTTGGCAGGCTCGCCGCTCGCCTTTTCCAGAGCGTTTGCGACCAGCTGAGGTGCGCGATAGGCCAGATGCTCGAGCTTGGCGTCGAAGCTCCCTGCAAAGGCGTCGAACGTGGTCTCGACGTAGGCATCGGAGGCACGATCAGGCACCTCGCGACCGGAGCAGGCCGCGAACAGGTGACGCGCCACGGGGTTGTCCGGTTCGTCGGCCAGCCAGCGGCGGAACACCTCCGAGGCCGCATCGACCTGCCCGATCGTGTAGTACGCGATGCCGAGCAGCTTTCTCGCTTCCGGATGGCCGGGCATCAGAGTAATCGCCTTGCAGTAATAGGCGACGGCCTCCCTGACGCGGCCTCGGCTCGACAGCAGGTTGCCCAGATTGTTGTGAGCGTCGAGGTGGTCCGGGGCGAGCTCGATTGCGGTCGAGTAGGCGGCGGCGGACTCGTCGAGCCGGCCCTGGGCCCTGAGGACGGCGCCCAGGTTGTTGTAGGCATCGGCGTGCCGGGGTTCGAGCGCAATGGCCTTCCGATAGGCGTCCACCGCTTCCGGCAGCCGTCCGAGCTCGACCAGCACGTTCCCGAGGTTGCCGTACCAGCCGGGCTGTCCTGGATCGCGCGCGATCGCCTCGCTGATGAGCTCGATGGCGGCCTCGCTCCGACCGCGCTGGTGAGAGAGGACGCCCAGGAACTGGAGCGCGTTGGCATCGCCCGGCGCGACCTCGAGGACCCGCCGGTACAGCGTCTCGGCGTCGTCGAGGTGCCCGGTGCGGTGGAGCCGAATTGCAACCGACAACGCCTCGGAGAGGGATAGCTCAGCGGGCGCGCTCTGGCGCTGCTCGATCTCGGCAGGGACGAAAGCCGCCACCCCGGCGGATCCTGGTCGGTTATCCATCGAGCGACGGGCGGCGAGGCGCGAGCCGGCCCGAACGGCCGCCCACACGGCCGCGACAGACAAGCCCCGCGGTGGGTTCGAGCGACCCGGCCGCAGCCCGCGACGCTCGATGCCCTCGCGCCGTCATCCTGCCTTGACGTTCTCCGCGATGTTCCAGGCCCCGGTGATCGCCCCGCCACCCTTTCCTGTCTTGTCCTGGGGCGTGTACTCGACCTTGACCTCGCCAAAGTTGAGCGTGACGTTCTCGGTCAGCCGGTCCTCACCTCCGCTCCCACCCGTCGATATCGACGTGACGATTACCTCCTTCATCGAGATCTTCAGATACTCGAGCGCATCCTTGCCCGCCTTGCGGACGGTGAGGAGCGCGTCGTCGTAGTGCGAACCGTTGCAGCACGCGAGGAAGAGATTGGGCGAGGCCGCATCGAGATAATGGGTGAACGACAGATCCTGCACCGAAACCTTGCCGGCGCCACCCCCTCCCCCCGTGTGCGTCGTGCCGGACTGGCTCAGTCCCCAGCTCCACGCCAGCACATCGATCGAGTCCTTGTGCTTGGAGTCGATCGATTCGCCCTTGATGTCGCCCAGTTTGATGAACATATCTACAGCCATGCTTGTCTCCTTCTCGAGATTGACTTCTCGTTGCTCCTGCCTCTCAGAATCGCCCGCGCGGGTACCGCCGGCCGGCGAGCGGCGCGGGCTGCATCCTCCCGCATACCGATCGATTCGTCCAGCTTGACTGGCATAGCAGACGCAGAGTTCGCGCAAGCGTGAGATAGGAACATCAATCTAGCCCGTTCGGGCTAACGCTGCCGCGCGCGACCTTCCCGACCGGGTATGCGTCCGGACACCCTTGCTCCCCCTCATCGGGGGCCGCCTCGAGCACGCCGAAGTCGAGGAGCAGGCGCACGAGCGCGAGGGGCGGCCGGCCGCCAGCAAGGGTTTCGTGCTCCGTGCGGATCGCCTCGAGCCCGCGCCCGTCGCAGCGGGCGACCAGCGACAACACATCGGGGGCCACTTGGAGCGGATCGAAGCCGCTGTAGGTGGAAAGCCAGAGGCGTCCGCCGCGCGCGCCGAGCACGCCAAAGCTGCCGGCCTGGACCCGCGCGGGGAGAGCGAGATCGCCATGCTCGCGGCCGGCCCGGCGCGCCGCCGCCGCGAGCACGCGAAGCTCGGTCCCGCCGATGCGCTCGACGTCCGGCCATTCCAGCCCGGCGACGAGCTCGGCGCAGTCGCGATAGAAGGCCTCCTCGCGGCCGAGCCAGTCGCGCCACACCCGCCGATCGCGTTCGGGGTCGCGGCGGCGCTCGAGGGCAGTTGGGGCGAGGCCGTCGCCGTCTCGCTCCCGAGCATGTAGCGCCTCCTCGGCCGCATCGCCGAGACCGCACTCCGCGATGCACCAGATGGAGACTGCGTGCTCAGCGGCCGAAAGCGCGAGCAACAGTTTGTTCCAGAAGCGCGCGCCCAGGGCTCCGCGCTCGTGCTTGCAGAACCAGGTGGCGCACACGGCGGGCCGAAACGCCCAGATGCCGCACCGCCCTTCGCTCGCCAGATGCGGACAGCGCAGGGCTGGGCTCCGACCAAAAGATGCCTCGCGGGCATGCTCGTAGATCAGGCCATCCCTCGCGTTGACCACCACCCCGACAGGCAGGCCCTCGCCCTCGGCGATGCGCTGACGTACGCTCTCGCGGCCATGCTCGAGCGTCGGGTCGGTGCTGGAGAGGAGCGCGCCGACGGCGAAGTTAGGCAAATACGGACGGTAGGTGCAGCAGCGCGTGTCGGGCGCGAAATAGATGCTCCGTGGGAGGCCGTCCGCGGCCCCGCGCGTGCACATGGGACAGTCCGAGCAGGTGGCGTGACGCTCCGTGGGCGCCTCTGCACCGAGCAGCTGGATCGCCCACCGCGCGAGCGGCTCCGGGAGCACGGCGGGTGGCGTCGCGGGAGCGTGCACGCTGACCCTATTTCCAAGTTTTGGAGCCGCCCCCGGACTTGTACGCTCCATTGCTCGCCGGAGAGCCCGTCTTGCCGCCACCGACGGAGCCACCGTAGCCTCCTGTCCTGCCGGGAGGCTTACCGAAGACCGGGGCGCCATCGGGCCCCTTCGCCGGGCCCGGCGAAGCGCCGCCGATCGGCCGGCTCGCTTGGCCACCCACGACCGTCGCGACGAGTGCGTCGAGCTTGCCTATCGTGGCCGGACCCGCGACCCCGTCGGCCGGCAACCCGTTGCACTGCTGGAACTCACGCACGCGCGCACCGGTCCTGCTGCCGAAGATCCCGTCGGCAACAAGCGCCGCGTACGCCGAAACCTGCATGGGAAGGCCGCACACTGCGTTCAACCCGTCCTGCAGATCACGCACGTCTTCGCCGGGCGTGCAGCCAAGGTAAAGCAGACGCTGCATGGCGGATTCCCCCTAAACAGGAAAGCGAGCTGAAACGGCAGGCTCTGCCGCGCGCGGCTCCCCTTGGTGCGGTTGGTGAACATATTAGCGGCGCATCGCGCCTCCTGCAGTGCTGCAGTCCGCCTTGACAGGCTTCGACCGCCCCAGCGGGCGTGCGGCGCGCTAAATGCTCGCCGCGGGCACTCGGGCGGACGGCGACGACAGGCGCCGGTAGGCCTTGATCTTGCGCCAGATGCCCGCCCCGAGGGGAACGAGGACCGCTGCCCAGAGCCACTGCCAGTAGTCGCCGACGAAGGCGGACAATCGCTGGGTCCAGGTGACCTCGATGGCGACCCACCGATCAAACGTCCTGACGGCGACGGGGACCGGCGAGCCATCCACGGCTACGAGCGCTGTGAGCGTGAGGTGGAGCAGGCCCTGCGACTGATCGGAGGTGGGCGTTACTTCCCAGCGCCACTCGGTGGTGCCGGACGTCCCGACCGCTTGTTCCTCCGGCCGAATGGCAACGACGTCGAAGCCGCGTCCGGTCAGGTTCGCTTTCATCCGGCTCGAAACCTTCACTTCCGCCGCCTCTCGGCTTCCCGGAGCCGCGAGCCGTTTGATCAGCTCGTCCATGGATTCCTCCGACGACAGAAGAAGCTGAATCTCGACGCGGCGTTGGAACCGCATCGGGTTCGGTGCGTTGAAGGCGATGTTCGCCCACGGCAGCGCTCGAACCCAGTTGTCGACGACCTCGCGGACGTCAGGCTGGGTGCGCGCGCCGGCCGGCTGCGCCGCGTTTGCGGCCTCCGGGGACGGGGCGGCCGGCTGCGCTGGTGGCCTACGCGCCGACTTCGCTCCGTTCTCCGCTCCGCCTCGCAGCCGCGGTTCGGCGCGCGTCGGCACCGGCGGTCTCGGCCGGGGCGCAACCTGGTGCGCCGGCGCGGGCTGCGCGGCGACGCTGGTTTCCGCGCCCTTGCGCTCGAAACGCTGCTCGAGTTCACGAACATTCGCTTCGTTCAAGGTGACGCGCCCGCCTTCTTCCCCGCCCCCTACCCGTCCCTCGAGGAGGACCTTACTTGACCGATCGACGAGGAACCAGGCGATCAAGCTGACCGTGACGACGAGCAGGGATAGCCCAGCGATCCAGCGAGTTCTCGTCGAGACCATCGGCATAGCGCACTAGCCAAAAAAATGTTGCTGTGATCCTACTCGCGCCGCTGCTCCCGCGAAATCGGATTGACGGACTAACCCGCCTGGAGAGTGGCGCCGCCGCTGCGTGTCCCCCAAGTGGACTAATCCATCGGTATTCGACTCTCTCTCTCCGTCGCTCGCGACTAGGATGTGCACACGCAAGATGGTGACCCGAGTCTGGCAACGATAGCCAAATCCGCCGCCCTCATCGCCACGGACCGGAGAGCGGCTTCACCGGGTCTGCCAGCGACTGGAAGCGCAAGACGCGAACCGCGTTGCGGTTCCGATAGCTCAGCAGCGGCATCACCCCTCGGCTCAGGATCGCTTGGCCTGCGCGTTCGGTCAGATACGCCTCGGCGCAAGCCTGCAGCTGCGGCTCGCCGTCTCGCTCGAGGGTGTGGGCGGGCAGATCGCCGATCTCGAGCTCGTCACCCGGCTCCATCTCCCAGCCGTGGGCCGTGAACGATCGACCGATGAGTAGCGCACATGCAACCGCTGGATTGCCCCAAAGGTAGCCTTCGTGATTCCACGCGCCGGCGAGCTCGTCGAATTCGAACTGTTCGACCGGATCGGTGCGTTTTCCGTAAGGCAAGCGCAGCAACATGCGCGGCAGCGCCAAGCCGATCCACGACGCGTGGGAGCTCATGCGAAGCGCCTGCCAGCGCTGGGCCGCGTCGTCGTCACCGAGCTTCCAGTCCGCCGGGTCCGGGGTGGCAGCGACCGATCGGCAACCGAGCACACTCGCGTCCGCCCCCGCCAAGAATGGCGCACCGGCGAGCGAGGCGATCGCGCCGAGGTAGGCGAGCAGGGCCACATCCTCCTCGCCCGTGCCGAAGGTGTAGTGGCCGACCACGAGGGACCATCGCTCACCGTCGAGTTCGCTGCTCTGGCGATCGACCAAGAGTCGATACAGGCCGGACGCCTCGAGTCTCTCGTCAGCGGCTTGGAGATCCGCGAGCACCTCGCCCTTCGTGGCGTCGACGAGGTACAGCTGCAAGGTCTCTCCGAGCTCGAGGTTGTCGACGAGCCATCGAATGCCGCGCCAAGCGGACTCCAGCGCCTGGTAGGACGGGTGATGCAAGATGCCCCGCATCTGCTCGCCGACGGCGGCGTCGACCGCGGCTACATATTGCGGCTGGAAAGGCGGGGCGCCGGCCACGATATGGGGCGCCACGATGCCCCGGATGAGCCCTTGAATGTCGGCTCGCTGCGTCGATGTCTCGACCGGTGCCGGTGCGGAGTCAGTCACCTTGCGACCCAATAGCCGTTCGAACGTTGCGGCGTCGTCCTCTTGTCCCCCGCTCCCTTGGCTGCTCGCTACGTCCGTCGAGCCCTCGAGCTCAGAGCGGGGCGAGACCGCTTGCCTCAGCTCCGCGGCCGTCTGCGCAAACGTGGCGGGGTTCTGCAAGCGCGCCCGCGTCTCGCGGGGCGCATGGAAAAGGCTCAGGCTCTTGTAGAGGTGATCGGGGTGAAAGTCGTCGAGTTGCCGAAACTCGACCGCCAGACCGGCGCCATCGGCAGCGCTCGGTGGCAGTTGCAGCCGTGGGGCCAGGCGGGACAGCGCGCGATCGAAGTTGTCGATGTCGACGGCCGCGGTTGCGCGGCTTCCCAGATCCCCGGGCGTCTCGACGCCACGGCTGTGGCGGCCGCTGAAATCGCCCATCACGAGAATTCGCATGGGACTGTCCGGACGGCGCGGTGCGGCCCGGCGCGTCTGCGGCTGCCCGAGCTGGAAATCGAACTTCATGCGGCCCGGCAATTGGAGCTCTCCTTATTGCACGGCTGACCGGGATTGCGTCCCGTCTGTCTCGATTGTAGTCCCGCGGGAACGCGCTAACGCAAGGCGGGGAGCTTCTTCCGTGGCCGATGGGGTGAGCGCGCACGTCTGCAATAAGTTACGATCGCCGGCACTCCGTGGCCCGGGGAGGGCTTCAAGTGCAGAGTGAGGTGCAGGTACCGCAGACCTCGGAATTGACCCTGCCGGAGGCGGTACGTGATCTTCACCGTCGAGGCGGTCGCCGACGACGCGGCGGCCGAGGGCTATCCCATCAACCCGCACGGACGTTACAGTCATACTCGCACTTACCTGAGCCGTGCCGTGGTCGCGGCGGGCCTCGCGGAGCTCGCGATCGAGCCAGCCGTGCTGCGTTCGGAGAACCAGAAGCCCGTCGATGGATTCGTTGTGAGCTGCATGAAGCGCGGCGCAGGACGGAGCGTCCTCACTGCACGCTTTGCGCTAGGTTGAGGATGGATCACCATAACGGGACATAGATGCCATGGCGCGCACGTTCGAACTGGTCACTCCGCTCGGCCCCGACGTTCTGCTTTTTCACCGCATGCGGGCGCGGGAGGAGCTGAGCCGTGTCGGGGAGTTCGACATCGAGGTTCTGAGCAAGCGCGGAGACGTCAGCCTGGACGGGATCCTCGCCAAGAAGGTCACCCTCAAGATCGAACTGCCGAAAGACAAGATCCGTTACTTCAACGGTTTCGTGACGCGCTTCGCGCAGATCGGAATGCGCGGCCGCTATCACCTTTACCGCGCGACCGTGCGGCCGTGGCTCTGGTTCCTGACTCGCACGGCCGATTGCCGCATCTTCCAGGACATGTCGGCGCCGACATCATCAAGAAGGTCTTCCAGGATCACCCGATTGCCGATTTCGAGCTGAAGACCACGCTCAACTACCCGAAGCGCGAGTACTGCGTGCAGTACCGCGAGACCGACTTCAACTTCGTCTCGCGCCTGATGGAGGAGGAGGGCATCTACTTCTTCTTCAAGCACGACGACGGACGCCACACTGCTGTTGTGGCGGATTCGTACAGCGCGCATCAAACCTTCGAGGGTTACGCGGAGATCCCGTTCATCCAGGTCGAGCGCACGAGCCGCATCGAGCAGGAGTACATCCACGAGTGGTACTTCGCCCGCGAGGTCCAGGCCGGGCGCTACGTGCTCGACGACTTCGACTTCGAGAAGCCGAGCGTCGATCTCGAGGTCAAGACCAACCAGAAGCGCTCGCACGAGCAGGCGGACCACGAGGTCTACGACTACCCGGGCGGCTACCTGACCGCGGGCGACGGCAATCAGATCGTCCGTGCGCGGCTCGAGGAGCTGCAGGCGCGCTTCGAGCTGGCGAACGGCAGCACCAACGCGCGAGGAGTCTGCGTGGGCAGTCTGTTCAAGCTGACCGGCCAGCCGCGGTCGGATCAGAACCGCGAGTACCTCGTGCTGTCGGCGGAGTACGAGCTCGAGTACTCCGAGTACGAGGCGATGGAGAGCGCCGGGTACGAACTACGGCTGCCGGTTCCGGGTGCTCGAGAGCAAGACGCCGTTCCGGCCCGCAGCGCCTCACGCCGAAGCCGATCGTCCACGGCCCGCAGACGGCGATCGTCGTCGGTCCCGTCGGGCGAGGAGATCTACACCGACAAGTACGGGCGCGTGAAGGTGCAGTTCCACTGGGACCGCGTACGGCAAGAAGGACGAGAACAGCTCGTGCTGGATCCGCGTCTCGCACCCCTGGGCGGGCAAGAACTGGGGCGCGGTCGGCGATCCCGCGCATCGGCCAGGAGGTCGTCGTCGACTTCCTCGAAGGCGATCCCGACCGTCCGATCATCATCGGCCGCGTCTACAACGCCGAGCAGATGCCGCCGTACGAGCTGCCGGCGAACAAGACGCAGACGCGGCATCAAGATCGCGCTCGCAGCAAGGGCGGCGGCGGCGAACTTCAACGAGATCCGCTTCGAGGACAAGAAGGGCGAGGAGCAGGTCTACATCCACGCCGAGAAGAACCAGGACAACATCGTCGAGAACGACGAGACGACGGATGTGGGCCACGATCGCACGGAGAACGTCGACAACAACGAGAAGATCACTATCGGCGTCGATCGGACCGAGAACGTCGGCAACAACGAGACCATCGCGATCGGCGTGAACCGTACCGAGACCGTCGGCGCGAACGAGACGCATCACGGTGGGCAGCAAACCGCTACGATCACGGTGGGCGCGAGCGAGACGAAGACGGTCGCGCTACAGCGCACTCATACCGTTGGCGTGAACGAAACCATTGCGATCGGCGCGGCGCAGGAAATTGCGATCGGGGCGTTTCAGGCGGTGGCGATCGGCGCCTATCAGACGGTGAACGTCGGCGCGAATCAGTCGACCGATGTCGGCGCGAACCAGTCGACTAACGTGGGCTCCAATCGCTCCATCGACGTTGGCTCGAACCTGTCGACGAACGTTGGAGGTGACGAATCGCGCTCCGTCACTGGAGCTCGCAGCACGAGCATCGGCAAAGACGACTCGCTCAAGGTCGGCAAAAACCTCGTCGTCGATGCCGGTGATTCGGTCACGATCAAGACGGGCAGCGCGAGCATCACGATGAAGAAGGATGGGACGATCGTGATCAAGGGCAAGGACATCACGGTCGAAGGCAGCGGGAACGATCAACGTCAAGGCGTCGAGCGACATCGTGATGAAGGGTTCGAAGATCTTGCAGAACTGAGGGATGCCATGAATGATCGGGTGGAGATAACGCCTGCTGAGGCCGCTGAGGACGACGGCGGGGCGGACAGCCTGCGGCAGCTCCTCGATGCGCCGGTCGAGGTTCGTGAACCGGCAGCGGGGCCGGCCCGGATCGACGGTGTTCTCGTCGGGACCCTAGTCGGTATGCGCGGGCCCCACGAACCACTGGTGGTGTATCCAGGTCAGCGCGGGACAGCCGCGATCGTGGCGCGGACGACGATGGACCTCCATGGCATACACATCGGCGGCGAGGTCACGCTGATGTTTGAGGCCGGCGATCGCCTCGCGTCCGATCGTAATGGGTTGCCTGCGCGGGCGCGAGGGTTGGCCGCTCGACAGCGCGCCCGGCCAGGTGGAAGTCGACGTGGACGGCGAGCGGATGATCCTCAGTGCGAAGGAGCAGCTCGTCCTGCGCTGTGGCAAGGCGACGATCACGCTCACGAAGGCCGGGAAGGTTCTGATCCAGGGTACGTATCTGTTGAGCCGCTCGTCGGGGGTGAATCGCATTAAGGGCGGGTCAGGTGCAGTTGAATTGAACCGGATGGCCCGATGAACGTATGGCGGAAGGTCAAGGTGGCGATCGCGCAGCTTCCGCGAACGCATATCGGCATCCGGTGAGATTCAAGGCGCTGCGGTCGACGGGCGTCAACAGGCTGAAGGGCGGCGCAGTGCAGATCAATTGAGGCGGGTGTTTCAAGATGGAACTCGTCAACTCGACCGGAATGGCTGCTGGATACACCCAGGGCGTCGAACCCTCGGGACGCGAGCTGCTGGTCGTCGTCGTCAAGGGCACTTTCGGCTTTTCTGAGCAGGGCCGAATCGCGCAACTTCATCCAACTCAGCTGCCGCTAATCACTTCCGATACCTTCACGGGCGAGCCCGGATTTTCCGCGCCCTCGCAGGAGGTTGATTTCGCACCACGCAAGCTTCGCTGCGACATCCTCATTTCGGGCAGCGCATGGGCGCCGAAGGGCAAGGCGAGCGAGCGCGTTCTGGTGGGCGCGCGGATCGGTTCCTGGAAAAAGGTCTTTGCCGTCGTCGGGGACCGCCACTGGAGCAGTGGCCTGGTGGCGTGGGAGCCTCCTCGCCGGTGCCCTTCATCCGCAAGCCGATCTCATACGACGTGGCTTTCGGAGGTGTTGACACCTTCCACGTAGATCCGGACAAGCACGCTGCGTACATGCTCAATCCGGTGGGTCGGGGCTGGCATCGCCATTTGCAGGCGCAGTACGTCGACGCATCGCCGCTGCCCAACACGGAAGAAGCCGACCGCCCTGTCGACGCGCCCGATGGGCGCTATGCGCCAATGTCGTTCGGCCCCGTGGGACGGGGCTGGGCTTCCCGGCTGCCCTATGCCGGAACGTATGACCAGGACTGGATCGACAACACATTTCCCTTTCTGCCCGCCGATTTCCAGGACGCCTATTACCAGGCAGCGCCTTTGGACCAGCAAATTGACTTTCCCATTGGCGTCCAAGAAGTGGCGCTTGCCAATCTCACGGAGGCGGGCCACGCGAAATTCAGCTTGCCCTGCGCCGCCGTCCCCATCACATTTTTCAGGCGCAAGGGCGGTCATGAACAAGTGAACGCAACGCTCGACACGATCGCGATCGATGCGGACGCGCAACTCGTGACCCTGTCGCCTGGCGCGCCACCCTTCCCCTGAAGAAGAACATCTTCGAGATCTCGACGGTCCTGGCAGGAACCATGTCTCGCGGGTGGTGGCGCGCGCGTGCGCTGGGCAAGGCGTGGCACCCATCGCTGGCCGACCTCGTCAACAAAAGGCGGGCCGCAGAGACTGGACGCGTGCGTCAGCCGCAAACCGCTCGCCATCCGTCGCACCGGCATGGTCACCGGCGTAGGGCTCGATGCGCCCACGACCTGCGCCGCCATTCGCGGGGCGATCGACAACTTCAGGAAACACGTTTTCGCGACGAGGGCGGCGAGTGGCTCATGGGCTGCGAAGTTCCATTTGAAGAGCCCTGGCGCGGCGAGCGCCGGCTCCTGAAGATGGCGGCGCGTGCGATTGCGGAATGCGTCGAGGGATTTGACCGGGCGCGCTGCGAGGCGACACCCTTGCTCCTCTGTCTTGCCGAGACCGGGCGCTGTGGTCGCGTAGTGCGGGACGATGGGCGCTTCTTCACCGCGCTGGAGGATGAAATCGGGTTCAGATTCCATGCGCAGTCCGGCGTGATCGCGAATGGCCACGTATCGGTAGCCGCTGCGCTTCATCGGGCCCGGCAACTGATCGACAGCGCCGGCGTCGCGCAGGTGCTCGTAGCCGCTTGCGACAGCTTGCTGGTGGGCGCCGCGCTGGCCGATTACGAACGGCGCGAGCGCCTGCTGACGAGCCAGAACTCGAACGGCTTCATCCCGGGCGAAGGCGCCGCGGCGTTGCTGGTCGGCCCCGCGGGCCGCAGACGGACAGCTCGTTTGCCGCGGCATTGGGTTTGCGAGGAGCATGCCACATCGATTCCGAAGAGCCCTTGCGCGCCGACGGGTTGGCGGACGCCTTCAGCGTCGCTTGGCCGACGGCTGCACGGAAGCATCGTGGACTACCGCCTCACCGACATCCGCGGTGAATACGCCTTCAAAGAGGCGACCGTGGCGCTCGCGCGCATTGACCGCACCAAGCGAACCGAGTTTCGACTCTGGCACCCGGCCGACTGCATCGGCGAGGTGGGCGCTGCCATCGTGCCCGTGTGCTCGCCGTCTTGAAGGCCGCTTGCGAGAAGGCGTACTGCCAAGGGCGTGAACACCCTGGTGCCACTCTCACCAACGATGATGGCAGGCGCGCGTCGATGATCTTGTCGTACTTCACGAAGGAGGCCTGATGGCCAATCGAGGTCTACGCCAACGGCAGGCGAGGTCTCCTGCAAGGCCGGCGCCGGCAAGACGATTTGCGCAATCCCCCGACGTATGCTTCACCCCTCCGGAAAACCCCGCCACGCCGCCCGGCGTGCCGATTCCGTATCCCAACACGGGCATGGACAGCGACACCACCGATGGCAGCACGACGGTGCAAGATCAGCGGCCAGGAGGTCATGCTGCAAGAATAAGTCCTACTTCAAGACGTCCTCGGGAGACGAAGCAGGCTGCGCCGCGAAAAAGGGCGTGATCTCGAGCAAGAACAAGGGCAAGGTCTACTTCATCGACTGGTCGATGGACGTCAAGTTCGAGGGCGAGAACGCCGTGCGCCACCTGGACAAGACCACGAACAACCACGGCAGCCCGCAGGCCAACGAGTCCATCCCCTGGCCCTTCATCGACTCGATGGCCGACAGCAACATCGACAAGACGGCCTGCGACAAGGACAAGAAGCAGGAGGAAGCGGCTTGCCAGGGCTACAAGAAGAAGCCCGGTGGCCCTGGAAAGGACGTTTGCGAGGCGGCGGGGGTGGGGAGCTCCTTCACGAGAGGCAAGGGCGCCACGACGGTGCGCGCCACGAAGGTCAGCGAGGACAAGTGCGCTGCGGCGCGCCGCTGCCGCCTGGTGCCCTACGAACCGAGACCGGGTGATGGCATCACGGGCTGTTGCCCGGCCCAAACCGGCGACCACCTCGTCCCGAAGAGCTCCTTCTTCCAGGGTGCGTACAAGGCGAGCGAGGTGATGCCCGGGTGGGATAACTACAAGATGGCCGATGCGCCCTGCATGTGTACCGAAGGAGGCAGTTGCTCGGGCACGCATGGCCTGCGTCACGCACATCACAAGACGACCGCCGGCCCGGGCATTAAGCCCGGCGATACCCGGTCCTTCGACAAGGAGGTTTCCCATTGCGCCGATGGCGCCAAGGAAGTCGCCCCGCAGTGCACGAAGGAGTGCATCGAAGCGCAGTTGAAGGAAGGGCACAAGCAATTTTGCGATCCGCCGAAGGACGTCAAGTACTCGCCGACCGGCAAGAAGGACTTGTCGAAGTTCAAGAAATTGCAGGCGATCATCAAGGAGGCGCTTAAGAAGTTTGGAGTGCCTGCTCCATGACGATCAGGAGTTTTTCATGGCTGAACGAGTTTCGGATTCACGTGAATTTGTCAGGGGTGCTGCCCGCTTCAGCGACCTTGTCTATGTGCTCAGCAAGAGCCGGTCGTTGATAGATGAAGACATCGCGCATTCGAGCCTGATTGGCGTCTACAGGGGCCAGTGGGTCGACGCGGTGGATACCGAGTGGGATGCGACGGCCGTGGCGGTGGCGCGATCTCCCGCCGAAAAGGTCGTGCTCATCGGAGAAGATGGCGAAGTCGTCACGTACGTAGGCGGCAAGACGCAGGACGAAGCCCTCAGTCCTGCCCCGGTGATGATCCGCAACGCGCGCGAGATCGGGGGCGAGGTCTACGTCTGCGGCATGAAGCGCCAGGTCTACCGGCGCGTCGGAGAGAAGAAGTGGGTCGACATGAGCGCACCGCGCGCCGGCGACACCGAGAAGTTCGGCTTCGAAGCCATGGACGGCTACTCCGAAAAGGAAATCTATGCCGCCGGGTGGGGTGGCGAAATATGGCAGTTCGACGGCAAGGGCTGGACAGAGCGCGGCAGCACCACCAACGTCATCTTCACGGCCGTGTGCTGTGCGGGGAATGGCACCGTCTACATCGCTGGACAGGGTGGGGTCATGGTCAGGGGCAGGAACGACGCCTGGGACACCGTGCCATGGGAAGAAGAAGTCACCGCGGACTTGTGGGACCTGTGCTGGTTCCAGGACAAGCTCTACGTGGCGACCATGTCCGCGCTCTACACGCTGGACGGCAGTGGACTGGTTCCGGTCGACTTCGGCGAGATGGGGCCGATCACATGCTACAACCTCACGGCGGCGCAAGGCGTGATGTGGTCGATAGGCCGAGCCGACGTGGCCTCCTTCGACGGCACGACATGGACGAAATACGACTGAACGCGTGGCCGGCATGATGACTTCGACCGTCTCTCCCGCCCCCGGAAAGGCGATCCCGCTTGTCGTGATGCGCCATGTCGAGGAGTCGGCGTTGTTGTGCAACCAGCGTCTCTTCCTGGTCCAGGCGGCGCATGTCAAGCTTCACCAGTTGCGGCGCATCGATGATCGGCTGGCCGCCCATCTGGACGGCGTCTTCGTGGCTCGTGAAGTGGGCAGCCGACTCGCCGACGCGGCGCTGGCCAATGTGGGCTGCGGCGAGATGTTCACTGCCGTTGCGCTGGCATTCGACAACCACGACACCGACCGTCTCGATCACCTTCTTGCGGCCGCGGAACTACTGACCGAGGTGCAGGAGGCGGTTGTCCTGGCCGTCGGCTGGGTTTCAGCGCAGTCGCTTCGAGGCATCAACCGGGACATGCTGGCTTCGCCCATTCCATTTCATCGCAGCGTGGCGATTGCCGCATGCGCCTTGCACATGGTCGACCCCGGCGACTTCCTGACGGCAGCGCTTGACGATGCCGACCCTGCGCTTCGGGCTCAGGCCCTGCGCGCCACGGGCGATTGCGGCCGGCGTGATCTGGCGCGCAACTGCATCGCCGCGCTGGGTGACGCCGACGCCAACTGCCGCTTCTGGGCTGCGCGTTCGGCAGTTCTTTTGGGGGAGCGCCACGCGCCTGTTCATTCCTTGCATGAGGCGATGCACTTGCCGGGATTGCAGCGTGCGGGGGCGCTCTCCCTTCTTTTCAAGATCGCCACCTCGGCCCAGGCCGCACCCTTGCTCAAGGCCATGCTGGACAAGCCCGAAAGCGTTCGCGATGCGATCCGCGGCGCGGGCACCGTCGGCGATCCGAAAGTCGTGCCGTGGCTCATTGCGCAGATGGAAGACCCCAAACTCGCGCGCCTCGCGGGCGAAGCATTCAGCACCATCACCGGGCTCGACCTCGCCTGGCTGGACCTCGAGCGCAAGCCGCCGAAGAACGCTGAATCCGGTCCCACTGACAACCCGCAAGATCAGGACATTGGCATGGACGAAGACGACGGCTTGCCCTGGCCGGATCCGGCCAAGGTGCAGGCCTGGTGGGATGCCAACGCGCTCAGGTTCCAGCCGGGCGTGCGCTACTTCATGGGCGCGCCGCCTTCCCGGCCGCATTGTCTTCAGGTGCTGAAGGACGGCTTTCAACGTCAACGCATCGCTGCCGCGCAGTACCTTTGCCTGCTGCAACCAGGCACTAGGCTCTTTCCGACAAGTGCGCCCGCGTGGCGGCAAAAACGATGGCTTGACGCCATGTGAGATGAACCGGAGGGCCGCCGCATACATGCTCTCACTGCTCGCAATTGTGTTTCTTGCTGCGGCGATTTGGCGCCTGACCCGCGACGGGTTCAGGCCTGTGAGCCGCACCTGGTTCACGGTCGGCTGGTCTTTGGCGTCGTGTCCGGGTGGCTCTGGTGGCGGTCGGAAGGCGACGTTGATTATTAATAGTCGGCAACTCCGTCGCGTGAGCCAACTCTGTCTAACGCAGGGCTTTCCTGGGTTCGCTAGGTGCTCACTCAGGATCAAGACGGACGGTTGGGCCTCGGCGCAGCACCTGCCAGGGCACGTTTCGGGATCTGCTTGCCAGCGGCGACACGCTACGGTGGCGCGTGGGAATTGCAGCATGCGCGATTCATCGGGTCGATCCCGGGCGAGCCCTGGACGTTGCCCTCGGCGACGCCGATCTTTCGTTGTGCGTCCGCGCGCTGCGCACCACGGGCGAATGCGGCCGACGCGATCTTCTTCCCGCCTGCTCCAAGGCGGCAGCCAGCGAGGACCCCACCGTCCGCTTCTGGGGCGCATGGTCGGCTGCGCTGCTGGGCGAGCCGGCGAAGAGCGCCCACGAGTTCCAGTCTTGCGCGGATGCCCCGTCGCCGTTCCGCGTTCGTGCGTTCCAGATCTTGCTCAAAGTAGTCGACCTGCCGCATGCACACCAGTTCCTGAAAGGGCTTGCGCATGACCCCGCGAACATGCGCGCACTTATCGAGGGTGTCGGTAAGGCGGGTGATCCGCACTATGTGCCCTGGTTGATCGAACAGATGGGCACCTGAAGCTGACGCGGCTCGCCGGCGAGTCATTCAGCCTCATCACCGGGCTGGACCTCGCATACCTCGACCTAGAGCGTAAGCCGCCAGAGGGCGTGGAACTCGGGGCGACCGAGAATCCCGAAGACGAGCATGTCGGCATGGACCTCGACGACAGCCTCCCGTGGCCAGACTCGGAGAAGATCCAGAAGTGGTGGGATGCGCACCGCAAGGACTTTCACTTGGGGTCCACTATTTCATGGGCAAGCCGCCGAGGTGGGAGCATGCCTTGATGTGCTCAAGAACGGCTATCAGCGCCAACGCACCGCCGCCGCAGAATATTTAAGTCTCCTTCGCCCGGGCACACCGCTGTTCAACACGAGCGCACCCTCGTGGCGCCAGCAGCGCTGGCTGGCGAAGATGACCTGAACCCGTGTTCGAGATCAAATATTTCTTCGCAATTCTCGCTGTTGTGTTCGTCGTCTTCGGCCTCGTGCGCCTTGTTCGCGATCCCGGGCGGTGGCATCCGCAGAGCCGGACGTGGCTGCTCATCGGCGCGATCTTCGCGGCCGTGAGCGTCTGGCTGTGGTTCTTTCGGACCGGCTCGGCCTGATGGCAGAGGGAGATGGTGCATGGGAGGAGTGAAGTCAGATCTGCTCGGCACGGAGCCGGGGCCGAATTAGTTGCGCATCGGACCAAGCTGATGCGAGATGTGGCGCCGCTATCCGCCAAGCTCGCTTGCCAGCTCTCCAGCGTGTTGTCTCACCAGCGCAAGCAACTGCTGCTTGAGCGGATCGCTCAGTTGCGCGATGTCGCCGATATCTACGACTTCCTCAAACGTCGTCGTGCCGGAGATCTGCGTGCTCTGGAGGATGACGGCATCCGGCGGGCGCACGGTCGAAATCGGCGCGGAAAGATAGACGAACGGCAGCCCCGCGAACTCTTCGTTTCGGCTGGATGTCAGCGGAAACCGCAGCGCCTCCAGAATGGGTGCAATGCCCGGGCGCTGCTCGGCAAGCATGTACATGGCCAAGTAGTGCAGCACGCAGGACTGCAGATCGCTTCCACCGCTGCGGGCGTGGCTGGCATGCAGTTCGCGCAGGCGCTGCGGGGAAAGGTCTTTGTAGGTCAGCACCCATCTCAGCGGCGTGACGATGGTAATCGGCTTGTTGCTGCCCTCGGGCGTGTGGGTGTAGCTGGTGGGGACGATGTCCGGAGTCGTGCCGAAAATGTCGAGAGGCCGCTTGAGCTCGGTCTGCAAGTTGAGGGCGGTGGCTCGCGCGAGGGGCTGGTAGAGCTTGAGCAATTCCTGGAATGCCGCGTCTTGCGTCTTCACGGAGCACTTCTCGAACCGGATAAGTTCGCCGAGCAGGCTGCGCGGTTGAAGAAGCGGTGCGAGGTTGGCGAGATACTCGTGCGCCTGTCGAGCAAAGTTCTGGGCCAAGACGGTGGTGAGCCTCCTCAGCACGAGTAGCCGCGAGATGTCGAAGTCCTGGCCCATAGTTGGGTCCCGCCCGTGGTGCGTCTCTTGTCAGGAACCTGGCGCGGCCAAGATACGGGCCGGCATCTGGGCTGTCAACGGGTGTTGCGCCAGCGCTAGCAGCGCCAACGCATCGCCGCGGCGCAGTACCTCTGCCTACTCAACCCAGGCACGCTCCTCTTTCGACACCAGCGCACCCGCCTGGCGCCAGCAGCGCTGGCTCGCTAAGATGACGTGAGCCTGCGTTGGAAGCCAAGTATGTCTTCGCGATCCTCGCCGGGTTTTCGTCCTCCTGGGCGTCATACGCCTTGCCCGCGATCGCGGCAGATGGCATCCGCAAAGCCGGACATGGCTGCTCATCGGCGCGATCTTCGCGGCCGTGAGCGTCTGGCTGTGGTTCCTTCGGACCGGCTCGGCCTGATGGCAGAGGGAGATGGCGTATGGGAGGAGTGAAGTCAGATCTGCTCGGCACGGAGCCGGGGCCGAATTTTCGCCCGGGTGGCGATCCGATCGCCCCGGGCGTCGGCTTCGATCCGCCGGGTCCGATCGGCCGTGGCGATGCGCCGGTGCCGCTCGCCTCCCGCATCATCGCAAAGGTGACGAAGGACTGGGATCCGCCCAACTCGCGTACGACACCCGAGATCGTCGTCAACGGCGCGACGCTCGCCGATGTGGCCCGCGAGCTCAACACGCTGCCCGAGTGGGGGCAGGCGGGCGGCAGCTTGCGCTCCGACGCGATCCCGGGTGGCAACTCGACCAACCTTACCGTGAATCTTCACGGCAATCTCGTCTATCGCCTGCCGCGTTGGACGGGCTACGACCGCGCATCGACTGCCGCCAAGGCGGAGTGGGACCGCATGTTCGCGAAGCTGCGCGCTCACGAAGACCGGCATCTCGCGATCGCGATCGAGGAAGGTGATCAGCTCGCCCGCGATCTCATCGGGCACGACATCGCCGACATTGCGAGCATGGTGACCCAGGCCAACCGGCGCATGAAAGCCCGCCAGGACAAGCTCGACGCCGATACCCAAAGCGGCTCCAAGCCGGGGGTGCCCTACGGCGACGTCGTGCTTGACACGTCGATAACGTAGGGCGAGCCTCACCGCGGCAGCGTGGTGCCGCCGCGGCCGCCTTGGGCGTAGACTCGCCGTCAAGGACGTTGCCTGCGCAGACCGCAGCGGCCGGGGCTGGGGGGAGCATGACGTGATCACGATCCGAATCACCGCGTTCAACGGCGCGCCGGCGTTTCCGCAGGAGGCGACGTTCGGAGAGGCGGGTGGGACGATCGGCCGCGCGGACGACAGCACGCTCGTGCTCGACGATCCGCAAAAGACCATCTCGCGCACGCACGCGCACGTGTTCGCGGCAGGCGGCCGATGGGTGATCGAGGATCGGGGCAGCGCCACGCCGGTGCTCGTCAACAACCGGCCCCTCGGCAACGGGGTCCAGGCGTCGATCAGCGACGGGGATGTCGTCGTGATCGGCGGCTTCACGCTGCAGGTAATCGAGCAGCGCGAGTCCGCGGTTCCCTCCCCGGCCGCCAGCGGCCGCCCGAAGGACGATCCACTTGCGCTGTTCGGGCGCGACGGGGCGGGCGGGGCAAACCCCTTCGACGACCTGATCCCCCGTAAGCCGCAGGCACCCGTAGCGCCCCCGGCAAGACCCTCTGCTCCGGCGAAGAGCGCCAAGGACGATCCGCTTGCGCTGTTCGGGGGCGACGGGGCGGGCGGGGCCGACCCCTTCGACGACCTGATCCCCCGTAAGCCGCAGGCACCCGTAGCGCCCCCGGCGAGGCCCTCTGCTCCGGCGAAGAGCGCGAGCGCGCTACCCGAGGACTTCGATCTGTTCGCCACACCGCCCGCACCCGCACCCGATCCACTCGGGGGTCGACCTCGCCATTGCCGCACGATTTCGATCTCGGGTTCGGCTCCTCGGGAAAGACACCGAGCGTCGACGAGCTGTTCGACCTCAAGCCCGCTGCGGGCTCCGACCCCTTCGGCTTGAACCATCCCCTCGGCGAGCCGCTTGGCAGGCGGCGACCGGACCGAGCGTCGATCCCTTAGTCGCAATGGGCGCTGCGAAGCCACGCGACCCGAATGCGCGCCCTGCGCAACGTGATGACGTCCCGGAGCTCCACGGCTCGTTTCTCGCGCCGGAGGCGCGACCTGATCCGACAGCCGATAAGAGCATGCTCGTGTCCTGGGACGACGAGGCCAGGAGCAAGATCAAGACCGTGGTCATTCCGTCGCCGGCGCGGCCCGGAAAGGAGCCGGCGCAACCCGCGACGCCGCCTCCTGCCGCGCCCGCTGCCGCCCCGCGACCAGCCACGGCCGCCCCGCGGCCAGCGCCGCCCGCGCCGCGAGAGCGACCGGTGGCGCCGCCTGACTATGATCAGCTCCTTCGCGCCTTCCTCACCGGGGCCGGTGTGCCCGAGGTGCAGATTCCCGGCGGGCTGACGCCGCAGCTCATGCAGGTCTTCGGCGAGCTGCTGCGCACCGCGACACAGGGGACCCTCGAGCTGCTCGTCGCGCGCGCCCTGACCAAGCGCGAGGTCCAGGCGCGGGTGACGATCATCGCTGCACGAGAGAACAATCCCGCTGAAGTTCTCGCCGACAGTGGAGGTGGCGATGCAGCATCTGCTCGCTCCCCAGGGCAAGGGCTTCATGTCGCCGCCGCGAGCGATGAAGGATGCGTACGACGATCTCCGCGCGCATCAATTCGGCGTGGTTGCCGGGACGCGGGCCGCGCTCGCCGGCGTGCTGGCGCGATTCAACCCGGACGAGCTGGAAAAGCGCCTCACGCAGAGGAGCATGCTCGACACGCTCCTGCCAATGAACCGCAAATCGGCGCTGTGGGAGCTTTTCGTCAAGCTCTACGCCGACATCGCCAGGGAGGCGGAAGAGGACTTCCACACGCTGTTCGGGCGTGAGTTCCTTAAGGCCTACGAGGCCCAGATCGCGAAGCTCGAGGGGCAGGACAGGTCGGCGATAGCCGGGGAGACGCAGCCGATGCGGCTCGCGGTGTCGGTCCTTTCACGCTCAGGGGCGCGGGCGGTGAACGAGGACGCCTGCGGCTGCTGGACGGGAAATGGCGTCTGTGTGTGCGTCGTATCCGATGGCGCGGTCGGCCACGGCGGCGGGGACGTGGCGTCCAAGCTCGTCGTCAGCCGCGTGCTGGGCTGGTTTCGCGAGGACGCCGCCTGCGAGGCGTGCGCGCGTCGAGCGTGCGCTCGCCGCGGCGAACGAGGCGCTTCTGGCCGCACAAGGCGAGGACCCGCAGCAAGCGGACATGCGTGCGACGGCGGTCGTCCTGGCGATCGACACGGAGCGCGATCTCGCGGTATGGGGCAACCTCGGCGACTCCCGGCTCTATGGCTTCCGCGGCGGCGAAGCGGTGGCGCGCACCCGCGATCACAGCGTTTTGCAGCGGATGATCGACGCCGGGTACCTGAAGCAGGAGGCGCTGCGAACCTCGCCGAATCGCAGCACGCTGTTTGCCGCGCTTGGCGATGCGGAGGGGTTTGAGCCCTATGTCGAGCGCACGCCGTTCAAGATGTGCGGGGGCGACGCCTTTCTGCTCTGCACCGACGGATGCTGGGAGCACGTCGACGAAGCAGAGATGATCGCGATACTCGCTGAAGCGGCGACCCCGGAGGGGTGGTTGCGCGCCCTGGAGGAGCGGGTCATCGCACGCGGTGGGAACGGTCAGGACAACTACTCGGCGATCGCCGTGTGGTGCGAAGAAGACGAAAGTTAGCCGTTGATTCTCTGGAGGTCTATCATCCAAACGGGTGATCACTGACGGCCGGGAGGCGGCTACAGTACGTTGAGCCGGCCGTGGGGTCCTTACTGGGGGAGGGACGTATGTCGCGCTTCGCTTTGATTCGAGAATCGATCGGCGCTCGTCGCTTTCGCTCCTCGCTTCACGGCGATTGCGCAGGACGCCCCGGTTCCGGCCCCTCCCCGGCGTTCGACTCCGCCCAGGCACGCCTGCGCGACGCGGAGACGGTCACGAGCCTAAGTGCCGAGGGGGCGGCCCTCTACGAACGCGAAGCGATCAAGCTCCGCGGCTACCAGTACTGCAGCCATGCCGTCGCGCTTGCCGAACGCGGCGAGTTCCGGCAGAGCGTCCGGGCAGCGAGCAAGGCCCTTCATTTGGGTCAGGAGGGCGGGAACGACGACCTCGTGGCCCACTCCATGCGGGATCTGGCGATCGCCTATAGCTACTCGGGGAATCTGGATCTCGCCGAGCAATACGCGCGCGACGCGTTCAAGCACGAGGCGAAGGATCCGCAGGTGATTGCCGGGCCGGCGTACAAAGTGCTGGGGGACGTCGCGGTGCGCCGGGGTCAGCTGGCCGAGGCAATCGGCCACTACGAGCAGGCGTCGGCGAGTTCAAGCGACCGGTTCCGGCCGCTCGTGCAGATCTCGCTCGCCAATGCGTACGTCACCGCAGGCAAAGCCCAGGAAGCTCGTGCGCTGTACGAGAAGATAACGGTTCCTCAGGAGCCGGCGCTACGGCAGACGTATCGGCGCGGGCTCGGCAACCTGCTGCTCGCCGAAGGCAAGACGAACGAGGCCCTCAAGTACTTTTCCGAGGCTGCTGACGAGGCTGGCGGAGTCGATGCCGCGTATAACCGCCTGTGGGCACAGGAGGGCATCGCGCGCGCGCAGCTCGCACTGGGCGATAAGGCGGCGGCGCGCCAGGCCTATGTCGGAGCGGCGCGCTCCGTGGAGGCGGTGCGGGCGCGTTTCCGCAGCGAGGAGTTCAAGGCCGGTCTGTTCGGCGACGTACAGACGATCTTCGAGCGGGCCATCGGCCTGTCGATGGACGCGGGCGACGTGGAAACGGCCTGGGTGCTGTCGGAGCAGAGCCGCTCGCGCGCCCTGCTCGACATCGTCCGCGGCCGTGTGGCGACGGTTGCGGACATGCCCGGCCCCGGTCAAGGGACGACGCTCGTCAGTCTTGATCAGGTGCGGGACGTGCTGCGCGAGGGCGAGACGATCGTTGAGTTCCACAGCCTCGACGATCGGCTCGTCGCGTGGGTCGTGCGCAAGGGCGGCATGACGGGCATTGTCATCGAGCGCCCGAAGGCGGCGCTCGCGGCCGACGTCGAAGATTTCCGTAAGTCGATCTTCACCCGCGATCGCGCCGTTCGCGAGAAGGCCGCGGTGCTGCACCGGCTCCTCATTGCGCCGCTGCAGCTGGTGCCGGGCGAGCGGCTCTTGATCGTGCCGCACGGACCCTTGCACTATCTGCCGTTCCAGGCCCTGCACGACGGTACTTCGTACCTCATCGAGCGCCACGCGATCGCCCTTTCGCCGTCGGCGGGCGTTGCGGTCCAGCTCGCGCAGCGCGGCCGCGAGGCCTCTGGAGAGCTCGTCGCGTTCGGCAATCCGACGATCGAGAAGAAGTACGACCTGCCGAGCTCCCAGCGCGAAGTGGAGACAATCAGCTTGCTCTTCCCCGAGCGCCGGGTGTTCCTGCAGCGCGCAGCCTCGAAAGCGCAGTTCAAGGCGACGGCGAGCGACGCGCGCGTTTTGCACGTCGCGGCTCACGCGGAGGTCGATCTGGTCGACCCGATCTTCTCGCGCATCCTGCTCGCAGGGGACGACCAGGGGCCCGGCAACCTGGAAGCGCGCGAAGTCTACGACCTCGACCTGAAGAACGTTTCGCTGGTGACGATCAGCGCCTGCGAGAGCGGGCTCGGCCGGATCGCGACCGGCGACGAAATCCTCGGCTTCACGCGGTCGTTCCTGTCTGCAGGGAGCTCGGGCCTGATCGTGTCGCTGTGGCCGGTGGCCGACGAATCGACCGAGCTGTTGATGACCACCTTGTATGCCGATCTCGTCAAAGGATCGGATGTCCAGGTGGCAATGCAAAACGCCCAGCTCACCGTGCTCAGGCGGCCCAGCTTCTCACACCCGTTCTTCTGGGCGCCGTTCAACTTCATTGGGGACTGGCGGATGAAGGTGCGCGGATGAATCGCGGCCGCTCATTCGGCTGGATTCTCGGACTCGCGGTCGGCATGCTGACGGCTGGTCTCGCCGAGGCGCAGCAGCCTCGGCCACCCGATGCGGGACGGGCGCTGAAGGACGCGCCGCAGCCCCCACCGTTGCCCAGTCCGCCGCCACCGACGATCCAGCTTCCGGCGCCAGCGGCGCCGCCGACGCCCGACGCGGGTGCTCAGGCGATGACCTTCGAGCTGAAGGACGTGGTGTTCAAGGGCAACACTGTGTTCGGTTCCGGCCTCCTCAGGGCGCTCGCCGAGGACAAGATCGGCCAGCGGGTCACGTTCGCCGATCTCGAGGAGATCGCGCGCCGGGTCACGGAGCGCTATCAGCAGGCGGGCTATCCCTTGGCGCAGGCCGTCGTCCCGGCGCAGGACGTCAGCAACGGCGTCGTCGAGATCTCCGTTCTCGAGGGCCGGCTCGGCAAAATTCGACTCAACCGAGCACCCGAAGCCCCAGTGAGCGATGCCCGCCTCGCCGGCGTCGCGGCCAACCTCCCGATCGGCCAGCCGATCACGCAGCATGACCTCGAGCGCACGATGCTGCTTCTTTCCGACATTCCGGGGATCCGGGTCGAGTCGGCGTTCGAGCCGGGCGACGAGGTCGGCACGACCGACTTGGTGATCGACGTGCATGAGGCGCCGCGGGTGTTGCTTGGCGCCGATGCCGATAACTGGGGGTCGTACTACACGGGGCAGTTCCGCGCCGGCTTGTATGGCCGGGTCAACAGCCCGTTTGGCCTGGGGGACAACCTCGATCTCCGGCTCTTCGACAGCTCTGGGGGCGGTCAGGTCTATGGACGCGTCGGGTACGAAGTTCCGGTGGGCTACCAGGGGACTCGCCTGGGCATCGCCGGGGCACGGGTCAATTACCAGCTGCAGAAGCAGTTTGCGACGCTCGGGGCCAATGGTACCGCGAGCTCGTGGGAGCTCTCGGCGACGCATCCGTTCATACGGTCGCGCGCGAGCAACCTGTTCGGCCGGTTGAGTTACGAGGGAATACGGCTGGTGGATAACGTGGACGCCGTCGACTCGTCGGTGGTGAGGAACGTAAACAATCTCGGCCTCGGGCTCGCGTACGAGCTCCGGGACACGCTTTTCGGCGGCGGCTACACGGGCGCCGGAGCCTCGGTTTATTTCGGGGACGTTTCGATCAAGTCGTCTCAAGTGCTGGCGATCGACCAGTCGCCTGTTGGAAGACATACCGAGGGCGGCTTCACGCGCCTGGCGTTTCAGGCCTCCCGGCTGCAGAACCTGATCGAGCGAACGAGCCTCTTTCTCGGGTTGGCCGGGCAATGGGCCAACAAGAACCTCGACAGCTCGCAACAGATCTCGCTCGGCGGACCGCGCGCGGTTCGCGCCTACCCCGTGAACGAGGCCGTTACCGACGAAGGGGTTGTCGTGAACGCCGAGCTTCGGTACGCCGTCACGCAGACCGTGACCGTCAGCGGGTTCTACGATTTCGGTTGGGCACGGTTCAACGTCACCCCGCCACCGACGGTGGTCGACAACAATCGAACGCTCCGCGGTTTCGGGGCCGGCCTCTACTGGACGGCTCCATGGGGCATGACGGTAACCGCGAGCATCGCCTGGCCCGATAGCGGGCCCTCGCTGTCGGCGCCCAATCGCGATCCGCGGATCTTTTTCCAGATTTCGCAGGGACTCGTGCCATGGCCCGGGAGGTCGCAATGAGCGCATTGCCACGCGAACGCATCAAGGGTTCCGTCGTGAGGATGAAGCCGCTCGTGCTGGCCGTTGCGGCAGCGCTTTCTCCCTGGAGTGAAGCGCTGGCGCTGCCCACCGGCGAGCAGGTCGTGGCGGGACAGGTCGGCGTTTCCCGGCCGAGCTCGCAGAGCATGGTCGTGCAGCAAAGCACGGCGAAGGCGATCGTGAATTGGCAAGGCTTCTCGATCGGCGGCAGCGAGTCGGTGAATTTCCAGCAGCCGGCCCCCTCGAGCGTGATCCTCAACCGCGTGGTCGGGAACAACGCGAGCGAGATCTACGGACGCCTCAGCGCCAACGGTCAGGTCTTCCTCGTGAACCCGAGCGGCGTCCTGTTCGGGCGCACTGCGATGGTCGATGTCGGTGCCTTGGTGGCCTCTACGCTCTCAATCGGCAACGAGGACTTCCTCGCCGGGCGCTATCGCTTCACCGGGAACGGGAAACCGGGGATGGTCGAGAACCAGGGCGCGCTCGCTGCCCGCGACGGCGGCTTTGTCGCGTTGCTCGGCGGGCAGGTGAGCAACAGCGGGACGATCTCGGCCCGCCTCGGCACTGCCGGGCTCGCTGCTGGCGGCAAGATGACGCTCGATTTCGCGGGCGATGGGCTCGTCCGCATCACGGTCGACGAGGCAGCGCTCGCCGCGGAGGTCCGCAATTCCGGAGCCGTCATCGCCGACGGCGGACAGGCGATTCTCTCGGCGCGATCGGCCGAGGCCCTTACGCAAGCAGTGGTGAACCAGACCGGTGTCGTGCGCGCGCGCACGTTGACCGAGCGGCAGGGAAAGATCGTGCTCGACGGCGGGAGCACCGGTCAGACGCTCGCGAGTGGCACGCTCGATGCTACGGGACTGGAGGCGGGGCAGAAGGGCGGCGAGATCCAGGTGCTGGGGCATCACGTGGGCGTCACGGGCACGGCGCTCCTCGACGCGAGCGGCGACGCCGGCGGCGGCTCGGTGCTGGTCGGCGGCGGCTACCAAGGGAAAGACCCGGCCATTCGCAACGCGTCGGCGACATGGTTCGGTCCGGACGCCACGATTCGCTCCGATGCCGTGAACCAGGGCGACGGCGGCAAGGTCATCGTGTGGAGCGACGGCGCGACCGACGCGCACGGGACGATCACCGCGCGCGGCGGCGCGACAGGCGGCGATGGCGGGTTGGTCGAGACCTCGGGCAAGCGGCTCGACGTCGCCGGCGCGCGCGTCGATGCGAGCGCGCGAAGCGGCCGCCCGGGCAACTGGCTCGTCGACCCGGTGAACGTGACGGTCGATGCAGGGATGGCTACCTCCATCAGCGCTTCGCTCAGCGGCGGTACGAGCGTCGAATTGAGCACGAGCGGCGTTGGCGAGGACGTGGGCGACATCACCGTCGCGGCGAGCGTTCAGAAAACCGGCGGGCCGACGGCGGACTTCACGCTGCGGGCGGACCGCGACATCGTGATGAACGGCGGCGTCTCGATCTCTGCGACCGGCGCGGAGACCGGGGCCCTGAACGTCGTGTTCAACAGCAATCGCGCCGGCAAGGGCGGCGCGATCGTGATGAACCGCGATTCGAGCATCGTTACCAACGGCGGCAGTGTGAGCTTTTTTGGGCAAAGCACTGCCGCGCCAGGCTTCGCCCAGGGCAGAGCCGGTCAGCCTGGGGGCATCAAACTACAGCGGGCGACGATCGACACGCGCGTGGGTCAACAGGACGGAACGGCCGGCGGCAGCATCCTGATGCAGGGAGACGGTGTAACCGCCGCAACGTTCTCTGACAACGATGCGGGTGTCGCGATCCTCGGAAGCACACTGCGCACGGGGAGCGGTAACGTCACGCTGGTTGGTCGTGGAACGGGGCAGCATGGTGGCGTGGAGATCGCCTCCGACTTCGACGCAGCAGGGATTACCACAACGTCCTTGATTCAGAGTCGCGACGGCTCGATCAGCATTACGGGCACAGGAGCGCGGCTCGTCGACTCGATTGGCAATGCGGACGGCGTCGCGCTGTCGGGCGGGCGCATCGAGGTGCTGGGCAGCGGAACCGTCCGAATTGTCGGCACCGGCGGCGGGGATGACACCACGGGGTTGTTCGTGTTCGGTGGGGATGGCGTATCCCTCTCTTCGGCATCGATTGCAACGAATTCGGGCCGCATCGAACTCATCGGCACGGGCGGCGGCGATGGCTCGTTCACGGCCAACTCGATCTTCGGTGGGTCCGGAGTTGTCATTGACAACTCGAGGGTCACGAGCGGCTCCGGCTCGATCTCGATAACCGGAACAGGCGGCGCAGGTGGCGACGGCATCACAATTACTCCAGGCGGCGAGATCGGCGACATCCCTTCGGTCCTCTCCAGTGCTTCGGGAAACATCAATCTCACGGGCACGGGCGGCAGCCTCAACACGGCAGGCAAGGAGACGGATCTCAGCCCGCGAGGCATCGCCATCACCGGCTCCCGCCTGAGCGCGGATGCCGGCTCTATTGCGCTCGTCGGCACTGGAGGCAACATCGACAGCACGATCAATCGGGTAGTGGCGGCGCCCACCTCGTCGGACCTTGACTTCTCTCCGGCGTACGGGGTGATGCTGGAGGGCAGCGGGGTTAGCGGTCGTGCGGTGGGGATCACGGCCACGGGCGGCTCGGATGGTGTGGACGTGACGCGTGTCGGCTCCGTGGCCACAGCGACGAGACTTCCAGTAGCCGGAGCCAGCATCATCGACAGCGCCGTGGCAGCACCGGGTGGGACGCTCGACGTCACCGCCGGGCAGGGCCTGCTGCTGAATGCCGATCCGCTCGTCGCGGCATTCACCGGCACCCTTCTCTCGGTTGGCGACACGAACGCGGGCGTAACGGGCGGACGCATCACGCTGTCCGGCACGAGAATCGGTGTGGGTGGAAACGGACCCGCCGTCATCTTGGACGGGCGCGGTGCGAATGGTGGAGGCTCGATCCGCGTCGCTGCGGATGTCGCCGCGTTCGTGGGCAGCGACGCAAGCATGCTGGCGGACGCGACGGTCGCCGGCAACGGCGGACAGATATCCGTGACGGCTAACAACACCCGCGTCTTTGGAACGCTCAGCGCATCTGCCGGTCCCCAGGGCGGTAACGGCGGAACCATCGTGACGTCGGGCGACTTTCTGGACGTGCGCGGCATTCGGGTGACCGCGTCCGCGCCGCAGGGTCAGGCGGGTGTCTGGGTCATCGACCCGATCAACGTGACGATCTCGAATGGGGCCTCAGCCGGAATCAGCGGTCCGCCGAACTTCACCGCCGTTGCGCCCGGGGCGAACCTGCAGAACACGGACATCGAGAACGCCCTCAATGGCGGGACCAGCGTGACGGTGACGACAGGCGCGGACTCCTCCGTGACGCAAGATGGCAATATCCTCGTCACGACCGGCACGACGATTACGAAGAGCGTTGGTGCGGCAGATGTGCGCCTCGCGCTTAACGCGCACAACCACATCCTGCTGCAACCGAATGTGGCGATTGCGTCGTGTCCCACCGGTGGTGCGGCATGTGCAGGAGTGGGTCGGCTCAGTGTCGATCTCAACAGCGACCTCGACGGCAGCGGCGGCGGGGCCGTGTCGATCGCTCGGTTTGGAGGGGGCGCGCAGATTCTAACCAACGGTGGTGACTTCAGGGTCTATGGGCAGGACAATCCCACGACCGGGCGCGCCACCGGAAACCTCCTCGGCATAAATGTAGCCAGTCTGGTGGTCGTTCCCGTGGACGGAATCTTCGTCGGGGACAGCACGATCATTGATACGCGCGTCGGGCAAGCGGCCGGTGCGCCGAGCGGAAACATCATCCTGCGTGGTCAGGGCTTCGCTGATGTAGCCCCGACCCAGCCGGACGGAATTGAGATCGGTGGAGCGTCGCTTCGCGCCTCGACCGGCAACATCGTACTCGACGGTCGAAGCGGACTGAATGGAACGGGCGTCACGATTCAGGGAGGCTTAATCCCGGCGCTGGCTACGGAAAGCGGCTCGATTCTCGTAACGGGCATCGCGGGCACCAATTCGGGAGTGTCACTCCTTAGTGCAACGGTGCGCACGACAGCTGGTGGCAGCATCGATATTCGCGGTCGCGGCGGATTTGCGGGGCTCGATTCGGATGATTCAACACTAAGCACAGCTGGTGCAGGCCTGGGCACGATCTTGATCAGCGGCGAGTCCACAGTGAGTCAGGAGGGCGTGAATCTCGGCGGTACGACGGTGGTTGGCGGCGCGTCGACCACCGGCAACATCATCGTACGTGCGACCAACGCTGGCGGCGACGACAGCATCAACATCCAAGGTCCGGTGCAGGGTGGCCTGCATACGACCGGCATCGTCAACTTGCGACCGGGCGGGGTGTCGGCGGCTGGCGCGCTGACGCCGGCCGATACGGACCTCATCGCGATCAACGGCTCGGGCACCGTGTTCAGTCTGAGCAGCGCTGAGTTGCTTCGCGTGGCGCCAACAGTCGCAGCGCTGGTGATCGGCGGCAGCAGCCACACCGGCAGCATCGTCGTGGGCGCGGCCACGGCATTCTCCAACAATCTGACTCTGCAAAATGCCGGCGCGGGTAGCGCAGGCATTCAGATCAACGGCGCGCTGAGCAACCCCGGCCGGGCGGTCACTCTCTCCTCCGGTGGGCTGGTCGGTCAGAACGCGAACGCGCCGATCACCGCGAACTCGCTCCTGCTGCAGGGAACAGCGATGGGATCGGATTTCGCGCTAACGAGTACGGCAAATGCGGTCGCCCAGTTCGCTGCCAACTCGCCGCTTGGGGGACAGGTTAGTTTCGAGAACACAGGCGCGCTGACGATCGGGCCGCTCACCGGCACGGGCTTCGATTCTGCGAGCAACACGCCGACGACGATCTCGGCGCCGAACACCGTGTCGTTCGGCGATCTGTTCGTTCGCACCTCGGGCAACCTCTCGCTCGCGCACAGCATCAGCACCATCGGCAGCGACATCGATCTCGTGACAGGCGGGATCTTCAACAACGTCGGTGGCGGCGTGCTGTCGCCGGGCGGAGGCGGCAGCTGGCGAGTCTGGGCGAGCACTTGGGAGGGTGAAAACCGCGGCGGTTTGGTCCCGACGTCACCATTCCCCAACTTCTACGGCTGTACCTACCCAGGTACCTGCCTCTCGGACATCACCATCCCAACCACCGGCAACCACTTCATCTATCAGGCGCGCCCGACGCTCACGCTCGTCGCGGACGATAAATCGCGATTGGTCGGCCAATTGAATCCCCCGTTCACCTCCACGGTCTCGGGTCTGGTGAACGGTGATACGCAGGCCGATGCGGTGGTCGCGAACTTGTCGAGCCCTGCCACTCAAACGTCACCCGCGAGCACGTACCCGATCAACGTGACGGGGGCCTTCTCGCCCGTGGGATACATCGTCAACACCGTCGATGGCAGATTGAACGTTCTCGATATCAGCGTACCGCGGCTGAACGAGTTGACTGACAGCCCGCGCCTAATCGCGACGGAGGAGAGCCTCCTGTACGCCCGAAATCTGGGAACGCCCTTCATGTGCACGCCGAGCGGGCCGCTCGCAGTCCCGGCGTCCGTCGAAGAGGGCTCCGACAACCTGGCGCGGGAATGGAGTCGGGTCAGGGTCCGGCCCAATCTCACGAACTGTCTGGGACTAGGCCAACGAGGCGGCTGTGACGACTTTTGACAATACCTCCGGACTAGGCACCGTTCCGACCGCGCACAACGGAGTAACCTAATTGTGTTTCGGGACCAGATGCAGGAGGCAACCATGAAAAGGGTCTTGGTTTGTTTCGCGTCGGCGTTGCTCGGCGTCGCGTCAGGGGCTGCCTCGGCGCAGAGCGGGCCGATTCTCCGCGGGAAGGATCTCAACGAAGCCGCGCTCATCAAGGCGCTGACGCCTCAACCGCCGCCGATTCGCACGCGCAGCCTCAAGGTCGAACCCACCGAGCCCCCGAAACCAGCGGCGGCATCGCTACTGATCATATTCGAGACCAACTCGGCCGAGCTGACCCGCAGGCGCGGGAGTCGCTCGACGTCGTGGGTCGCGCGCTGAACGCCAACGAGCTCGTCGAGTTGCGCTTCGAGATCGAGGGTCACGCGGACCCTCGAGGCGGGCACGAGTTGAATCAACGGTTGTCCGAGGCGCGGGCGCAATCGGTGCGGCTGTACCTCGTGCAGGCCCACAACATCAGCGGAGCGCGACTGCAGGCGCTTGGCAAGGGTGATCGGGAACTGCTCAACACCAGCAATCCCGTCGCGCCCGAGAACCGGCGCGTCACTATCAAGACGGTCGTGGAGTAGCGCGACCGCTAACGCGCCGGGATCTCCTCGATCGAGAATACGGCGGCGCCGTAGCCGTCCGGGCAGGCGCCCGTGCCCGGGCAGACCGGGGTTCCTGCGAAGAGCGGCTGCGGGCCGGCATGCCCGAGGCTCAGGCGCTCGGCGATGTCGAACGGAAACTCCGAGAACGGCTGGAGATCCTTCAACCCGGCTGCGGCGAAGTCTCGCGGCCGATCAGAGACGAACGCCACGAAGTGGTTGGTGCCGGGAGGCCCCGCTGCAGTGATCTGCCACTGCGGCTTGGGGAGCTGCAGATCCCGCCCGGGCTCGATCTTGTTCGACCGGTCGAGCGCATTCGGGAAGAGGAGGAAGATATGCGAGCGGTCGGTGCCGACCATCAGCACGTATAGGTAGCCGGGCTTTGCCGAGCGCACGCTGAAGCGAAGCCGGTCTTGTCCGATGCGAAGCTGCGCTTTCTCGGGCGACACGCTAACCGCGTGATCCCGGCTCCGCGCCTCGAACACCTCGTCCAGTGCGCGAATGGGATCGAAGGGCGCGGCGGGCCGGGGAGGCACCGGAGCAGGGGGCGAGGAGGTAGCCGGCTGCTCCAAAACCTGTGGCGCTGCCTCGGCTTGGGTACGCGGCGGCGCTGTCGGTGGTTCCGGCTCGCGGATCAAGAACCAAACCGCCAGCCCCACTGCTCCGAGCGCGAGCCCGACGGCTGCCAGCATGAATTGCTTGGCACGCGAGCGGTGCGGCGGCGGGGCCACATGCCTACTCGGGGGTGGTGCTGACGGAGCGCTGGGTCCGGGTTCTCGCGAAACTGCTCGCCGCTCGAACCCTAGGAGGCTTCGCAGCGCGGCAGTATCCCGCGGGCGGTCTTCCGGCTTGACGGCCATTGCGAGATCGAGCGCTTGCAGAAACGCCGCGCTGTAACGGCCGGCGGCTGCTTGCGCGAGCGGCACGAGCGGATCCGAGATGATTCGTGCGACCGAAGCTGTCGGCGGCTCGCCCATGATCGCGAAGTACGCAACCGAAGCGAGCGCATACACGTCGGTCCATGGCCCCTGCTTCATCGTCTCCGTCATCCGCGTACTGCTCGACCGGCGCGTAGCCGGGCTTGAGAATGACCGTGAGTGCCTGGCTGCGATCGCCGATCACGCGCCGCGCGGCGCCGAAGTCGAGCAGCACCGGCCGTCCGTCTCGCAGCATCAGGATGTTGTCGGGCGCGATGTCGCGGTGGAAGACATTCGCGGTGCAGCAGCTGCCAGCGCGCCGAGCAGCGGTTCGAGCAGCGCGCGCAAGCCAGGCCTCGTCCGGCGGCGCCGGCATCGCGTGCCGCGCCTCCTTCAGCGTCAGCCCGGCTAGTACGGCATGCCATGTAGGCCGTGCCGTTGCCTTCCAGAAGCGATGCACCTTGACCAGCGCCGGATGGTCGAAGCTCGCGAGCAGCCGCGCCTCGTTGACGAACGATTCGAGGCCGCGCGCAAAGTCTCGGCAGCGTCGGCCGACGCGCACCGACACCACCGGCCCGCACCGCGCCGCGCCAGCAGCGAGGGCATGTACTCCTTGATCGCGACGCGGCGCTGCAGCACGTGGTCGTGCGCCAGGTAGACGATGCCGAAGCCGCCTGCGCCGAGCACGCGCAGGATCTCGAACTCGTCGAGCCGGGTGCCGGGCGGAAGGGCGTTGTGACTGGTTAAGGGTTCGGCGCCGGAAGGCCGTGCGCGGCCCGCCGGGCCCGGGACCGTCTGGTCGTCGTCCTCTGGTGGCATCTCGGTCGGGGCTTTGCCACTCATTGCGTCTGCGCCAATGCCGTCATCATGACCGCGAATTCGGACTCTCCCGGCAACCCGACGTAGCCGAGTACGCACGAGCTCGACTCCCCTCGAGCTTTCGCCCACCACAGCGTGCGGCCGGCCCCTGTAGCCGCCATCGCCCCAAGCGCGGCATCGCCTAGCGCAGCGCACACGGCCCGCGAGGCGATCAGCGCGAGGGGCTGCGCTGGCTCGCTCCACCAGCCCCCAAGCCGGACAGCGTCATCGGTCAGGGGCGCGTCCGCGGGGAACGGCAACTGCGCGAGGCGTTCCTCGAGCGCATCGATCGTGAAGCGGTCGTCCAGCGTGGAAAGCGCGACCTCTTCGAGATCGGCGTACCAGGCTTCTGCGGCCGCGATCCGACGCAGGCTCGACAGCGGCTCGCCGAGAGGGAGGGCGATCGTCAGCGGGAAATAGCGTCCGACGCTGTCGACGCTCGGCATCAGCACACCTGCCCAAGCATCCAACCGCACGCACGGCTAAGGAGCGCGAAGCGCCAGATGGGGCTGGTGAGATACACCTCGAGCCAGCGCTCACCGAGCTGACGGCGACTTGCCGCGAGGGAGCGCTGCAACCATGCATCCCACTCGGCGATGAATTCGCTCGGCAGCCGTCGGGAGGCGAAATCGCCGAGCGCCGGGAGTTTGCCGAACCAGCCCGGAACGTTCTGCTCGCTCGAGTCGTTTTGCGAACCTGCGCTCAAGAAACCTTCTTGGTCAGCTTGCCCCGGGCACACACATGTCCAAGCACCGATTAGGACCGGGCCTCGATCAGAAGCTACGCGGCCCGAGGTGGCTAGGGCCGCCGCATCCAAAAGCCTCTGATACGGGCGCGCCTTCCACCTGCCAATTTAGAGCCTCGCCGGACACTGGAACTGCTCCAGCTCGCGCAGCCGGAACGGGTTCTGCACGCTGGTCGTGAGGACCTCGAAGACGGCCTTGCGGCCCTCGACGTTGAACGTGACCCGGTACTTCTCCGGCTGCGGCCGTGGAGTCCATCTGCATGCGATCGAGCATGCGGAACAACGCCCACGGACCTTCCGTCACGACGCCCGACTGATCCGCCGGCCGATGGTGGCACGATCTGGAGCCGTACCTGCGAGTTGCCTTTTGGTCCCGGCCACTGCACTGGTGTTGGAACCTGCGGACCGTGCGCATACCTGACGATCTGGCCGTCGACATCAAGCATGAATTGCGTGATCCCGGCATCCATCTCGATCGGCTTGAACTCGAGCTTCAGCGCAGCGCCCTTCCCACCCCCGCGGAAGAACACGTCGCGAATGACCTGCGCGCGCTGGAACTGCACCAGCGATACCGTCGTGTCGCCGCCTGCGAGCTCGCCGGCACGACGGAACGTCCAGGGCTTGGAGCTCGTGTCGACGTGCGGCGCGAGTTCGCGCGTGACGAAGTCGTCGATGAGCCCGCCGGGCGAGAACAGGCGCCCGAAGTCCTCCTGCGTCACGTCCACGTCGCTCGTCTTCGCAAACGGATAGCGCCCCGGGATCGCCTTGTTGCAGAACTCCAGCACCTGGCCCAGCAGTTTTTCATTGAGCAGTGCCCGCGTCTGACCCTGCACCCCGCGCTCCGCAAAGGCGGCGAGATCGGTGACTGTCGAGCGCACCGGATCGGGGAGGCGCGCCGCCTCCGCCTTGACCTTGGTCGGCACGTCGCTCGGGGGCGGGTTGAGCTTCTTCTTCTGCGCGTCATCGACCGCGACGAGGTGCGTGTAGAGTTCATTCATCAGTGGTCCGACTTGGTCGATCGGCGCCGGGACGTTCGGCCCCGAACTGCGGACCACGCGCCGCAATGCCTCGAACCGGTCGTCGACGATTGACTCTGGACGCAAGATGGCGGGAGCCGCCGGCAGTTGCTGTCCCGCGCGCCCGAGGATTCTCGCTAAGTCTTCGCGCTTGCCCTTCAACGCGTCGAGACCCTTATCCACCAGCGTCTTGTCTGTGTCGTCGGACGGCACGAGGGTCACTTCCTTCACGATCGCGCGTATGAGCACCGGGAGCGGCGAATCGGCCGTTGAGAGTAGGCGGGCAAGTTGGATGCTCCCCGGCATATCGTTCACGCGCACGACGCGGATGTCGCCGACGAACGTCTCCCAGGTGCGCGCGTAGTCCTCCAGGTACAGCCGCCGCACGTCTTCGAGCACGCGCAGCGATCCCTGGGCATCGGCGAGCCGGCTTCGATCCCTGCCCTGCGACCCGAGCACCCAGCCTTCTTCGGTGGCGAGCTGCGCGGTCACGCGTTCGGACTCCTTCGCGAATCCCTTGTAATAGCCATCGTAGGTGTACAAGCCGGGCACCCCGCGCGTGAGAGGCTGGCCGCTCGCGCGCGCGAACACGAGGCTCGCTGACGGGCCGGCGGCCCTGGCGATCGTGAACTCGGGGAAGTTCGCGCCGACGCCCTGCAGCTTGAGTCGGCTATAGATCCGTTGCGCGATAGGTGTGCGCGCGATGCTTTCGCGCGTTGACGCGACAGCTGCTGGTCGGGCCGCAACGGCGAAACCAGGGGACCACTTGCAAACAGCGCCTGCAGGTGGGACTCGAGCTCCTGCCGCTGCTCCACCGTGGTCTCGCGCGGCAGGTTCGCCTGCCAGTCGAACGTGATGAAGGCCGTGAGGGCGTTCTGGTCGAGGCGCTCCGGCGTGTGCAGCATGAGGTACGCCTTGAGCGATTCGTAGAGCAGCTCGGTGCTCTCGCGCCCTTCCCGACGAAGCAGATTCTCCATGCGCAATGCCAGACGCGGCAGGAACGCGTCCTGCAGCAGACGTCGATAGGCATTGTCGGCTGCGGACCCGAGCTTGTTTCCCTGAAACAGCCCGAAACCCATAGACATGGGCACCGACTCGCCCTGTACGGCGGACGCCTGCGCGAGTTCGCGCACGGAACGGAGCACAGGCAACAGAATCGCACGTCGGCGCTCTGCATGGCGTCGACGTTCGCGACCGACTTTGCGATCGGCTTCAGGCGCTCGCCGACTTGCGCGACGTAGGCCTTGTTCCGCGCATAGCTGATGCTCCACGCGACGAGCGCCCCCGCGACCACGAGGCCAGCTATCCCGAGCACGGCTACGTGCAGGAATGCACGGCGGTTTTCCCAGCGGCGGTTCGTGCCGGCGAGATTCGCTTCGGCGAATACAACCTCCTTCAGCAGCCGCGAGAGAAAGAAGCTCTTGCCGCTTGGCCGCTGCGGAGCCAGGAGCTTGCGCTCCAGCCCGAGCGATCGACCTAGGGCCCCCAGCACGCGGTCGAGCGGCGAGCCTTCCTGGGTCCCGCTGGTCAAGTAGACCCCGCGCAGCAACGCGACTTGCTCAAAGCGTGTCGACGCGAAGACTTTTTGCAGCAGGTCTTCCAGCGGCTCACGCAGCGCCTCGAACTGCTGCGGGAGGCTGTAGATGAGCGCCCGGCGTTGTGGGTCGCGTTCCTGCTGCATCCGGTCGATCAGGCTGTCGTTGAGCCGCTTCGCGAGCGCGGAGAACTCCTGTCCGACTCTTGCGAGCGGCGCGGGCGCGGCGGGGTCGTCCGCGACCGGGAACGAGAATCCCCACACCTGGATCCGCTCTTCCTTGCGGAGACCGCCGAAGAACTCCATGAAGCCGGCCAACAGGTCGGCCTTGGTGAGCAACAGGTAGATGGGGAAGCGAATCCCGAGCGTTTCGTGCAGTTCCAGAATGCGTCGCCGTATGGCGTTCGCCTGGGCCTCGCGCTGGGCAGCGCTCTGGGTGAGCAGATCGCTAACGCTCACGGTCACTATGGCGCCATTGATCGGCCGCCGCGGGCGATTTTTCTTGAGGAGCTGGAGGAAACCGGTCCACGCCGCGGCATCGACGTCCTTGTGGCTCTCCTGCGTGGTATAGCGCCCTGCCGTGTCGATGAGCACCGCATCATCGGTGAACCACCAGTCGCAATTCCGCGTTCCGCCAACACCACGCACGGCTTGCTGTCCGAGCCGGTCGGCGAGCGGGAAATTGAGTCCTGCATTGAGCAGCGCGGTGGTTTTACCCGAACCGGGGGGGCCGATGAATATGTACCAAGGTAGCTGGTAGACATATTGCCGCGGCGATAGCGCAGCTAGCCAGCGTCGCACCGGCCTGCCGACTGGCTCTCCCAGCCGTGCCTGACGTAGGACGCCCATCGCTTCCTCGAAGCGCTGACGCAGCGCAGCGACCTCCTGCGCGGCTGGTCCTTCTTCGGGCCGCGGCGCAGCGGCGGGTTGCTTGAGCAAGCCCTCGATGAGCTGGCTGTTCGATTGGCGGGCCCTGAGGGCTCGCCATACGACGCGTGCCAGATAAGCCGCAACGATGATCGCGATGACGATCCAGCGCACCGTTTCCGACTCGAGCGGGCGATAGTCGGCGAACGCGAGGAGTGGGCCGGCGAACCAGATGAGCAGCGCGACCGCGAGCAGGCCGAGCGCCGCGAGTACCCAACGGTTAAAGACGATTCCGAGCAGCTTCTTCATGTCTTAGTCCCCGCGCCGCCGCGCATCCCTTACTGGACCGACGTGGGCACCGCGTACAACGTGATCTCGACGCGGCGATTCCGTGCGCGGTCGGCCGGGCTGTCGTTCGGGGCGATTGGCTCGGCATCCGCGCGGCCCTCGGCGGAAAGCCGCGCCGAAGGCACGCGAGTCGCCAGCAGGTCTCTGACCGTGCGGGCGCGCTCCTGCGATAGGTGCCAGTTCGACGGGAACCGCACCGAGCGGATCGGTTGGTTATCCGTGTGACCGGTAATGACGATCTTGCCGGGCACGCCGTTCAGCGCATCGGCAACGCGCAGCAGGACCGGCATCGCGGCTTCCGCGACGCTCGCGCTGCCCGGTGCGAAGACGCCGTCGCCGCGCAGCGTGATCACGCTCTGCCGGGGCTCGTCTCGGACCGCGACAAGACCTTCGGCTATTTCCTTGACGAGGAACTGCCCGAGCCTTGGCTTGGCCACCGGCGCCACCGGCGCGACCTCGCGAGCCGTAGGCGTCTGCACGCGGATGGATTGGATCTCGGCATAGACTGGATCGGAGGCGGCGTTGAGCGCGTAGCTGAAGCCGAGATAGGCGGCGAGCAGAAGCGCCCCGCCCAGCGCAACGCCGACCCATAACGGCACTGTCGCAAAGATCGACCTGCCTTTGGGGGCGATCCCGCGCCAATGAGGCGACAGATCCCGCTCGTATTCTCCGGCCTGCTGGCGCAGGAGTTGCGCGAGGCGCTCGCGAAGCGAGTCGAGCTGAGCTTGTCCATTCTGGACCACCCGGTAGCGACCCTCGAAACCGAGGGCGATGCAGGCGTACATCAGCTCGAGGAGGTCACGGTTGCCAGTCGGGTTCTCGGCGAGCTTCGAGAGCAGCTGGAAGAACTTCTCGCCGCCCCACCCCTCGTTGTGAAAGAGGACGAGCAGGCTGTGCTTCGCCCAGCTGCCCTGGCCGCCCCACGGGGTCGAGGCCGCGGTCTCATCGAGCAGCGTGCAGAGCGCATAACGGGCAGCAATCACTTTCTCCGACGCGACACCGCTCGCTTTGGCCCGGGCCTCGAACGCCCTGATCGCTCCGGCGAGCTGCTCACGCAGGGCGGCGGGATTCGGATGGTTGAGGGTGGCCCGCAGCTGGGGTACGGCGTTGAGAAGCGGATTCGCCGCCGCAACTAGCGGGTTCAGCCCCGTCGCGCTAAGCGGTTCGAGCGGTTCGAGGGGCCCGAGCGACGGGCTTGACGGCGCGGCGCCAGGCATCACGGTGCGCCCTCCAGGAGAGGGCTTTATGACCGTGCGTCCGTTGCCCGATGATGCGAACGGGTCGTCGTGGCTCATGGCTTAACCTCTGATCGCCCAGAATTCCATCTCGAGCCCGGGAAATTCACCGGCCACATGCATGGCCATCCCGCCTGATTGCTCGAGCTGCTTCCAGAGCTCTCCGCTCTGCTCGAGTTCAAAGTAGCTGAATCCCGCGTGATACGGGATCTGGCGGGGCGCGACCGGCATCGAGTGCAACACGATGCCGGGCAGCTGCAGGTTCACGAGATCCTTCAACCGCTCGGCCGGGCCGATCTTCACCTGAGTGGGGAAGCGGGCGCGCAGCGCCTCGGCCGGCATTTGCGCATTCACCGCGAGCACGAAGCTCGCCGAGCGCAGCAGCTGTTTGTCGGCGATGACCGCCACCCGCACGCCATATTTGCGCTCCTGCAACTCAATCGGCACGGCAGCCTGCTCGATCACCATGGAAAGCGAGCGCCGCAGCTCCGCGATGAGCGGCGTGAAGGTTTCGCGCAGGGCATCGTGTCGATATTCTGGAAAGTCGGGCGGTCTGCGTGTTGTACGGCTGAAGGTGGCGAGGTCACCTGCGAGCTGCAGGCAGGCGACGTAAAGGCGCTCGGGGTGAAGCAGCGGATGGCCTGCGAGATACGCGAACAGCGGTTCGAAGCGATTCACCGCCTGCAACAGGAGGAACTCCGCGATCTCCGCAACCCCACCGCGGCCAGGCTGACCGAGCCTTGCTGCGAGCGCCTCGCCGCGCTGATGGAGCAGGCCGTGCAGCTCCCGCACATAGCCGGCCAGCGTCGCCTCCGCGCCGACATGGAGCAGCGGCGGCACATAGCTTCGCTCCAGTAGCACAGTGTTGTCCGACCGCCGCTCGATGACTTGTGCGACGCCCAGCCGCGTATACACGTCGGTTGCGTCGCGCTCGCGCAGCAGCTTGAGTCGCAGCGCGCCGATTTGCAGAAGCGCACTGCGCCCGGCGTCGAGTGCCGTGTCGGCGGTCTCGATCTCCTCCGGCGCGTAACGCGCCAGGCTCTTGTCGGCGTCATCATCGACCACTTCGAGCGCCCCCGGTCGGCGCACCGGCAGCGCGAGCACGACAATCTCGTCCTTGAGATCGGCAGGGACGTCGAGGGGCGGAGGCGCTGGATCTGTTCGCGGAATGTCGAACGGTGTTCCGTCCGCCAACACACCCTGTGCCGCGAGGATCTGGAGTTTGCCGATCGCGAGGGTCGCGGGATCGATCTCGAGCACTCTGAACCCCCATCCGTGTGCAGCAATGGACCTCACGCGCCCGTCGAGCACGGTTTCGACGTGCCGGTCCTGCTGCTGGAAATGCTGCGGCTGAAGGAACATGCCCTCCGACCAGATGACTTTTCGGTTCCAGGTCATCGCGTTCGCCGCGCGCGGATCAACGTCCGCTTCCCATGACGACCTTCTGCGCATCGAGCTTGATCGCGAGCGGAACGGTCTGGTTCGGGACGACGGGAACCGCTGCGCGCCATACCGAGTGCTCGAGGTCGCGGAAGGCGGCTACGACGCCGAGGTAGCGAGTGTCAGGCTGAAGGGTGCGCTCGAAAGTCCGCCGACCGCCAGGCACGAGCTGAAATTCTTCCCGCGCCACGAGATCGGCACCGAGGATCTCCCGATCGCGCTCGAACAGGGAAAAGAAATCGGCCGAGTCGAATACGGCGAGCGACTTGAGCTCGTAAAACTTGACGACGACCGGGGAAGGTCGGCCGCGGGCATCGGGGTTTACGTTCGCTAGCGCCTCAACGGAGACCTGGACGACCGTCGGCTTCGGCGCCGAAGCGCACGCCACTAGGAGCAGTCCGGAGATCGCCGCGAGACGGCGGAGCCACTGGCTTGCAGCAAGCATCAATCGCCACCCCCTTGTTCGATTTGCTCGCATTGATCCGGGCGACACGGCGCGGCACCTCGTAGCACCTTGGTGCCGTTCTCCTCCGGGCCACCAACGCAGGGAATTCTAAGCCAAGTCCCGCAGGGGTCCAACCGCGCTCGTAGTGAATATTTACGCCACGAGTCGTCAAGCGGACTACTCCCAATGAAGTGGTGGCTCTGGTCCAGCCCACGTAGCCGACCACCACGATAAACGCTGCGCAGAATCGCCTTGTGGCGTTTCGTCACGCTTAAAGAACTGCATGGTGAATTTTCACCCGCAAACGGCGGAAATGCGACCGTTCCGCGTCCCTTTCGTCGTTGCGATTCCTGCTTCGTGGAGGGACTGTCGCCGGTGGGCCGACGATCGACGATGGACGATCGGCGCGACCCTTAAGCCGCGAGGCGGCGATACTCCGAAGGACGGTCATGGTCGATCGCAGGAAGTTTCTGAAAGCCGTTGCAGCAACGAGCGCACTCGCGGGCAGCTCGCCGTGGCCGGCGCTCGCGGCCGACGACCCGTCGCGCGTTGCGCTAGTCATCGGAAACGACACCTATCCGCAATCACCTCTGGCCAACGCGATCAACGACGCGCGCGCAGTGGCGGATTTGCTGCGCACAGCCGGGTTTCGCGTCGATCTGCGCACCGACGTCTCGCGCGACGCTATCGCGGAGGCGGTACAAGCATTCGGCAAGGCAATCATGCGAAGCGAGGTGACTCTGGGCTTTTTCTACTACGCCGGACATGGCATTCAGATCGACTGGCGGAATTACTTGGTCCCGGTGGACGCCAACGTCGCTTCGGCAAAGGAGCTCAGCGCGCGCTGTTTCGATCTAGGCGTCCTACTCGGACAGTTTCCGAAGGCGCGGGACAAAGTTTTCGTGGTGATCCTTGACGCCTGTCGCGACAACCCGGTCGGACAAGTGTTGCGGCCAGAGCAGCGGGGCTTGAGTCCATTCGACGCCCCGGCCGGCACCGTGCTTGCGTTCTCGACGGCGCCTGGGGCCGTGGCTTCCGATGGAGCTGGCAGGCACGGGTTGTACAGCGAAAACCTGGTGCGGGAACTCTCGGTGCGCGGAACGCGCATCGAGGATGCCTTCAAGCGAGTTCGGCTCAACGTGCGTCTCGCGTCCAATGGCGCACAGATCCCGTGGGAGTCTACTTCGCTCGAATCGGACGTCTTCCTATTCCCGGCGGCGACCAAGCTTTCGCAAGCAGAGCTTGAGCGCCTGTTCGAGCAGGAGCTCGCGACTTGGAACCGAATCAAGAATTCGAAGGATGTCGAGGCATGGAGCGCTTACTTGCGCGAGTACCCGAACGGCAAGTTCAGCGAGATCGCACAAGCGCGACTGAACACGCTGATGCCGATGGTCGAAGGCGCAGGATCACCCGTGCCGGTGGGTGGCGCAGCGAAACTTCTCGAACTGAAAGCCGGGATGCCAGTCCCCAACTTCTACGGCTCCTCAAGCAATCCGTATTCGGCGGGAGTCTATCCGCTCGGTCGCAGGTACAGGGTGGGCGATGAAGCCATTTACGCAGTGCTCGATCCCTTCAGCAAGGTTCGGCAGGGACTTGACAGACTTCGCATCACAAAAGTGGATCTCGAGGGCGACCGGGTCGAAATCAACGGCGGACACAGCATCTCCGACCTCATGGGCAACATGCTCAAGATTGGGCCGGTCCTATTTGATATTCCCGCGCAAGTCTTCCCAGCCGAGTTGCAGCTTGGGAAAAAATGGATGGCGCGATTTCGCAGGAAGGATAACTACGGTTACTCGGAGTCGGACATCGATTTCCAGGTCCTTCGGCGCGAGAACGTGGTCGTCCCGGCGGGCGAGTTCGATACCTTCAGAATCGACGGACGCGGTGTCGGGCGACACGCCCGGGGGGTGTCGCGACTGGAGGTCCGGATATGGGTTGTTCCCGGGCTCAACTTCAGCATCAAACGCGAACAGCTGGTCGACGGCGGCCGAGCGGGTGGTGAGATCCTCGAACTGGTGCAAACCGAACAGCACCCTTAAACTTCCCTGCGACTGCCCACGGTTTCAGCTGCGGTGAAATTCAAAGTTGTCCGTTGGACGACTTCAATCCCCCCAGACCGGATATGTTATCGACCCGGTCAGGATCCGGTCAGCGTTATCTTCTCGGTGTAGATTGATCTCTCGTCGCCCAATGTAGCTCGCGGCGATGTGGACGTGATGCAACTCGCCGTACCTCCGGTTGCCCGATTGTCGGGCGGCCGGGCGTTCCAGACCTTCCACCCAAATGTTTCGTTCTCCGTATCGAGCCAGCGCGCGTAATGCTTAGGCTGGACGATCACCGGCATCCGGGTCATGGTGCGGTCGGATTTAGAGAAGGTCGTTCGGGCTGAATGCAACCGCTGCGCGAAGCGCTCCGCGTCGAGATACTGAGCTCGGATAGCCTCAAAGATGTTCCAAGCCGCGCTTCTCCGGGGCCCGATCGTGCAGGCGCTCCAGACTGACGACCAGCGGACCATCGGCTGTTGTCAGCACCACCTCGCGCTGCGCCTCGTCCGACAGCGCGAACTTCAGGGCGACGACCTCGGGCTGCGGCCTAAGCCGCGCTTTGGAGACGTCGAGAGTGCCACCGGGGAGGTGCACTTCGAGCTCGATCTCAATGGTCCGGCCCCCTCCTTGGCGATAGCGGCCCGCCAGATCGTATTGCCCCTCGCCCTTGATGCCATAGATGCGGGCGTTTTCGAGCAGGATCGTGGCCCGACCATTAAGCGCAAGGCCGTCGAAGCGAATGCGATAGTAGCCATCCATGGTGGCACCAAGGGCGCTTTTCCCACCGCTGTCTCATCGCCGATGCGCCCACTACCAGAACCGAAAGCAGTCTACATCCGACACGCCGGCCAAGGTAGGGCGCAACGTCTCGTTTCGGTTCTAGGACCCATGACGCGGCGCAACGATTTACTGCGTCGGCCCGGCGCACCACATCGAGCCAAAGGAGAACTAGCGAGCCGGCGTGCCCCTGGGGCCGCCTCCCATGCGGCGATCCATCCGCCGGAGGCGATCGGCCATCACTTTCATCACCTCGGTAGCAAAGTACGGGGTTCCCCTGATTAGCGTATGGAACTGCTCTCTGTTTAGGGGCGTCAGCCGGCAGTCCGTGGTCGCAATAACCGTAGCGGCGCGCGGGGCTGCATCGATCAACGCCAATTCCCCCAGCAGAGCTCCCGGGCCCGCTTCCTCGATCACCTCACCACCGACTACGATCTTGGCCGTCCCGGTGATGAGGACGTACATCACATTGCCAGGTTCGCCCTCACGGAAAAGCGCCTGTCCGACACGGAGAGCGATGACCTCAGTCTGTTCGGTAAATAGGTCGTCTGGGTTCATGCTCGGAGGATAGGCGACCCACCTGCACACGTGCACTCCGAACGCGACGGCGTGCGGTCAAATGCCACTTGCCCAGCTCGCCCACGATGGCATCCGGCCCGGCGCTGCCAGTCGCGCGGGAACGCGACCACGAGCCGGGTCGGCGCACCGGGGGAAATAAGCGTTACCCTGACCGCGTCGCCCTCGCAGGCGCAGCCGGCGCGGTGTGAGCAGCTTTTCAGCGATCCCGCGACGGCTGCGCCTGCACTATCCTGGGCGCTCGATTCTTGCAAGGCGTTTTGAGCTTCCCGAGGCTAAGGCGCGATTGGCGAGCAGGGGCTCGTCTTGCAGTCGCGCAAGTAGCCTGAGATGGTGACCAGTTGCGCACCGTTGAAGTTCGCCCCGGTATTGACGCCTACATCTCCGACCGGCGCATTACCAGCGTCAACATAAACGGGAACGGACCGGTCGAACAACCTGATTCCCCCTCCAGATGGGCCGCTGACGCACGTCGCAAGCAAGGATCGCGAGGTCGCCGCGCCACGCGCCGCGGACGCCAGCCACCTTGGCGCCGGCGGTCATTCCCCAGGCGGCGATCCACCGCGATACTCGGCGAACCTCCTTCCGGGAAACGCCGTGGATCAAACCGCGCTCGAACGACTGCTCTACGCCGGGCAGATCACCGTCAATGATCTCCTGAAGCAAACGCCATTCGAAGAGCTCGACGAGATCCTGATGCTCCTGAAGCGCTATCGTCCCATCGAGGAGGTGCGTGCCGGGCTGATGGAGCGGATAGCGGCCGCGCCGCTATCCGAATTCAACGCGCTGAAGGTCATGTACTTCCGCCACTTCGACGCACGCGAGCACTAAGAACAGGCGCTCGTTGCCTGGCGCAAGCCGGGCCCGCACGGATGCGTCAGCGGTCTGGTGTATTCTCGGCGCGGTGGACGTAAAGCTCGACGAGCCATTGCTGTCCGCCCCCGAGATCGGACCGGTCGCGGACACGCTCAGCCTGTACGAGGCGGTCAAGCGGATGCGGCCCGTTCCGCTCGCAAGGCGGCGGTCCTCGCCATCGCGCTGCCGGCGCTGATTCCGTTCATCGGCGTGCTTGCCCTTCAGATCCCGCTGAAGGAGCTGCTGCAGGGACTCGCGAAAGGACTGCTCTGATGAGAACGATCGTCGTCGGATGCCTGCTCACGGCCGCCCTCGTCGCCGGGTGCACCTACTACGAGGTCGCGCCCAGCGTCTACGCCACGTCGGCGCCCGCTTCGTTCGACCGATCATGGTCCGCCGCGGCGGGTGCCTTCGAGGACAAGACCAGGGCGTGCGAATCACCGCCGAGGACCGCGGTGCAGGCCAGGTCCGCGGCACGCGCGACGGCATCGACGTGGTGGCAAACGTGCGCACGCAGGCAGACGGCAGCGTGCGCGTGGAATTCAACACGAGCGGCGCCACTGCGCGCGATCCGGGGCTGATCGATCGCATCTCGCGCGCCTACGACCGCCGGATGGGGCGGTGACGCCGCGACCGCGCGCTGGAAGCCGGGCGGAGCTGGGCAACGGCGCGGCCGTCACGCGCGGCCGCTCGGTTGTCGCACCCCGTAGGGCGCTCTAACCCGGCGCGCCGAGATTGCGCTTGAAGAATGCGACCGTGCGCTCCCAGGAGAGCTTCGCCGCCTCTTCCTTGTAGCGCGGCGTGGAGTTGTTGTGGAAGCCGTGCTGCGTGCCCGGGTACGTGTGCATCTCGTAGGAGACGTTGCTCTTCTTAAGCGCGGACTCGTAGTCCGGCCACATGGCGTTGATGCGCTCGTCGCTTTCGGCGTAGTGGATGAGGAGCGCCGCCTTGATTTTCGGCACCCCGGCGGTCTCGGCTGCCGCACCGTAGTACGGTGCGCCCGCCTGGAGATCCGGCCCGAGCGCGATCGCGAGCCAGTTGACCACGCCGCCGCCGAAGCAGAAGCCGGTCGCGCCGAGCCTGCCCGTGGACAGCTTGTGCGACTTCACGAAGCGCGCGCCGTTCAGGAGGTCGGCGCGCAGCTTCTCCTGGTTCAGACCCGCCTGGAGCCGCCGCCCGTCGTCGTCGTTGCCCGGGTAGCCGCCGACCGGGAAAAGCCCGTCGGGCGCAAAGGCGAGGAAGCCTGCGACTGCCGCGCGGCGCGCCACATCCTCTATGTAGGGATTGAGACCGCGGTTCTCGTGCACGACCAGCACGGCCGGGAACGGGCCCTGACCCGTCGGCACCACGAGATAGCCGCGCATCGTCCCGGAGTTCCCGCCCGGCGACCGGTAGCTCACGTACTCCGGCTTGATGCGTGGATCGGTGAACGAAATCGTCTGCGCGCGTGCATAGCGCGGCAGGAGCGCCTGCGCCATCGCGAGACCGCCCGCCACCAGCGCGGCCGAGCGCATCAGGAATTCGCGCCGGTCGATGCGGCCGTGGCAATACTCGTCGTAAAGATCGAACACCCGCTGGTCGATCCAGTGCTGGGTCACGCCCTGCCGGGTCGCTTCCGGCTCGACTACCGCTTGCTGGGTCATCGTGGCTCCTCTATGCGGGCAGTACTGCCTTCAATCCTAAGCGATTCCTCGATCGACCATTCCCCACCCGCGGCCGCGTACCGGCGGCTAAGATGCGCCGAAAGACCCCGGAGGGAACGATGGCTGAATGTACCTGCAGGGGCCCGCGCGGCGCGATGACTCGCGTGCGGATCGGATGATGGATGCGACCGATCGCGTCGCCGTCGTCGTGGTTCACGGCATCGCCGACCAGCGTCCCGGCCAGACGGTGCTGGAAGTCGTGCGGCTGCTCTGTCAGGGTGGCGACGGCGCACCGCCGTACGTGCAGGGCGAGATGCACGATGTGCTGGTCCCGGTCGAAAATCTCGGACCGGGAGGGCAGCAGGATGCATCGCCGCCGACGCCGCTCGCGGGTGAGGCCCCAAAGCCGGATTCCGCGCGGCGGCGGCCGGGGACGCCGAGCGGTTTCTATCAGACGCAGCAGCCGGCGCGCGATCCCGTGCCTGCTCCCGGAGCGCGAGCGCCGGAGCCTTCGGAGTCGCAGGATCTCGGCCTCGCCCTGAACGACTACCTGCTGGGCCGTCTGGTCTTGCCGGAAGGCGATGCGCTATACCAGTGCGCGCGCGTCTCGCTGCGCCGCCGGGCCGATGGCCGGGCGGTCGATGTTTACGAAATGTACTGGGCCGACCTGTCGCGCCTGCGCGCGGGCGGACTGCGTGCCCTCTCGTCGCTGTACCAGCTGTTCTTCCATCTGAGCACGCTCGCGGCCGACCTGGTCGACCAGGTGTCGCTCAGCATCAACGGGGGAACGGCCTGGCGCCTGCTGCAGCGGCTTCAGGCCTGGATCGCGTGGCTGATGAAGGGGCCGACCGCCGTGCTCCAGCTGGCGATGCTGCTGATGGTCGCGTTCGGCGCGGCGGCCCTGGTCGCCCCCGAGCTGCAGGGACAACTGCTTGCCGCCGCGTTGGGACTCGCCTCGATCGTGCTGACGGCGCTGGCGGCGCTTGCGTGGCTGCGCGGGACGCCGGGGCCTGCGCGGTGGGCGAAGCTGCTGTTCCTCCCGGCAGCGGCGGCCGGGTGCCTCGTGTCGGCGGTTTTCGCGCTGCGCGCCGAGCACTGGGTGCCGATGATGTATTTCGGCGCCAGCGCGCTGGCCGTCACCTTGCTCGGCCTGTATCTCGTCGAGCGCTATTCCGGTGTCGCGCAGGGCGTGCGGCTGCTCGGCCATCTGACCGTCGTGGCGACGGTCGTCGCGCTGTTCGTCGATGGCAAGGCGTTGTTGCCGAACGTCACCACGCAACGCGAGTGGATGCTCACCGCGGCCCTCAACGTAGGCGAATGGCTGTTCGCGGGCGTGTTGCTGGTGTGGGCGGTGTTCGTCGCGGTCCAGATCGTCGCGCTGGCGCTGGGACTGTGGCTGGGCCGCGCGTGCGACCGGGCCATCAGAGCGTCGCTCCATACATCGCGCCTGGCCCTAATCGGCTCCAGCGGGCTCTTTGCCGTCCTCAGTCTGGTGTTGTGGTCCGTCGTGAGCTTCGTCGCCGGCCGCGCGCTCGCGGACCTCAACTACGAGCCGGTCGTTTTCGGCAGCGGCTACCGGTCGGCGGAAATCTTCCTCGAGGGCCGCGTGCAGACCCTCGGCGCGTTCTTCACGCCGCTCGTGGCGGCCTTCGCGCTGCTCGGTGCAGCGGGCCTGCTGGTGCTGCTGCCCTCGTTGATGGAGGAGATCTGGCCGACCACGAACGTCGACGCGAACGGCGTGAGGAAAGGCGCGGCTGAGTGGGCGAAGCGTCTGGGGAGTTGGCTGGGCGGAGGCGTCCGGCTCCTGGGAACGGCGTTCAAATCGCTCGTGCCTCTGGGGGCGATCGCCGGCAGCGTTCTCTATCTCGCGTTCGTGCTTGAGCAGTTTGCTCTGACGCGGGGGATCGAGGGAGAGGTTGCGCTGTGGCTCGTCGGGGTGCTCGAGATGTTCCAGGGCGAGACGCTGGTCGCTGCGGGCAAATGGCTCGCCGGAGGCGCGTTGACGATCACCGCGCTCGGATCGCGCTTTACGGAGACCTTCGGCCGGCTGCGCGTCGCGATCGACGCCGTGCTGGACGTCGACAACTACTTCGGCGATCCGCCCAACCGGCAACCGCCGCGGGCGCGCATCTACTCACGCTATGCATCGTTGCTGGCCTACCTGCGCGACGCGGGCTACGCGCGCGTCGTGATCGTTGCGCACAGCCAGGGGGCCGTGATCAGCGCCGACCTGCTGCGCTACCTGCACGTGCAGGGTCGGCTCGAGGGTGTCGTCGGCGCGTTGCCGGTCGCGCTCGTCAGCGTGGGGTCGCCGCTGCGCGATCTGTACGCGGAGCGCTTCCCGCTCCTGTATCGATGGATGGGCTCACGGGAGGCGGGCTTCGAGAGCGCCGGGCCGGCGGCCGCCGATCTCGGCGTGACCGAATGGGTCAATACCTGTCGTTCCGGAGACTATGTGGGGCGCTTCGTCTGGAGCGCGGACCGGGACGCGGCGAATTTCGGCGTTGCCGTGGTCGGCCCCGACGGGAGGGTGGAGGCGCAGCGTGCCGGCGATCGCACGGAGTTCTGCCTCGGCGCGGGTGCTCACACGCATTACTTCAGCAACGATGCCGTCGCGCTGGCGGTCGAGATCGAGCGGCTAGTCGCGGGTGAGGGGGCGCCCGCACCGTAGCGGTGCGGTGCATTGCACAACGGTAACCCGGTCGCCGGCGCTTCGCCGCCAGACTCCGCCCATGCGACGGCGCCCGGTTCCATAATCCGTGCACATTGCTGCCAAGGTTTGGCGTCACGCTCTCGGAGGACCCGCGGACGGCCCCCGGGTGGCCTTTGCCCGGACCGCGGCTTTTGCACCGGAGCGGTAGCTGAAATAGAGTGAACGCGCCAGAGAGGACAGGTCGGCTCGACGCGGACGATGCGCCGCCGCTGGGCCTTGTGAACGAACCCGCGCAGACGGGCTGGAGCCGATCGCCGCTCATGGCCGAACACGCTGCTGCACCGCCCGGACCGATCGGCCGCCGCCGCTGGTGGCTGATCGGCCTCGCGGTCGCGGTGATCGCGGTCGCCGCGATCGTCGCCTACCTCGTCTCCGGTACGTCCGCCAGCGGGACGGCCAAGGGCCGCGCCCCCGCTCCCATCCCGGTCGTCGTCGTCAGCGTTGCCGAGCAGTCGATGCCGGTGCGCATCGCCGCGATCGGCAACGTCGAGCCGTTCGCGACCGTCGCGGTCAAGGCGCGCGTCGACGGGCAGGTCAACGACGTGGGCTTCAAGGAAGGCGAGGAGGTGCGGGAAGGACAGCTTCTCTTCCGCATCGACCCGCGGCCGTACGAGGCGGCGCTGCGGCAGGCCGAGGCGACGCATCAGCGCGACACCGCGGCCGCCGCCCAGGCCCGCGCGCAGGAGAAGCGCTACCTCGAGCTGCTCGAGAAGAATTACGTCTCCAAGGACGCCTACGCGCAGTTCCGCACCAACGCCGAAACCGCGGAGGCCGTGGCCGCGGCGAGCCGCGCGGCGATGGACAACGCCCGACTCAACCTCGAGTACTGCACCATCCGCTCGCCGATCAACGGGTTCGTCGGCAAGACGCTCATCCAGCGCGGCAACCTCGTCAAAGCGAACGACGCGGCGCCGCTCATCGTGCTCAACCAGGTCCGGCCGGTGTACGTGAACTTCGCCGTGCCGGAGCAGAGCCTCGACGCGATCCGGACGTACATGGCGCGCGCCCCGCTGGCCGTGAGCGCGGTGCCCCCCGGCTCGACGCACCGCGCGGACGGCGGCAAGCTCGTGTTCGTGGACAACGCGGTCGACGCGACCACCGGCACGATCCGCCTCCGCGCGCAGTTCGCCAACCAGGACCTCGCGCTCTGGCCGGGGCAGTTCGTGAACGTGGTGGTCACGCTCTACGAGCAGGCCGGGGCGATCGTCGTCCCGGCGGATGCGGTGCAGAACGGGCCGCAGGGGCAGTACGTCTACGTCGTCACCCCCGACATGATCGCGGAACTCCGGCCGGTGAAGATCGACCGCGTCGACGGCGGGAACGCGATCGTCGCCGCGGGCCTGAAAGCCGGCGAGAGCGTCGTGAGCCAGGGCCAGCTCCGGCTCGGGCCGGGCGCGAAGGTTACGGTCGGCGCGAAGCCCAAGGCGTCGTGAACCTCTCGGAGCTCTTCATCCGCCGGCCGGTCATGACCGTCCTGGTCATGGCGGGCATCATGCTGTTCGGCCTCGTCGGCTACCGGCTGCTGCCGGTGAGCTCGCTGCCGAACATCGACTTCCCGACGATCCAGGTCTCGGCCGAGCTGCCCGGGGCGAGCCCCGAAACGATGGCCTCCGCCGTGGCGACGCCGCTCGAGCGGCAGTTCACCACGATCGCCGGGATCGACTCGATGACCTCGGTGTCGAGCCAGGGCATCACCGCGATCACCATCCAGTTCTCGCTCGACCGCGACATCGACGCCGCAGCGCAGGACGTGCAGTCGGCGATCGCCACCGCGCTCAAGCTGCTCCCGCCGACGATGACCACGCCGCCGTCGTTCCGCAAGGTCAACCCGGCGGACTTCCCGGTCTTCTACCTGGCGCTCACGTCCGACGCCGTCCCGCTGTACACCGTGAACGAGTACGCCGAGACCTACCTCGCGCAGCGCATCTCGACCATCAGCGGCGTCGCGCAGGTGCAGGTGTTCGGCCAGCAGAAGTTCGCGGTGCGCGTCCAGCTCGACCCGAACGCGCTCGCCGCCCGCGGCATCGGCATCAACGAGGTCGAGCAGGCGGTCGCGCAGGCCAACGTCAACCTGCCCACCGGCACGCTCTACGGCAAGAACCGCACGGTCGCGGTGCAGGCCACCGGGCAGCTCTTCAACGCCGACACGTTCCGGCCGGTGATCGTCACCTACCGCAACGGCTCGCCGGTCCGGCTGAACCAGCTCGGGCGGGTGATCGACAGCGTGCAGAACGACAAGGTCGCCGCGTGGTTCAAGGACCAGCGCGGGATCGTGCTCGCGATCCAGCGCCAGCCCGGCACCAATACGATCGAGATCGTCGACCGGATCCGCGGTCTGCTGCCCTCGTTTCGCGCCGAGGTGCCGCCCTCGATCAACATCGACGTCCTCTACGACCGCTCGGTGCCGATCCGGGCGTCCGTCCACGAGGTGCAGATCACGCTGATCGTCGCGCTCATCCTGGTCGTCGTCGTGATCTTCGTCTTCCTGCGCAGCCTCCGCGCGACCACGATCCCGAGCGTGGCGCTGCCGCTGTCGATCGTCGGGACGTTCGCGTTCATGTACCTCCTCGGGTACAGCATCGACAACCTGTCGCTGATGGCGCTCACGCTGTGCGTCGGGTTCGTCGTCGACGACGCGATCGTGATGCTCGAGAACATCTCGCGGCACATCGAGGGCGGGAAGTCGCCGCTTCAGGCGACGCTCGACGGCTCGCGCGAGATCTCGTTCACCATCCTGTCGATGACCATCTCGCTCGCGGTCGTGTTCCTGCCGGTGCTGTTCATGGGCGGGATCCTCGGCCGCCTGCTGCACGAGTTCGGCGTCACCATCATCATCGCGGTGCTGATCTCCGGGTTCGTCTCGCTGACGCTCACGCCGATGATGTGCGCCCGGATCCTGCGCCCGCACGAAGCCGAGCGCCACGGCCGCCTCTACCAGCTGAGCGAGCGGGCGTTCGATGCGTGGCGGAACGCCTACGACGTCACGCTGCGCGGAGTGCTCGCGCGGCCGCGGGCGACGATGGTCGCGTTCCTCGTCGTCGTCGTCGCGACCGGCGTCCTCTTCGCCCGCATTCCCAAGGGGTTCCTGCCGAGCGAGGACGCGGGGCAGCTCTTCTGCTTCATCGAGGCCCCGCAGGACGTCTCGTTCGACGCGATGGCGGACTACCAGCGGCAGGTCGCCGACATCATCCGCGTCGATCCGAACGTCGACGCGCTGATGGGCTTCATCGGCGCGACCTCCTTCAACCCGTCGCTGAACGTCGGCCGGATCATCATCACGCTCAAGCCGCGCGCGGAGCGCAAGTCGGCGGACGAGGTCCTGCGCGAGCTGCGCCCGAAGCTGCAGAACGTGGTGGGCGTGAAGACGTTCATGCAGAACGTGCCGGCGATCCGGATCGGCGGCCAGCTCACCAAGAGCCCGTACCAGTACGTGATCCAGGGTCCGAGCACCGACGAGCTCTACGGGGCGATCCCGGCGATCGATGCGAAGCTGCGGTCGCTGCCGGAGCTCGTCGACGTCTCGAGCGACCTGCAGATCGCGCGCCCGCAGGTGAACGTGGAGATCGACCGCGAGAAGGCGGCGGCGCTGGGCGTGAGCCCGCAGCAGATCGAGGCCGCCCTCGGCAACGCCTACGGCGCGCGGCAGGTGTCGAACATCTACACGGCGACCAACCAGTACTGGGTCATCCTGGAGCTCGAGCCGCGCTATCAGACCGACCCGTCGGTGCTGTCGATGCTGTACGTGCGCTCGTCGACCGGGGCGCTCGTGCCGCTCAGCTCGGTCGCCAAGCTCTCCCAGGACATCGGGCCCTTGAGCGTGAGCCATCTCGGCCAGCTGCCCTCGGTGACCTTCTCGTTCGACCTGCGGCCCGGTGTCGCGCTGTCGGAGGCGATCGACGCGATCCGCAAGGCGACCGGCGAGCTGCAGATCCCGCCGACGCTCACCACCCAGTTCCAGGGCACGGCGCAGGCCTTCCAGAGCTCGCTGCAGGGGATGGGGATTTTGATCCTGCTGTCGATCATCGTGATCTATCTCGTGCTCGGCATCCTGTACGAGAGCTTCATCCACCCGATCACGATCCTCTCCGGGTTGCCGACCGCGGGCCTGGGCGCGCTTGCGACGCTCTCGCTCTTCGGCCGCGAGCTCGACATGTACGGCTTCGTCGGCATGATCATGCTGATCGGCATCGTGAAGAAGAACGCGATCATCATGATCGACTTTGCGATCGAGGCGCAACGCCGCGAAGGCAAGTCGCCGGCCGAGGCGATCTACGAGGCGTGCATCATCCGGTTCCGGCCGATCATGATGACGACGATGGCCGCCCTGATGGGCAGCCTGCCGATCGCGATCGGCTTCGGCGCCGGCGGCGACGCCCGCCGGCCGCTCGGCCTCGCCGTAGTCGGCGGGCTGATGGTGTCGCAGCTGCTGACGCTGTACCTCACCCCGGTCGTCTACCTCTACTTCGAGCGGCTGCAGCAGTGGCTCGCGCGCCGGCGCGGCGCGCCGGTGCCGGGCGTCGCGACGCCCTGAGCTTTCGGCGCCGGCCGCCGGCGCTTCTCCCAGGCCCGCGAGCAGGCGCTTCCCAAGGCCGGGTGAGTGAGGTTATATAGCCGCCTCACCGTCCTCTCGTCCCGCGCCATGGCCATCCGCTACCTGAAGCAGGCCTCGAAGACCCCCGAGACCGAGACCGCCGCCGCGCGCACCGTGGTGGCGGAGATGCTCGCCGAGATCGAGCGGCGCGGCGAGGCCGCGGTGCGCGAGTACGCGGCGAAGCTCGACGACTGGCGCGGGGACATCCTCGTCACGCCCGCGGAGGTCGAGCGGCGCACGCGCGATATTCCCGCGGCGGTCAAGCGCGACATCGAGTTCGCGACCGAGCAGGTGCGTCGCTTCGCGGTCGCGCAAGCCGCGTCGATGCGCGAGTTCTCGGTCGAGCTCGCGCCCGGGGTGATCGCCGGCCAGCGCCTGATCCCGGTCAACGTCGCCGGGTGCTACGTGCCGACCGGCCGTTACGCGCACATCGCCTCGGCCTACATGAGCATCGCGACCGCGAAGGCGGCCGGCGTCCCCACGGTGATCGCGTGCTCGACACCCTACCGCGGCGAGGGCATCCACCCGCAGGTGCTGTACGCGATGAAGGTTGCCGGCGCGGACGCGATCATGACGCTCGGCGGCGTGCAGGCGATCGCCGCCATGGCGTATGGCCTCTTCACCGGCAAGCCCGCCGATATTCTCGTCGGCCCCGGCAACAAGTTCGTCGCCGAGGCGAAGCGGATGCTCTTCGGGGCGGTCGGGATCGACGTCTTCGCCGGCCCGTCGGAGATCGCGATCATCGCCGACGATTCGGCCGACCCGGCGATCGTCGCGACCGACCTCGTCGGGCAGGCCGAGCACGGCCACGAGTCGCCGGCGTGGCTCTTCACCACCTCCCGCGAGCTCGCCGAGCGCGTGACGGCGCTCGTCCCCGGTCTCGTGGACGCGCTGCCCGCGACCGCGCGCGACGCGGCGGGCGCGGCATGGCGCGACTACGGCGAGGTCGTCCTCTGCGATACGCCCGAGGAGATGGCGCAGGTCTCCGACAAGCACGCGCCCGAGCACCTCGAGGTGCACGCGCGCGACCTCGACTGGTGGCTCGCGCGGCTCACCTGCTACGGCTCGCTCTTCCTCGGCGAGGAGACGACGGTCGCGTTCGGCGACAAGACCTCGGGGCCGAACCACATCCTGCCGACGAAGGGCGCGGCGCGTTACTCCGGCGGGCTGTCGGTCCACAAGTTCATCAAGACCGTCACCTGGCAGCGGCTGACGCGCGAGGCGAACCGAGCGATCGCACAGGTCACCGCCCGGATCTCGCGCCTCGAGGGCATGGAGGCGCACGCCCGAACGGCCGACGACCGCCTCGCGAAGTACTTTCCCGGCGAGCCGTTCGAGCGCGGCGCGCCGGTCGAACAGTGATGGCGGATTCCCTGTTCGACCTGACCGGCCGCGTTGCGCTCGTCACCGGCGCCAACTCCGGAATCGGCAAGGCGATAGCGGTCGCGCTCGCCGGCGCGGGCGCGGCGGTCGTCCTCGTCGCGCGGCGCGAATCGGAGCTCGACGCGGCACGGCGGGAAATCGAAGCGGGCGGCGGCCGCGCGGCGAGCCGGCCCTGCGACCTGACCGACCGTGCGGCGCTCTTCGCCTGCGCGCAGAGCGCTGCGCAGCCCTTCGGCGCCCCCGACATCCTCGTCTCCGCGGCCGGCGTCAACATCCGCAAGCCCATGCTCGAGATCGAGGAGGCCGACTGGGACACGACGCTCCGCCTGAACCTCGACGCGCCGTTCTTCCTCGCCCAGCGGCTCGCGCCGGCGATGATCGCGAAGGGCTGGGGGCGCATCATCAACATCGCCTCGCTCCAGTCGGTGCGCGCGTTCGGCAACTCGGGCGCGTACGGCGCGTCGAAGGGCGGGGTGATGCAGCTCACGCGGGCGCAGGCCGAGGCGTGGTCGAAGCACGGCGTCACCGCCAACGCGATCGGGCCCGGCTTCTTCGCGACACCGCTCACCGCGCCGGTCGCGAACGACCCGAAGCGCTGGCAGGCGATGGCCGACCGGACGTTCATCGGTCGCAACGGCAGGTTCGAGGATCTGCCGGGCATCGCGATCTTCCTCGCGAGCCGCGCCTCCGATTACGTGACCGGCCAGACGATCTTCGTCGACGGCGGGTTCTCGGCGGGGTAGGCCGATAAGAGCTCCATGAAGGCACTCGTTTACACGCACCCGAACGAAGTCACTTTCCGCGACGAGCCGGAGCCGCGCCCGGCCGCGGGGGAGGTGCTGATCCGGATCGACGCGGTCGGCATCTGCGGCTCGGACATGCACGCCTACCACGGGAAGGATCCGCGCCGGAATCCGCCGCTCATCCTTGGCCACGAGCTCGCCGGCGAAATCCTGGAAGGGCCCGGCAAAGGCCGCCGCGTCACCGTGAACCCGCTGATCACTTGCGGACGTTGCGACTACTGCCTCCAGGGCCGCGACAACCTCTGCTCGAACCGGACGATGATCGGCATGACCCGTCCCGGCGGGTTCGCCGAGTACGTCACCACCGCCGCCGCGAGCGTGATCGAGCTGCCGGACGGGATGTCCGCGCGCGCCGCCGCGCTGACCGAGCCGGCCGCGACGGCGCTGCACGCCCTCAACGTCGCGATGCGCGCCGCGGCACGGCCGGTGCAGGAGAGTTCGGTGCTGGTGATCGGAGCGGGGGCGGTGGGGTTGCTAGCGGCCTTGCTCGTGCGGAGCTACGGTTGCCGGAGCGTCCGCGTTGCCGAGACGAACGCGCTGCGGCGCGAATCGGCCGCGCGAGGCAGCGGGCTCGATGCCTACGATCCCGCGGCGGGCGGCGTGGCGCAGAACAGCACGGACCTCGTGATCGACGCGGTGGGTGCGGCCGCCACCCGCGACGCGGCGCTCGCGGCGGTCAAACCGGGCGGCGTGGTGATGCACATCGGTCTCGCCGACTGGGCGTCGCAGATCGACATGCGCAAGCTCACGCTCGCCGAGATCACGCTCATCGGCACCTACACTTACACGACCGCGGACTTGCGCGCGACCGCCCGTGCGCTGCACGCAGGCGCGTTCGGCGACCTCGCCTGGGTCGAAGAGCGTCCCCTCGCCGAGGGCGCGCGCGCCTTCCGCGATCTCCACGACGGCGCTGCCGCAGCCGCGAAGATCCTGCTCCGACCGCGATGAGCGACATCGCGTTCGAGGGCGTCACGAAGGTGTTCCGGCGCGACGGGAAGGACTTCGTCACCCTGGAGCGCCTGAGCTTCGGCGTGCGCGAGCGTGAGTTCGTGACCATCGTCGGGCCGTCGGGCTGCGGCAAGACGACCTGCCTGAGGATGGCGGCGGGGCTCGAGTTCCCGACTTCGGGCGCGGTGAAGGTCGGCGGACGCGACGTCGCCGCGCCGGGCCCGGACCGCGCGGTCGTGTTCCAGCAGTTCGCGCTCTTCCCGTGGAAGACGGTGACCGAGAACATCGAGTTCGGCCTGCGCGCGAAGGGCATGCCGGCCGAGGAGCGCGCGCCGCGGGTCGCCCGCCACATCGAGCTGATGGGGCTGCAGGGCTACGAGTCGGCGTTTCCGCACCAGCTCTCGGGCGGCATGCAGCAGCGGGTCGCGATCGCGCGGAGCTACGTGCTCGACCCGGACGTCCTCCTCATGGACGAGCCGTTCGGCGCGCTCGACGCGCAGACGCGCACGGTGATGCAGGAGGAGCTGATCAAGCTCTCGCGCGTCAACCCGCGCACCGTGCTCTTCATCACCCACGCGGTCGAGGAGGCGGTCTACCTCGCCGACCGGGTGGTGGTGATGACCCGCCGGCCGGGGCGGATCGGTGAGATCATCGACGTCGGCGCCGTGCGCCGCGCCGAAGGCTGGGACCGCTACGAGCGCATCGAGGACGTGATGGACCAGGAATCGTTCGTCCATCTGCGGACCCGCATCTGGCGCCTGCTGCGCGAGCAGCAGGCGCCGAACGACCACTGACCGGAAGGAGGAGGAGGGACCATGAACAAGACGTTCCGCAGACTTGCGTTCGGCGCCGCGCTCGCCGCGGCCGCCGCCGCCGCGCCGGCGCAGACCGAGATCAAGGTGAGCTACCAGCCGGCGCTGTACTGGTCGCTGCCGTTCTACGTCGCCTCCGAGAAGGGCTGGTGGGGCGAGCTCGGCCTCAAGCCCGTCTTCAGCACCTTCCCCGCCGGCGTGCCGCAGATCGCCGCCTCGGCGTCGAAGTCCTGGGACGTCGGCGGCACCGGATCGGTGCCGGCGGTGCTCGGCGCGGCGCGCTACAACCTGCTCACGATCGGCCTCACCAACGACGAGTCGGTCGGCAACGCGCTCATGGCGAGCGGCGGGAAGGCCGACGGCTTCGTCAAGAACCCGCAATCGATCAAGGGCCAGACGATCGTGCTGACCGCCAACTCGACCGGCGACTATGCGGTGCAGTCGTGCCTCGCGAAGTGGGGCCTCAAGAAGGCCGACGTGACGGTCAAGAGCATGGGACAGGCGGAGATCATTTCCGCGATGTCGTCCAACAACGCCGATCTCGGCGGGCTCTGGGCGCCGAACATCTACACGCTCGAGGAGAAGGCGGGGGCGAAGGTGATCTGCTCCGGCAAGGACGCCGGCGCGATCGTCCCCGGCGCGCTCGTCGTGCGAGCGGACTACGCGAAAGAGCAGCCGCAGAACGTGGCGCGGTTCCTCGCCGTCTATCTTCGCACCTGGCGCTGGATGAACGCGCACCAGGCCGAGGCGATCCAGATGATGAAGAAGTTCTACGAGGTCGGCGGCGTGACGATCTCGGAGGCCTCGATGAAGAAGGAGTTCGACACGCGGCCAGTGTACGACCTCGCGGGGCAACTGAAGATCATGAGCCGCGCCGGCGGGCCGTCGGAGGTCGACAAGTGGATGACGCAGATCGCGGACTTCATGAAGTCGACCGGGACGCTCGCCGATCCGCCGGCCGCGTCGCGCTACATCACCGACGACTTCATGAAGATGGTCGAGGCCGATCCGAAGCTGAAGGCGTTCGCGAACAACCCGAACTAGAGCGGCCGCCCGTGCCGGAAGGCCCGGCCGGCGGGTTCCGGCTCGCGGTCGGCGCGGCGACGCTCGCCGCGCTGACCGCGCTCTGGTACCTCGCCACCACCGCGACGCACCTGATCCCGGGCGCCTATTTCCCGACGCCCGCCGAGGTCGGGCAGGCGGCGCGCCAGATCACCTTCCAGGGCTACGCCGACGGCAAGCTCTACCAGCACTTCCTGCACAGCTCCTACCTGGTACTTCTCGGCTTCGTCGCCGCGGTGTCGATCGGCGTGCCGCTCGGCATGCTGATGGGCTGGAGTCGCCGCGCCGAGGCGCTCGTCAACCCGACGTTCCTGCTGGTGCGCCCGATCCCGCCCCTCGCGTGGATCCCGCTCGCGATCGTGTGGCTCGGGCTCGGCGACGCGGCCAAGGTGCTCGTCATCTGGTTCGCGGCGTTCGTTCCGGCCGTGATCAACAGCTACGCCGGCGTGCGATCGATCGAGCCGCATCTCATCGAAGCGGCCCGCTCGCTCGGCGTGACGCGATGGATGCTCGCGCGCGAGGTGCTGTTCCCGGGCGCGCTGCCGCTCGTCTTCACCGGCCTCAGGCTCTCGCTCCAGGCGTGCTGGACCACGCTCGTCGCGGGCGAGCTGATCGGCGCGATCCTGGGTCTCGGCCACGTGCTTTACCAGGCGGGTCTCGATCTCTTCCCCGCGATGATCCTCGTCGGGATGGTTTCGGTCGCGGTCGCCGGCGGGCTGATGACCGCCGCGCTCGCCTGGCTCGAGGCGCGGGCGATGCCCTGGCGCGCGTCCTGAGGCGAAACACGATGCCGAAGGCAGCGTCTTTCCTGACTTCGGGGTGCCCGAGGGGCTGTGGCCCCTCGGTTCGTGACAACTAGAGGCGGCGGTGGGCCAAGCGCTGTCGCGGCGGGAATTCATCGCGCTGACCGCGGCGGGATTCGCCGGTTTCTTCGGCCTATGGGCGCTCGTCGCGGCGAGCGGGCTCGTCCCGGCGCTCTTCCTGCCGACGCCTGCGGCAGTCGCGGCAAAGTTCGTCGAGCTCACCCAGCAGCCCTTCGTCGGCTACACGCTGCAGCACCACCTCGCCTCCTCGTTCGGCCGGTTCGCAATGGGGTTCGCGCTCGCGGTCGTGATCGGCATCCCGCTCGGCCTCGCGATGGGCTGGTTCCGCTGGCTCGACGGGATCGTGTCGCCGCTCTTCGACGCACTGCGGTTCGTCGCCCCGATCGCATGGGTGCCGTTCGCCGCGCTATGGTTCGGCACCGGCATCGGCGGCCCGGTGCTGGTGATCTTCGCCGGCGCCTTTCCGCCGTGCGTGATCAACGCCTATCGCGGCGCGCGATACGTCGACCGCCGGCTGGTGGAGGCGGCGCAGACCCTCGGGGCGAGCAACTGGCTGATCCTCACCGAGGTGCTGCTGCCCGCCTCGGTGCCCTCGCTCGTCGCCGGCGTGCGCGTCAGCGCCGGGCTCGGGTGGCAATCTCTCATCGGCGCGGAGCTGATCGTCGCCTCGAGCGGCATCGGCTACCTGATCGTCAAGGGCCAGAGCAACATCAGCACCGCGATCGTGATGTCGGGGATGATCGCGATCGGGATCGTCGGCTTCGTCATCGACGCCGCCCTCAGGCGGCTCGAGGCGTCGATCCAGCGTGGACGCGGGCGCAGCTAGGTTCCTGAAGGAGAACACCGTGCAAGTCATCGCTGCTGTCATGCCGGAGCGCTCGGGCCGCTGGTCGCTCGAGCGGCTCGAGCTCACCGACCCGGCGCCGCACGAGGTGGTCGTGCGAGTCGTCGCGAGCGGCATCTGCCAGACCGACGTGCACGCACGCGACGGCTACTTCCCGCTGCCGTGGCCGGCGGTGTACGGCCACGAGGGCGCGGGTGTCGTCGAGCGCGTCGGCTCGGGGGTGGCTGGGCTCGCCCCCGGCGACCACGTGATCATGGCGAATCCATCGTGCGGCGAATGCACGAACTGCCGCGAGGGCTACGAGGCTTACTGCGTACGCAGCCGCCAGCTCAAGTCCTGCGGCGTGCGCGCCGACGGCTCGGTGGCGCTGCGCCGGGGCGAGACCCCGGTCCACGGCTCCTTCTTCCAGCAGTCGTCGTTCTCGACGTTCTCGCTTGCCACGGAGCGCAACGTCATCAAGGTGCCGCGCGATGCGCCGCTCGACGTCCTTGCCGCCTTTCCCTGCGGCGTGAACACCGGCGCGGGCGCGGTGATGAACGTGCTCCGGCCGCGCCCCGGCGATTCGTTCGCAGTGTTCGGCGCGGGCACCGTCGGCCTCGCCGGTCTGATGGCGGCGAGGATCGCAGGCTGCGATCCGGTCATCGCGGTCGACGTCTTCGAGAATCGGCTCGCGCTCGCGCGGGAGCTCGGCGCGACGCACGTCGTCGATGCGCGTCGTGCGGACGCCGCGGCGGAAGTGCGACGCATCGCCGGCGGTGCCGGCGTGAGGTTCAGCCTCGAAGCGGCAGGTGTGCCCGCAGCGTTACGCACCGCGGTCGATGCGCTCGCGCCGCGGGGAACCTGCTGCCTCGTCGGCAGCGCGCGCGATGGCGTCGAGGCCGCGCTGGAGATGCGGACGCTGCAGCAGGGGCGGATCGTCCGCGGCTGCATCCAGGGCGAGAGCGTGGTGAAGGAGTTCCTGCCGCAGCTCGTCGAGCTCTACCGCGCAGGACGGCTACCGGTCGACCGCCTCGTGCGGCACTACGATTTCGCGGCGATCAACGACGCGGTCGCCGACATGCTCGCGGGCGAGACGATCAAGGCGGTGCTGCGAATCGGCCGCGCGTGAGCGGAGGTGCGCGCTAGACGCCGAGCTTCACCCGAGACTCAGGATCAGCGGATCCACGAAGCCGCGATCCGGTGGTCAGCGCGCCTTGGCTCGCAGGGCCCGGCCCGCCTTGCGCAGGTCGTTGGGCTTGACCCACAGGATGGCCCCCCACCGCCCCTTCCCCGCGGACAGGCCGTCCACCGCCGTCACGTTGACTTTCGCCTCGGCCAGCTTCTTCAGGTTGTCGGCGAGCGCTCCCGGCCGGTCGTCGCCCTGGATCAGGAAGCCGGTCTTCTTGGGGTTGAACTTGAGCCCGGCCTTCCGCGCGGCGGCGTTGAACCTGCGCGTGTCGTCGGGCACCACGTCGATCTGCGCGCGGCGGCCGCGCGGGAAGCCGGTGCAGGCGAGCAGGTTCACGCCCGAGCTCACCAGCGTCGAGAGGACCCGGAACGTCTGCCCGGGCGTGTTGGCGACCAGCGTCGAAAAGTAGTCCACCTTGCGGATCGTATCGGGCATGGCGCCTTCCTCCGGTCGACGGTACGGGGATTCTATCGTCGCCGCAGCCGCCCGGGCCGCGCCGTCCCAGTAGAATCCGCGGCCATGACCCGAGCCTGCACCGTGCCCCGCGCGCGCGCGCCCGCATGACCGGCCCGCTCGCCGTGCGCCCCCTGATCTGGCGCGCCGGGTTCTGGTCGTTCTTCAAGGGCTACCGCCGCGCGATCGAGGACTATCGCGCGGTGCTCGCGCTCGATCCGCAGCGCGTCGACATCTGGCGCCGCATCGGCTTCCTCTATGCGCAGGAGCGGGAGCCCGCGCGCGCGATCGAGGCGCTCGCCGAAGCGGTGCGCCTTGCGCCCGACGACGCCGACACCCGCTTCAATCTCGGGTTCCTCTACCACCAGCGCGGCGATCTCGATAGCGCGGTGGTGCAGTTCCGGGAAGCGATCCGGCTCAAGCCGATGCTCGACCGCGCCTGGTACGGGCTCGGCGTCATCTATCTCCGCCGCGGCGAGCTCCGGCCCGCGATCGAGCATCTCCAGGAAGCGGCGAAGCAGCAGTACTTCAATCCGCACGCCGGGCACGAGCTCGCGATCGCCTACCACCGGGCCGGCGAGCAGGACAAGGCGGTCGCCGAGCAGAAGCGGGTCGAGGGCTACGACCCGAAGATGGGCGCGCAGATCGCCCTCGACATCGGCCTGCGCTGACCCGGGCCGTCACCGGCGACCGCCCGCCGACAGCACGGGCGGGGCGGGGCCCGAAATCGAGAACAATTGCACGTTCCCGGGGGCTGCGGAGCTGGCATCGGCCTTGCATACCCTTTCCGACGGACTCGCCTCGAACGCCGACCATGGAAGCCATCATCCGCACCGCCTTTCAGCCGATCATGAGTGATCGGGGCAACGTCGTCGCTTACGAGGCGCTGCTCCGCTTCCGCGAGGGCCTCGACAAGCCCGAGTCGCGCGAGACGATGATCCGGCGCTGGGAAGACTGCGGCTACATCGCCACCGTAGACGTTTCGGTGCTGAAGCAGGCGAGCGCTGCTCTCACCATGCTCCACGGCTCGCTGCTGGTGAGCGTGAACGTGTCGATGGTCACGCTCAATTCCGATCGCCCCCGCTACCTGCGCCACCTCGATGCCCTGGGCGACAAGGCGAAGAGGCTGATCGTCGAGGTCACCAACACCGCATCGCAGAGCGACCCCACGGTCCTCCTCAAGTTCGCCCGCGAGTGTGCGGCGCGCAACGTTCGTCTCGCGCTCGACGATTTCGTTCCCGACCGGCCGAAGGCGATGGAGACTGTGCTCCAGCTCGTGCGGCCGAAGCTCATCAAGCTGGACCGCAAGGCGGTCTCGGTGGCGTTCCAGACCGTGCAGGACGGCAACATTCGCGAGCTCGTCGAGGCCGCCGACGCGGTCAAGGCGCGCGTGGTCGCGCAGGGCATCGACAGCCAGGAGAAGCTCGATTGGGCGTTCGGGCTCGGCGTGCGCTACTTCCAGGGCTTCCTCGTCGGGCATCCGCGCCAGCTCCCGCTGCTCGATACGCAGGCTTCGTTCCGGGACATCGAGGATTCGGTGATGCCCGAGGACATCGCCGCCTGAGCTCTGCCCCTGCCGGGGGGAGGGTACCCACCTAGTCGTTACACTCGGCGGTCCCGCACGAAAGGACCGCCGGAATGGAATGGCTCGCCGACCCGCAGGCGTGGATCGCGCTCGCGACGCTCACCGCGCTCGAGATCGTCCTCGGCATCGACAACATCATCTTCATCTCGATCCTGGTCGGGCGGCTGCCCGAGCGCCAGCGGAACAGGGCGCGCCGGCTGGGCCTCGCGCTCGCGATGGTCATGCGGATCGGGCTGCTCCTCTCGCTTGCCTGGATCATGACGCTCACCGCGCCGCTCTTCACCGTGACTGCAAGGGAGATCTCCGGGCGCGACCTCATCCTCCTCGGCGGCGGGCTGTTCCTGCTCTGGAAGAGCGTGCACGAGATCCACAACGCGCTCGAGGGCGAGGACGAGGAACGCGGGGGTGGCGCGTCGGTGACCTTCGCCGGCGTGCTCGCGCAGATCGCGATCATCGACATCGTGTTCTCGCTCGACTCGGTGATCACCGCGGTCGGCATGGCGGAGTACGTCGAGGTGATGGTCGTCGCGATCGTGCTGGCGGTGGGCGTGATGATGTTCGCGGCCCGCCCGATCGGCGAGTTCGTCGACCGGCACCCGACGATCAAGATGCTCGCGCTCTCGTTCCTGATCCTGATCGGCTTCGCCCTCATCGGCGAGGGCCTCGACTTCCATGTCCCGAAGGGCTACATCTACTTCGCGATGGCGTTCTCGGTCGGGGTCGAGCTGCTCAACATGCGGATGCGCGCCGCCGCCGCACGGCGGCGCGCCGCGGCGGGGCCGCTCAGGCTCCGGAAAACGGTGCGGGAATAGGCGGGGAGGGGCGGCCGAGAGGACCGCGGGGGCGGGGGCGGCCCCGGGCCGCGGCTGGGAGCGGGGGCCTCGTCACGCTAGAATAGCGCCCGAAATCAAGCGCCTTCAGCCATGCAGCTCTTCACCGTCGGCCTCAACTACCAGAGCGCGCCGCTCGCGATCCGCGAGCGGGTCGCGTTCAACGCCGACGGCCTGCGGGCCGCGCTCGGCGCGGTGGTGAAGGCGCGACCGGCCGAAGAGACGGCGATCCTCTCGACCTGCAACCGTACCGAGCTCTACTGCGCGGCCGGGGAACCGACCCAGGCGCTTGCATGGCTCGTCGGCTATCAGCAGCTCGACCCGCACGATCTCCGCCCCTACGTCTACACCCTGCCGCGCGAGGAGGCGGTGCGCCACGCGTTCCGCGTCGCCGCCGGCCTCGACTCGATGGTGCTCGGCGAGCCGCAGATCCTCGGCCAGATGAAGGACGCGGTGCGCCTCGCCGAGGAGGCGGGCACCCTTGGCGCAACGCTCTCGCGGCTCTTCCAGCGCTCGTTCGCGGTCGCCAAGGAAGTGCGGACCAACACCGGCATCGGCGCGAGCGTCGTGTCGATGGCCGCCGCGGCGGTGAAGCTCGCCGGGCGGATCTTCCCGTCCCTGCGCGAGACCAACGTGCTGCTGATCGGTGCCGGCGAGATGATCGAGCTCTGCGCGACGCACCTCGCCGCGCAGCAGCCGCGCGCGATGACGGTCGCGAACCGCACGCTCGAGCGCGCGGAGCACCTCGCGCACCGCTTCAACGCCCAGGCGATCGAGCTGCGCGAGCTCCCCGAACGGCTGCACGAGCACGACATCGTCGTCTCCTGTACGGCGAGCTCGCTGCCGATCCTCGGCAAGGGGACGATGGAGCGCGTCATCAAGGCCCGGCGCCACGCCCCGGTGTTCATGGTCGACCTCGCGGTGCCGCGCGACATCGAGCCCGAGGTGGGCGAGCTCGACGACGTCTACCTCTACACCGTCGACGACCTTCGGCGACATCGTGCGCGCCGGCCACGACGAGCGCGCTTCGCACGTCGCGCAGGCCGAGGCGATCATCGACAGCCAGGTCGGCTCGTTCCTGCACTGGATGGACGCCCGCGAAGTCGTCCCGACGATCCGCGCGCTGCGCGACAGCGGCGAAGCGGCGCGACAGCACGAGCTCGAGCGGGCGCTGCGCGCGCTCGCGCGCGGCGACGATCCCGAAGACGGTGCTCGAGGCGCTCTCGCACGGCCTCACCAACAAGCTGCTGCACGCGCCGACCCAGGCGCTGAACGAGGCCCCGGCCGCCGAGCGCGCGAGCCTGCGCGAGCTCGTCGCCCGGCTCTACAGCCTGCGCTCCGGGCGTTAGCTCGGGCAGCCGCGCCGCGACGGCAGACGCGCCGCCATGAAGCCTTCCATTGCGACCAAGCTCGACCAGCTCGCGCGCCGGCTCGACGAGCTGAATGCGCTGCTGTCGGCGGAGGGCGCGACGCGCGACATGAACGAGTTCAAGCGCCTGTCGCGTGAGCACGCGGAGATCACGCCGGTCGCCGCGAAATATGCGGCGTACCGCGCGACCGAAGCGGACCTCGCGGCCGCGAACGACATGGCAGGCGATCCCGAGATGAAGAGCTTCGCCGAGGCCGAGGCGAAGAGCGCGAAGGAAAAGATGTCGGCGCTCGAGGAGGAGCTCCAGCGCCTGCTCCTCCCGCGCGACCCCAACGACGAGCGCAACATCTTTCTCGAGATCCGCGCCGGCACCGGCGGCGACGAGTCGGCGCTCTTCGCGGGCGACCTCTTCCGCATGTACTCGCGCTATGCCGAGCGGAACGGCTGGGGCGTGGAGGTGCTGTCCTCGAGCCCGTCCGACCTCGGCGGCTTCAGGGAGGTGATCGCGCGCATCGCCGGGAACGGCGCCTACTCGAAGCTCAAGTTCGAGTCGGGCGGCCACCGCGTGCAGCGCGTGCCCGCGACCGAGACGCAGGGGCGTATCCACACCTCGGCTGCGACGGTGGCGGTGATGCCCGAGGCGGACGAGGTCGGCGACGTCGAGCTGAACCCGGCGGAGATCAAGGTCGACACCTTCCGCGCGTCCGGCGCCGGCGGGCAGCACGTCAACAAGACCGACTCGGCGGTGCGCATGACGCACCTTCCCACCGGGATCGTGGTCGAGTGCCAGGACGACCGCTCGCAGCACAAGAACCGCGCGCGGGCGCTCGCGCTCCTGCGCGCCCGCATCAAGGACGTGCGGGAGCGCGAGCAGCAGGCGAAAGAGGCGGCCACCCGCAAGTCGCTCGTCGGGACCGGCGACCGTTCCGATCGCGTCCGGACCTACAACTTCCCGCAGGGCCGGGTCACCGACCACCGGATCAAGCTCGATCTCTACCGGATCGCCGCGATCATGGACGGCGATCTCGACGAGATCGTCGATGCGCTCGCCGCCGAGCACCAGGCCGAGCAGCTGGCGGCGCTCGGCGAAAGCGCGGCGGCTTGACCGTCACCGTCGCCGCGCTGCTCGCCTCGAGCGGCCTGCCGCCGCTCGAGGCGCAGGTGCTCGCGGCCCACGCGCTGGGACTCTCGCGGGCGCGGCTCCTCGCCGCGTCCCAGCGGACGCTCGACGCCGAGAGCGTGCGCGGGGTCGAGCGCCTGTTCCTCCTCCGCCGCGCCGGCGAGCCGGTCGCCTACCTCACCGGCGAGCGCGAGTTCCACGGGCTCTCGCTGAAGGTGACCTCCGACGTGCTGATCCCCCGGCCGGAGACCGAGCTCCTCGTCGACCTCGCGCTCGAGCGCCTGCCGAACCGCGCCGGGCGCGTGCTCGACCTAGGGACCGGGTCCGGCGCGATCGCGGTCGCGATCGCGCACACGGCGCCCGACGCCGAGGTGATCGCGGTCGACGCTTCGCGCGCGGCGCTCGCGGTCGCGCGCGAGAACGCGCGACGTCACGCTGCGGCGATCCGGTTCGTGGAAGGGGAATGGTTCGCCGGGCTCGCGGGCGAACGCTTCGATCTCGTGGTTTCGAACCCGCCCTACGTCGCCGCCGGCGACGCGCATCTCGGCGAGGGCGACCTCCGGTTCGAGCCGCGGACCGCGCTCGTCGCCGGGCCCGACGGTCTCGACGCGATCCGCGCGATCGTCGCCGGCGCGAAAGCGCACCTCGTGCCCGGCGGGTGGCTCCTCTTCGAGCACGGGTTCGACCAGGCCGAGCGTTGCCGGAGCCTGCTCGGGATCTACGGCTACGCCGCGGTCTCGAACTGGCCGGACCTCGCGGGCATCACGCGCGTCGCCGGCGGACGCGCCCCGTGAGCGCCCGCTTGCCCGCGCCGCGCAGCAGGCGCTTGAGCGCGGTGAAATCGCCCGCCGCCGCCCGCGACGCGCGCCGCTCCATCGCCCGGTAGCGAGCAAGGACCTCCGCGCCGAGTGGAGTGAGGCCCGCACCGCCGCCCGACTGTCCGCCCTTGGCGGCGGCGACGAGCGGCGCCCGGAAGCAGCGGTTCATCGTGTCGACGAGCAGCCAGGCCCGCTTGTAGCTCATCCCCAGGCGGGTGGCCGCGGCCGAGATCGAGCCGGTCGCGGCGATGCCTTCCAGCAGGTCGGCCTTGCCCGGACCGATAGCGATGTCGCGCTCGAGCACGACGCGCAGGCGCAGGCCCAGGGTAACGTTGGCGGGCTTCATCGGCGATGATTCTAGCCCCGACGTGAATCGGCACGCCGCTGCCTATTTGGCGCTGCGACAAGGTACGATATGTTTCGCCGGCTATAACGATAGCCGGAGGTCCCGATGCTCACCCGTGCGGCCCTGCTTCTGATGCTCTCCACGGTCACCCATGCGGCCGAGATCCCCAACGTCGCCGTCGCGGCCAACCTCAACTTCGCGATGCCCGAGATCGCTGCCGCCTTCAAGCAACGGACCGGTCGCGAGGTGAAGCTCGCGTTCGGCGCGTCGGGCAACTTCTCGCGCCAGATCCGCGAGGGTGCGCCGTTCGAGCTCTTCCTCTCCGCGGACGACGCGAACGTGCGGCTCCTCGTCGACGCCGGACGGGCGGAAGGGGAGGGCGTCGTGTACGCCGTCGGGCGGCTCGTATTGTTCGCGCCTGTGGCATCCGCCGTCCACGTCGATCCGGAGCTCGCGGGCCTCGCCGCCGCGGTAAAGGCAGGGATGGTGCGCCGGCTCGCGATCGCGAATCCCGAGCTCGCACCCTACGGGAAAGCCGCGCGCGAAGCCATGGAGAAGAGGGGGCTGTGGGACGCGCTCACGGGCCGGGTCGTGCTGGGCGAGAATGTGAATCAGGCGGCGCAGTTCGCCCTGACCGGCGGAGTGGACGCCGCGTTCCTTCCCTATTCCATCGTGGTTGCGCCGAACTTCAAGGATCGCGGGCGCTGGGTGCTCGTGCCCGAGTCCCTGCATGAGCCGATCCGCCAGCGGATGGTGCTCGTGAAGGGCGCGGGCGCGACCGCGCGCGCGCTTTACGAATTCGTGCGCGGGCCGGAGGGCCGGGCGATCCTCGAGCGCTACGGGTTCGGCTTGCCCGGATAGCGGTATGGACTGGACGGCGCTCACGCTCTCGCTGAAGCTCGCTGCGGCGACGGCGCTCGCCCTGTTGCCGGTTGCCGTGGGGCTCGGGCACGCGCTCGCGTGGCGGCGGTTCCGCGGGAAGAGCGCGCTGGAGGCGATCGTCGCGCTGCCGCTCGTCCTGCCGCCCACGGTCCTCGGGTACTACCTGCTCGTGACTTTCGCGCCGACCTCGGGGCTGGGGCGCCTCTACCAGCAGCTCGTGGGGACGACGCTCGCGTTCAGCTTCGAGGGTCTGCTGGTCGCCTCGGTGATCGCCAACCTGCCGTTCGCGGTGCAGCCGGTGCAGCGCGGGTTCGAAGCGATCGCACCCGAGGTGCGCGAGGCGGCGTGGCTGTGCGGGATGTCGCGCCTCCGGGCGCTGTGGAAGATCGAGCTGCCGCTCGCCTGGCCGGGCCTTCTCACCGCCGCGGTGCTCACGTTCGCGCACACGCTCGGCGAGTTCGGCGTGGTGCTCATGGTGGGCGGCAACATTCCGGGCGAGACCCGGACCGTTGCGATCGCAATCTACGACCGCGCGCAGGCGCTCGACGAGCGCGCTGCCGGCGTGATGGCGGCGACGCTGCTCGTGCTCTCCTTCGCCGCGATCAGCCTCGTCTACTGGCTCGATCGCGTGCGGCGCCGCCATGGCTGAACCCGCGCTCTCGGTCGAGCTTGAGCAGGGCGCGCCGATCCCGCTCGCCGCGAAGTTCGAGTGCGGGGAAGGCGAGCTCCTGGCGCTCGTCGGGCCGTCGGGCAGCGGCAAGACCACGATCCTTCGTGCGATTGCGGGCCTGATCCGCCCGGCGGCAGGCAGCGTGCGCGCGAGCGGCACCGCCTGGTTCGACGCAGGCACGTTCGTCCCGCCGCAGGCGCGTCGCGTCGGGCTCGTCTTTCAGCACTACGCGCTGTTTCCGCATCTCACCGCGAGCGGCAACGTCCAGGCCGCTCTCCCGCCGACGCTCCCGCGCGAGATGCGCTCGTCGATCGCGCGCGAGCTGCTCGAGTTCGTCCGTCTCGGGGGGCTCGAGGACCGCCTGCCGCGCGCGCTCTCCGGCGGCCAGCAGCAGCGCGTCGCGCTCGCGCGGGCGCTCGCGCGCGACCCGCAGGTGCTGCTCCTCGACGAGCCGTTCTCGGCGGTCGACCAGGTGACGCGGCGCCGGCTGCAGCGCGAGCTCGCGCAGATGCGTCAGCGGCTGAAGATCCCGATCGTGCTCGTGACGCACGATCTCGAGGAAGCGGCGACCCTCGCCGATCGCATGGTGGTGCTCCACCACGGCCGGACGCTGCAGTCGGGCCCGCCGTTCGACGTTCTCGCGCGACCGCAGACGGTCGAGATTGCGCGCCTCGTGGACTATCGCAACCTCTTCAGCGGGCGGATCGTCGCCCACGAGGCGGACTGCACCCGGCTCGCCTGGCTCGACTACGTCCTCGAAGCGCCGCCCGCGGCCGGCTTCGCGCCGGGGAGCGAGGTGAGCTGGGGCATCCTGCCGGCGCACTGCATCCTGCACCGGCGCGACCGGCCGTCGCGCGGCGAGCACGAGAACCCGATCGCGGGCGTGATCGCCGAGTTCCTCCCGTTCGGGGAGAACGCCGCCGTCACGCTGCGGGTGGCCGGACATCAGGACGTCGAGCTCCACTTTTCCGTCCCGACGCACGTCGCGGCCAGGAATGGACTCAAGGCGGGGGCGGACGTGGGAGTTTCGCTCCTCAAGGAGGGGATCCACGTGATGCCGCGCGACGGCGTTGACCCTGCCCCGCGCCCCCGGTAGAATGTTGACCGTTTTAATCAGGTATTCGAGGCAAGCACATGGACGCGCAAAGCACGATCAAGCAGCAGGTCACCAGCCACCCGGTGGCGCTGTACATGAAGGGCACGCCGCAATTCCCGCAGTGCGGCTTCTCCGCGACCGCGGTGCAGATCCTCTACGCCTGCGGCGTGAAGGACTTCTTCAGCGTGAACGTGCTGGAGGAGCCGGAGATTCGCCAGGGCATCAAGGAGTACGCGAACTGGCCGACGATCCCGCAGCTCTACGTCGATGGCGAGTTCGTCGGGGGATCGGACATCCTGCGCGAGATGTACCAGTCGGGCGAGCTGCAGAAGCTGCTCGCCGCGAAGCAGACCGCGTAGCGGTTCGGCGCGGAGCGCCCCCGAAGGGCGCGGAGGGGAGCGGATCCGCTTCTCGCTGCGCCCTTCGCGTTTCTAGAGCGGGAAGATCAGGCACGTCTCCGTGCCGTGCGCGTAGAGCCTCCCGCTCGCGTCGACCAGCCGGCCTTCCGACGTCGCGATCGTCCGCCCGGCGTTGATCACTTTCCCCTCGGCCCGGAGCGGGCCGCTGTCCGGCATGACCGGCCGGACGAGGTTCAGCTTGAACTCCACCGTCGTGTAGCCTTGGCCGGCGGGAACGGTCGTGTGCACTGCGCACGCCATGCAGGAGTCGAGCAGCGTCGCCGTCCAGCCGGCGTGGATCGAGCCGATCGGATTGAAGAAGGCCGGTTTCGGCGTCCCTTGGAACACCGCCCGGCCGCGCTCGACCTCGATCAGGTAGAAGTTGAGCGTGTCGGTGATCGGTGGGCGCGGCACGCGGCCCTCGAGCATGCCGCGGAGGAGATCAAGGCCCGACTGGGCGCGCAGCGTCTCGATCGTGCTCACGCCCGGGCCGGTGAAGCGCGCGAGCGCCGCCTCTAGTTCGGATGCCCAGTCGCCTGCAGCCATCGTTCTCTCGCCCTCGAACGTCGAAGGGGCGAACATTGCCAGAGTTCTTGTGCGCAGGCAGTCCGGGCGGCTGCCAGGGGTCGCCGGAGTTGGTGAATATTGGCGCAACCGTCGGCAACATTCACGGCGCAAGCCGCGCAGTTCGGACCATGCTGAAGTCGGTCGCAAGGATTGGTCCGACTGGAGACGTGAATGAATCTCACCGACATTGCCGCCGTCACCGGCGTGCATCGCGTCCGCGAGCGCATCGTCGGCATCGATCGGTGCGTACCGTTACTCGACGGGTCGCTGCAGCGCTACGTCAACCTGGACAATGCCGCGAGCACCCCGTGTCTCAGCGACGTGCTGAACACCGTCAACGGCTTCATGGAATGGTATTCGTCGGTGCATCGCGGGACGGGCTTCAAGAGCCGCGTCGCGACGCAAGCCTACGACGACGCGCGGGAGATTGTGGCGGAGTTCGTAGGCGCAAATCTGCGCGATGACGTCGTGATCTTCGGCAAGAACACGACCGAGGCCGTCAACAAGCTCTCCTACCGCTTCCCGCTCGCGCCGGACGACGTGGTGCTGGTGTCGCTGCTGGACCACCACAGCAACGATCTCCCCTGGCGGGCGCGTGCCCGCGTCGAGCACATCGGAGCGGACGCGCTCGGTCGACTCGACGAGGCCGACTTCGACCGCCTGCTGGCGAAGCACGCGGGCCACGTCAAACTGGTCGCCGTGACCGGCGGTGCCAACGTGACAGGCTGCATGCCCGACGTCCACCGGCTGGCAAAGAAGGCGCACGCGGCGGGCGCGCAAATCCTGGTGGACTGCGCCCAGCTTGCCCCGCATCGCCGCGTCGAGATTGGCGCGCTCGACGACGCGGCCCGTCTCGACTACGTGGCCCTCTCGGCCCACAAGATGTACGCACCTTTCGGAACGGGGGTGTTGATCGGGCGGCGCGACACCTTCGAGCACGGCGAACCGGAGTACCGCGGCGGCGGCACGATCGAATTCGTCGGGGTGGATTCTGTCGCGTGGGCGGGAACACCGGATCGGGACGAAGCGGGGTCACCCAATGTGGTCGGCGCGGTTGCGCTGGCCGCGGCGGTCAAGGCCTTGCAGGGCATCGGCATGGACGCCATCGCCCGGCACGAGACGGATCTCACCGCCTATGCGCTGGAACGCATGGCCGAGATTGACGGCCTTCACATATACGGCGATCCCGATCCGCGAGGCGCGGCCGACCGCCTCGGCGTGATCCCTTTCAATGTCGCCCACCTTTCGCACTTTCTCGTGGCGGCCGTCCTCGGCACGGAATTCGGCATCGGCGTGCGGAACGGCTGCTTCTGCGCCCACCCCTACCTCACCCATCTGCTCGGCATGACGAAAGCCGAAGCCCGGCAGGTCGGCGAAACGATTGCCATGGACGATCTCAGCACGATGCCGGGGATGGTGCGGATCAGCTTCGGCATGTACAACACCACCGACGAGGTCGACATGCTCGTCGACGCGCTGAGCAGGATCGCGCGCGGCGAATACCGGGGCAAGTACGTGCAGGATCGGGCGAGCGGAGAGTATCGCGCGCGAGACTGGTCACCGGAACTCTCCGAGTACTTCCAGCTACGAGCTTTCGTTCCCATTTCCCATGCTCCTCGGGGGCGGTGATCCATGGCGAGACAGGATTCTTCTCAACGGCCGGCGGCTGGACAAGCGCCTTCTTCTTCCGCGCGATTCATGTGCGGGCAGATCATCCCCGAGCTCGAGATAGATGGCAGGCCTGCGCCATATCCGGTAGTCAATGAGCGTGCAGTTCGCGCGACCGCAGGCTTGTTGCTGGTAACGGCTGCCGTTGCCTTCTCGCAGGCATATTTTCTCGGAAACTTCCTGCTGCTAAAGACCATCACCCCGGTCCTGTTCGTGGACTTCGTGATCAGGGTGCTGACGGGATTGACACCGCTCAGTCCGTTTGGGGTCGTGGGCACGCTCCTGGTTCGCAACCAAACGCCGGAGTGGGTGGGGGCGACACAGAAGAAATTCGCCTGGAGCATTGGAAGCGTGATGGCGCTCCTGATGACCTTCGTCACCAATCTCAACATCACTGGCGCTCTGCCGCTCACTGTCTGCCTGAGCTGCATCGGGTTGATGTGGATGGAAGCGGCACTGGGCGTATGCGTAGGCTGTCAGATCTTCCGATGGCTCGTACACAAGGAGCTATTGAGACCTCCCGACTACGTTCCCGCGTGTCCAGGTGGGGTGTGCGACCGACCGGGGGCTAGGGTGATCGTGCGTGACACGGGTGCTTTCCGTAATCGCGCTTTTCCAAAATGACCAGAGGAGGCCAGCATGCAGACCATCACCGAACACGCCGTCCGCAATGACGCAGGCATCCAGCGCGATATCCGCAAGATCTGTCTGGCGCTCATGTGGTTAAAAGGTGATTCGGCGCCGGAGCGCCGCGAAGAGGTTATCGCTACGCTGCGGATGCGCCCCGAGGTCGTGTCGGCAGAGCGCGCCCAGGGAAAGGCGAACGTGGTCATGATTCGCTTCGACCGTAGCTGCACGTCCGCCAGCGACATCGTTCTCGAACTGCGCCGCGCGGGGGTGGCGGCCGTGCTGGTCGGTTGCTGAATCGCACTCCCGTTTGTAGATGGCCCCGAATTCGGTCGCTCGCAACACGGCCGAGGGGTCCCGCATCAGCCGACCAGTGAGCCAGATCGAACTCGACGTTGCGCTGCGTCTCCCGCTCCAGACGGCGGCTAGACTGGATCCGGTTGAGGTAGCCGTAGAGGTAGATCTTGAGCAGCGTCGCTGGATGGTAGGCGGGCCTGCCGGTGATCTCCGGATGCATGCCATCGAAGCCGGGCTTGGCCAAATCAAGTTCATCGACGAAGACGTCAATCGCCCGAACTGGGTTGTCTTCCGCAATGTCGTCGTCAAGGCTCTCGGGGAATAAGGTGCTCTGAGACCGGTCCTCACCTTCGACGTATCGCTTCATCGGCTACTCGCGTCAGGACGATGCTGCGAGTCTATCCGACCGACATTGCACTACTACGTTTTCACACAGTCTCGACCCTAAGCGGACGTGCGGATCGACGCAAAGCAGACGATCTAGCTGTTCACGCTCGCGACCTGCCGTTGCACTGGGTCGCCGTTTGGCGCCAGTGCAACGACACTCACATCGTTCGTTCTCCTACGACTTACCTATACCTATGCTGATGAGCGGGTGCGAACGGAGTTATGTCGACTGCAAGGCCCATGGCGTTATACCCGGCGTGATTGGGGTGGAGATAGTCCCATGGCAACTGAGTGAATTGGCTGTTGGGGACGTACTCCGCCTTCATGTTGCCGGTAGCCGGGTCGAGTGTGGCTTGATCAAAGTCGACCACTCCGTCAAAGAGTCCGGAGTAGCGAATGTACTGATTGATCTGCTGGCGATAGCCGTCAATGACCGGACCGTTGTCCACGGTGGCCAGGAAGTTGGGATAGGTGGTCAGATCCCATCCCTGCGCCGGATTGTTGTAGCCCAGTGCGGAAATCATGGTGGCGCCGTACACCTTGATGCCCTTTGCGTGCAACCGGGCGACCACGTTCTGATACCCCTTGATGATGTTCTCGGGCGTATGAATGACGGGGATCTCGTAAACGGGATTCGCACTCGCAGCTTGCCCGTACCCGGCCCCGAGGTCGTTGATGCCCTCGAGCCAGATCACATGGGTCAGTCCCGACAGTCCCAGCACGTCACGGTCAAGTCGATCGACCGCAGCCGGTCCCGCAGTTGCATTTGCAACGACCGGAGGAATGACCCGGTTGCCGCCGATAGCCTCGTTGACGACGCTGACCTTGTTTCCATAGTCATTGTGCAATCGGCGCGAAAGCACGTTTGCCCAGCGGTCGTTGGTGTTGAGGGTCGTGTGCGTGCCGTCCGTGATCGAGTCACCGAACACGCAGATGACGACCGTATCCGCCGGGGCCATAACGTCCACCGCGGTCAGGAAAAACCAGGACGTCGTGGTGTATTCGTACGCAAAGCCGTCCACATCCCGCGTGTGGTCGCCGCTACCGGCCGGGGTGATGAACGAAGTCGTATTGGCGCCGCTGTGATGGGTCATGTGACCGCTGTCGCCGCTGATGGAGTAGCTGACAGCCAGATTGCGCCCTTGAAGCAGCGGGTCATCGGCGTCTTTGACCCATGACAGTTTGATAGCGTCGCTCCACACTTCCTGGCCGGGCGGGATCGTCACCGATCTCGAGCCGCGAAAAGTCACGCGCGTGACCGTGCCACTTACGACATTACCCGAGTACTCCTGCAGAGCGACAGTGGTCGCGTTGAAGGTCAACGGCTGATTGCCGAAGACGTTGGAAAGCCGGACTCGCATCCTGTCGCCCCAGAGATCGGGCTTGACGATGGAGCGAATGGTCTGGTTGACCGCGGTTGCCCCCGTGGTTTTCGCATTGGGAAAGGGGAACGCGAGGTCGGGTTGAATATTGGCCACGGCGGATTTCGTGGGCGAGAACCCAAGCGCCTGATTCTGTGGCACCGGCGCTGCGTACACGAAGTACGCGGCCGGGGAAGTGGCCCAGCTGGCGACCCAATGCTGCTTGTCGCCGCGATCGTCATGGGCAATGGCGGCCGGACCAGCCGCGAAGCTGACGAGCGCGAAAAGTGCAGTCGCGACGGTGCGAAGGAAATGTCGACGCCCCTTTCCTTGGAGCGCGAAGTGCGAATGGTTACGGGTTGGCGCCTGCGTCAGAGCAGCGATGGAATCCGCACAGCGTCCTTTCATTTGTTGGCCTCCTTTCTAGTGAGACATGTACCCACCGAGCTATCGCCCGAGCGAGCGTAGTGACTGCAACTTGGATTGGGAGGGAACTGACTCGAATCAACGCACGACGCATGCACCGACACGAGCACGATCCCTCGCAGCGCTACGCCAGCTGTTGAGTGTTTCCCCCAGCTCCGAACGGCGCGCGCGGCGGGTAGCTTGCGCCCTGCCCGTTCGGTAGGGAGTCGCGTACACACTACTCGCATGCCAGCGCGACGGTCGGCTGCGCCGAAATAATGTCGATTTAGATTAAGTTTCGCGGTTTTCCGAGCATTAGCGCCCATTCGGGCTACGTGTTCTTACTCCCGACCTTGAATCTTCGCCTTGGTCGCGATGCAGCGTCTCGTCCGGAGGATCAGGCGCGCCGGACGTTCGTGACTCTTCTCTCAAGGGATCCGGCGGCCGGCTGGTCGACGCCGGCGAAGAGGCTGAGCCCGACTCAGGGTCAGCGGCCGCGGGAGCGAGCCGGATCCGTTCCTAAAGCCCCTGGAGCCGCTCGCCAGCGAGTCTTCGCCAAGTTCCGCTTCTGGGCCGGAAGCCGACCTTCCGGTCCGGCAGTACGGAGAAGCGATGCGCAGGGGGGAAAGAAAAGGCCCTGGCTCTCGCTAAGGCCTTGGTGCCGTGGCGCGCCCGGCAGGATTGGAACCCACGACCGCTTGGTTCGTAACCTCAGCCGGAGAGGACGCGCGCCATCATCCGCTCCGCCTGCAGGCGGTATCCCTCGCCGAACAGGTTGAGGTGGTTGAGCACGTGGTAGAGGTTGTACAGGACGCGCCGCCCCCGGTAGCCCGCCGCGATGGGCCGCACCTCCCGGTAGCCCTCGTAGAAGCTCGGCGGGAAGCCGCCGAAGAGCTCGGTCATCGCGAGGTCCGCTTCGGCGTCGCCGCAGTAAACGGCCGGGTCGAAGACGACCGGCGTGCCGTCGCCGAGGAACCCGGCGTTACCGCTCCACAGATCGCCATGGAGCAGCGACGGCGCGGGTGAGTGCCCGGCGAGGAGTTGCGGTACTGCCTCGATCACCCGACCTCCGAGCAACTGCAGCTCCCCGCGATGACCGTTCCGCACTGCCAGATCGAGCTGCGGCGCGAGCCGCTCGCGCTGCCAGAACTCCGGCCAGGAGGCGTGCCGCGCAGTTCGACTGTGCGCGTCAGCCCGATGAAGTTGTCGCGATGCCAGCCGAACCCATCGCCGCGGTGCGCGTGCAGCCGCGCGAGCGCGCGGCCGAGCTCGCGGAACGCCGCGTCGCTTCCGTGGCCGAGGGTGAGGTGTTCGAGGACGAGGAACGCGCTCCCGTCCGCTTCTCCTTGAGCGATCGGCCGCGGCACGCGTATACCGGCGTCTGCGAGGGCGGCCAGGCCGTCGGCCTCCGCCGCGAACGTTCCGGCGCGGCCGGCATCGTTCGTCTTCGCGAAATAACGGGTCGTGCCCGACTCGAGCACCCAGCTCGAGTGGATGCATCCGCCGGTCACCGCGGTCGCGCGCCGGATCGCGAACGGCGCGCCGGCCGCGCGGCCGATCGCGGTCTCGAGGGCGGTGCGGAGAGGGTCGGACAACATGGCGCCGTTCCGGCGCCGGAGACTACACCGCCGTCAGGCGGTTGTTCGCGAGCGTCAGCCGCTCCACCAGGATCGACATGAACGCGCGGTCGAAGCGGTGCCGGCACGCATCCGACGCATGGGCGAGGTCTTCCACGCGGATGGTGATGACGCGCGAGGCGGCAAGCGCGATCACGTCGGCGCTGCGCTCGTTCGACTGGCGCGAGAGATAGGACATCTCGCCGAAGCACTCGCCGGCGTTGAGGATGTTCAGGAGCTTCTGACGCTTGGTGACCTTCACCTCGCCCGAGGCGAGGATGCAGAAGAAGTCGCCGGTGTCGCCGGCGGAGATGAGCGCGGTCCCCGGGGCGGCGTCCTGCCAGGAGCTGATGCGCAGCACCTCCCACAGCTCGGCGTCGGTGAACTCCGCGAAGAACTCCATCGCGCGCAGCGTGTTGAACTTCTCGCTGTCGGCGACCTCGTCCGAGCGCCGCCGGATCTCCTCCGAGCGGAAGATCTCCGCCAGCTCGAACGAGAAGTCGTCCCAGGTCTGGAAGCGGCTCTCGAGGTCCTTCGCCATCGCCTTGCGCACGATCGCGTCGAGCGCGGGCGGGATCTCCTTGCGGTGCGACGACGGCGGCGCCGGCTCCACCGTCGTGATCTGGTACATCATGCTGAAGTTGTTGCGGGCGTTGAACGGCAGGACGCCGGTGAGCAGCTGGTACATCACTACGCCCAACGAGTACACGTCGGTGCGGTGATCGAGCGGCTGCTCCTTGATCTGCTGCGGCGACATGTAGGCCGGCGAGCCGATGCCGGTCACCTGGGTCGTGTCGCCCGAGCTCATGATCGCCGAGCCGAAGTCGGTGATCTTGATGTCGGTCCCGCCGGCGCCGACGAGCAGGATGTTCGCCGGCTTGATGTCGCGGTGGGTCACGCCGAGCTTGTGCGCGAAGTCGAGGGCGCGCGTCGCCTTGAACGCGATCTCGACGGTCTTGTCGAGGGGCAGCAGGTTCTCCGGCGCGCAGAACGGCTCGAGCGTGCCGCCGGCGACGTACTCCATCACGATGTAGGACATCTTGTCGCCGACCACCGCGTCGAAGATCTGCGCGATGTGCGGGTGCGAGAGCTTGCCCGCGAGCGAGGCCTCGGTGACGAAGAGCTTGCGGAAGACCTTCCCGCCCTGCGGGTCGTTCAGCCGGTCCTGGTAGACGATCTTGACCGCGACGTCGCGCCCGGCGAACTCGTCGTGGCAGAGGTAGACCTCGCTCGTCGCGCCGTCGCCGAGCTTGCGGATGACCTGGTACTTGCCGATCCGGTCCGGGGGCGGGGCCTCGAGGACGGGCGGCTCGAATTCGGTAGCGGCGGCGGACATTGGCCTGGAACGGGCAGGTTCGGGGAGCGGGGGCTAGCTCCCCGGGGTCGAGAGGATCCTATTACCGCGCTGGCTGCCGGAGTTCAAGCGGGCGCCTCCCCGCTAGCGTGAAAGTTCCGCACGCGCCCGCCGGACGGCGGCGTGAACCTGTTCCGGCGCCGTCCCCCCGGGGTGGTTGCGGGCCGCGAGCGACCCTTCGAGCCCGAGCACCGCGTAGACGTCGTCGCCCACGAGCGGGGCGAACTGGCGCAGCACCGGCAGCGGCAGGTCGGCAAGGTCGAGGCCCGAGTTGTCCGCCTCGCGCACTGCGCGCGCGACCGCCTCGTGCGCGTCGCGAAAGGCCATGCCCTTCTTCACCAGGTAGTCGGCGAGATCGGTCGCGGTCGCGAAGCCCTCGCGCGCGGCCGTGCGCATCGCCGTCTCGTCCGCTGCGATCCCGGGCACCAGCGCGGCGAAGATCGCGAGCGTGTCGACGAGCGTGTCGGCGACGTCGAACAGCGGCTCCTTGTCCTCCTGGTTGTCCTTGTTGTAGGCGAGCGGCTGCGCCTTCATCAGCGTGAGGAGCGCGACGAGATCGCCGAAGACCCTGCCGGCCTTGCCGCGCGCGAGCTCGGGGACGTCGGGGTTCTTCTTCTGCGGCATGATCGACGAGCCGGTGCAGAACGCGTCGGGCAGGCGGACGAAGCCGAAGCGCGGGTTCGTCCACAGCACGAGCTCCTCGCAGAAGCGCGAGAGATGCACCATCACGAGCGCCCCGCAGGACGCGAACTCGATCGCGAAGTCCCGGTCGGACACCGCGTCGAGGGAGTTCGCGCAGAGGCCGTCGAAGCCGAGCTCGCGCGCGACGCGCTCGCGGTCGATCGGGTAGGTCGTGCCGGCGAGCGCGGCGGCGCCGAGGGGGAGCCGGTTGACCCGCCGGCGGCAGTCGGCCATCCGCTCGCGGTCGCGCTTCAGCATCTCGTAGTACGCGAGCAGGTGATGCCCGAACGTGACCGGCTGCGCGACCTGGAGGTGCGTGAAGCCCGGCATCGGGGTGGCCGCGTGCTTGTCGGCGAGGTCGACGAAGGCGCGGCTCAGGTCCTTCAGCAGCGCGCCGATGTCGTCGATCGCGGCGCGCAGCCACAGCCGCACGTCGGTCGCGACCTGGTCGTTCCGCGAGCGCGCGGTGTGCAGCCGCTTGCCGGCGTCCCCGACGAGCGCGGTGAGCCGCCGCTCGATGTTGAGGTGCACGTCCTCGGCCTCGACCGACCACTCGAAGGTGCCCGCGCGGATCTCGTCGCGAACGAGGGCGAGGCCGCGCTCGATGTCGGCAACGTCCGAGGCAGCGATAATCCCGCAGGCGCCGAGCATGCGGGCGTGGGCGAGGGAGCCCTGGATGTCGACCTCGGCCAGCCGTCGATCGAATGACACCGAGGCGGTATAACGCTGGACGCGCGCGTCCACCGGCTCGGCGAACCGGCCGGACCATGGGGTGTGACCCTTTTCCTTGGACTGCGACATGGCGGCTTGAATAACCTTCGGGCAAACCGGAGAATGCCCGGCGAGACAACGCGTTAGGTGCTTCTTTCTACTTCGGATTCTATGCGATGTCGGGGCCCGCGGCGACCCTCCCGCGCGCGCCGGCGCCGGCCCGACCGTAAACTCCCCCCGCGATGAACGGAACGCCCAAGCCGAGCGAGATCCCGGACGCGCTGCCGGATTTCCGCAACCTCGGCGTCATCGCGCGGATCCTGGTGACCGTGATCGTCGCGGCGCTCCTCGCCGCCGCGATCAAGGCGCAGACCTTCGCGCAGCTCGCGGACGGGTTCATCGAGCTCACGCTCATCGTCGGGCCGGTGCTGATCGCGAGCCTCGTGCTGCTCTCGGTCGCGAGCCCCTGGCTCGCGAAGCTTCCCTACTGGATCGCGGTCACGGCGATCGCGGTCGGCGTGATGTGGCTCACCGCCGGGGTCGAGTGGTTGCGCGCGAGCGTCGAATCCGAATCGCTCGGCATCATCCGCGCCGGCGGCTTCGCGCTGCTCATCACCGCGTTCCTCGCCGGCTACTTCCACCTGCGCAATCGCGCGTTCTCGCCCGCGCTCGCCGAGGCGCGACTGCAGGCACTCCAGGCGCGCATCCGGCCGCACTTCCTCTACAACACGCTGAACGCCGTGCTCTCGCTGATCCGCAAGGACCCGAAGCGGGCGGAAGTCGCGCTCGAGGACCTCGCTGAGCTCTACCGGATGGTGATGGCGGACGTGAAGAACCTCACCACGCTCGCGCAGGAGCTCGACCTGACGCGCCAGTACCTCGACCTCGAGCAGCTCCGCCTGGGCCAGAGGCTCGTCGTCCAGTGGAAGACCGAGGACGCGCCGCGCGACGCGCTCGTCCCGCCGCTCCTGCTGCAGCCGCTCGTCGAGAACGCCGTCTATCACGGCGTCGAGCCCGGCACCGGGCCGGGGACGATCGAGATCGCGATCCGCCGCGAGCGCGACCGGGTCCACCTCAAGCTCACCAACCCGTACCACCCCGAGCACCAGCACCGCCAGGGGAACCGCATCGCGCTCGCCAACATCCGCGAGCGGCTCGCGCTCCACTTCGACGTCGAGGCGAAGCTCGAGAGCGGGGTGCAGGGCGAGAACTACGAGATCGCGATCGTGATCCCGTACCGCCGGGCGGCGCCGAGCACGATGCCCGGCGTGCGGGCGGCGGCATAGCGGAGCGAGCGACCGATGAGCGCCGCCGGCCCCTTGCGCATCTTCCTCGTCGACGACGAGCAGCCGGCGCGCGAGCGCATGAAGGAGGTGCTCGGCGACCTGACACCGGAGCTCCCGAACGTCGTCGTCGGGGAGGCGGCGAACGGACAGGAGGGGCTCATGCTCCTGCCGACCCTGCCGGTGGACGTGGCGCTGGTCGACATCAACATGCCGCAGATGAACGGCATCGAGTTCGCGCGTCATCTCGCCAACCTCGAGCGCGCGCCCGCCGTCGTGTTCGTCACCGCGCACGACCAGTACGCGATCGAGGCGTTCGAGGTGAACGCGATCGACTACCTCCTGAAACCGGTGCGCGCGTCGCGCCTGTCGGCGGCGCTCGCGAAGGCGCGCGCGGGCGGGGCGGTCCGGCGCGAGCCGCTCGAACGCGCGGCGGCCGCTTCGGGACAGGGTCCCCGGCGCTTCCTTTCGGTGAGCGAGCGCGGGCGCATCCACCTCGTGCCGGTCGCCGAGATCGTGTTCCTGAAGGCCGAGCTGAAGTACGTGACGGTGCGCACCGCCGACCGCGAGTTCCTGCTCGAGGAGTCGCTCGCGAGCCTCGAGGAGGAATTCGGCGGCGTCTTCGTGCGCGTGCACCGCTCGTGCCTGGTCGCGCGCGCGCGCGTGCGCGGCTTCGAGCGCTCGGCCGAGGGCGATGGGGAGGGCGCGGGCTGGTCGGTCGTGCTCGACGGCGTTGCCGACCGGCTCCCGGTGAGCCGGCGCCAATGGCCGGCGGTGAAAGCGCTCGCGAGCACGTGATGCTGTCGACGAAGATGCTCCGCGAGCTCTGGTCGGGCGTGAAGATCTTCGCCGCCGACAGGCGCAAGGTCGACGCCGACATCCGCCGCGGCGCGTGGGAGGCTTCGGGCAAGGACGTGCGCGACTGCTGGTTCATCCGCCTGCGGAACCTCTCCGACGAAAACCTGCTGGTGACGCGCGTGTGGTTCGAGTCCTCGCCGCGCGCCGAGGTCAACCGCCGGCAGCGCCGGCTGCCGAAGGCGCTCGCCCCGGGCGAGGCCTGGGAGACCTGGCTCGAGGTCGAGAAACTCCCGGAGGACGTGCGCGACCAGGCCCACGAGCTCGCGCGCATCTGCCTCGCGAGCGGGACCGTCATCCGTCCGCAGCGGTCGGCCTGAACGGCACCCCGCGCCCGCGGCGAGGGGGCGAGCTAGAATCGGCGCGACCCCCGCGCGCGCACCGCTCACTTGCCGCTCCCCGACCGCATCGTCATCGCCTCGCGCAAGTCGCGGCTCGCACTCTGGCAAACCGAGCACGTTCGCGATCTGGTGATGCGCGCTCACCCGCGCGTCGCGGTCGAGATCCTGCCGTTGAGCACGCGCGGCGACGAGATCCTCGACCGCTCGCTCGCGAAGATCGGCGGAAAGGGGCTGTTCGTGAAAGAGCTCGAGGCGGCGCTCGCCGACGGACGCGCCGACCTTGCGGTGCATTCGGCGAAGGACGTGCCGGTGGCGCTCGACCCGGAGTTCGAGCTCGTGGCGATCCTTGAGCGCGAGGATCCGCGCGACGCGTTCGTGTCGAACGCGCACGCCGGGCTCGCCGGCCTCCCGCGCGGCGCGATCGTCGGGACCTCGAGCCTGCGCCGCGAGGCGCAGCTTCGCAGCCGCTACGCGGGGCTCGACGTGCGACCGCTCCGCGGCAACGTCGAGACGCGGCTTGCGAAGCTCGACCGCGGCGACTATGCGGCGATCGTGCTCGCGGTGGCCGGGCTGAAGCGCCTCGGGCTCGGCGCCCGCGTGCGCGCGGTGATCGATCCCGACGTGAGCCTCCCCGCGGTCGGGCAGGGGGCGCTCGCGATCGAGTCCCGCGCGGGGCGCCCCGATCTCCGCGAGCTCCTCGCACCGCTGCACCACGGCGCGACGGCCGCGTGCGTCGGCGCCGAGCGCGCGGTAAGCCGGGCGCTCGGCGGCAGCTGCCAGGTGCCGCTCGGGGCCTACGCCGAGCTCTCGGACCGCGGATTGCGCGTGCGCGGCGTCGTGGCGAGCCCGGACGGCGCGCGCGTCGTGCGCGGCGAGGTGCATGGCGATCCCGCGGCGCCGGAGCGCGCGGGGGAAGCGCTCGCCGCGGAGCTCCGCAGCCGCGGCGCCGCCGAGATCCTGGCGGCGCTCGCGTGACCGGCGGGACGCTCCGCGGACGCCGGATCGTCCTCACGCGTCCGGCCGGCCAGAACGAGCACCTCGCCGGGCTCGTTCGCGCCGCCGGCGGCGAACCGGTGGTCTTTCCGGCCATCGAAATCCGCGCGCTCGACGATCCCGGACCGCTCCTCGGAGTCGCCGACCGCCTCGATCGCTACGACTTCGCCGTCTTCGTCAGCCCGAACGCGGTCGACCAGGCGATGACGGCGATCCGCTCGCGGCGCGGGTGGCCGGCGAGCCTCCGCGCCGCGACGGTCGGCAAGGCGAGCGAGCAGGCGCTCGCGCGCCACGGCGTCACCGGCATCATCGCGCCGTCCGGCCGGTTCGACAGCGAGGCGCTGCTCGAGATGCCGGCGCTCGCCGCGGTCGGCGGAAGGCGCGTCGTGATCTTCCGCGGCGACGGCGGACGCGAGCTCCTCGGCGATGCGCTGCGCAGTCGTGGAGCGACCGTCGACTACGTCGAGTGTTATCGGCGGGCGCGCCCCGGCGCCGACGCCGGCCCGCTCGTGCGCGCCCTGGAGCGCGGCGAGATCGACGCGATCGCGGTCAGCTCGAGCGAGGGCCTGCGCAACCTGTTCGGGATGGTCGGCGATGCCGGCCGGCTGCTGCTCCGGCGCACGCCGCTCTTCGCGCCGCACGCGCGCATCGCCGAGGCTGCCCGCGCGCTCGGCTGCGAGCGGGTGGTCGAGACCGCCCCCGGCGACGAGGGCATCGCCGCCGCGCTCGCGGCGTTTTGGGCGAAAATGTAATTGTCATAGCATCACCGCCCACGATGGATCCCGCCGAAGCACCGATGCTCGCCCGCGCCCGCCACCGCGCGGAGCGCTGGCTGCCGTTCGCGATCGCCGGGCTCGGCATCGCGGTGGTGCTCCTCGCGTGGGGCTGGTGGGGCGTGCGCGGCGAGCTCGCCGAGCTGCGCGAGGGCGTCGCGAAGCAGCTCCGCGAGACCGGGACCGAGGCGCGCGACAGCCGCACGATCGCCAAGGAGGGCCAGGACGCGGTGCGCGACGCGCAGGCGCGCATCGGCGCGCTCGAGGCGAAACTCCTCGAGTCGCAGAGCCAGCAGCTCGCGCTCGAGTCGCTGTACCAGGAGCTCTCGCGCTCGCGCGACGACTGGCTGCTCGCCGAGGTGGAGCAGACGCTCGCGATCGCCGTCCAGCAGCTCCAGCTCGCCGGCAACGTGCAGGCGGCGCTCGTCGCGCTGCAGAACGCCGACGCGCGGCTCGCCCGCTCCGACCGCCCGCAGTTCCTGCCGTTGCGCCGGGTGATCGCGCGCGACATCGAGCGGCTGAAGAACGCGCCGAGCCTCGACGTGGCCGGGATGACGGTGCGCATCGACCAGGTTATCGCGGCCGTGGACTCCCTGCCCCTCCTCGTCGACGGCCGGACGCAAGCGGCGTCGCCGCCCGCGGCGGGGGACGCGAAGGCGGCGGCCGTAGAGAGCGGCTGGCAGCGCGCCTGGCACGGGGTCTGGGAGGAGCTGAAGGGCCTCGTCCGCGTGCAGCGGCTCGACGCATCGGATGCGGCGCTGATCGCGCCCGAGCATCGCATCTTCTTGCGGGAAAACCTGAAGCTGCGCCTGCTGCACGCCCGGCTCGCCCTCCTGCAACGCGACGAGGCGGCATTCCGCGCCGACATCAAGGCGGCGCAGAACTCGCTCACCCGCTGGTTCGACGTGAGGCAGAAACCGGTCGCGACCGCCGCGCAGACGCTCGCCCAGCTCGGTGCGGCGGCGGTGAACGTCGAGCTGCCGACGATCGGCGACAGCCTGAACGCGGTGCGCACGCTCAAACTTCCGCGCGAGAAGGCGGTGAAGTGACCGGCGTCCCCGCCCGCAGCGCAAGGCGCGGCTAGATGCGCTGGCTCGTCACCCTGCTCGTCGTCCTCGCGCTCGCGGTCGCCGTCTCGCTCGCGGCGCGCTACGGCGAAGGCTACGCGCTCGTCGTCTATCCGCCGTATCGCATCGAGATCTCGCTCACGCTCGCCGTCCTCGGCCTGATTGCGCTGTTCGCGGTGCTGCACGGCCTGCTGCGGCTCACCGCGCACACGGTGCGGCTGCCCTCGTACGTCGCGGCCTATCGCCGGCGCAGCCGCGCCACGCGCGGCCAGAGCGCGCTGCGCGATGCGTGGCAGGCCTTCCTCGAGGGACGCTTCGGGCGCTCCGAGAAGTTCGCCTCGAGGGCGTACGACCTCGACGAGTCGCCCGGGCTCGCTGCGCTCCTCGCGGCACGGTCGGCGCACGCGATGCGCGATCCCGAGCGGCGGCGCATCTGGCTCGCCCGTGCGGAGGGCGCCGCGGGCGCGAGCCGCAACGCGCGCCTCGCCACCGAGGCCGAGCTCGCGCTCGACGAGCGCCGGTTCGAAGCCGCGCGCGAGATCCTGAGCGAGCTGCACGCGACCGGGCCGCGCCACGTCGCGACGCTGCGCCTGCTGATGCGCGCCGAGCAGGGCCTGCAGAACTGGGACGAGGTGCTGCGCCTGCTCCGGATCCTCGAGAAGCGCGGCGCGATCGCCGCCGAGCCGGCGGCGCAGCTCAGGATCACCGCGACGATCGAGAACCTCCGCAAGAAGGTGCTCGACGCGGAAAGCCTCGCGACCTTCTGGGACAAGGTGCCCGCCGCCGACCGCGTGCAGCCGCGAATCGCGGCGGCGGCGGCGCGTCTCTTCATGTCGCTCGGCGCGTGCCGCGAGGCGCACGTGCTGATCCGCTCGGCGCTCGAGGCCGAGTGGTCCTCCGAGCTCGTCGCCCTCTACGCCGACTGCACGCACGAGGCGGACGCGCTCGAGCGCCTCGAGCAGAGCGAGCGCTGGCTGAAGACGCATCCGCGCGACGCCGCGCTCCTCGCCACGCTCGGCCGGCTGTGCGCCGAGCGCGGGCTCTGGGGCAAGGCGACGAGCTATCTCGACGCGAGTCTGTCGCTCCAGCCCTCGCGCACCGCCCACGTCGCGGCGGCGCGCGTCTACGAGCGGATCGGACGCGAGCACGAGGCCAACCGGCACTATCGCGCGGCGGCCGACCCGGCGCTGCCCGGGTGAGCAATGCGCCCGGGCGGGTCAGCGGCGTGTAAGCATTTCGCGGCATCCTCCCCGACATGAGCGTCAATTCCGCCGCCCTGCTGGCCCGCGCACGCGAGCTCGCGCGCGGGAGCCTCCCGCCCGCCGTCGCCGTCGCGCTCGCCGCGCTGCCGAAGGAGTTCCGCGCGGCCGCCGCGGCGTCGACCTCGCGGCCCGAGCAGACGATCCTCGACGACGCGGCGGCCGCGGCCGAGTCGCAGCGTGGCGCTATCGCGAGCGCGTTCGAGAAGGGCCTCGTGGAGATCTTCGAGCGCAAGCTCGCTCCCGGGCCGCGCGCCGCGGACCCCGGCGCGACCGACCACGGCAGCCTCACTCTAGTGGACGACGATGCGATCGAGCTCGAGATCGCGCTCGGACGGCTGGTGCGCAAGACGAACGACGAGCTCGACGCCGGGCAGCTCGCCGGCGTCGGCGCCCGGCTCGGCGAGCTCGCGGTCGGCAAGGCGCTCGAGGGCGACGCCAACCCGCTCGGGCCCGAGACGGCGCTCGAAGCGCTCAAGCGCGCCTGCGACGCCGCGTCGCAGCCGGGACCGGTGCGAATGGTGCTCGTCAACGGGCTGCAGCCGCACGTCGCGCTCGCGCTGCGCAAGCTCCACGTCGAGCTCAACGACATGCTCCTCGCCGGCGGGGTTCTGCCCCGCATCCGCCACCAGGTGCAGCGTCCGGCGCAAGGGTCGGCCGGATCGCGCGCCGCGCCGGCGGGCGTTCCCGGCGCGGCGGGCGCGCCCGGCCGGGCGGGGGAGGCGCCCCGGCTGCCCGGGCTGCCGGCCGGCATGACGCTGAGCCAGGCGATGGCGCTCAAGGACCTCATGCCGGGCGCGATGGGCTCACCGCTCGACGTCGGCGCGATCGTCGGTGCGCTGCTCGACGGGCCGGCGACGTCCCGCCACTACGGGGCGCGGCTGCTCGCCAACCCCGAGGGGTCGCTCCACGCGCGGGCGATGATGACGCCGGCGCCGGAGGGCCTGATCGCGCAGCTCTCGCAGCTGCAGGGCGCGACGGTCACCGACGCCGCGGGCGGCACGGGGGATCTCGCCGCCGTCGTCGACAACCTCGCGCGCGCACGGGAGCATCCGCTCGAGCAGCTCACCGGCGAGCTGGTGGCGGTGGTGTTCGACTTCGTGCTGCACGATCGCGACCTTTCGGCGGCGGTCAAGGCCGAGCTCGCGCGGCTCCAGATTGTCGGGTTCAAGGCGGCGCTCCTCGATCGCACGTTCTTCGCCAAGCGGACGCACCCGATGCGCGAGCTGCTCACGGCGATCACCGAGTCCGCGACCGATCCGCAGATCGATGCCGGGCCCGAGGGCCGGTTCGTCGCGGGACTGCGCGCGATCGTCGACGAGGTCCTCGCCGGGTTCGTCGAGGACCTCGCCGTCTTCGTCGCCGCGCGCGAGCGGCTCGCGGCGCTGGTCGCCACGCTCCGCGAGGAGAGCGAGCGGGAGGTCGCGCCGCTCGCCGCGGAGCTCGCCGACCAGGAGCGCGGCGAAGCGCTGCGGGCGCGCGCGGGGACGGAGATCGCGAAGCGGATCGCCGCCGGCGCGCCCGCGTTCGTCCAGCGCTTCCTGACCGACACCTGGACCTACGTCCTCGCCGATGCCGAGCGACACGCCCGGACGGGCGGCGAGGGCTGGGACGCCCGGCTTGCGCTCGTCGATGATCTCGTCTGGAGCGTCGCGCCGAAGCAGGCGACCGACATGCCGCGGTTCAGCGCGATGTTGCCGAAGCTTGTGCCCGCGCTCAACCGCGGGATGAAGGCGGTAGACATGGCCGCCGAGGCACAGCGCACGTTCCTGGACGAGCTGATGCGGGCGCACACGGCGCTCCTGCAGGCGGCGCGGTCGAGGCAGCCGCTTCCGCCGCCGCCGGCAGCGCCGCCCCCGCCGCCGGCGAGCAGCGCCATCGCGGCACCGGAGCTGACGGCCGACGCGCGTCCGATCCTCGAGCGCGGCGCGGTGGTGGAGTTTTCGGATGCGGATCCGCCGGTGCGCGCGAAGCTCACCTGGATCAGCCCGCAGCAGACCCTCTATCTCTTCACCGCCCGCGGCGCGGCGGCCCGGCACGTGTCGCGGGGGGACCTCTCGACCGCACTGCGGGAGGGCCGGGCGCGGGTCGTGGCCGACGGCGGCGCGGTCATCGACCGCGCGCTCGCCGCGGTCGTGGGCGAACCCGGTACCTAACCCCCGGGAATGGACGGACGCGAAGTCCTGATCATCGGCGCCGGGATCGGCGGCCTCACGCTCGGGCTGATGCTGCACCGGCGGGGCATCGCCTGCCGTGTCTACGAGGCGGCGCCGGAGCTGAGGCCGCTCGGCGTCGGGATCAACATCCTCCCGCACGCGTCGAAAGAGCTCGGCGAGCTCGGGCTCGAAGCCGCGCTTACGCGCGTGGCGATCCTCACGAAGGAGGCGGCGTTCTTCAACCGCTTCGGCCAGCTGATCTACCGCGAGCCGCTCGGGCGGCACGCCGGCTACGACTGGCCGCAGTACTCGATCCACCGCGGGGACCTGCAGGTGGTGCTCGCCGGCGCGTTCCGGGAGCGGGCCGGCGCGGACCGGCTGCAGCTCGGCTGGAAGTGCGTGCGCGCGGAGGACGGTACCGACGGCGCGACCGCGCACTTCGTCGACGGGGCGACCGGCGCGCCGCTCGCCCCGCAGCGGGGCCGCGTGGTGGTCGGCTGCGACGGCGTCCATTCGGTGCTGCGGAAGCAGTTCCACCCGAACGAGGGCGACCCGGTGTACTCGGGCGTGAACATGTGGCGCGGCGTGACGCGCTGGCCGCCGATGCTGTCCGGCGCGACGATGGTCCGCGCCGGCTGGCTGAACCCGGGGAAGATGGTGATCTACCCGATCCGCGACCGCATCGACGCGCAAGGCCGGCAGCTCGTGAACTGGCTCGCCGAGATCGAGACGCCGCACTATCTCCCGAAGCGCGACTGGGCGCGGCCGGGCCGCATCGACGACTTCATCGGGCCGTACCGCGACTGGCACTTCGACTGGTGCGACGTGCCGGAGCTGATCCGCGCGGCGGACGCGATCTACGAGTACCCGATGGTCGACCAGGACCCGCTCGATCGCTGGACCTTCGGACGCCTGACGCTCGCCGGCGATGCGGCGCATCCGATGGTGCCGCGCGGCTCGAACGGCGCCGGGCAGGCGATCCTCGATGCGCGGGTGCTCGCCGACGAGCTCGATGCCCGCCGCGATCCGGCCGCGGCCCTGCGGGCCTACGAGGCGGCGCGGCTGCCGGCGACGTCGAAGGTGGTGCTGACCAACCGCACGATGCCGCCGGACGCGATCCTGCGCGAGGTCAAGGTGCGGAGCGGCGACCGGCCGTTCGAGCGCATCGAGGACGTGATCAGCCGCGAGGAGCTCGCCGCGATGTCGGAGGGCTACAAGAGGGTCGCGGGCTACGACCAGGCGAGCCTGGCCGGCGGGGACCCGAACGCCGGTTGAGCCGGGCCTGGCGGCGCCGGCCGCCGGTCACTTCCCTCGCGTCACTTCGCGTGCTGGTGTTCGGGGAAGAGCTCGTCGAGCAGCGGGAGGAGCGCCTCGCTCAGCCGTCCCTTGCCGACCGCCGCATCCGCGCCGGCGGCGGTGGCCGAGTCGCGATACGACTCGTCCTCGTCGTCGAGCAGCGCGACGATCTTCGGCGACACCGGGTGCCGGCGCATGACGCGGCAGGACTCGGCGGCGGCGGGCTGCGGGAGGCTCCAGTCGATCAGCACGAGCTGGGGGCCGAGCGCGGCGGCCTGGACGATCGCCTCGTCGAGCGATCGCGCCGAGCCGACGACGTCCACCGCGGGCTCGGTCGAGAGGAGCTGGAGCAGCGCGTGCAGGAGCCGCTCGTTCTCGTCGACGACGAGGATCCGGATGCGCGCCGGGTGGCTCACCGGCTGCCAGGGACGGGCGTTCATCCGGCCTCCCGGCTCGCGTCCAGGCGGGCGAGGTCGGCGAGGAGCTCGGCCGGATCGCCGACTTCCGCGAGGCGTGCGCGGAGAAGGAGGCCGTTCTCCTCGTTCAGGTCGCGCAGGCTCGCGAGCGCCTCGGCCACGCGGCTCCAGGCGGTGGTGAGCGCGCGCCCGCGGCGCCCCGCGGCGAGCGCGCAGGCGGCGAGGCCCATCGCGTCGCTGGCGAAGCCCTGCTGGGCGAGGTAGACGGCGCGCTGGCGGGTGTAGAGCTCCAGCGCCTGCAGCTGCCCGAGCTTCTCGGCGGAGATCGCGTCGAGGCGCGTCATGTCGCCGGCGACGAGGTCCCGCTGCTCCTCCTCGGCGAGGGCGAGCATCTGCCGCAGGTGCACGAGCTCGAGCTCGAACTCGCGGACGAGCGCGGCGAAGGGGTCGGCGGGCGCGGCGCTCCGGCTCATTGCGTCACCAGAGGCGCGGGTGTGAACTCGAGCGGGAATCTGCCGCTCCCCGACCGCCGGTCTCCCGGCGCGCCCTGCGGCACGCCAGGATCGGCAATAGCATTTGCCCGGCTCGAGTTCACGGGCCGGAAGGTTACTCAGCCTGCGCGCCGGAACCAATCGGGGAACCCCCTAGATCGGCCGCGGCGGACCCTGAGTCGGGGGTCGACGGTGCGAAAAGTGCCGCCCGGCTACCGCTCGCCGCTGATCAGGCCAATCCGGATGGCGTAACGGGTCAATCCGGCCACGTCGCGGATGTCGAGGCGCTCCATGATCTGGGCGCGATGCGTCTCCACCGTCTTGACCGACAGGTGGAGCCGCTGCGCGATCTCGCGCGTGGAGCGGCCCTCGGCGATCAGCTGCAGGATCTCGCGCTGCCGCGGCGTCAGCGCCTGGCCGGGTGCATCCCCCTCCAGCCCGCGCACGTAGCCGTCGATGACGTGCTTCGAGACGCGCGGGTCGAGGTAGCGCTCGCCGCGCAGCGCGGCGCGGATCGCGAGCTCGAGCTCCTCGACGCCGGCCTCCTTCAGCACGTAGCCGGCCGTGCCCGCCTGCATCGCCTCGCGCACGTAGGCCGGGTCGGTGTGCATCGACAGGATCAGGACGCGCACGTCCGGGCACTCGACGGCGAGCCGGCGCGCCGCGTCGAGCCCGTTCAGCTCGGGCATCGCGATGTCGAGGAGCGCGACGTCCGGTTTGAGCGTGCGGGCCAGGCGCACCGCCTCGCGGCCGTTCGACGCCTCGCCGACGACCTCGAACCCCTCCGCCGACTCGATCAGCGACTTCATGCCCGCGCGCACGAGCGCGTGGTCGTCGGCGAGGAGGATGCGGATCTTCACGCGGCCTCCTCCTCGGCGAGCGGGAACACCGCCCGCACCTCGGTCCCGCGGCCGGGCGCGGCGTGGATCTCCAGCCGCCCGCCGGCGAGCTGCGCGCGTTCCTCCATGCCCGACAGGCCGGCGCTCTCGCCGCGGGCAGCGCGCCGCGCCGCCACCGCCGGATCGAACCCTTGCCCGTCGTCGCGGATCGAGAGGACGAGCTCCCCGCCGACGACCCCGAGCGTCACCCCGAGGCGGCTCGCCGTCGCATGGCGGACGACGTTCGTCATGGCCTCCTGCACGATGCGGAAGCACGCGGTCTCCACCGCCGGGTCGAGCCGCCTCTGCGGCAGGCTGATCTCGGCGTCGAGCGCGAGCTCGGCGCGCGCCCGGCTCCGCTCGAGGTGAGAGCGCAGCGCCGCCTCGAGCCCGAGGTCGTCGAGGATCGTCGGCCGCAGCCGCATCGAGAGCGCGCGCACCTCGGCGATCGCGGTCTCGAGCAGCGCGAGGCCGTCCTCGAACACCGGCCCGAGCTCGGGGTCGCGCGAGCGGCGGCGGAGCGTCTGGAGGTTGAGGCGGACGGCGGTGAGCACCTGGCCGAGCTCGTCGTGCAGCTCGCGCGCGACCGCGCGCCGCTCCTCCTCCTGCACCGTGAGCACGCGGCGGGACAGCGTCCCAAGCCGCGCGGTGTACTCGGCGAGCCGCCGCTCGGCCACCTTCCGCTCGGTGATGTCGGAGCCCGACAGGACCGCGCCGGCGAAATTGCCGGCGGCGTCGCGCAGCGGCCCGGCGTTCATCAGGATGGTCCGCGGCGGACCCTCGGGCAGCGTGAGCTGGAACTCGATGCCGTGCAGCGCCGGCTCGCCGCGGCGCAGGCGCTCGAGCGGCAGCTCCTCGACGCGGAGCGGGCGCCCCTCGACGGCGAGCCGCGCCCACGGCGCGTCGCCCTGGCGCGAGCCGATGATGCGGTCGCGGGATCGCCCGAGCAGCTCCTCGGTCTCGCGATTGACGAGCTCATAGTTGCCGTCGGCGCCGATAATCATCACCGCCTCGGCCATCGTCTCGATGATGTCGCGCAGGCGCCGTTCGGCGTTCTTGCGGTCGGTGACGTCGGTCCAGGTTGCGACGACGCCGTCGAAGTTGCCGGCGGCATCGCGGAGCGCCGCCGCGTTGGTCGAGATCGTCCGCACCTGACCCTTGGCGGTCACCACCCGGTACTCGTAGTCGCGCAGCGCCACCGCCTCGCCGCTGCGCAGCCGTTCGAACGGATGATCGGCGTTCGCGAACGGACCGCCGTCGGCGGCGATCCGCAGCCACGGCGCCGCATCGTACCGGACCCCGAGGATGCGCTCGCGCGGGAAGCCGATCAGGTCCTCGGCCGCGCGGTTGAAGAGCTCGTAGCGCCCGTCCGCGCCGACGATCGCGAGGCCTTCGGCCATCGTCTCGACCATGTCGCGCAGCCGCCGCTCGGCGCGCCTTCGCCCGGTGATGTCGATCCACGTCGCCACGATGCCGTCGAAGTTGCCGGCGGCGTCGCGCAGGGGCACGGCGTTGATGGACACCAGGCGTGGCGGTGCATTGGCCGGTATGAGCTGGACCTCGCGCTCGCGCACGTACGGCGCCCCGCGGCGCAGGCGCTCGAACGTATGATCCTCGAGGCGATGCGGGGAGCCGTCTGCCGCGAGGCGTCCCCACGGCGCCTGGTCGATGCGCAGGCCGATGGCGCGCTCCCTGGGGATCCCGAGTAGCTCCTCGGCGGCGCGGTTGACGAGCTCGTAGCGCCCGTCCCGGTCGATGATGAAGAGCCCCTCGACCATCGTCTCGATGATGTCGCGAAGACGCTGCTCGGCGCGCTTGCGCTCGGTGATGTCCACCGCGGTCAGCACCGCACCGTCGAAGTTGCCGGCGGCGTCGAAGAGCGGCGCCGCGCTCGCGAGCACGGTGCGCGCGCGGCCCTGCGGCGTCACGATCTGCATCTCGAAATCGCGCACCGACGGCTCGCCGCGCGCGAGCCGGGCGAACGGGTGGTCGGCGACCCGGAACGGCTTGCCGTCCGCGGTGCGGCGTCCCCACGAGACCTCGTCGAACCGCACGCCGATGATCCGGTCGCGGGTGACGCCGAGCAGCTCCTCTTCCGCGCGGTTCGCGAGCTGGTAGCGCCCGTCGGCTCCGACCAGGATCAGGCCCTCGCCGAGTGCCTCGATGACGTCGGCAAGGCGCCGCTCGGCGCTCGCGCGCTCGGTGATGTCCACCCCGGTCATCACGATGCCGCCGAAGCCGCCGGCCGGATCGCGGATCGCGGCCGCGTTGACCGACACGATCCGCGACCGCCCCTGCGGCGTGATGATCTGGAACACCTGGTTGCGCACCGCCGGCGCGCCGCCACGCAGCTGCTCGAACGGATGCTTGGCAAGATCGAACGCCGAACCGTCAACGGCGGCGCGGCGCCAGGACACCTCGTCGTAGCGCACGCCGATGATCGCCTCGCGGGGCACACCGAGCAGGACTTCCTCGGCGCGGTTGGCGAGCTCGTAGCGGCCGTCCGGCCCCAGGATCAGAACCCCCTCGGCGATCGTCTCGATGATTTCGCTCAGACGCCGCTCGTGCGCCTCGGCCCGGGCGAGCGCCTCGCGGTGCTCCGACTCGAGCTGCGCGCGCGCCGACATCATCCGGTTGAACTCGGCGCCGATGAGGGCGATCTCGCGGGGGCCGCTCTCCGGTGCCACGGCGTCGGTCGCCCCCGCGGCCGCGCGCTGCATCGCGGCCACGATCCCCGCCACCGGCCGGCTCAGGCGCCGGGCGACGAACCACGCGAGACCCACCGCACCGAGCGCGACGAGCGCCGCGAACGCGAGCCAGAGCTCCAGCGCACGCTGGATCGGCGCGAACGCCTGCTGTTCCGGCAGGCCGGCGTCGACGTACCACCCGGCGAGCGAGAGGAGGACCGCGAGCGGCACGACGACAGCGGCGATCATCGCAAGCAGCGTCGCGCGCAGGCTGACTGACCGGAGATCCATCCCGAACGTCTCGTGTCGGAGCGACCTAGGATAGACCATGGCGCTGTGCTCGGGCGCCGGCGCGCCGGTCACCGCTTGCGGAACACCGCGTCCCACACGCGATGCCCGAGGCCGACGCCGCGCCGCTCGAACTTGGTCTGCGGGCGCGATTCCGGACGGGGCGCGAAGCCGGCCGCAGTGTTCTCGAGCGCCGGCTCGGCGGCGAGCACCGCCAGGATCTGGTGCGCATAGTCTTCCCAGTCGGTCGCCGCGTGCAGATACGCCCCACGCTTCATGCGCGACGCGAGGAGCCGCACGAACGGTGCCTGGAGGAGTCGGCGCTTGTGGTGACGCTTCTTGGGCCACGGATCGGGGAAAAAGAGGTGCACTCCGTCGAGCGCCTCCGGCGCGATCATGTGCTCGAGGACCTCCACCGCGTCGTGCTGGATCACGCGCACGTTCGTCAGGCGCAGCGCCTCGATCCGGTTCAGCAGGCTGCCCACGCCGGGCGAGTGCACCTCGATGCCGAGGTAATCGATCTCCGGATGCGCCGCGGCGATCGCCGCCGTGGTCTCGCCCATCCCGAAGCCGATCTCGAGCACCTTCGGTGCCGTGCGCCCGAACGCGCGCTCGAGATCGAGCGGCGCCGCCGCGAACGGAATGCCGTAGACCGGGGCGAGCAGCTGCGCGCGCGCGCGCCTGCGCCGCGGTGGTGCGGCCCTGCCTCAGGACGTAGCTGCGGATCGAGCGGTGCGGCTGGCCGGTCATCGCCGGAAGCGGCCGCTCAGGCGCTCGGGGTGATCAGTCCTTCGGTCGGGGAGCTCGGGCTCGCCGAGTAGAGCTTCTTCGGCATGCGGCCGGCGCGGAACGCGTCGCGGCCGGCCTCGACCGCCTTCCTCATCGCCTGCGCCATCAGCACGGGGTCGCGCGCCTTCGCGATCGCGGTGTTCATCAGCACCGCGTCGCAGCCGAGCTCCATCGCGATCGCCGCGTCCGAGGCGGTGCCGACGCCGGCGTCGACGACGATCGGCACGCTCGCCTTCTCGAGGATGAGCTGCAGGTTCCACGGGTTGAGGATCCCCATGCCCGAGCCGATCAGCGAGGCGAGCGGCATCACCGCGACGCAGCCGATCGCCTCCAGCTCCTTGGCGATGATCGGATCGTCGCTCGTGTACACCATCACCTTGAAGCCGTCCTTCACCAGCGTCGCGGCGGCCTTGAGCGTCTCGATGACGTTCGGGAAGAGCGTGTGCGGGTCGCCGAGCACCTCGAGCTTCACGAGGTCGTGCCCGTCGAGCAGCTCGCGCGCGAGGCGCAGCGTCCGCACCGCGTCGTCCGCCGAATAGCAGCCGGCGGTATTCGGAAGGTACGTGTACTTCGACGGCGGGAGCGCGTCGAGCAGGCTCGGCTCGTTCGCGTTCTGGCCGATGTTGGTGCGCCGGATGGCGACGGTGACGATCTCCGCGCCGCTCGCCTCGACCGCGCGGCGGGTCTCGTCGAAGTCGCGGTACTTGCCGGTCCCGATCAGCAGGCGCGAGGCGTAGGCCTTGCCGGCGATCACCAGCGGATCGCCGAGCGGTTGGGTAGGGGCGTTCATCGGTGTTCAGCCTCCGCCGACGGCGACCACGATCTCGAGCCGGTCCCCGCTCGCGAGCGGTGTCGCCGCGTAGCGGCTGCGCGGGACGATCTCGCCGTTGCGCTCGACGGCGACCTTCTTCCCGGCGAGCTCGAGCCGCTCGAGCAGCCGCGCGAGGTCGAGCGCGCCGTCGAAGCGCTTCGTTTCGCCGTTCACCGAGAGCTCGAGCATGGGATGCAAATCATAGCACTGCGGCGGTGCGGCATTCGGCGCGGGGCGGGTAAGCGACACCTACGTGAAGGCGGAGGTGGCGAAGTGGACCGGCTCGTGCGCGAGGCCGGTATCACCGTGCAGTGACTGGGCCGGTTTCGACCGCCGCGGTTACAATCAAGCCGGGTCGCGGGCCTCTCCTAGACCGATCTCGGCGAAGGTTGGCGCTAGACGATTCCGCGCCGAAGCGGGTGTAGTTCAATGGCAGAACGGCAGCTTCCCAAGCTGCATACGGGAGTTCGATTCTCCTCA
>CAWBNB010000037.1:0-88830 GCA_963789885.1 uncultured beta proteobacterium | reverse complement strand
GGTAGGCGCGATTGGACTCGAACCAACGACCCCTACCATGTCAAGGTAGTGCTCTAACCAGCTGAGCTACGCGCCTAAAGGAGTGGGATTCTAGCCGACCGGGCACCCGCGCGCCAAACGATCACGCGCCGCGAGCGGCGGCGCCGAGCATCTCCGCCGCGTGCCGTCGGGTCGTCGCGGTGATCTCGACCCCGCCCAGCATGCGGGCGATCTCCTCGATCCGCGCCTTGTCGTCGAGCGCCACGACGCGGCTCCGGGTCGCGCCGCTCACCGTCATCTTCGCCACCGACCACTGCTGCGCGGCCTGCGCCGCAACCTGCGCGAGGTGCGTCACGCAAAGCACCTGCCGCTCCGCGCCTAGCGTCCGGAGCTTCCGGCCCACGACTTCGGCCACGGCGCCACCGATGCCCGCGTCGACCTCGTCGAAGATCAGCGTCGGCACCGCCGCGCTCTTCGCCGTGATCACCTGGACGGCGAGGCCGATGCGCGAGAGCTCGCCGCCCGAGGCGACCTTCGCGAGCGGCTGCGGCGGCGTCCCCGGGTTGGCGGCGACCATGAACTCGACCGTCTCGTTGCCGCCCGCCGCGCCGCCCTCGACCGGGCGGAGCGCGATCTCCATTCGGCCGCCGACCATTGCGAGCTCCTTCATCGCGGCCGTGACCTGGCGTCCGAGCTTCGCTGCCGCCTCCTTGCGCGATGCGGAGAGCTTGCCGGCGAGCTGCTCGTAGCGATTCTTCGCCGCCGCTTCCTGTGCCCGCAGGGCGTCGACATCGGAAGCGACCTCGAGCTCGGCGAGCCGAACGGTGAGGCGCTCGGAGAGCTCGATCAGCGTGTCGGGGCTCACCTTGAACTTGCGCGCAATGGAATGGATCGCGTCCACCCGCCGCTCGACCTCCGCCAGCCGTCCCGGGTCGAGCTCGACGCGGTCGGTGTAGCGGCGCAGTGCGTGCGCCGCCTCGTCGAGCTGCGCCGCCGCACCCTCGAGCAGGTCGAGCGGCTCCGCCAGGGTAGCGTCGTACGCCTTGAGCGCACGCAGCTTCGCCGCCGCAGTGCCGAGCGCGCTCGCCGCAGAGTCGTCGGACTCCGACAAGGCCTCGAGTGCCGCCTGCGCGCCCTCGATGAGGCTCGCGGCGTGCGCGAGCCGCGTCTGCTCGGCCTGCACGCCGTCCCATTCCCCAGGCTTCAGCCCGAGTTTCTTCAGCTCGTCGACCTGCCAGGCGACGCTGTCCCGCTCGGCGGTGCGCGCGGCGGCGTTCGTCTCGTGATCGGCGCGCGCCCGGGCGAGCCGCTGCCACTCGCGGAAGGCGGTCGCGACGTCGCGCGCGAGCGCCGCCAGCCCTGCGTGCGCGTCGAGCAGCGCGCGCTGCGCCGCAGGTTTCGTGAGCGACTGGTGCGCATGCTGGCCATGGATGTCCACCAGCCACTCGCTCGCCTCGGCAAGCTGCTGCACGGTCGCCGCGGTGCCGTTCACGAACGCGCGCGAGCGGCCGCCGCGCTCGACGACCCGGCGCAGCAGCAGTCGGCCGGGATCGCCCTCGAGCGCGGCCTCGGCGAGCCATTGCTGGACCTCGGGAAGACGCTCGATCGCGAACTCGGCGGTGACCTCCGCACGCTCCGCGCCCGCCCGGACGACCGCCGGATCGGCGCGCTCGCCGAGCGCGAGCGCGAGCGCGTCGATCAGGATCGACTTGCCGGCGCCGGTCTCCCCCGTCAGCGCGGTGAAGCCGGGCTCGAACTCGAGGTCGAGCCGCTCGACGATGGCGAAATCCCTGATCGCGAGGGCGGCGAGCATGCTCCGTTACGACGCGAGGGGCCGGGGAAGGGCGGCGGGACCCTTCCCTTCCCGCCGATTCCCCTCGCGCTCCCCAGAATCAGGTGCCTGCGCCACCGGCTGTCTCCCTACAGCGCGCTCTCGGTCCAGTGGAGCTTTTCGCGCAGCATGTTGTAGTAGCGGTAGCCCTCGGGGTGCACGAGCTTGAGCGCGTGCGGCGCGCGGCGCGCGGTGATGCAGTCGCCCTCGACGAGCTCGATCTGCGGCTGTCCGTCGGTCTGCAGCCGCGCATCGGCGCCGTGCTTGAGCGTGATCTCCACCACGCAGGAATCGCTGACCGCGATCGGGCGGTTGGACAGCGTGTGCGGCGAGATCGGCACCAGCGCGAGCGCCGGCACCGTCGGCTGGATGATCGGACCGTTCGCCGATAGCGCGTAGGCGGTCGATCCGGTCGGCGTCGCGACGATCAGGCCGTCGGAGCGCAGGTCGTACACGAACTCGCCATCGACCCGCACGACCAGCTCGATCAGCCGGCCGCTCGCGCCCTTGTTCACCACCACGTCGTTGAGGGCGCTCGTGGCGAAGATCGGCTCCCCGGCACGCACGACCTCGGTCACGAGCATCGTCCGCGCCTCGATCGAATAGCGACCCTCGAGGAGGCTCCCCATGGTCTCCTCCATCGCGCCGTACGCGATGTCGGTCATGAATCCGAGCCGGCCCTGATTGACGCCGACCAGCGGCACTCCCGCCCCGGCGAGCGCCCGTGCCGCGGAGAGCATCGTGCCGTCGCCCCCGAGCACGACCGCGAGGTCGGCGCGGGCGCCGATCCCCGCGTAGTCGACCAGGGGAAACTCCTCCACGCCGGCCTCCGCCGCGGTCTCCTGCTCGAGCAGCACCGCGCACCCGCGCGCGGCGAGGAACGCCGCCAGGCTGCGGAGGGGAGCGCCGACGTCGCGGCTCTTGTAGCGGCCGATCAGCGCGATCGTCCTGAAGGCGGCGGGCTTGAAGGCGGCGGACACGGCCACCATTACATCATGACTCGCGCGGACGCCGCTCAACCGCCCGCCGATGTAGCCACCGTGTTGCTAGAATGCCTCTCGTCATGGACCAGCGCGCGCAGATCCTCCTGAAAACGCTCATCGAGCGCTACATCGCCGACGGCGAGCCGGTCGGCTCGCGTGCGCTGTCGAAGTTCTCCGGGCTCGACCTGAGCCCGGCGACCGTGCGCAACGTGATGGCCGACCTGGAGGAAATGGGCTTCATCGCGAGCCCGCACACCTCGGCCGGCCGCGTGCCCACCCCGCGCGGCTACCGCGTCTTCGTCGACTCGCTGCTCACGATCCGGCCGCTCGACCAGACCGAGCTCGGGCAGCTCGAAGGCAACCTCCACCCGGACCACCCGCAGCGCGCGATCAGCCAGGCCTCGCAGCTCCTCTCCGAGCTCACGCGTTTCGCCGGCGTCGTGATGGCGCCGCGCCGCCGCAGCCCGGCGTTCCGGCACATCGAGTTCCTGTCGCTCTCCGAGAAGCGGGTGCTGCTGATCATCGTGACGCCCGAGGGCGACGTGCAGAACCGCATCCTCCTCACCGACAAGCCGTTCACCCCCGCCGAGCTGACGATGGCGGGGAACTTCCTGAACCAGCACTACGCCGGGCTCACCTTCGACGAGATCCGGCGGCGGATCCACGACGAGCTCAAGCAGCTGCGCGAGGACATGACCGGCCTGATGCAGCTCGCGCTTCAGGCGAGCGACCAGGCGCTGACCGAAAGCGCCGAGAGCTACGTCATCTCCGGCGAGCGCAACCTGCTCGAGTCCGCGGACCTCGCCTCCAACATGCGGCGGCTGCGGGAGCTGTTCGAGCTCTTCGAGCACAAGACCCTCCTGATACAGCTGCTCGAGGTGAGCCAGCGCGCCCACGGCGTGCAGATCTTCATCGGCGGCGAGTCGGGCATCGCGCCGCTCGACGAGTGCAGCGTCGTCGCCGCGCCGTACGAGGTCGACGGGCAGGTCGTCGGGACGGTCGGTGTGATCGGGCCGACGCGCATGGCCTACGAGCGCGTGATCCCGATCGTCGACATCACCGCGAAGCTGCTCTCGAGCGCACTGTCGCACCACTGAAGCGGCGCCGGGAACCCGGACGCGAACGCCGCTCGCCCGCCGACGCCGCGCGCCAGATGCCCTTCCTCCCCGAGCCTGCCTACCGGCACGGCACGATCGCGAGCACCGCGATCCTGCTCGTGAACCTCGGCACGCCCGAGGCGCCTACGCCGGCCGCGGTCAGGCGCTATCTCCGCGAATTCCTGTCCGACCGCCGCGTGGTCGAGATCCCGCGCGCGATCTGGAACCCGATCCTGTACGGGCTCGTGCTGACGACCCGGCCGAAGCGATCCGCGGCGCGCTACGCCGCGATCTGGACGCCGGACGGCTCGCCGCTCCTCCTCTACACGCAGCGCCAGGCGAAGCTGCTGCAGGGGCTGCTCGGCCAGCGCTTGCGCGCGCCGCTCGTAGTCGAGCACGCGATGCGCTATGGCGAGCCGTCGATCGCGGACGTGCTGGCGAAGCTGAAGAACGCCGGTTGCGAACGCCTGCTCGTGCTGCCGCTCTATCCCCAGTACGCGGCGAGCACGACTGCAACGGCGCTCGACAGCGTGTCGGCGACGCTCGCACAGACGCGGAACGTGCCGGAGCTCCGCATCGTGAAGCACTTCCACGACCATCCCGCCTACATCCGCGCGCTCGGCGACCTGGTGCGCGACTACTGGCGCGCGAACGGCCGCCCCGAAACGCTGGTGATGAGCTTCCACGGCCTGCCGCAGCACACCCTCGATCGCGGCGACCCCTACCACTGCGAATGCCAGAAGACCGCCCGGCTCCTCGCGGCCGAGCTCGAGCTCGCGGAAGGATCGTGGCAGATCGCATTCCAGTCGCGCTTCGGCCGGGCCGAATGGCTGAAGCCCTACACCGCGACCGTGCTGGAAGCGCTGGCGCGGAAGCGCCGCCGCGTCGACGTCATCTGCCCCGGATTCGTGGCCGACTGCCTCGAGACGCTCGAGGAAATCGGGATCGAAGGGCAGCAGCTCTTTCGCGCGGCGGGCGGCGAGACGCTGCGGTTGCTGCCGTGCCTGAATGACCGGCCCGGCTGGATCGAAGGGCTCGCGGCGATCGCGCGCGAACACCTCGGCGGCTGGGTGGGAGAAGGGTACGACCGAGCCGCGGCGGAGGCCGCCGCGAGGGCAAGCGCGGCGCGGGCGAAGCAGCTCGGCGCAACGGCATAGGGGGCGGCGGAATGCGACTGATCGTGCACTGGCTCATCAACGCGGCGGCGCTCTTCGTCCTGCCCTACATCCTGAGCTCGGTCCACGTGAAGGACTTCATGACCGCCCTCGTCGTCGCGCTCGTGCTCGGGCTCATCAACGCGATCATCCGGCCGATCCTCGTCCTGCTCACGCTGCCGGTGACGATCCTGACGCTCGGCTTTTTCATCCTCGTGATCAACGCGCTCCTCTTCTGGGCCGTCGCCTCGTTCGTCGACGGTTTCCAGGTCGCCGGGTTCTGGTCGGCCTTCTTCGGCGCGATCATCTACGCGCTGGTGAGCTGGGCGGTGGCGGCGCTGCTGCTGCCGCGGGCGCCGGCGACCTAGTCGCCTCCGGCGGGGCAGCCGGAGCCTCCGATCCGCTTGCTATGTCCTTGATTCGGGGCGATTCCGATGCCGCCCTTGAATTCATTCGCACCGCCCCAATAACCCTTCGGCCCCTATGGAACGATGCTCATGAAACCGGAACAGCCCGACCTGACCTCGCCCGGAGGCGCGCCGCGCGCCGCCAACGAGCCCATCGCCCAGCCGGAGACGATGCCGAGCCTCGAAGAGCTGCTCCGGGACGCCGAGCTGAAGGCGGCCGAGCACCACGACGCCTGGCTGCGCGCGAAAGCCGAAGCCGAGAACATCCGCAAGCGCGCCTCCGACGACGTCGCCAAGGCGCACCGGTACGGCGTCGAGAAGTTCGCCGCCGACCTCCTCGCGGTGAAGGACAGCCTCGAGGCGGCGCTCGCGGCCGAGAACGCGACGCCGGAAAGCCTCCGCAGCGGCGTGCAGCTCACGCTGCGCCAGCTCGAGTCGGTGCTCGAGCGGCAGTCGATCCGGAGCATCGATCCGGCGGGCCAGAAGTTCGATCCGCACCAGCACCAGGCGATCAGCATGCTGCCCTCGGACAAGGAGCCCAACACGGTCATCAACGTGCTGCAGAAGGGCTACCTGCTGCACGACCGGGTGCTCCGGCCGGCGCTCGTGACGGTCGCCAAGTCGAAGGACGCGCCATAAGGCGCTTGATTCGGCGCCCGAATAGCCCCACATCCTGGTCAGGATAGACAGCACTCGGAACCAGAAGGACAACACAGCCATGGCAAAGCTCATCGGGATCGACCTCGGCACGACCAACTCGTGCGTCGCCGTCATGGAAGGCGGCAAGCCCAAGGTCATCGAGAACTCGGAAGGGTCGCGCACCACGCCCTCGATCGTCGCGTTCATGGAGGACGGCGAGGTGCTCGTCGGCGCGCCCGCGAAGCGCCAGGCGGTGACCAACCCCCGGAACACCGTCTACGCAGTGAAGCGGCTCATCGGCCGCAAGTTCGAGGAGAAGGAAGTCCAGAAGGACATCGGCCTGATGCCCTACAAGATCGTCAAGGCCGACAACGGCGACGCGTGGGTCGAGATCCGCGGCAAGAAGATCGCACCGCAGGAGATCTCGGCGCACATCCTGCGCAAGATGAAGAAGACCGCCGAGGACTATCTCGGCGAGGAAGTGACCGAGGCGGTCATCACCGTCCCGGCCTACTTCAACGACTCGCAGCGGCAGGCGACCAAGGACGCCGGGCGCATCGCGGGCCTCGACGTGAAGCGGATCATCAACGAGCCGACCGCCGCCGCGCTCGCGTTCGGGCTCGACAAGGTCGGTCGCAAGGACACGAAGATCGCGGTGTACGACCTCGGCGGCGGCACCTTCGACATCTCGATCATCGAGATCGCCGACGTCGAGGGCGAGAAGCAGTTCGAGGTGCTCGCCACCAACGGCGATACATTCCTCGGCGGCGAGGACTTCGACCAGCGGCTGATCGACTACATCATCGCCGAGTTCAAGCGCGACCAGGGCGTCGACCTCTCGAAGGACGTGCTCGCGCTGCAGCGGCTCAAGGAGTCCGCCGAGAAGGCGAAGATCGAGCTCTCCTCGACCCAGCAGACCGAGATCAACCTGCCGTACATCACCGCCGACGCGTCGGGGCCGAAGCACCTGACGATGAAGATCACGCGCGCGAAGTTCGAGAGCCTGGTCGACGAGCTGGTCGAAAAGACGATCAGGCCGTGCGAGATCGCGGTCAAGGATTCGGGCGTGAAGGTGAGCGACACCGACGACGTGATCCTCGTCGGCGGCCAGACGCGCATGCCGAAGGTGCAGGAGAAGGTGAAGGAATTCTTCGGCCGCGAGCCGCGCAAGGACGTGAACCCCGACGAGGCGGTCGCGATCGGCGCGGCGATCCAGGCCGGCGTGCTCCAGGGCGAAGTGAAGGACGTCCTGCTGCTCGACGTGACGCCGCTCTCGCTCGGCATCGAGACGCTCGGCGGGGTGATGACGAAGCTGATCCAGAAGAACACCACGATCCCGACCAAGGCGCAGCAGGTGTTCTCGACCGCCGACGACAACCAGGCGGCGGTGACGATCCACGTGCTCCAGGGCGAGCGCGACATGGCGGGTGGCAACAAGAGCCTCGGGCAGTTCAACCTCGAGGGGATTCCGCCCGCGCCGCGCGGGCTGCCGCAGATCGAGGTCACCTTCGACATCGACGCGAACGGCATCCTGCACGTCTCGGCGAAGGACAAGGCGACCGGCAAGGAGAACAAGATCACCATCAAGGCGAACTCGGGCCTGTCCGAGGACGAGATCCAGCGCATGGTGAAGGACGCCGAGGCGCACTCCGCCGAGGACAAGGAGAAGCTCGCGCTCGTCAACGCCCGGAATCAGGCCGACAGCCTCGTGCATCAGGTCAAGAAGTCGCTCGCCGAGCTCGGCGACAAGGTCGGCGCCGACGAGAAGTCGAAGATCGAGGCCGCGGCGAAGGAGCTCGAGGAGGCGATCAAGGGCGACGACAAGGCGCGCATCGAGTCGAAGACCGAGGCGCTCGCGAAGGCCGCCCAGAAGCTCGGTGAGCGGATGTACGCCGAAGCGCAAGGCGCCGCCGCGTCGCAGGCGGGCGCGCAACCCGGCGCGCAGGGCGGTGCGGCGGGCGAGGGCAAGAAGGCCGACGAGAACGTCGTGGACGCGGAGTTCACGGAGGTCAAAGACAAGAAGTGATATTCCGTCACCGGCACCGCGTCGCCCACGGCGACGCGGTCCCGCCGGCGACGGAATATCTGGCCGAGTTGAAGCGGCGCAGAAGGCGCGCCGCTTAACTCGGCCGTTCTGCGTTCAGGGTGGGGCGAGAAGGTGGCGAAGCGGGACTACTACGAGGTGCTCGGCGTCAATCGCGACGCGGACGAGGAGGCCATGAAGAAGGCCTACCGGAAGCTCGCGATGAAGTGGCATCCGGACCGCAACCCCGACAACCCGAAGGCCGAGGAGCACTTCAAGGAGGCGAAGGAGGCCTACGAGGTGCTCTGCGATCCGCAGAAGCGTGCCGCCTACGACCGGTTCGGTCACGCCGGCGTGGACCCGTCCGCTGGCGGCGGGCGCCGGCGCGGCGGGCTTCGGCGGCTTCGCCGAGGCGTTCGGCGACATCTTCAGCGACATCTTCGGGCAGGGACGCTCGCGCACCTCGGTCTACCGCGGCGCGGACCTGCGGTACAACCTCGAGATCACGCTCGAGCAGGCCGCGCACGGGACCGAGACCAAGATCCGCATCCCGACTCAGGAGGCGTGCTCGACCTGCCAGGGCAGCGGGGCCAAGCCCGGCACGAAGCCGCAAACTTGCGCGACCTGCGGCGGGCAGGGCCAGGTGCGGATGCAGCAGGGCTTCTTCTCGATCCAGCAGACCTGCCCGCGCTGCCACGGCACCGGCCGGATGATCGCGGACCCGTGCAACGCCTGCGGCGGCGCCGGCCGGGTGAAGGCGCACAAGACCCTCGCGGTGAAGATCCCGGCGGGCGTCGACGCGGGCGACCGGATCCGGCTCGCCGCGGAGGGCGAGCCGGGCGTGAACGGCGGCCCGCCCGGGGACCTCTACGTTCAGCTCCACCTCAAGCCGCACGCGATCTTCCAGCGCGACCACGACGACCTGCACTGCGAGATGCCGGTCGGGTTCGCGACGGCGGCAATGGGCGGCGAGATCGAGATTCCCACGCTCGACGGCGCGGCGACGATCAAGGTCCCGCCCGAGACCCAGAGCGGCAAGACGTTCCGGTTGCGCGGCAAGGGCATCAAGGGCGTCCGGAGCGCCGCCCACGGCGACCTCTACTGCCACGTCGTCATCGAGACCCCGGTCAACCTCACCGAGCGCCAGAAGGAGCTCCTGCGCGAGTTCGAGGCGATCAACCAGAAGCACGCCGACCGCCACAACCCCCGCTCGAAGTCGTGGATGGAGAAGGTCCGGGAGTTCTTTTCGGCTTGAGTAGCCGGCTGTTGCACACACGCAACAGGCCACTTCCCTTGCGACCGTCTCTCCGTTCTATCAGGATGGGTGCCGATTTCATCGACTACGCGTTCGTCGACCACACGCTCGTAGCCGCGGCTCACGAATGGCATGAGCAGCCCTTATTCCTGCCGCAGACATTCTTCCTCTACCCGCCTGTCTCTCAAATTGCGCCGTCGCTGCGCCGCGGCGAGTACGGATTGCCCGAGGACGCTCTTGTGCTGTGCGCGTTCCACCATCCGCGGAAGATCGACCCGACTGCGTTCGGCGCCTGGATGGCAGTGCTGCGCGCGGTGCCGCGCAGCGTCCTGTGGTTGACTGATGCGGAGGTCGACTACGTCCCGCACCTCCGCCGGGAAGCTGCAGCGTGCGGTGTCGCGCCCGAGCGGCTGGTATCTGCGCCGAGGGGGTCCCACGATCGATACATGGGACGCGTAGCGCTGGCCGATCTGTCCTCGACACGTTCCTGTACAACGCAGTATCGGCGGTGTGTGACGCGCTGTGGATGGGGATTCCGGTCGTCACCTTCGCCGGGGACACGCCGACCAGCCGAGGAGCGGCGAGCGTTCTCCGCGCCTCCGGTTTGGTGCCGAGCTCGTCACGGGCACGCCCGATGCCTTCGTTGCGCTGGCCGTGCAGCTCGCGCGCGATACCCACGCTCGTCTCACGCTGCAGGCTCGAGTGCGGGCGAGTCGCACCTCGAGCCCGGTATTCGACATTGCAGGGCGGGCGCGAGCGCTCGAACGGCATTTCGGGCGATGGTGGCCCGGTCGCGGCGCGGCCTGCCGCCCGCCGCGATCGACGTCGGGTCCGAGCCCGGGCCGGGGACCGCCGCGCCAAGTTCGTGAAGTAGTTCATTTCGCGGGCCTAAGGTCCCGATTACCGGGTAGTTTCCCTCTTGCGCCCCGCCCTCGGATGGCGCATCTTTCCGGCGGTCTGAACCAGTCGTTTCTCGGGGGATAATAAAGTCATGAACCAGCGCCGCAACCTGCTCGCCGCGCTCGCCGCAGCAGCGCTCGCCGCGCCGTGCGCCGCTCTTGCGCAAGGCGCCGGCGGTCCGATCGTCATCGGGCAGTCCGCACCGCTCTCGGGTTCGAACAAGGACCTCGGCACCGACATCCGCAACGGCGCGCTCGCCTACTTCAAGCGGGTGAACGACGCGGGCGGCGTGAACGGCCGCAAGATCGAGCTCGTCACGCTCGACGATGCGAACGACACCAAGCGCGCCGAAGCCAACACCAAGCAGCTGATCGAACAGAACAACCCGATCGCGCTCTTCGGCTACGCGAGCGCGACCCTCAGCCGCCCGGCGCTGCCCCACGTCGAAGCGGCGAAGGTGCCCTTCGTCGCGCCGTTCACCGGCGCGGACCCGATGCGCAAGCTCAACCGTTACGTCTACAACCACCGTGCGAGCTACGCCGACGAGCTGGAAAAGATCGTCGAGCACTACACGACCTTCGGCGTCAAGCGCCTGTCGGTGCTCTACTACGACGACGCCATCGGCAAGGAGAACTTCGCCGCCGTCGACCGCGCACTCAAGTCGCGCAACCTGGCGCCGGTGGCGGTGGCAGCGGTGACCCGCACCCAGACTGACTTCACGAAGGAGATCGCGAACGTCGGTAAGGCGAACCCCGACGTGGTGATCCTCACTACGCTGTACAAGACCTCCTCCGACTTCATCAAGGGAATGAAGAAGGCGGGCGTCGGCACGCAGTTCGTGAGTACCTCGTTCGCCGGGTCGACTGCGCTCGCGCACTCGCTCGGCACGGACGGCCTCGGCGTCGCGATGTCGCAGATCGTGCCGTCCTACCTCAAGCGCTCGGTCCCGGTGGTCAAGGAGTACCAGGCCGCGATGGAGGCAGCGTTCGGGAAGAAGGAGTTCTCGTACACCTCGCTCGAGTCCTACATCGCGGCGAAGGTGCTGGTCGAAGGCCTGCGTCGCGCCGGACCGAACCCGACGCGCGAGAAACTGCTCACCGCGCTCGACGGCGTCTCGAACTACGACGTCGGCGGCTACCTCGTGTCGTTCTCGCCGACGAACCACAACGGCTCGAGCTTCGTGAGCCTCTCGATCCTCGGCCGCGACCTCGCGTTCAGGGAGTAGCGCCTCGCTGCGGCCCGGTACGGACCGGGCCGGAACCTGCGAGAGGTCGAGCAGCGCGACCGGCCGGTCGCAGGCGCGCGGTTCCTACAGCCGACGCCAGGTCGTTCCCTGCGCCGAGTCCTCGAGGACGATCCCGGCAGCCAGCAGCTCCTGACGGATCCGGTCGGCCTCGGCAAAGTCCTTGGACCTGCGCGCCGCCTTCCGCGCCGCGATCGACGCCTCGATCCGCTCGGGGGTCCACTCGCCCACCGCCCCGCCCTGCAGAAACGTCTCCGCCGGGCGCCCGAGCAGACCGAGGCACGCCCCCGAGCTGCCGGAGCAGGTTCGTCGCGGCCGCCGACGCGCTCCGGTTGATCTCGCTCGCGAGGTCGAACAGCACGGCGATCGCTTCGGGCGTATTGAAGTCGTCGTCCATCGCCGCGCGAAAGCGCGCAGCGTGCGGCTCGTCCCAGTCGATCGCGCCCGCCGGCACGGCGGCGGCGTCCTTGAGCGCGGTGTAGAGCCGCGCGAGGCCGCTCCGCGCCTCGTCGAGATGCTTGTCCGAGTAGTTGAGCGGACTGCGGTAGTGCGCCCGCAGGATGAAGAACCGCACCACCTCCGGGTCGTACTTCGCGAGCACCTCGCGAATGGTGAAGAAGTTGCCGAGCGACTTCGACATCTTCTCGTCGTCCACCCGGACGAAGCCGTTGTGCATCCAGTAGTTGACGAACTTCCCGCCGTGCGCGCCCTCGGACTGCGCGATCTCGTTCTCGTGGTGGGGAAACTGGAGATCTTCGCCGCCGCCGTGGATGTCGAACGTGCGACCGAGCAGCGTGCTGCTCATGGCCGAGCACTCGATGTGCCACCCCGGCCGCCCGCCGCCGTACGGCGATGGCCACGCGGGCTCGGCCGCCTTCGAATGCTTCCACAGCACGAAATCGAGCGGATCCTGCTTCTCGCGGTCGATCTCGACGCGCTCGCCCGCGCGCAGCTCGTCGAGCGACTTGCCCGACAGCTTCCCGTACCCGGGGAACTTCCGCACCGGGTAGTTCACGTCGCCGCTCGGGACCCGGTACGCGAGCCCGTTCGACTCCAGCTCGCCGATCATCGCGAGCATCTGCGGGATGTATTCGGTCGCGCGCGGCTCGTGGTCGGGCTTCTGCACGCCGAGTGCCGCGGCGTCCTCGTCCATGTACCGGATGAAGCGCGCCGTCAGGTCGCCGATCGCCTCGCGATTCTCGGCCGCCCGGCGGATGATCTTGTCGTCGATGTCGGTGATGTTGCGGACGTAGGTCACCTGGAAGCCGCTCGCGCGCAGCCAGCGCTGCACGACGTCGAACACGACCATCACCCGCGCGTGCCCGATGTGGCAGTAGTCGTAGACGGTCATCCCGCAGACGTACATGCGGACGCGACCCGGCTCGATCGGAACGAACGTCTCCTTGGTGCGGCTCAACGTGTTGTAGAGCTTGAGCATCGGCGGGGATCGCGACTGACGGAGAATCGTCGTGCGCGCGGCTTCGCGGGCATTCTTCTTGTTAGAATCGCGTCGCACTTCGACGTCGAAGTATACCCCACACGATGCGCATTGCGCCCATCCTCGCACTCCTCGCCTTCAGCGCAATGCTCGGCGCGGCCGTCGCGCAGAGCGACGATCTCGCCGCCGCGGGCGCGGCGCTGCGCGTGGGCGATCTCGCCGCCGCTGCCGCGGCGATCGACCGCCACCTCGCCGCCAAGCCGACCGACGAGCGCGGCCGGTTCCTGAAGGGCGTGATCCTCTCCGAGCAGGGCCGCACGAGCGAGGCGTTCGACGTGTTCTTCGCGCTGACCGTCGACCACCCCGAGCTCGCAGAGCCGTACAACAACATCGCGGTCATCTACGCGTCGCGGGGCGAGTACGAGCGCGCGCGCGACGCGCTCGAGAGCGCGATCCGCGCCAACCCGGAGAACGCGGTCGCGTACGAGAACCTCGGCGACGTCTACGCCCGTCTCGCGGCGCGCGCCTACCAGAAGTCGCTCGACCTCGACGCCGGCAACCGGGGGGTGCGCGCGAAGCTCGCGCTCGCGCGCGAGCTGCCGGAGGCGACGCCGAAGCGCTCTCCCGCCAGCGCGCCCGCGAGCCCGGCGAGTCCGCCGCGCTAGACTCTCGACCGTCTTCTCACCCGCCGTCCTCTCAACTACCGGAGCCGACCCTTGCGAATCCTGCTGCTTGCTCTCGCCGTACTCGCCGCCTCGCCGGCACTCGCCGCCGACCCGCGGGTCGAGCTCAAGACGAACCGCGGCGTGATCGTCCTCGAGCTGTATCCCGAGAAAGCGCCCAAGACCGTCGCCAATTTCCTGCAGTACGTGAAAGACGGTCACTACACCGGCACTACCTTCCACCGCGTCATCGACGGCTTCATGATCCAGGGCGGCGGGTTCGACAAGGACATGCGCCAGAAACCGACCCGGCCCCCCGTCGAGAACGAAGCCGGGAACGGCCTGAAGAACGACGTCGGCACGATCGCGATGGCGCGTACGCCCGACCCGCACTCCGCGAGCGCGCAGTTCTTCATCAACCTCAAGAACAACGATTTCCTGAACTACCGCGAGCCGACCCCGCAGGGTTACGGCTACACCGTGTTCGGCAAGGTCGTCGCGGGCATGGACATCGTGGAGCGGATCGCGAAGTCGCCGACCGGCAACGCCGGTCCGCATCAGAACGTCCCGCGCGAGCCGATCGTCATCGAATCGGCGTCCATCCTTCCGGCGAAGTGAGAGGCCCCTCATGGTCAAGCTGCACACCAACCACGGCGTAATCGCCATCGAGCTCGACGACGCCCGCGCGCCCGAGTCGGTCAAGAACTTCCTCGCCTACGTCGCGAGCGGGCACTACTCGAACACCCTCTTCCACCGGGTCATCGACGGCTTCATGATCCAGGGCGGCGGCTTCGAGCCCGGAATGAAGCAGAAGCCGACGTCGGCGCCGATCAAGAACGAGGCACAGAACGGCCTCAAGAACACGCGCTACACGGTCGCGATGGCGCGCACCTCGGATCCGCACTCGGCGACCGCGCAGTTCTTCATCAACGTCAACGACAACGGCTTCCTCGATCACACCGCGCCGAACCCGCAGGGCTGGGGCTACTGCGTCTTCGGCCGCGTCACCGACGGCAAAGACGTCGTGGATCGGATCAAGGCGGCGAAGACCGGGCGCCGCGGCATGCACCAGGACGTACCGGTCGAGGACGTGATCATCGAGCGCGCCGAGGTGGTCGCCTGATCGCGGCGCGCGTCCGGGCGTGAACCCGGCGCTCTTCATCGCCGATGTGCATCTTTCGCCCGCGCGTCCGGCGATCGCGGAGCGGTTTGCGCGCTTTGTCGCGGAGGAGGCGCGGGGAGCGTCCGCGCTCTTCATCCTCGGCGACCTCTTCGACCGGTGGCTCGGCGACGACGACGCCGGAGACGACTTCAACCGGCGCCTGCTGGACGCGCTCCGTGCGCTCGCCGGGGCCGGCGTCGCGGTCCGGCTGATGCACGGCAACCGCGACTTTCTCTTCGGCGAAGGCGCGGCGCGCGACGCCGGCCTCGAGCTGATCGCCGACCCGAACCTGCAGGATCTCTTCGGCGTCCGCACGCTGCTGGCGCACGGCGACCTCCTGTGCACCGACGACCTTCGCTACCAGCGCTATCGCGCACGCGTGCGCCGGCCGGGCGTGATCCGCGCCTTCCTCGCCCTGCCGCGCGCGGTGCGGCAGGCGATCGGCGGCGGCCTGCGGCGCGTGAGCGAGTCGGAGAAGCAGACGAAAGCGCCGGTCATCATGGACGTCAACGCCGGCGCGGTCGAAGAGACGCTGCGCCGCTACGGCTATCCACGCTTGATCCACGGCCATACGCACCGCCCCGGAAAACACGTGCACGTCATCGACGGGCGCGCGTGCGAGCGCTGGGTGCTTGCCGACTGGTACGAGCGGGGCAGCTACCTCCGCTGCGACGAGCGCGGCTGCGAGCCGGTCGCCCTGGTCTGAGCGCTCGGGTGCTCTAGGAATCGAGCCCGCGGGCGAGATCGGCCTTCAGGTCCTCGACCGCCTCCAACCCGACCGCGACACGCACCAGTCCGTCGCCGATCCCGGCCGCCTTGCGCGCCTCGGCGCTGATCCGTCCGTGCGTGGTCGAAGCCGGATGCGTGATCGTCGACTTGGTGTCGCCGAGATTCGCCGTGATCGAGATGAGGCGCGTGGCGTCCACTACCCGCCAGGCAGCGGCCTTGCCGCCCCGCACGTCGAACGAGACGATCGCCCCGCCCGCGCGCTGTTGCCGTCGCGCGAGCGCGTGCTGCGGATGCGACTCGAGCCACGGATGATAGACGCGCTCGACCTGCGGATGCCGCTCGAGCCAGCGGGCGAGCTCGAGCGCCCGCGCCGACTGCGCCTCCATCCGCAGTTTCATCGTCTCCAGCCCCTTCACCAGCACCCACGCGTTGAACGGCGAGAGGCTCGGTCCCGCGGTGCGAAGGAATCCGAGGACGCCGTCGAGGATCAGCTCGCGCCGCCCGAGGACCGCGCCGCCGAGCACCCTCCCCTGGCCGTCGAGGTACTTCGTCGCGGAGTGGATCACCAGATCCGCGCCGAGCTTGAAGGGCAGCTGGAGCGCCGGCGTGCAGAAGCAGTTGTCCACCGCGAGCAGCGCACCCGAGCGCCTCGCGAGCTCGGCGAGCGCGGCGATGTCGGCGATCTCGGTCAGCGGGTTCGACGGTGTCTCGAGGAACAGAAGCCGCGTCGTCGGCCGCACCGCGCGGCGCCACGCGTCGATGTCGGCGCAGCTCACGAACGTCGTTTCGATACCGAACTTCCCGAGCACCGTCGTGAAGAGCTGCACCGTCGCGCCGAAGATGCTCGACGACGAGACGAGGTGGTCGCCGCCCTTCATCAGTCCCATGACGCACGACAGGATCGCGGACATCCCGGAAGCGGTCGCAACGCAGGCCTCCGCACCCTCGAGCGCGGCGAGGCGCTCCTGGAACGCGGCGACCGTCGGGTTGCTGAAGCGCGAGTAGACGTAGCCGGGCTCCTCGTTCGCGAACCGGGCCGCGGCCTGCGCCGCGCTCTCGAACACGAAGCTCGAGGTCAGGTAGAGCGCTTCGGAGTGCTCGTTGAACTGGCTGCGGTGGATGCCTGCCCGCACCGCGCGGGTCTCGAAATCCAGGGAATCGTCCATGGCGTCGGTCCTACCGGCAGTGCCGCCCCGACTGCCGCGCAACTCGCGAATGGGCCGTCGAGCAGGCCGTGCGAGGGTGCGGAGCGCACGGCCGGTCCAGAACGCGAAAAACCCGTCACAGCCTGCGCAGCTATGGACGGGTTTCCCACGCTTTAGCCGGATTTATTGCCGGCCAGGAGGGCCTGGGCCGGCGGCGCCCGCAAGCTGTGCTCAAATCGGCGCGACCGAAACCTTACCCCGTCGCCGCCCGGCGGTCAAGCCGGTCAGACGACGGTCAGATCGGCGTTCTCGCCGTCGAGCTCGTCCGGCGCTTCCTGCCGCTTGTCGTCGCGGCGGTGCTCGACCTCGGCGAGGTACTCGGTCGTCACGTCGCCGGTCACGTAGTTGCCGTCGAAGCACGACGCCTCGAAGCGCTCGAGCTTCGGGTTGGCCTCGCGCACGGCGGCCTTCAGCGCCTCGAGGTCCTGGTAGATCACGCTGTCCGCACCGATGTGGCGCGCGATTTCCTCTTCGCTCCGGCCGGTGGCGATCAGCTCGGCGCGGGTCGGCATGTCGATGCCGTAGACGTTCGGGAAGCGCACCGGGGGCGCCGACGAGGCGAAGAACACCTTGTTCGCGCCCGCCTCGCGCGCCATCTGCACGATCTCGCGGCTGGTCGTGCCGCGCACGATCGAGTCGTCGACGACGAGCACGTTCTTGCCTTTGAACTCCATCGAGATCGCGGTCAGCTTCTGCCGCACCGATTTCCGGCGGATCGTCTGGCCGGGCATGATGAACGTGCGGCCGATGTAGCGGTTCTTGACGAAGCCCTCGCGGTAGCTCACGCCGAGGCGCGCGGCGAGCTGGAGCGCTGCCGGCCGGCTCGTGTCGGGAACCGGGATGACGACGTCGATGTCGAGATGCCGGTGCTGACGGTTGATGCGCTCGGCGAGCTGCTCGCCCATGTGCAGCCGGGCTTCGTACACCGAGACACCGTCCATCAACGAGTCCGGCCGCGCGAGATAGACGTACTCGAAGATGCACGGCGAGAGCGCCGCCTTCGCGGCGCACTGGCGGCTGTGGAAGCCGCCCGCCTCGTCGAACAGGATCGCCTCGCCCGGCGCGACGTCGCGCACGATCCGGAATCCGAGCGACTCGAGCGCGACGCTTTCCGAGGCGACGAGCCATTCCGGCCCGGACTCGGTGTCGTTCGAGCCGATCACGAGCGGCCGGATCCCGTGCGGATCGCGGAATGCGAGCACGCCGCACCCCGCGATCATCGCGACGATGGCATAGGCGCCGCGCACGCGCCGGTGGACGTTGGCGACGGCGTTGAAGACCGTCTCCGGGTCGAGCCGGGGACCGGTGGCGGCGCGCTCGAGCTCGTGCGCCAGCACGTTGAGCAGCACCTCGGAGTCGGAGTTGGTGTTGATGTGCCGGAGATCGCTCCGGAACATCTCCTGCTTGAGCTGATCGGAGTTGGTCAGGTTGCCGTTGTGCCCGAGGACGATGCCGAACGGCGAGTTGACGTAGAACGGCTGCGCCTCGCTGCCGGCGAACGCCGACCCGGCGGTGGGGTAGCGGCAGTGGGCAATGCCGAGGTTTCCCGGGAGCGAGCGCATGTCCCGCGTCCGGAACACGTCGCGGACCAGCCCGGGACCCTTGTGCATGTGAAAGGTCTGTTGCTCGCTGGTGACGATCCCCGCCGCGTCCTGCCCGCGGTGCTGCAGCAGCAGCAGCCCGTCGTAGAGCAGCTGGTTCACCGGGGTCTTCGCCACCACGCCGATGATTCCGCACATAGCTAGAGCTCCAGTGACCCGGTTTACCGTTCGTACCGTACCTTAGCCGCCAGCGCCGGCGGAAGGTAGGGTTTCACCGCAATCGCCGCCGTTTCGAGCGGCAGGGCGAGCTTCGCCTCGCGCCAGAACGGCTCCTTCGGCACGGCCGTCAGCCCCGCTGCCAACGCGATCACCAGCAAGATGAGGGCGCCCCGGGCGAATCCGAAGACCCCCCCAAGGGTGCGGTCCGCGAGCCCCAGCCCGACCGCGCGCACCGCTTTGGTGAAGAGCAGCCCGGCAATCGACGCCACGACGAGGATGACGAGGAACAGCACGGTGAAAGCGATCACCGTCCGCACGAGGGGCGTGGCGAAGCCCGGCGGAATCAGCACGGCCGCTTCGCCCGCGAAGAGCAGCGCCACCGCGATCGCCGCGATCCAGCCCGCGAGCGCGAAGACCTCGCGGACGAGCCCGCGCCAGATGCCGATCAGCGCCGAGAGTCCGACCACCGCAATGAGCGCATAGTCGAACCAGGTCATTGGCGCGCGATCACCGTCCCGGGCGAAAGCCCGAGGCTCTTCAGGTGCTCGCGGCTCTTCTCGGCCGCCTCCTTGGTCGGAAACGGCCCCGCACGCACCCGCGTCTGCTCGCCGGCCGGCCTGGTCACGACCTCGGTGTAGTACTTCACGCCGGCCTTGGCGAGCTTCGCCTCGAGCGCCTTGACGTTGTCCTTGTTCGCGAACGCTCCGAGAGGCACGAGGTACGCCTCGGCGTTCAGGATCGCCTCGGCCCGCTTGGCGTCGGGGTCGCCGCGCGCGGGTTCCGGGGGCGCGGCACGCGCGAGGGCCTCGGGTTTGGGTGGCGCCTTCGCCGGTTCCGGCTTCGGCCGTTCACCGGCCTTGCCCGTGTTCGGGCTGACGTCCGGTGGCCGCGGTACCACCCCGCCCTGCCTGTCCGCCCCGGCCGGTGCACCAGTGGACGCCGGTGTAACCGCGGAAGTCGAGGCCGGCGCCGGCGGCTTCGGCGGCGCGGTCGGCGTCGGCTTCAGTACTCCGGTTTCCTGCCGCGGAATTTCGACGGTGAGATTCGTTGCGACCGGCTTCGGCTCGAGGTCCATCACCCAGGGCGGGACGATCACGAGCGCGAGGACGAGCGCGACCGCACCGACGAGCCGGCGACGGGCCCGCCGCCGCAGCTCGAGCGTCTCGTCGTTATCCGGCATTTGGGCTCCGCGACGTCGCGGCGCGCGCGGCCATCACATTCGCCACGGTGAAGAAGGAACCGAACACGACGATTCTATCATCGCTGCCTGCGTCCTCTCGCGCTGCGGCGAATGCTGCGTCGGGCGTCGGGAACTCGCGCACGTCGCCGCCGGCGCCCGCGGCGACGATCGCCGCCGCGAGCTCACCGGCGGTCGCGCCCCGCGCGTTGTCGAGCGTCGCCGCGTACCACCGGTGGACCCGTCCCCGGAGCTTCGCGCAGACGCCGGTGAGGTCCTTGTCGCGCAGCATGCCGACCACCGCCAGCGTGCGCCGGTACGGTCCCATCGCCGCGAGGTTCTCGGCGAGCACGCCCGCCGCCTGCGGGTTGTGTCCGACGTCGAGGATGATCGCCGGCCGGCCCGGCAGCACCTGGAATCGTCCCGGGAGCTCGACGACCGCGAGCCCGCTCCGGATGTCCTGGGCGCCGACGGGCAGCCGCTCGCGCAGACTGTCCAGAGCAGCGATCGCGCACGCGGCGTTCGAGAGCTGGATCGCCCCGCGCAGCGCCGGATAGGCGAGCCCGCCCCGCGCACCGCCGGGGCCGAAGTAGCGCCACTGGTTCGCGTCGGCCGCGTAGCCGAACTCCCGGCCGATGACCAGCAGCTGCGCGCCGACCGCGCGCGCGTGCTCGAGGACGCTCTGCGGCGGGTTGGGGTCGCCTACGATCGCCGGCTTCCCCGGGCGAAAGATGTGCGCCTTCTCCCAGCCGATCTTCTCGCGCGTGTCGCCGAGGTAGTCCTGATGGTCCAGCCCTACGCTGGTCAGCACCGCCGCGTCGGGCTCGAAGACGTTGACCGCGTCCAGCCGGCCGCCCAACCCGACCTCCAGCACCAGCGCGTCGAGCTCCGCGCGTGCGAACGCGACCCACGCAGCGAGCGTCCCGAACTCGAAGTAGGTGAGCGGCGTCTCGCCCCGGGCGACCTCGACCAGGCGAAAGCCTTCGCTCAGCGCGGCATCGTCGGCCTCGCGGCCCGCGATGCGCACCCGCTCGTTGTACCGCAGCAGGTGCGGCGACGTGTAGCAGCCGACGCGGTAGCCCGCGGCCGCGAGGATCGCCTCGAGCATCGCGCAGGTCGAGCCCTTGCCGTTGGTGCCGCCGACGACGACGATCGGGCAGGACTTCGGGACCGCGAGCCGGTCGAGCACCGCGCGCACGCGGTCGAGCCCGAGGGCGATCGTCTGCGGGTGCAGCCGCTCGATGTGCCGGAGCCAGTCCGCGAGGTCCATCAGCCGGGCGCGAAACGCGCCGCGCCGGAGGACACAGCGAACCGCCCGATCGGGCCGCTCGCTGCGTTCTCTGCGGTTCCGGGCGCCAAGTCTTGCGGCGTCTAGGCGCCCGCGGGAGGCAGGCGCATCAGGAGCGTGACGAGGGAGGCGATCTGGTCGCGCAAGGACCGGCGGTCGACGATCATGTCGATCGCGCCCTTCTCGAGCAGGAACTCGGCGCGCTGGAAGCCCTCGGGCAGCTTCTCGCGCACCGTCTGCTCGATCACCCGCGGCCCGGCGAAGCCGATCAGCGCCCTCGGCTCGGCGATCACCACGTCCCCGAGCATCGCGAAGCTCGCCGACACGCCGCCCATGGTCGGATCGGTCAGCACCGAGACGAACGGCAGGCGGCGACCGGCGAGCTGCGTCAGCGCCGCGGTGGTCTTCGCCATCTGCATGAGCGAGAGCAGGCCCTCCTGCATGCGCGCGCCGCCGGTGGCGGTGAAGCACACGAACGGCAGGTTCTGGTCGATCGCCGCGTGCACCCCCCGCACGAAGCGCTCGCCGACGACCGAGCCCATCGACCCGCCCATGAAGTCGAACTCGAACGCGGTGGCGACGAGCGGGACGTTCTTCACCGCGCCCTGCATCACCACCAGCGCGTCGGTCTCGCCGGTCTCCTTTTCGGCCTCCTCGAGCCGCTCGGGATACTTGCGCGAGTCCCGGAACTTGAGGGTATCGACCGGCGTCACCTCGATCCCGATCTCGTACCTGCCCTCCGGGTCGAGGAAGAGATCGAGCCGTGCGCGCGCCGAGATGCGGTTGTGATGGCCGCATTTCGGGCAGACGTTCGCGTTCTTCTCGAGATCGGTCGTATAGAGGACGGCGTCGCAGGCCGGGCACTTGCTCCAGAGGCCTTCCGGCATCTGGCGCCGCACGCCGCCGGTGCGCTGGATCTTCGGGGGCAGCAGCTTCTGCAGCCAGCTCATCGGATCGCGCGCTTCATGCGGTGCGGGCCACGCCCGGTTCAGGGCGATCCATCGCCGCACGGATCCCGCTCAGGAACTGCGTCGCACGGTCGAGCGCCGCGGCCGGTCCGGCCTGCTCCATCTCCTGGATCAGGCGGCTGCCGATCACCACCGCGTCGGCGACCGAGCCGATCGCGCGCGCCGTCTCGCCGTCGCGGATCCCGAAACCGACGCCGAGCGGAAGGGAGGTCCTGCGCCGGATCGCGGCGAGCTTCGCGCCGACGTCGGCGACGTCGAGGTGCGCCGCGCCGGTGACACCGGTCAGCGACACGTAGTAGACGTACCCGCTCGCCAGGCGCGCCACCTGTTCGATCCGCGCGTCGGTCGAAGTCGGCGCGAGGAGGAAGATGAGATCCATGCCGGCCCGTTTGACGAGCTCCGCGAACGGCCCGCACTCTTCCGGCGGATAGTCGACGACGAGCACGCCGTCGACGCCCGCAGCGCGGGCGCGCTCGACGAACCGCTCGACACCCATCGCCTCGATCGGATTCGCGTACCCCATCAGCACCACCGCGGTGGCGTCGTCGCGAGTGCGGAACTCGCGGGTGTAGTCGAGGACGGTGTCGAGGCTCACGCCGGCCTTGAGCGCCCGCTCGCTCGCGCGCTGGATGACCGGGCCGTCCGCCATCGGGTCGGAGAACGGCACGCCGAGCTCGATCACGTCCGCGCCGGCCTTCGCGAGCGCATGCATCAGCGGGACCGCCGCGCCCGCCGCCGGATCGCCGGCGGTGACGAACGGGATCAGCGCCTTGCGCCGCTGCCGTGCAAGCCGCTCGAATACGCCGCCGATTCGGGACATGCGCTAGAACTTGAGCCCGGACCGCTCGGCGACGGTCGGGATGTCCTTGTCGCCCCGCCCCGAGAGGTTCACGAGCAGGATGCGGTCGCGCCCGAGCGTCGGCGCGAGCTTCGCCGCGTAGGCGAGCGCATGGCAGGACTCGAGCGCGGGGATGATGCCCTCCAGGTGGCAGCAGTCGTGGAACGCGGCAAGCGCCTCGTCGTCGTCGATCGTCACGTACTCGGCGCGGCCCGAGTCCTTCAGCCACGCGTGCTCCGGGCCGACGCCCGGGTAGTCGAGCCCGGCCGAGACCGAATGCGTCTCGACGATCTGGCCGTGCTCGTCCTGGAGCAGATACGTGCGGTTGCCGTGCAGCACGCCCGGCCGGCCGGCGTTGAGCGAGGCCGCGTGCTTCCCCGTCGCGAGGCCGTGGCCACCCGCCTCGACGCCGATCAGGCGCACGTCCCGGTGCGGGATGTAGTCGTAGAAGATGCCGATCGCGTTGGAGCCGCCGCCGACGCAGGCGATCACCGCGTCGGGCTGCCGGCCGGCGACCTCGGGCATCTGCTCCAGGCACTCGCGGCCGATGACGCGCTGGAAGTCCCGCACCATCATCGGATACGGGTGCGGGCCGGCGACGGTGCCGATGATGTAGAACGTGTTGGCGATGTTCGTCACCCAGTCGCGCATCGCCTCGTTCAGTGCGTCCTTGAGCGTCTTCGACCCCGACTCCACCGGCACCACCGTCGCGCCGAGGACCTTCATCCGGTAGACGTTGGCGGACTGCCGCCTCACGTCTTCGGACCCCATGTAGACGACGCACTCCATCCCGTAGCGCGCCGCGACCGTCGCGCTCGCGACGCCATGCATGCCGGCGCCGGTCTCGGCGATCACCCGCCGCTTGCCCATCCGCCGCGCGAGGAGTGCCTGACCGATGGTGTTGTTGATCTTGTGCGCCCCGGTGTGGTTGAGGTCTTCGCGCTTGAGGAAAACTTGCGCGCCGCCGAGCTTCTCCGACCAGCGCTTCGCGTGGTACACGGGGCTCGGCCGCCCGACGTAGTGCTTGAGCTCGTAGCGGAGCTCGGCCTGGAAATCGGGATCGGCGCGATAGCGCTCGTACTCGCGCCGCAGTTCGTCGAGCGCGTGGACGAGCGTCTCGGCGACGAACACGCCGCCGTACGGTCCGAAGTGCCCCCGGCTGTCCGGGAGGTCATGCATCTGCATTGCGAACTCCCGCGATGAGCGCGGCGATCAGCCGTTCGTCCTTGACGCCCTTCGCCGACTCGACGCTGCTCGAGACGTCGACCGCCCACGGGCGCACGCGGCGGATCGCTTCACCCACGTTCCCCGCATCGATCCCGCCCGAGAGCACCACCGGCCGGGCGAGGCGCTGCGGGATCAGGCCCCAGTCGAATGCTTCGCCCGTCCCGCCGTACAGATCGTCCCGGTACGCGTCGAGCAGCCACCCCGCAGCGTCGTGAAAAGGCGACAGGTATTCTAGCAAATCGACCCCGCGCCTCACGCGCACCGCGCGCAGGTACGGCAGTCCGAACGCTCGGCAGAACTCTGGTGTTTCCTCGCCGTGAAACTGCACGAGATCGGGGCGGCATCCGCGAATGACCGCGTCGACCTCCGCGGCAGACGGGTTGACGAACACCGCAACGCGCGCAACGAACGGCGGCAGCGCCGCCACGATCTCGCGCGCACGCTCCACGGTGACGAGCCGCGGGCTCGGGGGATAGAAGATCAGCCCGATCGCATCCGCCCCCTGACGTGCCGCTGCCGCGCCGTGGTCCGGCGACGTGATGCCGCAGATCTTGACGCGCGTTCTCATGCTCTCGCTCCGACGAACGGGAGCATAGGCGGGAACGCCGGCAGCTTCCACCGCTCCGGATAGGTCACGCGAGTGAGGTAGAGCCCCTCGGGGCCGAAGGTCGCCGCGGCGCGGCTCCGGTCCCGTCCGCCGAGCACCCCGGCGAGCCATTCGGGCGGCGCGGCGCCCTTGCCGACGTGCACCAGGCAGCCGACGACGTTCCGCACCATGTGATGGAGAAAGGCGTTCGCCGAGAGCTCGCACAGGACGTAGTCGCCGCGACGCTCGACCGTCACGCCGGAGAGTTGCCGCACCGGGGTCTTCGCCTGGCATTCGGCAGAACGGAACGCGCTGAAGTCGTGCTCGCCGACGAGCAGCTGCGCCGCCGCCTGCATGCGCTCGGCGTCGAGCGGGAGATGGAACCACCCGACTTTCCCGGCGAGCACCGAGGGGCGCACCGGGTGGTTGTAGAGCACGTAGACGTAGGTGCGGGCGGTGGCCGAGTAGCGCGCGTGGAACTCGCCGTCGACCTCGGCCGCCCACTGCACCGCGACGGCCGCCGGCAAATGCGAATTCGTGCCCCGCACCCACGCGCCTTCCGGCCGCGTGACGTCGGCGTCGAAGTGCGCAACCTGGCCGGTCGCGTGCACGCCCGCGTCCGTGCGCCCGGCGGCGATCAGCCGCACCGCGCCCCCGGCGATCGCCGCCAGCGCGGCCTCCAGGCGGTCCTGGACGGTGTTCCCCGCAGGCTGCGACTGCCAGCCCGCGAACGGCGCGCCGTCGTAGGCGATCCCTAACGCAATTCTCATGTATCAAAAACGACGAAGGCCGCATCCGCGGCCCTCGGGGATTTTCCGCGGCAGCTTACTTCAATGCGTCGATCATCTGCTTCGCCTGCTGCTGCTGCGCCGCGTCGCCCTCCTTCATGACCTCGTTCAGGAGCTCGCGCGCACCGTCCTTGTCGCCCATCTCCTCGTACGCCTTGGCGAGATCGAGCTTCGTGGCCACCTCCTGCCAGCGCGCGTCGACCGGCGCGCCTGCGGCCGCGCCGCCCTTGCCGAGGTCGAAGCTGATGCCGCCGAGGTCGACGCCCCCCGCGCCCGGCCGCCGGCTTGGTCGGCACGTCGAGCTTGAACTCCATGACGCTGCCGGCCGCCGACACGACCTGCGAGGTGGACATCCGGGTCGTGTCGTCGGCCGCGGGCTTCATGCCCGGCAGCTCGAAGTCAATGGAGAGCGCACCCGGCTCGCTGCTGCTCTTTTCCACCATGTCGCTGACCGCCTTCTTCGTGGCGGCGTCCATGATGAACGTGCCGCTCGGAGAGAAGTCGCTCTGCTCTTCGGCCGGCTTCTGCGAGTCGCCGCCGAGGTCGAGGTCGAACCCGAGATCCGAGGGCGCCTGGCTCGCGACGTCGAGCGAGAGATCAGGTGCCACGGCCGACGCTCTCGGGCCGCCCGCCTCGAGATCGAAGTCGATCGTCGGCGCAGGCCTGGTGCCGAGGTCGAGGGCGATGTCGGTGGCCGCCGCCGCGGCTGCAGCGCCTGCTGCCGGCGGCAGGACCACGGTGTCGGGCAACCGCGAGGCGCCGCCCGCGGCCGGCTTGCCGCCGTACATCGGGTTGGTCGGGTCGATCGAGAGGCCGAGGTCCATCGCCTTCTGCCACTCCGGCCCCTGGCCGCCCGTGGCGGCGTAGATCTCGCCCGCGGTCGTCTCGAACGCCTTCAGGTCCTTGCGCGCCGCGTAGATCTCGAGCAGCTTCACCCGCACCGCCTGCCGGTTCGGGTCCTTCAGCAGCGCTTCCTTGAGGATCTCCTCGGCCTGCGCGTCGCGGCCGTACGCCATATAGACGTCGGCTTCCGCGACCGGGTCGACCTCGTCGGTGTCGATCGCCCCGATCCCGCTCTGGCTGAAATCGGTCTGCAGCGAGCTGCCGCCGGTATCGACGCTACGTCCACCGGTAGTGCCGAAAACCGAGCTCGAATCAGTCGTCGTTACCCCAAGCAGGCTGTTCTCCAGCTTGGCGCTTCGTTTTTTTCGCCAGAGGTACCCCCCGACGAGCAGCGCCAGGATCGCACCTCCGCCGCCCGCCAGATACAGCGGCTCGTCGAGGACGGTCTCCAGCAGGCTGGGCTCGGGTGGCGGTGGCGCCGGCTTCTTCGGGGGCGTCGCAGCAGCCTTGGGCGGCTCGGGTTTGGGCGCCGGCGGTGCCGCCTTGGGCGCTTCGGGCTCCGGCGCCTTCGCGACCGGTGCCGCGGCGACTTCGGCCGGCTTCTCGGCCGGCGGCGCGGGCTTGGGCGGTTCCGGCGCCTTCGCGGCAGCCGGCAGCTCCGGCGCGGCTGCCTTCGGCGCTTCGACCTTTGGCGGCTCGGGCTTGGGCGCCGGCGCGGCCTTTGGCGGCTCAGGCGCCTTCGCGACCTCCACCGCCTTCGCCGGCTCCGGCGCCTTGGCCGCAGGCGGAGGGGCGGCCTTCGCCGCCTGCGCCTGCTTCTGGAGGTCCGCGAGCTGCTGATTCTTCATCTCGAGCAGCTTCTGGAGGTCCTTGACGTTCTTCTCGAGCTCGTTCACCCGCGAGTTGGCCTCGGCGATCGTACGGTCCCTCGCCGCGATGTCGTCGGCGCGCGCCTGGGCCGCGGCCTTCGCGCCCTTCGCGGCCTCGGCCTTCGAGATGCGGAGTTCGTCTCGCGGGGCAGCTTTGGCCGGCGCCGGGGCCTCGTCCGCCTTGGCGACGATCCGGCCGGTGGCGCGCTGCTGCGGCGCCTCCGCCGGGGCAGGCGCAGTGGCCACCGCCTGCCCGAGCTTGGCGCGGTACTCGTTGAAGTCCTGGAACTGCGCGTTGACGATCTTGTTGGCGTCGGGCGGAGCGACCGCTTCGGCCACGCCGCGATCCGGGATGCTGAGCACGCGTCCGGTCCGGAGCAGGTTCATGTTCTTGTTGATGAACGCGTCCTCGTTGGCGCGGTACAGCGCAACCAGCATCTGTTGCGCGGTCACGCCCTCCGGCTTGTACTGGGCAGCGATCTTGCCGAGCGTGTCACCCTGCTTCACCTCGTAGGTGCCGCTGGGCTCGGAGACGAGGCCGGAGGCAGCGGGCTTCTCCGCAGTCGCCGGCGCGGGTGCCGGCGCCGGGGAAGGGGCGGGAGCGGGCGCCGGTGGCGCCGCCGCGGTGACCTCGGGTGGCTTCGGTTCCTCGACCGGTCTTGCCTGGGGCGGCTGGGGCGCGGCGACCGCGGGCGGCGCCGCCGCGATCGGCTGCGACCCCTTGTAGTCCGCGGGGTCAAGCAGGAAGGTGTACTGACGGACCAGCCGCCCGGACGCCCAGTTGAGCTCGACGAGCAGATCGACGAAGGGTTCCTCGACCGGGTTGAGGGTCGAGAGCCGGATCACGTAGCGGTTGTCGCCGCGGCGCTCGAGCGCGGCGCGCACCTGCGGGACGATCGCGGCGTATTCGACGCCGGCCTCGCGGAACGCCTCGGCGGAAGCGATGCGCGCTGAGAGCGATTCGGCTTCGCCGCGCTGGAGGTTGGCGACCTCGATCTCGGCACGGAGCGGCTGTCCGAGGCCCGACTGAACAGCGAGCCTCCCCAGCCCGGCTGCCAGCGCCCCCGGCGGCACCAGCGCAAGCCCCACAAGCGCCAGCAATGTCGTTGTAATCGTTCGTTTTCCCACCGGGCCCCCCTCGGGGACTTAGTCCGAGGTAACTAACATAGCATCAGGGGGTTAGCTATGCAAGCTAATCCACCTCCTCAGAATAGCCGCCAAGCCAACTATTTCTCAGGCCATTTTGCCCGCAATCAGCGAGCACCCTACGACCTGCAAATCACACCGCCGCCGTCTCGCGCGAGCCGCTCCGGACGCGACTCCCGGCGCCTTCGAGCAGGATGCGCAGCATCCGCCGCAGGGGCTCCGCCGCGCCCCAGAGCAGCTGGTCGCCGACGGTGAACGCGGCGAGATACTGCGGGCCCATCGAGAGCTTGCGCAGCCGGCCGACCGGAACCTGCAGCGATCCGGTGACCGCGGCCGGCGACAGCTCGCGAATGCTCGCCTCCCGGTCGTTAGGCACCACGCGCACCCACGGGTTCGCTTCCGCGAGCATCGCCTCGATCTCCGCGAGCGGCACGTCGCGGTTGAGCTTGATCGTCAGCGCCTGGCTGTGGCAGCGCATCGCCCCGATCCGCACGCACACGCCGTCGATCGGGATCGGCGCCTGCGTGCGGCCGAGGATCTTGTTGCCCTCGGCCTGCGCCTTCCACTCCTCGCGGCTCTGGCCGTTGCCGAGGTCCTTGTCGATCCAGGCGATCAGGCTCCCGGCGAGCGGCACGCCGAAATGCTCCTTCGGCATGCGGTCGGACCGCAGCGCATCGGCGACGCGCCGGTCGATCTCCAGTATCGCCGATCCGGGATCGGCGAGGAGCGCGTCCGCGGCGCCGTGCGCAGCGCCCATCTGGGCGAGCAGCTCGCGCATGTTCTGCGCGCCGGCGCCGGAGGCGGCCTGGTAGGTCATCGCCGTCATCCACTCCACCACGCCGTGCTTGAAGAGCCCGTGCAGTCCCATGATCATCAGGCTGACCGTGCAGTTGCCGCCGATGTAATCCTTCAGCCCGCGTGCGAGGCCATCCTCGATCACCTCCAGGTTCACCGGGTCGAGGACGATCACCGCGTCCTTGTTCATCCGGAGCGCCGAGGCGGCGTCGATCCAGTAGCCGTTCCAGCCGGCCGCGCGAAGCCGGGGATGGATCTCGTTCGTGTAGTCCCCGCCCTGGCAGGTGACGACGACGTCGAGCGACTTCAGCTCGTCGACCGAGCGGGCGTCCTTGAGCGCGCCCGTCCCGCGGCCGACGTCGGGGCCCTGCCCGCCGGCATTCGACGTGGTGAAGAACACCGGGTCGATCAGCTCGAAGTCGCGCTCCTCGCGCATGCGCTGCAGCAGCACCGAGCCGACCATCCCGCGCCAACCGACAAACCCGACCCGCCTCATGACTCTAGCCCTCGATCCGCTTCTGCCTAACCCAGCGCCTTGACCACCGCGTCGCCCATTGCCGCCGTCCCGACCCGCGTCGTCCCGGCCTCGTGAATATCGGCCGTGCGCAGCCCCTGTGCCAGCACTTTCCGCACCGCCCCCTCGACCCGTTCCGCCGCCGAAGCCTGGTTCAGGCTGTAGCGCAACATCATCGCCGCCGAGAGGATGGTCGCGAGCGGGTTGGCGACGTCCTGCCCGGCGATGTCGGGCGCCGAACCGTGGATCGGCTCGTAGAGTCCCTTGTCGCGCTCGTCGAGCGACGCCGAAGGCAGCATCCCGATCGAGCCGGTAAGCATCGATGCCTCGTCCGACAGGATGTCGCCGAACATGTTCCCGGTCACGATGACGTCGAACTGCTTCGGCGCGCGCAGGAGCTGCATCGCCGCATTGTCGACGTACATGTGGGTGAGCGCGACGTCGGGATACTCGTTTCCGACGGCGGTGACGACCTCGCGCCAGAGCTGCGAGGTCTCGAGCACGTTCGCCTTGTCCACCGAGCACAGCCGGCGCTGGCGCTTGCGCGCGGCGCGGAACCCGGCGTGCGCGATGCGGCGGATCTCCGACTCGGCGTAGCGCATCGTGTCGAAGCCCTCGCGCTCGCCGGCGTCGGTCGTCCGGATGCCGCGCGGCTGCCCGAAGTAGATGTCGCCGGTCAGCTCGCGCAGGATCAGGAGGTCGAGGCCGGCGACGATCTCCGGCCGCAGGGTCGAGGCGCCCGCGAGCTCGGGGTAGATCGTCGCCGGGCGCAGGTTGGCAAAGAGCCCGAGCTCTTTCCGCAGCCGCAGGAGCGCCTGCTCCGGTCGCTTGGCGCGCGGGAGCTGGTCGTACTTCGGGCCACCGACCGCGCCGAAGAGGATCGCGTCGGCGCCCTTGGCGAGCGCGAGCGTCGCATCGGGCAGCGGATCGCCGGAAGCGTCGTACGCGGTGCCGCCGACCGGCGCCTCGGCGAGCTCGAACGCGAGGCCGCCGCGCGCGAGCGCGCGCAGCACCCGCACCGCCTGCGCGACGATCTCGGGGCCGATCCCGTCGCCGGGGAGGACCGCGATCTTCAACTGAACAGCCACGGCTGCTCGGCCTGCCGGCGCTCCTCGAACGCGTGGATCTTCTCGGCGTGGCGCAGGCTCAGGCCGATCTCGTCGAGGCCGTTGAGGAGACAGTGCTTGCGGAACGGGTCGATCTCGAACTGGAACGCGCGCGCCCCGTCCGGATAGGCGACGGTTTGCGCCGCGAGGTCGATGATCGAGGCGGAAGCCGGGGAACGCGGCCACGTCGTGGAACAAGCGGTCGATCTCGCTTGGCGCGAGCCTGATCGGGAGGAACCCGTTCTTGAAGCTGTTGTTGAAGAAGATCTCGCCGTACGAGGGCGCGAGCACCGCGCGGAAGCCGTAGTCCATCAGCGACCACGGCGCGTGCTCGCGCGAGGACCCGCAACCGAAGTTCTCGCGCGCGAGGAGGATGGTCGCACCCCGGTAGCGCGGCTGGTTGAGCACGAAGTCCGGCTTGAGCGGGCGCTTCGCGTTGTCCATCCCCGGCTCGCCGATGTCCATGTAGCGCCACGCGTCGAAGAGATTCGGCCCGAAGCCGGTGCGCTTGATCGACTTCAGGAACTGCTTCGGGATGATCTGGTCGGTGTCGACGTTGGCGCGGTCGAGCGGCGCGACGAGCCCGTTGTGGACGGTGAACTTTTCCATGTGCGGCGCCTCCCCTCAGCTCCAGTTCCGGACGTCGACGAAATGACCCGAGACCGCTGCCGCAGCCGCCATCTCCGGGCTCACGAGGTGGGTGCGCCCGCCGGGGCCCTGGCGTCCCTCGAAGTTGCGGTTCGACGTCGAGGCGCAGCGCTCGCCCGGCGAGAGCTTGTCGTCGTTCATGCCGAGGCACATCGAACAGCCGGGCTCGCGCCACTCGAAGCCGGCGTCCCTGAAAATGCGGTCCAGTCCCTCGCGCTCGGCCTGCTCCTTCACCGGGCCGGAGCCGGGGACCACCATCGCCAGACGCACGTTGGACGCGACCCGGCGTCCGCGCACCACCGCCGCCGCCGCGCGTAGATCCTCGATGCGCGAATTGGTGCAGGAGCCGATGAAGACCTTGTCGAGCTTGATCGCGGTCAGCGGCATGTTCGGCTCGAGCGCCATGTACCTGAGCGCACGCTCGATACCGTCGCGCTTGGTCGCGTCGCGCTCCTTGTCCGGATCGGGTACGCGCGCGTCGACCGGCAGCACCATCTCGGGCGAGGTGCCCCAGGTGACCTGAGGCCTGATCTCGCGCGCGTCGATGGTCACCACGCGGTCGAACTTGGCGTTGTCGTCGCTGACCAGGGTGCGCCAGACCGCGGCGGCGCGCTCCCACTCGTCGCCCTTCGGCGCGAACCTCCGGCCCTTGAGATAGTTGATCGTCGTATCGTCGGCCGCGACCATCCCGCAGCGCGCGCCGGCCTCGATCGACATGTTGCACAGGGTCATGCGGCCTTCCATCGACAGCGCGCGCACCGCGGCGCCGGCGTATTCGATCGCATAGCCGGTGCCGCCCGCGGTGCCGATCCGGCCGATGATCGCGAGCGCGAGATCCTTCGCCGTCACGCCGCGACCGAGCCGCCCCTCGACCAGCACGAGCATGTTGCGCGACTTCTTCGTGACCAGGCACTGCGTCGCGAGCACGTGCTCGACCTCGGACGTGCCGATGCCGTGCGCGAGGCAGGCGAACGCACCGTGAGTGCTCGTGTGGCTGTCGCCGCACACGAGCGTCATCCCGGGCAGCGTCGCGCCGAGCTCGGGACCGATCACGTGGACGATCCCCTGGTTGCGGTCGCGGAACGGGAAATAGGCCTTGGCGCCGTACTCCTTCATGTTCCGGTCGAGCTCGTCGACCTGGAGGCGCGAGGTCGGGTCGGCGATGCCCTGGTCCCAGTTGCGCGTGGGCGTGTTGTGGTCGGCAGTCGCGACCACCGACCCCGGGCGCCAGACCTTGCGGCCGGCGAGCTTCAGCCCCTCGTAGGCCTGCGGGCTGGTGACCTCGTGGACGAGGTGCCGGTCGATGTAGAGCAGCGTCGTGCCGTCGTCCTCGGCGTGCACGACGTGGCTCGCCCAGAGCTTGTCGTAGAGGGTTTGCGGTGCCATTTTCGGCCTGCGCTTCCGGAAAGCGGGAATTATAGCGGAGGGCGACGGCCCGACCGCTCCCACGCGCGGGGCTCAGCCGCGCTTGCGCACCGCCGCCTCGTAGAGCGGCATGACCTTGTCGGCGTAGGCCTGGAGGTCCTTGATCCGGTTCTCCGCCGAGGGATGCGTCGACAGGAACTGCGGCGGCGAGCCGCCATCCGCCTTCGCCATCTTCTCCCAGACCGACACTGCCGCCCGCGGGTCGTAGCCGGCGCGCGCGGCGAGCTCGACGCCGATCCGGTCGGCCTCCTGCTCGTGCAGGCGCGAGTTCGGCAGCGTGAAGGTCACGTTGGCGACCATGCCGGCGAGCTGGGAGCCGCCCTGCCCAAGGCCGAGCGCAGCCGAGGCGATCCCGACCGCGAGCTGGGTGGCCATCTGCTGGGACACCCGCTCGCGGCCGTGCTCGCGCAGCGCGTGCGCGATCTCGTGGCCCATGATCGCGGCGAGCTCGTCGTCGGTGAGCTTCAGTTTCTCGATGAGCGCGGTGTACACGGCCATCTTGCCGCCCGGCATGCACCAGGCGTTGAGCTGGTCGGAGGTGATCACGTGGACCTCCCACTTCCAGCCCGGGGCGTCCTTCCGGAAAGCGCCGGTCTGGACGATCAGCCGGTTCGCGATCGTGCGCACCCGCTGGACCTGCGCGGGGTCGCGGTCGAGCAGGCCCTTCTGCCGCGCGGCGGCGATGGTCTTCGCGTACTCCTGGGAGGCGGCCTTGTCGACCTCGGCGGACGACACGAGCATCGCCTGTGACCGATCGACGCCCACCGCCCCGGCCTGGGTCGTGTGCACGGTGGCGCAGCCGGCGATCGCCGCTGCGGCGACGGTACCTACGAGCGCACTGGCAAGGATTCGGAGGCGCATCCTGAACTCCGGAGGCTATGACGGAGACGCGGCATCGACTGCCGGCCCCGACACCTCCCGCAAGAGTTTCGCTCTGGCGGCGAGCAGAATCAACCCGGCGGCGGCCGCGCCGCTCGCCGCGGTAAACGTCCACGCCGGGCCGATCGCGTCCCAGGCGAGACCGCTCGCGGCGGTGCCGAGGAAGCCGCCCACGCCGAACGCAATCGACATGTACAGCGCCTGGCCCCGCACCTGCCGCGCGCCGCCGAACCAGCGGTTCATCAGCGCCACCGACGCCATGTGGCAGGCGCCGAACGTCGCGGCGTGCGCGAGCTGCGCAGCGACGAGCAGTCCGAGGCTCCCCACGCCCCAGCCGATCAGCGCGAACCGGACTACGGCGAGCGTGAAGCAGGCGAGCAGGACGTGGTGAGCACCGAAGCGCCGCATCCACCAGGGCGCGGTAATGAACACCGCGATCTCGGCCACGACACCGAGCGACCACAGCGCGCCGATCAGCGTCTTGCTGTAGCCCGCCCCGTTGAGATAGATGCTGTAGAACGCGTACAGCGGCCCGTGCGCGACGTTCATCAGCAGGTTCGCACCGAGCAGCGCCACCACTTCGGGGCGTAGCGCGAGCGAAAGGAAGCGCTCCCCCGCGGCGCGGTGCGGACCCGGCGCGTCCCGCAGCGGCGCGGCGAGCGCGAGCGTCGCGGCGAGCGGCGCGAGGAGCAGCCACAGCAGATTCGCGATCGCGATCCGGTCGAGCATCCAGCCGACCCCGAGCACCGCGGCGATGAAGCCCACCGACCCCCAGAGCCGGATCGGGCCGTAGCCCTCGAAGCGCTCGCGGAGCCGCGCGAGCGTGATCGCCTCGACGAGCGGCATCGTGGCGCTCGAGAAGAACGCGAACGCCGCGAGCACGACGAAGAGGCCCGCGAAGTCGGTGGTGGCGAACACGCCGCAATACGCCGCGATCGCGGCCGCCAGCGTCGAGCGCAGCAGCCGCGCCCGCCAGCCGTGGCGGTCCGCGAGCGACGCCCACAGGTTCGGCGCCACGATCCGCATGAGCTGCATCAGCGAGAGGAGCAGCCCGATCTGCCACGCCGCCTGGCCGATCGACTGGAGGTAGAGGCTGAAGTACGGGGAAAAGGCCCCGATGAAGACGAAGTACGTGAAGTAGATCCCGCCGAGGCGGAGATGAGGGAGGCGAACGGACACGGCGCGGGCGCGATTTTCGCACGCCGCCCGGGGCGTAAGTCGCCGGGCTGCGCCGGCGCCGTGCACGAACGCACGCCGATTCGCGCGCGGGGCCACCTGGCGGACCTGCGTTCCCGTAGAATCCGCACCGGCCTGCGGCGTCCGCTCGCGGCACCCAACTTAAGACACGCTTTGTCCGCACCGCCCGCGCCCGATGCAACGCCCTCCCGCCGCCGGGCGGCGCTGTTCCTGCTCTTCACGGTCTCCGGATTCGCCGGGCTCATCTACGAGTCGATCTGGAGTCACTATCTAAAGCTCTTCCTCGGCCACGCCGCCTACGCCCAGACGCTCGTGCTCGCGCTCTTCATGGGCGGGATGGCGGCGGGCGCGTGGCTCGCCGGCCGCTTCTCGGCACGCCTCGGAAACCTGCTGCGCGGCTACGCGATCGTCGAGGCGGTGATCGGGCTCGCCGCGCTCCTCTTCCATCCAGTATTCGTCGCGACGACCAACGCGGCGTACGACTCGATCCTCCCGGCGCTCGGCGCCGACACTGGCGCGGCCGCGGTGAAGTGGCTCCTCGCGGCGCTGCTCATCCTGCCGCAATCGGTGCTGCTCGGCGCCACGTTCCCGCTCATGAGCGCCGGACTGCTGCGGCGGCATCCCGAGCGGCCCGGCGAGTCGCTCGCGATGCTCTACTTCACGAACAGCCTCGGCGCGGCGGTCGGCGTGCTCGCGAGCGGGTTCGTGATGATCGAGCGGCTGGGGCTGCCGGGTACGATCCAGGCCGCCGGCGTGCTCAACCTCGCCCTTGCCGCGATCGTCTGGCTCATCGCGCCGGGACGCGACCCCGACCCCGCGCGCGTCGCGTCGTTGACGCTCGCGCGACGCGTCGAGTCGCGCGGCGCGGACGCGCCGTGGCGCCTGCTCCTCCTGGTGGCCGGTCTGACCGGGATGGCGTCGTTCATCTACGAGGTCGGCTGGATCCGGATGCTCACGCTCGTGCTCGGCGCGGCGACCCATTCGTTCGAGCTGATGCTGTCGGCGTTCATCCTCGGGCTCGCGTGCGGCGGGTACTGGGTGCGCAGCCGCATCGACCGTGCACGCAGCCCGCTAGCATTCCTCGGCGTGGTGCAGATCGTCATGGGGCTCTGCGCGCTCGCGACGCTGCCGCTGTACGGCGCGGCCTTCGAGATGATGCAGCTCGTGATCCGCGGGACCGCCAAGACCGACGCGGGCTACGGCATCTTCCTCGTCGCGAGCCACGGCATCGCGCTCGCGATGATGTTCCCGGCCGCCTTCTGCGCCGGGATGACGCTGCCGCTCATCACCTACGCGCTCCTCGCCGCCGGCCATGGCGAGCGGTCGATCGGCGCGGTGTACGCGTCGAACACGCTCGGCTCGATCGCCGGCGTGGTGTTCGCCGCGCACGTCGGCATGCCGCTCCTCGGGCTGAAGGGGCTGATCACCGCCGGTGCCGCTCTGGATCTCGCCCTCGGGCTCGTGCTGCTGTGGCGCCTCGCGATCGGCAGCCAGGTGCGCACGCGGACCTCGCGACCGGTCGGCGAACCGCTGCCGGGCGGACTCACCCTCGGCCTGACGCTCGGCGCGATCGCCGCGCTCGCAGTCGTTGCCTTCGCGGTCACGCTCGACCCGCACAAGATGGCGTCCGGCGTCTTTCGCCGCGGCGATCTCTACACCGCGCAGGACGCCGAGCTCAAGTTCTACCGCGACGGCAAGACGACCTCGGTCGCGCTGCTGCAGTTCCGCGAGGGACTGTCCTTGCGCACCAACGGCAAGTCGGACGGGGCGATCAACCTCGAGGAGGGCGCGCGGATCTCCGACGAGGTGACGATGGTGCTCACCGCCGCGGTGCCGCTCGCGCACAAGCCCGACGCGAAGCGCGTCGCGATCATCGGCATCGGCACCGGGCTCACGACGCACACGATGCTCGCCGCCACGACGATCGAGCGCGTGGACACGATCGAGATCGAGCCGGCGATGGCGGAGGCCTCGCGCGCGTTCGCGGCGCGCAACGCGTCGGCGTTCGCCGACCCGCGCAGCCGCATCGTGTTCGACGACGCGAAGACCTACTTCTCCACCCACAACGAGCGCTACGACATCATCGTGTCGGAGCCGTCCAACCCGTGGGTGAGCGGCGTCTCGAGCCTGTTCACGACCGAGTTCTACCGCCACGTGCGCCGCTATCTCAACCCGGGCGGCGTGATGGTGCAGTGGTTCCAGCTGTACGAGATCGACCCGAGCCTGGTCGCCTCGGTGCTGCGCGCGCTCGCCGACAACTTTCCCGATTACGCGATCTACGCCGCGACCGACTCCGACCTGCTGATCGTCGCCGGCGAGCGCGAGACGCTCGCGCGGCCGCTCTACGACGTGTTCCAGATGCCGGGCGTCGCGGCGGAGCTGCGCAAGGTGCACGTGCAGCGCGTCGGCGACCTCGACATCCGCCGGCTGGGCGGCAAGGACTCGCTGCACCCGCTCTTCCTGTCGTACGCCGCACCGGTGAACTCGGACTACGCGCCGTACCTCGACCTCAACGCGTCGCGCTACCGGTTCCTGCAGAGCGGCGCCGGCGATCTCACGCGGATCGGCGCCGAGGGCATCCCGATCGTCGCCATGCTGGAGAGCCGCAAGCGCGTGGTGCGCCCGCTCTCCTACGACGGCGACGACTTCCTCGAGCGGATCGAGCTCGCGCGGCGCGCCCGCTATGCGCGCGACTTCTACCTCGAGGCGAAGCCGCCGGTCGCGCTCGGCATCCCGGCGGACCTCGAGAAGAACCTGGAGCTGTCGAAGATGCGCGGGTTGGATTGCGTCGACGCCCAGACCTACGACGTCTGGCTACACTCGCTCTTCCACGTCGCGCGGATCGCCAACCCGGTGCTCGAGCCGGCGGAGGCCGATGCGATCTGGTCGCGGTTCGAGCACGCCCCCTGCTACAAGCGGCTGGCCGCGGAGGATCGGCAGTGGCTGCAGCTCTTCCGCGCGGCCGGCGCGCGCGAGGCGCCGGCGATGGCGCGGTACGCCGACGAGATCCTCGCGGCCGGCAAGGAACTGTCGTCGAGCCACACGCAGTACCTGCTCACCGCCTCGCTCACCGGCAACATCCTCACCGGACAGCTCGACCGTGCGCAGAGCGCATGGGACAAGCACTCCACGGAGGCGGCGCGCTCCGGGCTCTCGCTGGATCTCAGGCTGCTCTACGCCTACCTCGCGGTCGCGAAAACGGTCGCGCCCGCGCCGACGACGCCGACGCCGCGCTGAGCCCGCCGCTCAGCCGGCCTTGCCGGGAATCGGAGGAGCGGGCGGCGTGACGTCGCCGCACTGGGCGCGGTGGCGCAGCGCGTGGTCCATCAGCACGATCGCCAGCATCGCTTCCGCAATCGGCGTTGCGCGAATGCCCACGCACGGGTCATGGCGGCCGGTGGTCTCGACCGTCGTGGGCTGCCCCTGCCGGTCGATCGAGCGGCGGGGCACGCGGATGCTGGAGGTCGGCTTGAGCGCGATACCGACCACGACGTCCTGTCCGGTGGAGATGCCGCCGAGCGTGCCGCCGGCGTTGTTCGACAGAAAGCCCTCGGGCCTCAGCTCGTCGCCGTGCTCGCTCCCCTTCTGCGTGATCGACGCGAACCCCGCGCCGATCTCCACGCCCTTGACGGCGTTGATGCCCATCATCGCGTAGGCGATGTCGGCGTCCAGCCGGTCATAGACCGGTTCGCCCCAGCCGACGGGGACGCTCTCGGCAACGACTCGCACCCTCGCGCCGCACGAATCGCCGGCGTGCCGCAGCTCGTCCATGAACTGCTCGAGCCGCGGCACGACCGCCGCATCGGGGGCGAAGAATGCGTTCCGTCCGACCGCCTCCCACGACTTGAATTCGATCGGGATGGGACCGAGCTGCGCGAGGTGCCCGCGGATCACCACGCCGTAGCGCTCCCGGAGCCACTTCTTCGCGATCGCCCCGGCGGCGACCCGGATCGTCGTTTCGCGTGCCGACGCGCGCCCGCCGCCGCGATAGTCGCGGATGCCGTACTTCTGCCAGTAGGTGTAGTCGGCGTGCCCCGGACGGAACGTGTCGGCGAGCTTGCTGTAATCCTTGCTCCGCTGGTCTTCGTTGCGGATCAGGAAGCCGATCGGCGTCCCGGTCGTGCGGCCCTCGAAGACGCCGGAGAGGATCTCGATCGCGTCGGACTCCTGCCGCTGGGTCACGTGACGCGAGGTGCCGGGCTTCCGCCGGTCGAGCTCCTGCTGGATGTCCGCGGCCCCGAGCGCCATGCCCGGCGGGCAGCCGTCGACGACCCCGCCGTACGCGGGCCCGTGACTCTCGCCGAACGAGGTCACGCAATAGAGCTTGCCGATCGTGTTGCCGGACATGAGTGTCGTCCAAACGCAATCGAGTTTAGCATTCGACTGCTATGGCGACCGACGATCCCGACAAGCTGAAGGGCCCCGGCGGGCTGACCATGCGCCAGATCCACGAGCAGGTGAAGAAAAGCGTCGAGCGCGACCGGGACGCGCAGAAGATGCGCAATCCGCTGGCGCAGCCGCAGAGCCGATGGCAGCGCGTCGTGCGGTACGTCTGGGGGCGGAGCGGGCGGCGCTAGGTCGTCGGGAATTCCTACTGTTGCGGCGGGTCGGCGGGCTTCGACATCTGCCGCCAGAGTCCGAGCGCCATCAGGCCCAGCACCGCGACGCCGAGCACCAGGCTGGCCCAGAGCGCCCAGCGCTTCCAGTCGATTCTCTCGCGCGTCGCCTGCTCACCACCGAGCGGCTGTGGCGCCGCAGTCTGCGCGGCGCCGATCGCGACCGTCGGGGCTCCGGCACCCGGCTGCGCCGATCCGACGCCGAGGGTGGCTTCGTCCTTGTAGCCGGGAACCAGCGTCGCGATGGCGTACGCCGCGGGTTTCGCTTCCCGGCTGCCATAGGCCAGTTGAAACGGCGCTGCGCCGCGCGCGGCGAACACGAGCCGGTGCGGTACCCATCCGGCGCCGAGCGCAAGCCGTCCGCCGCCGATTCCGCCGCCGCGCGGATCGATCTTCACGAGCCAGTACCGGTCGGCCGTGCCGCCGATCGCGATGTCAGGGCTCTTGAGCTCCTCGCCCTCGCGGTTCAGGCGAAAGACCGTCGTCCGCGTCACCGCCCGCCAAGGGTCCGCGTGCTTCGCGCGCGCGAGGATCTCGATCACGGCTACGGTGTTGGGCTGCGGGAGCGCAACGCGCAGCCGGTCGACCGGAAGCTGACCGCCGAGGTCGAACTCGAACTCGCCCGGCCTGTCTTTGACCGCGGCGCCCGGCACCTCGTGCCACTGGCGTGGCGCTTCGACGATCGTCTCTCCCGGCTCGACCGCGACGCCCGCGAGCTCCAGCGGCCTCCCGCGCCCGGGCCAGGTCAAACGAAGGTATTTCGCCTTGCGCGCCGGGAACTCGATCCGCAGCTGCTCGAGCCGCTCGCCGCCCGCCGCGAGCCTGAGGACGCTCACGCCCGACGCGAGCGTCGTCCATTGCCGCAGGTCGTCGCTCGCCTCCAGCATCACGCGAGTCGTCACGTTGTCCACGTTCGGCGGCAGCTCGAGCACGACTGCCCGCACCACTGCATCGAGACCGCTCACGTCGGCCACGTAGCCCACCAGCTTCGTCCCGCCCGCCGGCTTGCCGTCGCGCGTGCGAAGACTGACAACCGTGCGGTCGCCGGATTTCTCGACCCGCAGGTCGAGACCGTCGATCCCCGCCGGAGCGTCGGTGCGGAGCGGGAACAGCGGCGCCTGCGCCGGTGGCGACACGGCCCTGGTCGCGGTCAGGCGCGGCCGCAGCGCGTGCGGGACGACCTCGCCCGCGGCATTGAAGACGCGCACGTCCCCGAGATCGGCGCGGACCACGCCGTCGTACACCGCCCGGGGCACCTCGACCTGGTAGAACGCTTCCCGGCCGTCGACCGCGAGCGGGATGCCATAGGCGAAATCCTGCGGCCGCTCGGCGGCGGCCAGCGCGGGCAGGAGCAGCAGGAACGGAGCGAGACGTCTCATCTGGGTTCCTCGCGGACTTTCGGCGGCACCGGCGAGAAGTAACCGACGACGAGCATCAGCACGCCGACGCCGATGAACGACACGATGCGGGCGATCGTGCCGACGTTGGACAGGTCGACGACGAACAGTTTCGCGACCACGACGAGCAGCAGCGCGCCGCCGGCGAGCCAGGCCGCCCGCAGGCCGCGACGCGTCGCGAGCACCATCGTCGCGAGCGCGATCAGCGTCCACAGGATCGAAAACGACGTCTGGACGAGATCGGAGCGCAGCATCCGCTCCAGGTCGAACGGCACGCCCGCCCAGTGATGCAGCGTCCGGAGCAGCACGGCGTTCACCCAGACGAACGCCGCCGCCGCGCAGAGGCCGTAACCCGCCGCCGGCGATCCGATCGCGAACGCCGGAATCGCGAGCTTGCGGCCCTCGACGAACCAGAGCGCGACGACGAGCACCGCGCCGAGCACCGCGAGGTCGAGCGGGTTCAGGATCGGGACGTACGGCAGCGGCGACGGGTCGCCGGTCGACAGGAAATTCACCAGGAGCGCCCACAGCACGAGGAAGACGGCGAGCGGCGCGCTGCCCGCGACCAGGTAGGCGTCGCGATGCGCAGCGACCGGCCAGCCGAGACGCGTCCCGCGCAGCGCGAGCAGGGCGAGCAGCGCTCCGGGCACGAGCGCAAAGGCGATCAGCGGCCAGACCGCCTTGCCCCGGACCAGGTGGTCGATTGCCCAGCCGACCTCCCACGTCCCGAGCGCAGCCAACAGCCAGAGGCCGGCGGCGTGCAGCCAGTATTGATAGCGGCTGTTCGGCGTCTCGTGGCGCCGGAGCACGAGTAGGTGCACGGCGAACGCAACCGGCCACGCGATCCAGCCGATGCGCACGAACGGATGGGTGTAGGCGTCGGCCGCCGCAATCGCACTGCCGATCATCAGCGGAAGCTGGGCGAGGGCCGCGTAGCGTGCGGCACGCCAGTCGAGGCGGGTGTGCAGCCCGCTGAACGCGACGCACGAGCCGGTGAAGAAGAGCAGCGCCGCCTGCTCGCGATAGGGATGGCCGACGTGGTGGTCGATCTCGTGCAGACCGCCGGCCACCCACCACAGGATCCCCCAGCCGAAGAGCACGTGCGCCGCCGCCCGCTCGCCGCGGCTGACCCGCTCGCGGTGCCGGTCGAGATACCACGCGCAGAACAGTCCGCCGAGCGCGACGAACAGGCAGCCGAGATAGAAGCTGTTCGCGATCGCCAGCGCGCCGATTGCCCCGCTCGTGTCGGCGAGGAACGCAAGCCCGGCGAGGAACTGGAGCGCGAGACCGAAGAGCCGCGCCGCGAGCCGCTGCTGCCGCACGCCGACCCAGACGATCGCCGCGCCTTCGAGCGCCCAGGCCGCCGAGGTCCATCGCCCCTCGAGCGCGAGCGGGATCGCGAGCGTCCCGAACACGACGCCGAGCGCGAGGAAGCTCTCGGCGAGCAACCGGAGCCGCTCGCCGGCACGGCCCCAGACCGCCTTCGCGAGCACGAGATACAGCGCGGCCAGCGCGAGCGCGCTCCACGCCGCGCCGTACTCGATCCCGCGCACGAGTCCGACCTGCAGGCCGAACGCGACGAGCGGCACGCCGAAGACGAGCGTCGCGTCGACGTAGCGCTCCAGCCTGCCCGCCTGACGGTGCGCGAAGGCGAGCGGAATCGCCAGGTAGAAGAGGAAGAAGAGCACGAGGAACGGCTCGGTCGTCGCGAACTGCTCCGGCCGGTAGAGCTGGACGCCCCAGAGCGTGCCGATCGCGAAGGTGAATCCGAAGCCGACGAGGTTCAGGACCCGCCACGCCTTGAACCACGCGATGCCGAGGATGCCGGCGTTCAGGACCGCGTAGTAGCTGAAGAGCATCACGTGGCTGCCGCCGCCGCTCGACGCGAGGATCGGCGCGAGGAAGCCGCCAGAGACGCCGAGCACCGCAAGCGAGCGCGAGTCCTGGATTACCGCGACGACCGCCGAAAATGCGGCCACGCCGACGAGCAGCGCGAACGCCGGCGCCGGCGGAATCAGGTTGTAGAGCTTGAACGCCGCGAAGATCACGAGGTACAGCACACCGATCCCGCCGCCCTGGAGGGCGAGCGCGTAGCCGGTACGCCGCTCGCGCAGGCGCCAGCCGAACGCGAGCAGCGCGATCGCGCCGGCCGTGACCCCGGCGAGCCGCAACTCGATCGGCGCGTGCACGTGCTCGTACGCGTAGCGGAGCAGGAATGCGACGCCGAAGAACAGCACGACGACGCCGACGCGAACGACCGTGTTCCCGCCGGTGAGCCAGCGCCAGATCGCCGAATCCTCGAGTCCCTTCGATCGCGGCGCGGGCGCTTCCGCCGCAGCCGGGAGCGCCTCATCCATGTGCGCGACCGGCGCCGCCATCGTCGCCGGCTCCGACGCCGGCGCCACGGGTGCAGTGCGCGCCGGTTCCGCGACCGGCATCGGCGCGGCCGGCGCACTCGGCTCTACCAACTCCGGTGCCGGCTCCGCTGGCGGTTCCGGCGTGGCGCGCCGGCCGTCGAACCGGTCCAGCCGCTGCTCGAGCGCCTGCAGCCGCCGCTCGAGCGCCGCGTAGCGATCGTCCTTGTCGATTAGCCGCTTCCGCCCGACGAGCCACCCGATGACCCCGCCGATGATCGCGCCCGCGAGCCACGCGTCCCGGTCGATCGCGACGCCGAGCGCCGCGCCGATCAGAGCTCCGATGAGCCAGGTCATTTCGTCTCCCCGTCCGTCGCCGTCGTCAGCGCCAGTCCCCGCGCAGTGCCTGCACCTCGGCCTGCAGCGCCTCGGGGCTCGCGCGCTCCGGCGGGACGGGCCGCGACGCCGCCAGGCCGATCTTCGCGAACGGCGCGCGGCGGAAGGGCTTTGTCATCGCCGGCCCGCCCTTGCGGCTGAAGAAGCTGCCCCACAGCCCGCGCAGCGCGAGCGGCACCACCGGCACCGGCGTCTCCTCGACGATCCGCTGGATGCCGGGACGGAACGGGTACATCTCGCCCGTGTCGGTGATCCGCCCTTCCGGGAAGATCCCGACCAGCTGGCCGCTGCGGAGCGACGCGGCGACCTCGTCGAACGCCCGCTCCATCATCCCCGGGTCGACCTTGCGCGGCGCGATCGGAATCGCACCGCCGGTGCGAAAGATGAAGCTGAGCACCGGGACCTTGAAGATCGCGTAGTCCATCACGAACCGGATCGGCCGCCGGCACGCGGCCATGATCACCACCGCGTCGACGAAGCTCACGTGGTTGCAGACGAGCACCGCCGGCCCCTCCTCGGGGATGTTCTCGAGGCCCGACTTCTCGACGCGGTAGACCGAGTGGACGAGCAGCCACGCCAGGAACCGCATCAGGAACTCCGGCACCTGCGCGTAGATGAACGCGGCGACCGCGGCGTTCAGGACGGCGGTCAGCAGAAAGAGCTGCGGCACCGTCGCGCCGAGCGAGAGGAAGCCGGCGCCGACCAGCGCGGCCGCGACGATGAAGAGAGCGTTCAGGATGTTGTTGCCCGCAATGATGCGGGACTGGTGCGAGCGGTCCGAGCGGCTCTGGATCAGCGCATAGAGCGGCACGATGTAGAACCCGCCGAACAGCCCGATCAGCGCGATGTCGGCGAGGATGCGGATCGAGCCGGGCGCGGCGAGGAACGCACCGATGCCGGCCGTGCCCGCGATCGGCGTCGAGGGGGTCGCGAAAAAGAGGTCGAGGGCGAAGACGGTGAGCCCGATCGATCCGAACGGCACCAGGCCGATCTCGACCTTGTGGCCGGACATGCGCTCGCAGAGGAGCGAGCCCACGCCGATCCCGATCGAGAGCGTGGCGAAGAGCGCCGTGGCGACGCCCTCGTCGCCGCCGAGCCAGGTCCTCGCGTACGCCGGGAACTGCGCGATCATCAGCGCGCCGAAGAACCAGAACCACGACACGCCGAGGATCGACAGGAACACCGCGCGGTTCCGCCGGGTGAACTCGAGGTTGCGCCAGGTCTCGGTGAACGGATTCCAGTCGATCGCGAGATCGGCCTGCGGCGGCGGCGCGAGCGGCACGAAGCGGCTGACCGCGTAGCCGAGCACCGCGACCCCGATCGTCACGACCGGCACGAGGAGCCCGGGCCCCGACGGCAGCGCGATCAGCAGGCCGCCGAGGATGGTGCCGGCGAGGATCGCGAGCGACGTGCCGGTCTCGACCAGCGCGTTGCCGCCGACGAGCTCCGGTTCGTGCAGCGCCTGGGGCAGGATCGCGTACTTCACCGGCCCGAACAGGGTCGAGTGGAACCCGAGCAGGCAGAGCGCCGCGAGCAGCAGGACCACGTCGTGCCGGATGAACCCGGCCGCCGCGATCGCCATGATCGCGATCTCGAGCACCTTGACCAGGCGGATGATCCGCGCCTTGTCGTACTTGTCGGCGAGCTGCCCGGCGGTGGCGGAGAAGAGAAAGAAGGGCAGGATGAAGAGCCCGCCCGCGAGGTTCACCATCACCTCCGGCGCGAGGCCCGCGAACCCGGCGGCGTGGAAGGCGATCAGGATCACCAGCGCCTGCTTGAAGACGTTGTCGTTGAAGGCGCCGAGGAACTGCACCCCGAAGAACGGACCGAAGCGCCGCTCCGCGAGGAGGCCGAACTGGCTGCGCTCGCCGGCGTTCATCGCACCACCCTAGCGCTTTGCGCTAGCGATTCGCCCTTGGGGCGGCCCGGCGGTCTCATGCGTGCTCCTTGACGTACGCGAGCACCGTCTCGAGCGCAGCGACGAGCGCGGCGCGATCGACCTGAAACCAGGTCTCCTTGCCCCGCTTCTCGCGCTTGAGCACCCCGGCCTGGTGCAGGATCTTGAGATGGTGCGAGACCGCGGGCCGCGAGAGCGTGGACACGGCGGCGATCGCGCCGACGTTCAGCTCCTCGCCCCGGTCGAACGTGAGCAGGATCCGCTGCCGGTGCTCGTCGCCGAGCGCGACGAAGACGCGCGCCATGCCGCGCCACTCCCGCGGCATCGCCCGCATGTAGTTCTTGTGCATCGCACACTCCGGAGATCGGTAAACGCGTCTAAACTTTTAATCATATCGCCGCGACTGTCAAGCCCAGTGCCGGCCCCGATGCGTGAACTATTGCCGCCGACGGCAGGCGAGCTGGAGCCGGGCGCGACGTGCGCCCGCCAGGAACCGCAAAGGTGTCAGCGCTCCGACGGGAGCGCGTAGGTGGTGGTGGCGTGGGCGGCGAGCGCGCCCGACCCCGCTGCCCGGAGGGAGATCTCGCCGAACGCGAGCGTGCGGCCGAGCCGCAGCACGCGCGCCTCGACGAGCACGTCGTCGTCGGCAACCGGCCGGAGGAAGGAGATCGTCTGCCCGACGGTGGCCATCGGGCGGAAACCGCCGAGCGCGGCGGAAACGGCGATGACCATCGCGGTGTCGGCGGCGGTCATCAGCGCCTGCCCGCAGACCGTCCCGCCCACCCGCACGAGCTGCGGGCCGAACGGCAGTCGGAGCGTGGCGGCGTCGGCCGCGACCGCCTCGACGGTGAGCCCGAGCGCCTGCACCCAGGGCGCGAAGTGCTCGGCGAGGATCGCCTGCGCCGCGGCCGGGCTCAGCGGACTGCCCTCGCGCAGCGGTTCGCCCTTGGGGCGGCCCGGCGGGCTCACTCGAGCGTGTTCTTGATGTAACCCTTCAGCATGCGGTTCTCGAACGTCTGCTCTTCGAGCACCGCCTTGGCGACGTCGTGGAAAGACAGCACGCCGGTAAGCGTCGCGCCGTCCATCACCGGCATGTAGCGGGCGTGGCTCTCGAGCATCGCCCGGCGCAGCTCGTCGACGTCGGTGTCGGGGCCGACCGACTTCGGCTCCTTGACCATGACGTCCTCGACCTTGAGCTTGGCGAAGTCCTCGTGGAAGCGGTGCAGCGCAGCGAGCACCTCGCGGAAGGTGAGCATGCCGACGAGGCGGCCGTGGTGCATGACGACGAGCGACCCGATGTCGTTCTCCACCATCGAGCCCACCGCGTCCCACAATCGGCCCTCGGGCGCGATCGTGTACAGCACCGTCCCCTTGATCCGGAGGATTTCCTTGGTGAGCATGGCCTGCCCTCCTTCCCGGTCGACCGTGTAGGCATGTTAGACCAGCGCCGCGGGCGTGGGAACCCGGCCGTTCGGCTGACGCCGGCTCAGCGCTCCAGCAGCTTCGCCTTCTCCTTGATTTTCGCCCATTCGTCGGCGTCGGACGGGGCGGGTTTGCGCTCGACGATCGGTCTCCACGCCTTGGCGAGCTCGGCGTTGAGGGCGATGAACGCACGCTGGTCGGGGGGGACGTCGTCCTCGGCATAGATCGCCTCGACCGGGCACTCGGCGACGCAGAGCGTGCAGTCGATGCACTCGTCGGGGTCGATGACCAGCATGTTCGGGCCCTCCCGGAAGCAGTCGACCGGGCACACGTCCACGCAGTCCGTGTACTTGCACTTGATGCAGGTTTCGGTGACGACGTAGGTCATGGCGTCCCCACGGCGAGGGGTCGCGGCCATGGTAGCACGCGCCTCCCGGCGCACTGGCCCGGGGCCTCACCGCCCCGGAGCGTGCTTGCCGGGCCCCGGGGGACCTCCATCCCGCCCCGGCGCGGGAGATGCCCCTTGAAGCAGCCTTTTTTGCTACGATATGCGCTAAAGAGATGGCAGTACGACGGCCTGCGCGAGTTCGCGCGCCGCCAGCCTTCAGCGCCACCACCCCTGCACCGCCCCGAGAGGACCCGAATGAGCGAGCACATCGTGCACGTGACCGACGACAGTTTCGAGCCGGAGGTGCTGAAGTCGGGCGTCCCGGTGCTCGTCGATTACTGGGCCGAATGGTGCGGACCGTGCAAGGCGATCGCCCCGATCCTGGACGAGGTCGCCAAGGAGTACGACGGCAAGCTCAAGATCGCCAAGCTGAACGTCGACGACAACGTCGAAGTGCCGAAGAAGTACAACATCCGGGGCATCCCCACGCTGATGCTCTTCAAGAACGGCAACATGGAGGCGATGAAGGTCGGCGCGCTCTCGAAGTCGCAGCTGACCGCGTTCCTCGACAGCAACATCTGACCCCCTCCCCCCGCCGTTCCCGCGCCGCCCGTCGCGCACCACCGGGCACCCCCACCCGCGAGAAGCCCCCCGCCCGTTGAACAAGAAAGCCGACACCGCCGAGGTCGAGTCCGCGGCACCCGGCCCCGCCGCTGGCCACGAGACCGGGCCCGCGCTAGCATCCGAAGCAGCAGCGGGGCCCGCAGATGCGGCGCCCGCGCCTGCCGCGCCGCCATCCCCTCCCAAGCCCCCTCACCGGGCTCAAATCACCCAGAAGACTGCGAACGCGATGCACCTCTCCGAACTCAAGCAGCTCCACGTCAGCCAGCTCATCGAGATGGCGACGCAGTACGAAGTCGACGGCGCGAACCGGATGCGCAAGCAGGAGCTCATCTTCGCGCTGCTCAAGAACCGCGCCAAGAAAGGCGAGGCGATCTACGGCGACGGCACGCTGGAGGTGCTGCCCGACGGCTTCGGGTTCCTGCGCTCGCCCGACACGTCCTACCTCGCCTCGACCGACGACATCTACGTCTCGCCGTCGCAGATCCGCCGCTTCAACCTGCACACCGGCGACACGATCGAGGGCGAGATCCGCACGCCCAAGGACGGCGAGCGCTACTTCGCGCTGGTCAAGGTCGACAAGGTCAACGCCGAGCCGCCGGAGGCGTCGAAGCACAAGATCCTGTTCGAGAACCTGACCCCGCTGCACCCGGACGAGCTGCTCAAGCTCGAGCGCGACATCAAGGCCGAGGAGAACATCACCGCGCGCATCATCGACATCATCGCGCCGATCGGCAAGGGCCAGCGCGGCCTGATCGTCTCGCCGCCGAAGGCAGGCAAGACGGTGCTGATGCAGCAGCTCGCGCACGCCATCACGGCCAACTACCCCGACGTCGTCCTGATCGTGCTGCTGATCGACGAACGGCCCGAGGAAGTGACCGAGATGACGCGCACCGTGCGCGGCGAGGTGGTGGCCTCGACCTTCGACGAACCGGCGCAGCGCCACGTGCAGGTCGCCGAGATGGTGATCGAGAAGGCGAAGCGCCTGGTGGAGCACAAGAAGGACGTGGTCATCCTGCTCGATTCGATCACGCGGCTCGCGCGCGCCTACAACACCGTCGTGCCGGCCTCGGGCAAGGTGCTCACCGGGGGCGTCGACGCGAACGCGCTGCAGCGGCCGAAGCGGTTCTTCGGCGCCGCGCGCAACATCGAGGAAGGCGGCAGCCTCACCATCCTCGCGACCGCGCTGATCGACACCGGCTCGCGCATGGACGACGTGATCTACGAGGAGTTCAAGGGCACCGGCAACATGGAGATCCACCTCGACCGCCGGATGTACGAGAAGCGCATCTTCCCGGCGATCAACGTCAACCGCTCCGGCACCCGCCGCGAGGAGCTGCTGATCGAGCAGCCGATCCTGCAGAAGGTCTGGGTGCTGCGCAAGCTCCTCTACCCGATGGACGACCTCGAGGCGGCGGAGTTCCTCGTCGACAAGATCAAGGCGACGAAGTCGAACGGCGACTTCTTCGATTCCATGCGGCGAGGGTAACGGGCGCATTGCCCGGCGGACCGTTTTCCGGGATAATCCCGCCCTCTCCGAACCGGCTCGCAACGCGCTCTCGACGCGCAATCACGCGCGTGGACCGCGAGACCGAGCCAGACAGAAAGGACGCTCGCCATGAAAACCGGTATCCATCCGGACTACAAGGAAATCAACGTCATCTGCTCGTGCGGGAACACGTTCAAGACCCGCTCGACGCTCGGCAAGGAGCTGCACGTCGAGGTGTGCTCGGCCTGCCACCCGTTCTACACCGGCCGCCAGAAGATCGTCGACACCGCCGGCCGGGTCGAACGGTTCAAGCAGAAGTACACCCGCGGCGCGAAGGCCGGCGGCGAAGCCCCCGGCCTCGACCTGAGGCCCCGCACCCGGGAGGAGAAAGGCAGCTTCGGCTGCCTTTTTTTGTGCCCCCGCCGTGGCCGGCCCGCGTGGGCCGCGATGTGGCCGGCGGTAAAATCGCGCGCATGTCGCGTCGTCTCGCACTCGCGCTCGTTCCCACGGCTCTACCGGGGTCGGAGTTCCTCGAGCGCGCCGAGTCGTTGAAGACCATCCAATAGGCTCACCGGTGCCGGCGCATCCGACCCGGTGGTACCAGCAGCGGATCCCGCTGCCGCTCACGTCCTGGCCGCTCGCGGCGCTCGCCGCCGCCTTCCTGCTCCCCGGGCTGGTCGGGCACGACCCGTGGAAGACCGAGGACGCGCTCGGCATCGGCATCGTCCACCAGATGCTCACGGGCGGCGACTGGCTGCGCCCGATGCTCGCGGGCGAGCCGTTCTACGAAGACGGACCGCTCTACTACTGGGTCGCGGCGCTCTTCGTCAAGCTGCTCGGCGGCGTGCTGCCCCCGCACGACGCAGCCCGTTTCGCGAGCGCGCTCTTCGTGTTCACTGCGCTGTGGTTCGTCCGCCTCGCCGCGCGCGAGCTCTACGGCAAGCGCGAAGGCGATCTCTCGATGCTCGCGTTCATGGGCGCGGCCGGGTTCATGTGGCACGCCCACGAAGCGACCGCCGAAACGGCGATGGTCGCCGGGCTCGCGGCGGCGTACTACGGCGTCGCGATCTCCCACCGCAAGCCGTACAAGGGTGCCGTCGCCTTCGGCGTCGGCGCCGGCGTGGCGTTCCTCGCCAAGGGGCTCGCCGCGCTCGCGCAGCCCCTCGCGGCGGTGCTGCTCGTGCTCCCGATCTCCGCGCCGTTCCGGCAGCGGAGCTTCGCGCTCGCCGTCGGTCTCGGGCTGATCGTCCTGGCGCCCTTCGTGCTGGCGTGGCCATGGCTGCTCGCGATCAAGGCGCCCGACTACTTCGCCGGCTGGATCGCGTGGCAGGTCGACAACATCAGCCACCCGCCGGCGCTCACCGAGCTGGCCGACATCGCGAAGACGTTTGCGTGGTCGCTCTTCCCGGTGTGGCCGATGACGCTGTGGGCGACCTGGGAGTACCGCCGCAACCTGCGCGACCCCGGCTTCGCCGTACCCTTCGCGGCGACCATCGTATCGCTGGTGCTGCTGCTGCTCCTGAGCGACGCCCGCGACGTCGACATGCTCGCGCTCCTGGTGCCGCTCTCGATCCCGGCCGGCGTCGCGGTGATCGCGCTCCGTCGCGGCGCGGCCAACGCGCTCGCCTGGTTCGCGATGATGACCTTCTCGCTCGGCGCCGGGTACCTCTGGCTGATGTGGTCCGTGACGCTCACCGGCGTGCCCGAGCGGCTCGCGCGCACCGCCTCGCGCCTCGAGCCGGGTTTCGTGCTCCGGATCGAATGGCTGGCGCTCGTCTTCGCCGCCCTCATCACGGCCGCATGGTTCATCCTGATCCTGCGCGCCGAGCGCTCGACGCTGCGCAGCGTCACGCACTGGGCAGCCGGGATGACGCTGACGTGGGGGCTCGCGACGACCCTCTGGCTCGGCTGGATCGACTACGCGAAGTCGTATCGCTCGGTGGCGGAAAGCCTGAAGCGGATGCTGCCGGCAACGGCGCGCTGCGTCGAGAGCCGCGACCTCGGCCAGACGCAGCGCGCGGTGTTTCACTACCACGCCGGCCTCGTGACGCAGCGCGCCGAGGTGCATGGCCGCACGAACTGTCCGTATCTCCTCGTCCAGTCGAGCACGCGCGGACCGGTCTTCGAGCCCGAGCCGGGATGGGTGCGGATCTGGGAGGGCGGCCGGCCGCGCGACCGCGAGCGCTACCGCCTCTACCGGCGCACAGCCGCGCGATGACGCGCATCCCGCTGGCGCACCGCACGGCCGCGCCGATTGACTTGGCCCTACCCGCGCACTACCCTGCGGCGGTAAACGGAGACGCCGATGAACGAAGACACCTTCAACCTCTCGATCCGCAAATTCCTCAAGCTGGTGGGCGTAAGCTCGCAGCGCGAGATCGAGCAGGCGGTGGCGAAGGCGCGCCAGTCCGGCGCGATCAAGGGCACGGAGACCTTCCCGGCGCAGATGACGCTCGAGGTGCCCGGGCTCAAGCTGTCGGTGAAGTTCGACGGCAGGATCGAGCTGGAATAGGACCCCGCACATGAACAAGCTGAGAGAGCTCGATGCCGCGCTCGCCGCCGACCTGAAGATCCTCCTGGGCGACCGCGTGACCACCTCGCGCGGGGTGCGCGACCACCACGGCAAGGACGAGTCTTACCTTCCCTACGCGCCGCCGGACGCCGTCGTGTTCCCGCACTCGACCGAGGAGGTGCGCGACGTCGTCAACCTCTGCCGGCGCTACCAAACGCCGATCATCCCGTACGGCGTCGGCACCTCGCTAGAGGGCCACGTGCTCGCGACCCGCGGCGGGGTGTGCATCGACATGAGCCAGATGAACAAGGTGCTCGCCGTGCACGCCGAGGATCTCGACGCGACGGTGCAGGCGGGCGTGACCCGGAAAGCGCTCAACGAGGAGATCCGGCACACCGGGCTCTTCTTCCCGATCGATCCCGGCGCCGACGCGTCGATCGGCGGCATGGCCGCGACGCGCGCCTCGGGCACGAACGCGGTGCGGTACGGGACGATGCGCGAGAACGTGCTCGCGCTCACGGTCGTCACCGCCGACGGACGGATCATCAGAACCTCGCGCCGCTCGCGGAAGTCCGCGGCCGGCTACGACCTCACGCGCCTGTTCGTGGGTTCGGAGGGGACGCTCGGCGTCATCACCGAGGTCACCGTCCGGCTGTACGCGGTGCCCGAGGCGATGTCCGCGGCGGTCTGCTCGTTCAAGGACATCGGCGGCGCCGTCAGCACCGTGATCCAGACCCTGCAGGCCGGCGTCCCGATCGCGCGCAGCGAGGCGCTGTGCGGCCTCACGATGAAGGCGATCAACGCCCACAACAAGACGAGCTACAAGGAGCAGCCGACGCTCTTCCTCGAGTTCCACGGCACGGCAGCGGGCGTCAAGGAACAGGCGGAGCTCGTGCAGGAGATCGCGCGCGCCCACGGTGGCGAGGACTTCGAGTGGGCGACCCGCACCGAAGACCGCAACCGGCTGTGGTCCGCCCGCCACCAGGCGTACTTCGCGGGGCTGCAGCTCCGCCACGGCGCGCGCGCGGTGTCGACCGACGTCTGCGTCCCGATCTCGCGCCTCACCGAGTGCATGCTCGCGACCGCCGCCGACATCGAGCGCGCGTCGATGCCGATCCCGATGTTCGGCCATGTCGGCGACGGCAACTTCCACTGCATGATCCTCGTGCAGCCGGACAGCGAGTCCGACCTGGCGGAGGCGAAGGCGTTCAACGACCGGCTCGTCGACCGCGCGCTCGCGATGGAGGGCACCTGCACCGGCGAGCACGGCATCGGTTCCGGGAAGATCAAGTCGCTCGCGAAGGAGCACGGCGAAGCCGTCGACCTGATGGCCGCCATCAAGCGGACCTTCGACCCGGAGAACCTGCTCAACCCGGGCAAGATCGTGCCGCTGTAGCGCCGGGCCGCGCTCCGGTCCTCCGCTAGGAGAGGCGGAGGAAATGCTCCCGGTAGTACTTGAGCTCCTCGACCGACTCGTAGATGTCGGCGAGCGCCTCGTGCTTCCCCTGCTTGACGACGCCGCGCGCGAGCTCCGGCCGCCAGCGGCGCACGAGCTCCTTGAGCGTCGAGACGTCCAGGTTCCGGTAGTGGAAATGGGCCTCGAGCCGCGGCATCCAGCGTGCGAGGAAGCGGCGGTCCTGGCAGATCGAGTTCCCGCACATCGGCGAGGCCTTGGCCGGAAGGTAGCCGGCAAGGAACGCGAGCATCTGGTCTTCCGCCGCCGCCTCGGACAGCGTGGACGCCCGCACCCGCTCGACCAGTCCCGATTTGCGATGGGTCGACCTGTTCCAGTCGTCCATTGCGTCGAGCACCGCGTCGGGCTGGTGGACGGCGAGCACCGGTCCTTCCGCGACCGTTGCGAGCTGCGAGTCGGTCACGACGATCGCGATCTCGATGATCCGGTCGCGGTCGGGGTCGAGGCCGGTCATCTCCATGTCGAGCCAGGCCAGGTGGTTCGCGTCCTGCGGCATGCCCTTGATTTTCCGGGTGTCGGATAGAATTTGATTGTCTCACAGGGGCGTCGCGCGAAGCGGCGTTGCCCCCTCGTATGGTGACCAACTGACATGAACGCGTTCACGCTCGCCTTTCTCGCCGCCCTCGCGCTCGCCACGGCGACCCGGATCTGGCTCGCCGTGCGGCACATCCGGTACGTCGCCGCGCACCGCGAGCGGGTGCCGGCGGAGTTCGCCGAGAGCGTCCCGCTCCCTGCCCACCAGAAAGCGGCCGACTACACCCGCGCCAGGACGCGGCTCGGCATCGTGGACGCGCTCGTATCGGCCGCGGTGCTGCTCGCGTTCACGCTCGGCGGCGGCCTCGAGTGGCTGTACGACGCCTGGGCGCTGGCGTTCGAAGCGGGCGGCTACGCGCACGGCATCGCGCTCATCCTCTCCGTCGCGGCGATCACCGGGCTCGTCGATCTGCCGTTCTCGGTCTACCGCACGTTCGTGATCGAGGCGAAATACGGCTTCAACCGGATGACGCCGGCGCTCTTCGTCGCCGACCTCGCGAAGAGCATCGCGCTCGGCCTGGCGATCGGCGTGCCGCTGCTGTTCGCGGTGCTGTGGCTGATGGCGCGCATGGGAAGTCTCTGGTGGCTGTACGTCTGGCTGACCTGGGTCGGGTTCAACCTGCTGATGCTCGTCGCCTATCCGACCCTGATCGCACCGCTCTTCAACAAGTTCAGCCCGCTCGCGGACGAATCGCTCAAGGAGCGGATCGAACGCCTGCTCGCCAAGTGCGGTTTCCGCTCCAAGGGCCTGTTCGTCATGGACGGCTCGAAGCGGTCGAGCCACGGCAACGCCTACTTCACCGGCTTCGGCGCCGCGAAGCGGATCGTCTTCTTCGACACCCTGCTCACGCGGCTCGCCCCGGCCGAGGTCGAAGCGGTGCTCGCCCACGAGCTCGGCCATTTCAAACGCCACCACGTATGGAAGCGGATCGCCTGGCTCTTCCTCGCGAGCCTCGGCTTCCTGGCGCTCCTCGGCTACGTCATCGACCAGGCGTGGTTCTACGAGGGCCTCGGCGTCGACCGCCGGAGCACCGCGCTCGCGCTCGTCCTCTTCTTCATGGCGGTGCCGGTGTTCACGTTCCTGCTCGCGCCGATCGGCAGCCTCTACTCGCGCCGGCACGAGTACGAGGCCGACGCGTATGCCGCGCGCCACGCGAGCGGCGCGGACCTCGTGCACGCGCTGGTGAAGCTCTACCAGGACAACGCGGCGACGCTCACGCCCGACCCGGTGCATTCGGCCTTCTACGACTCGCACCCGCCGGCGGCGCTGCGGATCGCCCGTCTGCAGGCTCTCGCGCGTTGACCGGGCACGCCGGCTCCCTTTCCGGGCAGGTTACCGCCGCGTACGGCCGGCGATTCCTGGTCGAGGCGGCGGACGGGGAGCTCCTCGCGTGCGTGCCGCGCGGCAGGCAGGCGGCGTACGCCTGCGGCGACAGCGTGTTCGTCGCGCGCACCAGCCCCGGCGAGGGGGTGATCGAGGCCGCCGACCCGCGCTCGACCCTCTTCATCCGCGCGGCCCCGCACCGGCGGAAGCTGATCGCCGCCAATGCCACCCAGGTCGCGGTAATCGTCGCCGGCGAGCCGAGCACGAGCGACGAGCTCGTCGCCCGCATCCTGGTCGCAGCGGGCCGCCAGGGCATGCGCGGGCTGATCGTCCTCAACAAGGTCGACCTCGCGGCGCCCGCGGCCGCATTGCGCGAACGCCTCGTGCCGTTCACGCGGGCCGGTTACGCGATCGTCGAGCTCAGCGCCCGCGACGACGTCGGTCCGCTGCGCGGGCCGCTCGCCGGCGAGACCACGGTGCTCATCGGGCAGTCCGGCATGGGCAAGTCGACGCTCGTCAATGCGCTCGTTCCGGACGCCGGCGCCGCCACGCGGGAGATCTCGCGCTTCCTCGACTCGGGTCGCCACACGACCAGCGCGACGCGGCTCTACCGGCTCGATGAACGCACCGCCGTCATCGACTCCCCCGGGGTCGAGTCGTTCGGGCTCGCGCACCTCGACGCGGCCGAGATCGCGGCCGGTTTTCCCGAGCTCGCGCCGTTCGCCGGGCCGGTGCCGCTTCGCCGACTGCCGCCATCGCAGCGAGCCGGGCTGCGCCGTGCGCGCCGCGGTCGACGCCGGCGCCTTCGCCGCGCGCCGGCTCGAGCTCCTGCATCGCATCCTGGACGCCGAGGCGGCGATGCAATGACACCGCTCATCTCCTCCCTCAACGCGCTCGAGATCCATCACCTCAAGAACGTGCTGGAGGCCGAGGGCATCCGGTGCTGGATCAGGAACGAGCTGCTGTCGCGGCTCGCCGGCGAGATCCCGTTCACCGAGTGCGCGATGGAGCTCCACGTGCTGCGCGAGGAAGACCGCCCGCGGGCGGAGGCGCTACTCGCGGTCTGGCGCCGTCCGCCGCCGCCGGGCGCGCCGTGGACCTGCCCCGGGTGTGGCGAGCGGATCGAGGGGCAGTTCGGGGCATGCTGGCAGTGCGGCGCTACACGGCCGGCACGCTAGGAAAGGGAGCGCAGCGCTTGACACCCGCAGCAGGGCGAATTCGTGCCGCCGGGTAAATCGCGCAGACATCGGCTCGCTCATCCCTTCCCCCGCCGCCGACTGCCGCGATTTGCCTTAGATCAAAACACGCGGCGTTGTCTCGAGATAGTTTTGAATAGGCAAATTGCTAGGGGAGTCGACATGGAATCCCCACTTTTCACCAGCCTGTTAGCTCTTCGCTGGTGGGGCGATGTGGTGGTCGTCCTAGTGCTGACCCACGTAACCATTATTGCGGTGACGGTATTTCTCCACCGCCATCAGGCGCACCGCGCGCTCGATTTGCATCCAGTCGTCAGCCATTTCTTCCGCCTTTGGCTCTGGCTGACCACGGGCATGGTTACGAAGGAATGGGCTGCCGTGCACCGCAAGCATCACGCCAAGTGCGACACCCCGGAGGACCCGCACAGCCCGCAGGTTCTGGGGCTCAACCGCGTGCTGTGGGGCGGCGTGCTCCTGTACGTGAAGGAGGCCAGGAAACCCGAGACCCTCGAGCGCTACGGGCATGGCACTCCGGACGACTGGGTCGAGCGTAACCTTTATTCGAAGTTCACCAGGCTCGGGCTGATCCTGATGGGCGTTGTCGATATTGCACTGTTCGGCATCGTTCCGGGCGCGCTGATTCTTGCGACGCAGCTCGTCTGGATCCCGTTCTGGGCGGCAGGGGTGATCAACGGCATCGGTCACTATTGGGGCTATCGCCATTGGTCCACGCCGGACGCGAGTACCAACATCGTGCCGGTGGGCATCTTGATCGGCGGCGAGGAGCTGCACAACAACCACCACGCCTACCCCACGTCGGCCAAACTCTCGAACAAGTGGTACGAGCTCGACGTCGGCTGGTTTTACATTCGCATTCTCGAATCCCTGGGACTTGCCAGGGTCAAGCACGTCGCGCCGAGGCCGCATTTTGTTGCGCCCAAGCCGGCCGCCGATCCCGATACCCTGCAGGCGATCATCACCTGCCGCTACGACGTTCTCGCGAAGTACGCCCGCTCGCTGAAGCGGATCTATGCCGAGGAACTCGCCAAGCTCCGCCGGCACTCGCCGCAGGATGCGCGCGCGCTACAGGCCCTGGGGCCCTGGCTGAACCGCGACGACAAGATGCTGCACGAGCGGGAGCGCGCCCGGCTTGCCGAACTGTTGCCGAAGTCGCGCACGCTGCAGATCATGGTTTCGATGCGCCGCGAGCTGGCCGCGCTGTGGGGACGCTCCACGGCCTCGCGCGAGCAACTCGTCAAGCAACTGCAGGACTGGTGCAGGCGCGCGGAGGCGAGCGGAATCGGGCCTCTGGTCGAGTTCTCGGAGCGTTTGCGCTCCTACGCTTGAACTGCGGGCCGTCGCGCCTGCAGCGCGACGCGGCTTTGAATTCGGGCGACGGCCCTCGACCGTTGGCAGCGCGTCGGTTTGCTAGGCAGACAGTGACGCACTCGACGACGGTATCGCTCGGGCGAGACCGTACGGCGCAGGCATTTGCAGCAGCCGGGCGCTGACGAGTCTAGAGCGGCCATGGCCGAATCTTTCTTGGCTGGCTCGATGTCCTCATGATCGTCCGCTTCTGGTAGGCTGACAGCAGTCGTCCAACGCCGCTGTCGACCCTTTTACAGGCGTACACAGATTTCGAAAGCGGACATTCAATTCGTCCACAGCTCTCGTACGAGTGTAAGTGCACTCGCAAGTACGCCCTGCATGGGCTCTCAGCGATGTGGTGCTTTGGGGCAACGCACTACCATGCACCGCTGCGACGCCTTCGACCAAGTCGCCCCGCGTGATACTTCGCACGTGGAAAATGGGCTCGGTGCGCCAGCTCCCGCCGATGCGCTAGTCCGGATTACTCCGGCTTGATTCCTGCGTCGCGGATCACCGCGGCCCAGCTCTTCAGCTCCGTTCTTACGACTCGTTCAAGCTCGTCCGGGCTGCTGCCCACGGGGTCGGCACTCTGCGCGAGGAGTTTCTGCTCCACTTCGGGCAGATGCACCACACGGGCCACCTCTTTTTGCATGCGCTCAACCATTGCAGCCGGCGTTTTCACCGGAGCGAACATCGCGCACCAGGAGTCAACCTCGTAATCCGGCAGGTTTAGCTCCTCCGCGACGGTGGGAATGTCCGGCGCCGCAGCGCTGCGCTTTCGCGTCGTAACCGCGAGCGCGCGCAATTTGCCCGAGCGCACGTGCGAGAGCGCTGCGGGCGCGGTGAGGAAGAGGAACGGGGTTTGACCTGCTAGCGTGTCGGCGACCGCGGGACCACCCCCCTTGTACGGCACGTGCACCATATTGATTCCGGTCCTTAGCTTTAGCAACTCGGCCGCGATGTGGCCAGGCGTGCCGCTGCCCGGCGAAGCATAGACATAGAAACCCGGGCGCTCCCTGGCCGCAGCGACCATTTCCCGCAGCGTCTTCGCCGGTGCGTTCGGGTTCGCGGCGATGAGTTGCGGCACGCTCACAAGGAGCGACACGGGAGCAAAGTCGCGCTCGACGTCGTAGTTGAGCTTGTAGAGGAAAGGATTGATCGTGTGCGAGGAGAGCGTGTAAAGGAATGTGTAGCCGTCGGGCACGCTCTTCGCCGCCGCTTCCGTGCCGACGGCGCCGCCGGCGCCCCCGCGGTTCTCGATGACGATCGGCTGCCCGAGGCTCTCCGAGAGCTTGGGCTGCAGGATGCGCGCAGTGATGTCGACCGTGCCGCCCGGCGGATAGGGCACAATCAATCGGATCGGTCTGGAGGGATACTGCTGAGACCACGCCGGCGGCGCCGCGCACAACGCGCACGCTTGAATCAGGCCGATCATCGTGCGCTTCAAGAAGGACGTCATATCTCCACCCGTTGATCCATTGAGTCTTCGAGCTCATGCTGTGTAAGACGCTGCTCGACTTCCGACCGATTGCACTCTAGGGTGGGCGAACGCCGTTGTATTGAGGCGAATGCCCCGACGTTGTGCCCGATTGCCGAAGTGAGTCAGGGACAAATGTCCCGCGTCAGCGCGGGTTGACGAGACCGCTGGTTCTCCCGAGGCCCCGGGGGCTACAGCCAAAATCTAAGAATTGCGAAGCGGCCATAAGAGGAGTGCCGCCGTTCGATTGCGCTTGAATGAAGTGTCGGGCCGAGCCGGTAGGCTCGCGCTCTCACACTACTCGGCCGGTGCGACTGCCGTCGACCGTAGGCCCGCCTTGTCGAACACTCGGCGGATTAGCCCCGAGGCCTTCGCGTCCTCGAGGAAGGCGCGCACATGAGCGAGCGCAGCCGGCCGGTTCTTTGGTACCGCGATCGCTATTCCGGTCGTGTGGAAATAGCCGTCGAGGATGCGCGAACCGGGGATCTCCGCCTGATAGGGGACGAGCGCATTGCGTCCTAGCGCAAACGCGTCGATCCGGCCGCTGCGCAGCATGTCGATGCCCTCGCCGACCGATGGCACCGCAACGATGGTCGCCGATTTGAGCATGCGCGCGGCGGCGCGAATCGTGGTCGTATTGGCTTCGCCGGCGACCCGCACGCCCGGCCGATCGAGGTCGCTGATCGCCCTGAAGTTGGAATTGCCGAGCACCAGGCACGTGCTCTCGAACTGCACATAGGCCGGCCCAAATTCGACCCGCTTCCTGCGTTCGTCATCGACCGGGAGGAAGGCGACGTCGATCAGCCCCTTCTCTAGCGCGTCGGTGATCTCGCCGGAATTGTGGGCGACGAAGAATTCGCTTGCGACGCCGAGTGTTCGCGCGAGCTCGTCACCGATGTCGGCCGTGACGCCGCTGGGCCTGCCGTCGGCGTCATTGACGACAAAGAATACCGTCGCCTTGGGCGCGGACACGAGCCCGACCCGGAGCCGGCCGGTTGATGCGAGTTCCTTTCTGGCGGCGGCGAGATCGCCCGCCGCAGCGGCCGCGACCGTCATGGAGGCGAGCAAGATGCCGCAGAATAGGACTATGCGCCATGGTGAAACCTTCTTGGGCTGTCGCAGCGTCAGCGCCGGTTGACGGCGCCGCCGGCCCTCCCGAGGCCCGCGTCACGAGCGAGCACAATGGCTTGATAACGGTGTTCGACGCGGATCTTGTCGAAAACCCGGCTGATGTGGTTGCGAACCGTCTTCTCCGAGAGTCGAAGCGATGCGGCGATCTCCGCGTTGTCGAGACCCGCGGCGATCGCTTCCAAAACGGCACGCTCGCGCGAGGTAAGCTCGTCGAGCCGCAAGGCCTTGTGGGCCGCAGGCAGAGCGCGGTCCGGTTCGGCGAGAAAGCTCCGCACCTCGGTGAACAGCCGCGACCACGCCGGCTCGTCCGCGAGCAACAGGTGGTTTTCACTGTCGAGCTGTACGAAGCGCGAATCGGGAATGAGGCTCGCGAGAAATCGGCCTTCTTCGATCGGCACAACCGCATCGCGTTCGGGATGCACGACCAGAACGGGACATCGGATGCGCGAAGCGGCATCCCGCACGTCCACGTCCCAACTGATGGCCATCAAGCGAGCCGCGGTCTCGGGGGTGGTGGCCGCGCGATGCTGCTCGCACCAGGAGCGGAAATGCTCGAGCGTGCCGCCCGGCTGAAAAGCTGACGCCCATAGCTGCAGGAAGGCGTGGTCGTCCTGCCCCCAGCCGAGGCGCGTGAGCTCGAGCAGCACGCGCGCCTTCTCGGCCTGGTGCGGCTGACCGCGCTGCAATCGACCGCGCGTAAACGTCCCGTAGAGGACGAGGCGGCTCACCCGGTCGGGATGCCGGGCCGCGTACTCGATGGCAATCGGCCCGCCCTGACAGGTGGCCACCAGGGGGAAGCGGCGGAATCCGGCAGCTTCGACGACGCATTCGAAGTCGCGTACCCAGTTCTCGAAGGAAAGATCGTCAGCGTTCCGATCGGAAAGCCCGCAGCCGCGGGAATCGTAGCGCAACACCTTGTGCTCGCGGGTGAAGGCGTCGAGCCACGGCCGCCAGGAAAGGCTGCGCCATTGGTGCTCGAGATGGGAGATCCAGGTCGCCGAGATCACCAGCGGCGGGCCTTCGCCGCTCAGCGCATAGGCGAGCCGCACACCGTCAGGGGCCATGCAGAAGCGGATGTCTTGCGATGGCGGCGGTTGTGCACACGCCGAGTAGGACTCACTTGCTTCAGGTGAATTCATGGCGGACACACTCCTTCCATCGTTCACCTAGAGATGATGTCTGACCCGTTTCCATATTACCTGATGGTGAGCGCTTTGCGATGAAGGTCTCTCCCGACCCTAGGCAGATGCTCCACTCGCGAGCTTCGCCTCGGGAAACTTCCACTTGCCGTTCAGGATCTCGGCCCGCGGGCGCTACGCCGCAGCGTGTACGTGGCGACCGTCCGCATCGGGTGTGCACCGTGCGAAGGCAGGGCTCCGAAGTCTTCGGAGTCACCCTCCCTCAGAACACCTTCGCGATGCTGACCACCAGCAGCAGCGCGAGCCACAGCACCAGCGCCCGCCAGATCAACCCGACGGTGGAGTCGAGGAACGGCGTGTCCGCCTCCTCCCCGAGGCCGAGCTCCGGCCGATCCTCCACCATCCCGCCCCGCGCGATCGGCAACCCGAGCCGCACGCCGAGCGCGCCGGCGCCCGCGGCGAGCACGATGCCGAGCAGCGGATCGGGCCAGCGTGCGGCCTGGGTCCGCCAGCAGTAGATCGCGTCCTCGAAGTCGCCGACGATCGCGAAGGACGCGGCGCTGAACCGCGCCGGCAGCCAGTCGAGCGCGTAGAACGCGCGGCGGGCGAATTCGCCGAAGCGGCCGGGCGGCTCGTCGTCCGCGCGCGCCGGCCCCGGCTCGGCGTCGGTGCCGCCGAGTTCGAACACCGGACCGGGCTCGCCCGCGCGCGCCATCCGTCCCCAGCGGCGGCTCAGGAACAGCGCCGTGCGGTACACCACCGCGCCGCTCGGTCCGGGCAGCAGCAGGAACCAGAACATCGACGCGAACACGTGCCGGTGCGAGACGGTGAACGCGCCCTCGATCGCGAGCCGCGCGACCTCGGACGCCGACAGAGTGTCGCACGGATGGCCGCGCCACTCGCCGAGCTGCCGGCGCGCCTCGACGAGATCGCCCTCCTTCAGCGCCTTGTGGACGCGGGTGAAGTAGTGGCTGTGCTCGCGGAAGCCCATCGTCACGTAGAGGACCGCGACGTTGAAAAGGAGGCCGGCCAGCGGGCTGAGCGCGTCGACGAGCGCATAGAGCGCCCATGCAACGACCGCGAGCGGCACCACCGCGAGCAGCCAGGCCACCGCGCCCTGGTTCGCCTCGCCGGCGTTGAACTGCCGTTCGAGGTGGCCGGCATACCCGACGACCGGCGCGAAGACGGCGCGCCGGTCGACGAGCGGCCGCCACTGCTCGAGCGCGAGCGCGAGAACGAGCGCGAGGAAACTCATCGGGACGGGGTAGTCAAGCGATGCCGGCGCTGAAACAGCCCGCATTATAAAGGGCCATCTGCCCGATTCCGCCCCGATCGGCCCGCGTGCCGCCGTCAATGGGACACCCCGTTGTCAGGAGCGCCTGCTATCGTGCACGTTGCCAAAGACCAACAACAAGGGCCGCACACGATGATGATCGGAATCTCCCGCGCCGCGTTTGCCGTCGCGCTTGCCGCTGCGGCGATCGGTGCAGAGGCCGCCATCGTCGAGGCGTTCTCGCCGCAGGGCGAGGTGAAGGGCGTGCGGCAGGTCGCCGCGCGCTTCTCCGCGCAGATGGTGCCGTTCGGCGACCCGCGCCTGACGGAGCCATTCGACGTCGCGTGCCCGGAGAAGGGCACCGGGCGCTGGGCCGACGGCCGCAACTGGGTGTACGACTTCGCGCGCGACCTGCCGGCGGGTGTGGCCTGCACGTTCACCGTCAAGCCCGGCCTCGCGACGCTCGCCGGCGAAGCCGTCGACCCGGGCGCGTTCGCGTTCACCACCGGCGGCCCGGCGGTCAGGCGCTCGCTGCCGTACGAAGGCGCCGCGATCGACGAGAACCAGGTGTTCATCCTCGCGCTCGACGCGCCGGCCACCGACGCCTCGATCGAGGCGAACGTCTGGTGCGGCGCCGAGGGACTGGGCGAGCGGATCGGCGTGCGCGTGCTCCACGGCGACGAGAAGGCGAAGATCCTCGCGAACCGCGCGCTCCTCGGCGACCGGTTCTACCGCCTGATCTTCAAGTCCGCAGCGGGCGGTCCGCCGGAGGCGATCGTCGCGCGGATCAGGGACCCGAAGGCCGCGCCGCTGCCGGCGGCGGTGATCCAGTGCCGCCGCACCCTCCCGAACGGCGTGGCCGCGCGACTCGTCTGGGGCAAGGGCGTCGCGACCGCCGGCGGCATCGCGACCAGCCAGGACCAGTCGCTCGCGTTCCAGGTGCGGCGCACGTTCTCGGCAACGCTTCGCTGCACGCGCGTGAACGCGCAGGCGCCGTGCGTCCCGGTCCTGCCGATGGAGCTCGGCTTCTCCGCGCCGATCGCCCGTGCCGACGCGGCGCGGATCGTGCTCCGCGGCGAGAACGGCGCGACGTACCAGGCGAGGCTTCCGGACGGCAACGCGCCGTTCATCGACTCGGTTTCGTTCCCGGCGCCGCTCCCCGAACGCACGAAGTTCCGCGTCGAGCTCCCCGCCGGACTCAAGGACGACGCCGGCCGGCAGCTCGCGAACGCGGCGAGCTTTCCGCTCGCGACCGCGACCGACGATGCGCCGCCGCTCGCGAAGTTCCCGGCGCGGTTCGGCATCATCGAGCTGAACGCCGGCGCGATGCTGCCGGTGACCCTGCGCAACCTCGAGTCGCCGGTCGCAGGCCGCCTTGCCGCCCCGGGTGAATCCGTCCCCGGCCGGGTCGCCGCGATCGAGGACGACCGGGCGGTCGTCGAGTGGCTCACCCGGCTGAACGAGATCCAGAACCGCGAGGTGCGCCGCGGCGACCGCCGGGACTATGCGCGCGAAGGCGAGCTGTCGATCTTCGACGGCGCGACGGTCGCGACGCGTCCGATCTCCGTCCCCAAGCCGGGAGGCGCGAGGGCGTTCGAGGTCGTGGGCATCCCGCTCGAGCGCGCCGGGTTCTACGTCGTCGAGCTCGCGAGCCCGAAGCTCGGCGCCGCGCTGCACGGCGAGAACGCGCCGTACTACGTCCAGACTGCCGCGCTGGTGACGAACCTGAGCGTGCACTTCAAGTGGGGGCGCGAGTCGTCGCTCGCCTGGGTCACCACGCTCGACCAGGCGCGGCCCGTCGCCGGTGCGGCGGTGGCGGTGCGCGACTGCCGCGGCCGCGCGCTCTGGGAAGGGAAGACCGGCGCCGACGGCGCAGCGCCGATCGCGATCGAGCTGCCGCGCCAGGACGCGCTGCCGGCCTGCCGGCACTTTCCCGCCCGGCTGATGGTGAGCGCGCGCCACGGGACCGATGCCGCGTTCGTCCTGTCGTCGTGGAACGAAGGCATCCAGCCGTGGCAGTTCAATCTCCGGACCGGCGGCGAGCTCGGCGCGGCGATGGCGCACACCATCTTCGACCGCACGCTGCTCCGTGCGGGTGAAGCCGTCGGCATGAAGCACGTCCTGCGCCGGCACACGATGGACGGGTTCGCCCTCCCCGCCGCCGACGAGCGGCCGTCGAAGCTCGTGATCGAGCACCAGGGAAGCGAGACCCGCTACGAGCTGCCCGTGTCCTGGGACGCTGCCGGCACGGCCGAAAACGCGTGGGCGATTCCCAAGGACGCGAAGCTCGGGCTGTACCAGGTCGAGCTGCGGAGCGGGAAGCAGCGCGGACTCGCCAGCGGGACGTTCCGAGTCGAAGAATTCCGCGTCCCGACGATGAAGGCGCTCGTTCAGCCGCCGAAGGGCCCGCTCGTCAATCCGACCGAGGCACAAGTCGACCTGATGGTCGCCTATCTCTCGGGCGGCGGCGCGGGCTTCGCGCCGGTGAAGCTCCGGACACAGGTGCAGCCGCGCAGCATCTCGTCGCCCGACCACCCCGACTTCGCCTTCGGGGGCCAGGACGTGGAGGAAGGCGTCGCCGACCGGCAGTCGTACTCGGACGTGGACGCGGGCGACGACGAGGACGCGGACCAGGACACGCCGCGCGCGGCTCAGCCCGGCAAGCTGACGCAGGTGATCCCCCTCCAGCTCGACCAGAACGGCACCGCGCGTGCCACGATCGACAAGCTCCCGCCGCTGAAGAGCCCGCAGGATCTCGTCGTGGAGATGGAGTACCAGGACGCGAACGGCGAGACGCTCGCCGCCGCGGCCCGGGTGCCGCTGTGGCCGGCGCGGATCAATCTCGGAATCCGCACCGAGGGCTGGGCCGCGTCGAAGGACCGGCTCCGCTTCCAGGTGCTCGCGCTCGACCTCGCGGGCAAGCCAGCGGCCAACGTCGACGTCGCGGTCGAGCTCTTCCAGCGCACGTTCTACTCGCACCGCAAGCGCCTGATCGGCGGCTTCTACGCCTACGAGGACTACAGCGAAACGAAGCGGATCGGCGGCAGCTGCGCCGGCCGCACCAATGCGCAGGGCCTGCTCCTCTGCGAGCTGAAACCCGCGGTCGCCGGCGAGGTGATTCTCCGCGCGCGGGCCGCCGACGGCACCGGCAACACCGCCGTCGCCACGCGCTCGCAGTACGTCGTCGGCGCCGACCGCTGGTGGTTCCGCCTCGGCAACAACGACCGGATGGACGTGATCCCCGAAAAGAAGCGCTACGAGCCGGGTGAGCGCGCGCGCTTCCAGGTGCGGATGCCCTTCCCCGAAGCGACCGCGCTCGTCACGGTCGAGCGCGAGGGCGTGATCGAGCACCACGTCCGCCAGCTCTCCGGCCGCGAGCCGGTGATCGAGCTGCCGCTGAAGGGAAGCCACGCGCCCAACGTGTACGTCTCGGTGCTGGCGGTGCGCGGGCGTCTCACGCCGAGCGCGGTGCCGCTCGCAGATCTGGGGCGAGCCGCGTACGCCTTGAGCGCGGCGCTGGGCGCGATCGCCGAGCGGCAGGCCGCCGAGGACATCCGGCCCACCGCGACCGTCGACCTGGGTAAACCGGCGTTCAAGCTCGGGATCGCGGAGATCAACGTCGGCTGGGCGGCCCACGAGCTCAAGGTCGGCGTGACCACGGATCGCGAGATCTACAAGGTGCGCGAGAAGGCGATCGTGCAGGTCGCCGTCAAGCGCGCCGACGGCGCGCCGCCGCCGACGGAAGCCGAGATCGCGTTCGCCGCGGTCGATCAGGGTCTGCTCGAGCTCGCGCCGAACGAGTCGTGGAAGCTGCTCGAGTCGATGATGCAGCGGCGGCCGGAGGAGGTCACGACCTCGACCGCGCAGATGCAGGTGGTCGGCAAGCGCCACTTCGGCAAGAAGGCGGCGCGCCCCGGCGGCGGCGGCGGGAAACAGTCGGGTCGGGAGCTCTTCGACACGCTGCTCCTCTGGAAGGGGCGCGTCCCGCTCGATGCGCGCGGCGAAGCGCGGATCGAGCTGCCGCTCAACGACTCGCTCACCGCGTTCCGGATCGTCGCCGTCGCGCACGGCGGCGCGGGCCTCTTCGGCACCGGCGACGCGACGATCCGCACGACCCAGGACGTGATGCTGCATGCCGCGCTGCCGCCCCTCGTGCGCGAGGGCGACGAGTTCCGCGGCGCGTTCACGGTGCGGAACGCCTCCGACCGGAAGCTCGCGCTCGAGGTCGCGGCGCAGCTCGCCACCGAAGGCCGCGCGGTCATCGCGCCACCCCGCCTCAGCGGCCAGTCCTTCGAGCTCGCGCCCGGCGAGTCGCGCGAGGTGGGCTGGCCGGTCAACGTGCCGGTCAACGTCGACCGGCTCGCCTGGGACGTGGGCGTCCGCGCGCGCGGGGACGACGCCTCCGACCGCATCCGCGTCAAACAGCGCGTCGTGGCGGCGCATCCGGTGCGGGTCTACCAAGCGACGCTCGCGCAGCTCGACAAGCCGATCGACATGCAAGTCGCACTCCCGGCGGACGCAGTGCCGGGACGCGGCGGCGTGTCGATCGCGCTGCGCGCGCGGCTCGCAGCCGAGCTCGACGGCGTCCGCGAGTACATGAGCCGCTACCCGTATACCTGCCTCGAGCAACGCGTCTCGCGCGCGGTCGCCCTGCGGGACGAGGCGCTCTGGCGGGCGACGATGAATACGCTGCCGGGACATCTCGACCGCGACGGGCTCGCGCGGTACTTCCCGGCCGATTCGCTCGAGGGGAGCGACGCCCTTACCACCTACGTGCTCGCGATCGCCGAGGAAGCCGGCTGGGGGATCCCCGAGAGCGCCCGCGAGCGGATGCTCCGCGGCCTCGCCGGGTTCGTCGAGGGACGGGTGGTGCGGCACTCGCGGCTGCCGACCGCGGACGTCGCGATCCGCAAGGTCGCGGCGGTGGAAGCGCTCGCGCGCTACAAGAGCGCCGAGCCGAAGATGCTCGACTCGATCACGCTCGAGCCGAACCTGTGGCCGACCTCGGCGGTGATCGACTGGCTCGGCGTGCTCGACCGGGTGCAGCAGGTGCCGCGACGCCCCGAGCGGCTCGCGGAGGCGAAGCAGATCCTGCGTTCGCGGCTCAACTTCCAGGGCACCACCATGGGCTTCTCGACCGAGCGCACCGACGCCCTGTGGTGGCTGATGATCGCCACCGACCAGAACGCGGTCCGCGGCGTGCTCGCGCTCGCCGCCGACCCGCAGTGGCGCGAGGACATCCCGCGGATGGTGCGCGGCGCGGTCGGGCGCCAGATGCGCGGCCACTGGAGCACCACGCTTGCCAACGCCTGGGGCGTGCTCGCGATGGAAAAGTTCTCGGCGAAGTTCGAGGCTACCGCGGTCGCCGGGTCGACCATCGCGACGCTCGACGGCCGGCCGGAGAAGCTCGACTGGCTCCGCGATGCGTCGGGCGGAGTGCTCGAATTCCAGTGGCCAAGCGGCAGCGCGCCGCTCGCCATCACCCACGACGGCCGCGGGCGCCCGTGGGTCACGGTGTCGAGCCGCGCCGCGATCCCGTTGAAGCAGGCGCTCTCCTCCGGCTACGCGATCAGACGCACGCTCACGCCGGTCGAGCAGAGATCGAAGGGCGAGTGGAGCCGCGGCGACGTGCTCCGCGTTTCGCTCGAGGTGGAAGCGCAGTCGGACATGACCTGGGTCGTGGTGAGCGACCCGATCCCCGCCGGCGGGGCGATCCTCGGCACCGGCCTCGGCCGCGACTCGCAGCTCCTCACCCAGGGCGAAAAGCGCCAGGGATGGGTGTATCCCGCGTTCGAGGAGCGGTCCTTCGAGGCGTTCCGCGCGTACTACGAGTTCGTGCCGAAGGGGAAATGGACCGTCGAGTACACGCTGCGCCTCAACCAGGACGGCGCATTCGACCTGCCCGCGACGCGGGTCGAGGCGATGTATGCGCCGGAGATGTTCGGCGAGATCCCGAACCTGCGAATGGTGGTGAAGCCGCGGTGAGCAGCCTGCAACTACAGCTGCGCCGCGGCGAACGGATCGCAGGCCTTCAGGTCGCCGGTGTCGAGTCCGCGCCGGAACCAGCGCACGCGCTGCTGCGAGCTGCCGTGGGTGAAGGACTCCGGCGAGACGTAGCCGCGCGTCGCCTTCTGGATGCGATCGTCGCCGACCGCCGCGGCCGCGCCGAGCCCCTCCTCGACGTCGCCGGGCTCGAGGATGCGGCGCTTCTGGTTCGCGTGCGCCGCCCAGATCCCGGCGAGGCAGTCGGCCTGCAGCTCCATCCGCACCGAGAGCGCGTTCGCCTGCTGCGGGCTCGCGCGGCTCTGCATGCCGTGCACGCGCTCGGCGATGCCGAGCAGGTTCTGGACGTGGTGCCCGACCTCGTGCGCGATCACGTACGCCTGCGCGAAGTCCCCGGGCGCCTGGAACCGGTCCTGCAGGTCGCGGTAGAACGCGAGGTCGATGTAGAGCTTCTGGTCGGCGGGGCAGTAGAAGGGGCCGACCGCCGCCTGGGCGTAGCCGCACGCAGACTGGACGGCTCCGGTGAAGAGCACGAGCGTGGGCTTGCGATAGGTCTTGCCGCTGCGCGCGAAGATCTCGCCCCACGTCTCCTCGGTCGAGCCGAGCACGGCGGCGACGAAGTCCGCCATCTTGTCCTGGCGGGACGGCGCCGCTTTTTCGACCGCCTGCTGCGGCCCGGGGGAGCCGGCGTCGGACAGCCCGCCCTGCAGGATCGGGGTCGGGTCGACGCCGAGGAACATCGCGATGAGCGCGATCACGACGATGCCGATGCCACCTCCCGCGACGCCGCGCCCTACCGACATCCCGCGGCGATCTTCGATATTGGAACTGCGCTCCTGGTCGTCGATGCGCATCGTGATCCCCTGCGTGACGTTGCGTCGGCGAGTATAGCCCGGTCATGCGCACGCTGACTTCGCTCCTTTTCGGCGTGGCGCTGCTCTGCTCGGTAGCAAACGCCGCGCCCGAGCTCGCCACCGTGCGCGCGAGCTTCCGCTCGTCCGAGAGCGTGCTCCTCGACCGGCACGGCGAGCCGCTCCACGAGCTGCGTACCGATCCGACGCGACGGCGCCTCGAGTGGGTGCCGCTCGATCGCGTCTCGCCCGCGCTCGTTGCGGCGGTGATCGCGGCCGAGGACCGCCGCTTCCGCGAGCACGGCGGCGTCGACTGGACTGCGTTCCTCGGCGCCGCCTGGGACAACCTCGCCGGCGGCCGGCGCCGCGGCGCGAGCACGATCACGATGCAGCTCGCGGCCATGCTCGACGAGCGCCTGCGCGCGGGGACCGGCGGCCGGAGCTTTGCGCAGAAGTGGCGCCAGGCGCGCGCCGCGCTCGCGCTCGAATCGCGCTGGCGCAAGGAGGAAATCCTCGAGGCCTATCTCAACCTCGTCTCGTGGCGCGGCGAGCTGCAGGGCGTGGCCGCTGCCGCGCGCGGGCTCTTCGACAAGCACCCGGGCGGTCTCGATCGCGAAGAGTCGGCGCTGCTCGCCGCGCTGCTGCGCGCGCCGAACGCCACGCCGTCGGTGGTGGCGCGTCGCGCCTGCGCCCTTCCGGCAGCTGGGAGCGAGGCGTCGGGACTGCGAGCGGCTCGAGCGGCTCGCGGCGCTGCGCGTCGGCGCGAAGCCGCGCATCCGCGCCGGGCTCGACGCCGCACCCCATCTCGCGCGGACGATGCTCGGTCGCGGCGAGGCCGCGACGGTGCGCACGACGCTGGACGCCGGCCTGCAGCGCTTCGCGCGCGACGCGCTCGTCCGCCACCTCGCCGCGCTCGCCGGACGCAACGTCGAGGACGGCGCGGTCATCGTGCTCGACAACTCCACCGGCGACGTGCTCGCCTACGTCGCCTCGAGCGGCGACCTGTCCGGCGCAAGCGAGGTCGACGGGATCACCGCCCGGCGCCAGGCGGGCTCGACGCTCAAGCCGTTCCTGTACGCCGACGCGATCGGACGCCGCTTCCTCACTGCCGCGTCGCTTCTCGACGATGCGCCGCTCCGCGTCGCGACGCCGGTCGGGCTCTACGTGCCGCAGAACTACGACCGCTCGTTCAAGGGCATGGTCTCGGTGCGCACGGCGCTTGGCGCATCGCTCAACGTGCCGGCGGTGCGGACGCTCGTCGCCGGCGGGGTCGAGGCATTCCACGAGCGGCTGCGTGCGCTCGGGCTCGCGAGCCTCGACCGGCCGGCGGAGCACTACGGCTATGCGCTCGCGCTCGGCGGCGCGGACGTTTCGCTGATCGAGCTCACGAACGCGTACCGCGCGCTCGCGAACGGCGGCGAGTGGCGGCCGGCGCGGTTCGTCCCGGAGGACGAGGCCGGGCCCGGCCGGCGCGCGCTCGATCCCGCCGCCGTCTTCATCGTGAGCGACATCCTCGCCGATCGCGGCGCACGGGCGCTGACGTTCGGCCTCGAGTCGCCGCTCGTGGCGCGATCGTGGGCGGCGGTGAAGACCGGCACCAGCAAGGACATGCGCGACAACTGGGCGCTCGGCTACTCGGACCGCTATACGGTGGGCGTGTGGGTCGGCAACTTTTCCGGCGAGCCGATGTGGGACGTCTCCGGCGTGTCGGGGGCGGCGCCGGTATGGCAGGAGGTCATGAACCGGCTGCACCGCGGCGAGCCCTCGCGCGCGCCCGCGCCGCCGCCGGGCGTCGTGGTGCGGCGCGTCCGCTTCGACGGGGAACTCGAAGCGGCGCGCGAAGAGTATTTCCTCGCCGGCACGGAGATGACGGAGGTGATGATCGCCGGGACGCCGATGCGCCCCCGCATCGCCTATCCGGGCGACGGCACGATCATCGCGCTGGACCCGGACATCCCGGCGGCGCAGCAGCGCATCGCCCTCCGGGCGAGCGGAGCCGGGTCGAGCGGTGCGTGGCGCATCGATGGCCGTCCTGCGGGCGACGCGGACCGGGTCGCGCTCTGGGCGCCGGCGCCCGGACGGCATCGACTCGCGCTCCTCGACGCCGGCGGGCGCGAAGTGGACGCCGTGCGATTCGAGGTGCGGGGAGCCCCTTACTCGGGGCGGGTCAGGTAAGCGTAGAAGTTCATCAGCATGCCCGCCGTTGCGCCCCAGATGTAATAGGGGCCGTAGGGCATTGCGTAGTAGTGACGCTCGCGCCCCTCGTGCATCAGCAGGTTGCGCTGGTGGTTCGCAGGGTCGAGCAGGAAACCGAGCGGGACCTCGAACACCTCGGCGACCTCGAAGTCGTCCACCTTGAGCTCAAAGGGCGACGAGACGAGCCCGACCACCGGCGTCACCCGATAGCCGGTGACAGTGGTGTAGTCGGTGAGGTGTCCCAGGATGTCGACCCGCGCGGGATCGAGGCCGATCTCCTCCGCGGTCTCGCGCAGCGCCGTCTCGCGCGGGGAAGCGTCGTCGGGCTCGACGCGGCCGCCGGGGAAGCTGATCTGACCGGCGTGATCGTGCAGGTGCGCCGTGCGCCGCGTGAAGAGCACGGTCAGATCGTCGTCGCGTCGCACCACCGGCACCAGCACCGCGGCCGGCCGGATCTCGCGCTCGGCGCGAAAGAGATGCCCGTCGCCGACCGTGACCGGTTGGACGCGGCGCGGCGCCGCGAAGCGGTCACGGAGCCAGCGTTCGGAAACCTGCGGGGCGGGCGATGCAACGGCAACCACGGGTGAACGGCGGACTCTATTCTCGAAGAGAGCATTCTAACCCTCGCCGGCGGGGCCCCGCGCGACGCCGCTCGCGTCGCCGTGAAAGAGTGCGCGCTATTCGGCAGCGAGGAGCAGCGCGGCGAGCCCGACACCGGCCGCAGGCAGGCCCCACCGCTCGAGCGGCGTCGCGGGCGCTCCCGCGACGAGGGCTACCGGAACCGGCGCGCGCTCGACGATGCGTGCCGCCAGCGACGCGGTCAGGGCCCGGAGCCACGCGCTCTTGGGCGTTGCACCAAGCACGATCTCGTCCGCCTGCTCGCGCACCGCAACCCCCGCGATCGCCGCCGCGGGCTCTCCGCGCACCACGAACGCGCGGCACGGCACTTCCGCCGACGCGACGAGGCGCCGCGCTTCTCGCACCGCCTCGAGACCGCGCTCTTCGCGCAGCGCATCGAGCGAAGCACGCGAGGCGAACTGCGCGATGTGGCGATGGAATACCGGCTGTGCGTTCACGAGCAGCACCATCGCGTCGCCACGCTCTGACGCGAGGCGTACCGCGTGGCGCACGCCCGCGAGCGCGGTCGCCGAGCCGTCGACTGGAACCAGGATCCTGTGCATATCGATCTCCCGTGCTGCGGTTTGCGTTCAAGCGCCCTGCGCGGCCGCGGCGAGGCGCCGCCGGCTGCGCACATACCCATAGCCCAGCGTCCCGCCGATCGCGGCAGCGTAGATGGCCCAGTGTGCGGTCGCATGGTCGGCGAGCCAGGCGCCCACCACCGGCTCGCCCGCGATCATCTTCGCCGCGGTCCAGGCGAGCACCGCGGCGCCGAGGTAGGTGATCGCCGGCATCCGCTCCACCCAGTTGAGGATGACCGTCGAGCCCCAGATCACGATCGGGACGCTGATCACCAGGCCGAGGACGACGAGCAGGTAGCTGCCGTGAGCGGCGCCGGCGATCGCGAGGACGTTGTCGAGGCCCATCACCGCATCGGCGACGACGATCGTTTTCATCGCACCCCAGAAACTGCGCGCGGGGTCGCCGTGGCCCGCGCCCGGCTCGGCCGGCACGAGCAGCTTGCATCCGATCCACAGCAGGAGCAGGCCGCCGGCGAGGAGCAGCCCCGGTATCTTCAACAGCCACACCACGGCGATCGTCATCGCGGCGCGCACCGCGATCGCGCCGACCGCGCCGAACGCGATCGCCCGCCGCTGCAGGTGCGCGGGCAGGTTGCGCGCGGCGAGCGCGATGACGATCGCGTTGTCACCGGCGAGCACGAGGTCGATGACGACGATGGCGGCGAGCGCCGAGAGGAATCCGGGCGAGAAGAGCTCCATTCGTTCTCCGTTGGCGGGCCGCGGGAAACCGTGCGCGCTCGCCGGCGCGCGGACGTTCGCCGGCTGCGGCGAAGGTCTGGCTCGCGCGACGGGCGGCGCTCGCGGACCGGGAGCCGAGGCTCCGGATTGACGGCCCTGCGACGAGGAGCTACTCCCCTTCGGGGATACGTCCGGTGAGGGACGCGCCGATTCTGGCAATCCCCGCGGTGGAAGGGAAATGAAGTCCGGCAATCGCCGGCATCACGAAGTCGAAATTCCGAAACTGCGATCGCGATGATTACGAATCGCAATCGTCGCGACCGTGAACTCCGGCGCTTGCCGGGAACTCGCCCCGTATGGTCCAATCCAACCCGTAGTCGCGGCGGCAACGCCGCGACCCCTGTCAAAGGGGAGTAGCTTCCGCAGCGGGGTCGTCAATCCGGTCGGTTGTTCTCGAGCCCGGCCCCGCTGGTAGCGCGATGCGCTGCAAGCGAGACCTTTGCCGGTCCGGCGACGGCTCGCATTGCGGGCGGCCTTCGCCGATCGAGGCGAAGGCCGTTTTCGTTTGCGCCCGCGCTACGGAGGAGCCAGGTGACCCATCGCCACCTGCGTCGCTACTTGCGCCACGGCATGCTGCCGCAGCTCGCGGTCTTCGAGGCCGTCGCGCGCCACGCGAGCTTCACCCGCGCCGCCGAGGAGCTGCATATGGCGCAGCCCACGGTGTCGGTGCAGATAAGGAAGCTCGCCGAGACGATCGGGCTGCCGCTGTTCGAGCTGGTCGGCAAGCGCGTCCATCTCACTGCGGCGGGGCGCGAGCTCCAGGCCGCATGCGGCAGCGTCTTCCGGGGTATCGCGGAAATCGAGGAGCGGCTCGCCCGGCTGCGGTCCGTGCGCGCCGGCAGCCTGCGGATCGCGATCGGCACGGCAGCGACCTCGTTCGCGCCGCCGCTGATCGCGCGCTTCCTCGCCCGCTACCCCGGCACCGAGATCGCGCTCGCGGTCCACAACCGGGGGGAGCTCCTCGGCCGGCTCGCGCGGAACTGCGACGACTTCTACGTGCTGTCGGCGCCGCCCTCGGACCTCGAGCTCACGTTGCACCGAATCCTTCCGAACCCCATCTCGATCTACGCGCGGGCGGATCATCCGCTCGCGCGGTGCCGCGGCGTCATGCTCGGCGAGCTGGAGCACGAGCCGTTTCTCCTTCGGGAGCCCGGCTCCGGCACCCGGCGTCAGGCCGAGGAGCTCTTCGCGACCCACGGCGTCGCGGTGCGAACGGCTATCGAGCTCGGATCGAACGAGGCGATCGTGCAGGGAGTGCTCAGCGGGCTCGGGCTCGCGGTGCTTCCCGGGCATGCGCTCGGCCCGGCGATGCGGCGCGACGGCGTCGCGGCGCTGGACGTGGCCGGACTGCCCGTGCGCGGTTGGTGGTACCTCGTCCATCCCGCCGGCAAACAGCTGTCGCCGGCCGCGCGCGCTTTCCTCGACGAAGCTCGACGGCCGGACGGGCAAGGCGCGGCGGCGCCGGTGCCGGAGGTCGCGGCGTGACGGCGCCGCTCGCCGCGGCGGGTAGAATCGCGGCCTTTGCGCGCGACCCCCCGAAAGTGACCGCAACTGCAGCCGAGCGCCGTAAAGGCGTGATCCTGATGATCGCCGCCGGGTTGTGCTGGAGCACCGGCGGCATCCTCGTGCGCAGCGCCGATCTCCGCGACCCCTGGGAGATCGTGTTCTGGCGCTCCGTGTTCATGGTGATCTTCGTCGCCGTCGTGCTCGCGATCCAGAACCGCGGCCGGGTGCTCGAGAAGGTCGTCCAGTCCGGGATGCCCGGCGTGTGGTCCGGCCTGGCGCTCGGCGCGACGTTCTTCTTCTTCATCCTGTCGATCACCCAGACCTCCGTCGCGAACACGCTGGTGCTGATGAGCACCGGCCCGTTCTTCGCCGCGCTCGCCGGCCGCATCTTCCTCGGCGAGCACGTCCCCGCACGCACGTGGCTCGCGATCGTCGTCGCGCTGGCCGGCGTCGTCCTCATGTTCGCCGACAGCCTCGGCAGCGGGCAGTTGGCCGGCAACCTGCTCGCGCTCGGCGTTCCGATCGCGTTCGCGGCCAACGTGGTCGTGCTCCGCCGCCACCGCGCCAGCGTCGATCTGGTTCCCTCGGTGCTCCTCGCGGGCGTCTTCGCGATCGTCGTTTCGGCGCCGCTCGCGTGGCCGTTCACGCCGACCGTCCGCGACCTCGTCGTCCTCGGCGTGATGGGCGTCGCCCAGGTCGGCGCCGGTTGCGTGCTGATGACGGTGGCGAGCCGCTACCTCACCGCCGGCGAGATCGGCCTGCTCGGGCTGCTCGAGACGATCCTCGGCCCGATCTGGGTGTGGCTCGGCATCGGCGAGCGGCCGACGCCGCTCGGGCTCGCCGGCGGCGCGATCGTGCTCGGCGCGCTCGTGGCGAACGCAGCGGCGGGGCGACGGAGCCGGACTGCGGTCGGGGCGACCGTCGCCTAGGCGCTCGACGAGCTATTCTTCCGACTCGCTCGGAGCGATTGCGTATCAGCGAGGGCTGGGATGATCACCATCATCGGGCTTTCAGGCAGCACGCGCCGCGGGTCGTTCAACTCGGCGTTGCTGCGCGCGGCGGCATCGGTGATGCCGGATGGAGCCGAGTTGCGCATCGAGTCGATCGCCGCGATCCCGCTGTACAACGGCGACGAGGAGGCGGCACACGGCATACCGGAGGCGGTCGCGCGCCTGAAAGACGCCGTCGCTGCAGCGGCGGGACTTCTCCTGGTGACACCCGAGTACAACAACAGCATGCCCGGGGTCGCGAAGAATGCGATCGATTGGCTGTCGCGCCCGGCGGCCGATATCCCTCGCGTCTTCGGCGGCAAGCCGGTGGCGATCGCCGGCGCTTCGCCGGGCGGATTCGGCACCATCCTGTCGCAGAACGCCTGGTTGCCGGTATTCAAGACCCTCGGCGCGGACCTCTGGGCCGGGGGTCGCCTGCTCGTCTCGCGCGCCGGGACCGTGTTCGACGCGAGCGGCGAGATCACCGACGCCGCGACCCGGGACAACGTGCGGAAATTCGTCGTGGGCTTCGTCGACTATGCGAGCGCCCGGCGCGCGGCTTGATTCGCGAAGCGGATCACCCCGGGGGCTGCTGGCCGGCGCGGCAACCAGCGCCTGGGCTGGCTGGTAACGCGCCACCGTCTCGCCCCGGTCAGCCCGAGCTGTGCAACGATCTTCGCGATCCCGATTCCTGGACTCCGCTACGACTATCTACTATATATATTCTGTTGCCGGGCATACGGTCGAGCATCGACCGTCCTCACCCTCGGCTGCGTCGCTTCGCGACAATTAACACGCTGCGCTTGTCGGTTCGCGCGGCATTGAACGGGAGGCCAGTTGGCGCTGCCGCTCGTCCTTGCAGGTCCGATCCTGCGTCGGGTTGAATCGAATCTGGTTTCGGTCTGGATCGCGCTCAGCCGTCCGGCGAACGTGACGATCACGTTGTGGGAAGGGCGGATCAAGCCTGGCGCTGCCGGTGAATTCTTCCGCAGCAATCCCCCCACGCCCACCATGCGCATCGCCGACAACCTGCACGTCACCGTTGCGCTGGCGCGCATTCCCGCCGGTTCGCAGAAGGTGTTCAAGCCCGGCGTCATCTACAGCTACGACCTGACGATCGTTGCGGGCGCGAACACGCATACGCTCGCCTCGCTCGGCCTGCTGAAGAATATCCCGACCGCGAACGGCGGGCCGGCAGGCAGCGAGCGCCCGCATCTTGCGCTCGGCTACATAGAAGATTTCCTGCCGAGCTTTGCGCTGCCGCCGGACAAGCTCGAGGATCTGCGCATCGTCTACGGCTCGTGCCGCCGTCCGGCGAACGAGCATCCCGACGCGATGGCGATGATCGACGATCTCATCACCGCCGACCTGCAAAAGCCGTTGTACGAAGATGCGTTGAAGCGGCCGCACCAGCTGGTGCTGGGCGGCGACCAGATCTACGCGGACGACGTGTGGGCCGGACATCTGCTGATGCTGAATCCGCTGGCGAACGAGCTGATCGGTACGTACACCGATCCGCAAGCCGCCCACCCGGAACGGCGCATACCGCTCGAAACCATGCCGGTCGATCGCAAGGATCTCGTTGCGAGTCACCAGGAAGATCCGATCAATCACGAGGACGGCTGGGCCCCGGGAGGTCCGACACACATACCCTGCGGCCTTGATCCGTTTCCGGCGGGTCGCCGCAAATCGCAGATCATGCGCGTCGCGCAGATGACGACCACGGACGGCGAAAGCCATCTGTACTCGTTCGGCGAATTCGCGGCGCTGTACCTCATGGTATGGAGCAACGGGTGCTGGCCGCTGCCGACGCAATGGCCGAAGGCGAAAGATGTGTACGCGCCGCCCGGCCTGCCGGGCAAGAACACCCCGGCGCCGGAATACGAGCTCCCGCTCAAGTGGGATGCGTTGACGGCAGACGACGTCGACGAAAAGGACGGAGAGAAGTACAAGGACTGCGCCAATCTGAAAGACGCTGCACTCGAAGCGTGCGTGCTGCTGCAGCGACAGAATAAGCTCGAAGCGCGTCACGCGATCAAGGTCGAGCAGATGACCAAGTTCTACGAGGCGCTGCCGAAGGTGCGCCGCACGCTCGCCAACGTGCCGACGTACATGATCATGGACGATCACGACGCGACCGACGACTGGAACCTGAATCCGATCTGGGTCGAGCGCGTGAACAACACGACCTTCGGTCGCGCGATCCTGCGCAACGCGCTCGCCTCCTACACGGTGTTTCAGGACTGGGGCAACGACCCGGTGCGTTATCTCAGCGAGGACACCGCCGCGGCCGGCGATCCCAAGCGCATGCTCGACACGGTTGCCAAGATGTTTCCGGCACGAGCGAATGCCACGGCGAAGCCTGCAACCGTCGAGGTGCCGGCGAAAAGCATGACGGACGCGCTCGACAAGTTCTACGGTCTCGACCAGCTGCCGAAGGCGCAGCTGACCGGCGGCTACGACCCGGTGACGCCGCCGATCAAATGGCACTGGTCGTACAAGGGACCGAAGTATCTGATGGTCGCGCTCGACAATCGCACGCGCCGCAGCTTCGTGTCGCGCGAAGGACCGCCTGGCAACGTTGCCATTTCCGCGCAGAAAGAGCAGATTCCCGAGACGTTGCCGGCAGGTGTCGACGTGCTCGTCGTCGTCGCGCCGCTGCAGGTGCTGGGCGCCGGTCTGCTCGACGAGTTGATCGCGCCGACCGCATATCGCGTCTTCGACGGAGCCAAGTACAGCAAGCTCAATCCGACGCCGAGCAAGGAAGACAAGGCGTCGCAGCGCGAGGGACCCGGCACGCGACGCATGGTGGGCACCGATCCCGACGCGATCGAAGCCTGGGCGTTCGACCCGCTCGCGCTCGAAGCGCTGCTGAAGCGCCTGTCCGCGCACAAGCGCGTGGTGCTGCTATCGGGCGACGTGCACTATTCGTCCGCCAACGAGCTCAGCTACTGGACCAAAGGCAATCCGGTGCCAGCGCGCATCGTGCAGTTCACCGGGAGCGGCTTCAAGAACGTGATGCCGTGGTTCATCGGCGCGGTCGATCGCGTGCTGTCGTTCGCGCAGCGCATGGTCCGCTCGAACGTCGGCGCGGAGCGCATGGGCTGGAACGACGCCGACGGCAAGGCCTTCGTCTTCAAAGGCGGGCACAGTCTCGCCGACACACCGCCGGTTCTGCGCCGCAAGCTGAGGCAATCGCCGATGCTGATGCCGACGTTCGGCTGGCCCGAGGGCACGACAGTGGATCCGGCCAAGCTGCCGGACTGGTCGTGGCGGTTGAAACCGACGCTCGACGTGCGGCCGGAGTCGGCGCGCCCGCCTCCCGGGCAATTGCGCAAGCTCGACCCGCCCGAACCGCGCGTGCAATCGATTCTCGCCAATCACGCCGAACCGGGTAAAGAGCTCATGGCGTATGCGGCGATCGCCGCGCGTCACATGGATCAGTTCGACAAGCTGCGCCACTCGCGCCAGATTCTGTTCCGCTCCAACTTCGCGCTCGTGCGCTTCGAGCGCACGCCGGATCTGACCGCGGTGCACGAGGTCTACACCGCGCTGCCCGATCCCAACGCTGCGCCGGGTACGCCGCCGCTGGTGCTGCCGTATCTCGTGCAGCGTGCTTCGCTCGACGGCCACGCCGAAGAAGTGCGTCCAGAACTGGCACCGATGCAACCGCCCGCGTTCTGATTCGTTCCCGCTCATGGCCGACGACACCCAAAAGAAGGAATCCAAGACGTTCCTGCAGAAGGTCGGGGGCGTCATCATCGACTTCGCCGACTGGGCGGGCGAAAAGCTCGGCGAGGAACGTGCGTTCAAGGCGATCTGCGACGACATGGGGCTCGACGTCAAGAAGACGCCGGAGTTTCCGAAGCTCACGTTGAGCGGCATCAAGGACTACGTCAGCAAACCCAATCCGGGCCTGGAAGCGTGGGTCGGCGTCATCGCGGACCTCAGGAACCTGTACGAGTCGATTCGCTCGGTGATCGACGCGATCGATCTCGGCGCGGAAGCGACCGCCGAAGAAACGTTCCAGACGTTCATCGATCTGCTCGCGAGCAACTACGTGCGCGATCGCTGGTTCCATTTGTACGTGTGGATGGAGTTCGCGCGCTTCAGCACCGAGCCGATGACGCTGTACGGCCCGCAAGGTACGGCGGCCAGGCGCTTCTACGGATCGCTGAAGGCGCTCATCAAGTTTGCGCTGGCGCCGGTCACGCTGCTCAAAGGCCCGGCGATGAAGACCGAAGCCGATGCGCGCAAGTGGTCGGACTCGACCTTCCAGCAGCTCGCGGGGGTGTTCGCGTTCATCGGCCATTCCGAGCGCGAGATCGGCCTCGCTACCGAGCCGCTCGACGACGGCCACTTCAAGATGTTCTACGGCTTTGATCAGCCGGCCGGCTCGCTCGCGCCGGAACAACTGGCCTCGCCGGCGGCGGACGATATATCGCAGCGCATGCTGTCGGTGCAGGTGCGCGCATTGCCGCACACGTTTCAGGGCGACGCGCTCAAGGTCGAAGGCGCGTTGCGCTTCTCGCTTGCGTGGGTGCCGGAAGAGCACGGCGGCAAAGGACTGTTTGTCTCGCTCGGCGGCAGCACGTTCAGGTTCGACCTCGATCCCGGCGGCGTCTGGACAGCGCAGGCCGACGCGACCTTCGACGCGCCGTTCAGCATCCAGCTCGGCGGCAAGGACGACGACTTTCGCATCGACAGTCCGAACGCAGATCCGAAAGTGCACGTCGGCGTTGCGCTTGCCTCGAAGCCGATGCCGCCCGGCGAGCGCTTTCGTTTCCTCTCGTTCGGCGGTGATAACGGTTTCGACATCGGCCGCATCGTGCTGTCCGGGACGCTCGATCCCGACGATGCGCGAGCGCAGCTTACTTTCTACGATTGCCGGCTCGCGCTCGACGGCACGTCGTTCGACGATTTCATCGGCTCGATGCTGCCGACGAAGCAGACTAGCGTCGAGTTCAGTTTCGGTGTGGGGGCATCGTCGCGCGACGGATTCTTCACCACCGGCGACCTGCCGTTCGTCGGGGCGCGCGGCGGCTCACCACAGACCTCGACAACAACGCTTGCGCTCACGGGAGACACCGCCAGCGGAAGCAGCGGCGCGCCAGCCGGCAACGACTTTCCCAATGTGCCGGTCGTCGCGACCGGCCTGCAAGGCAGCGGCATCCCGGTGGAGATTCCGATCGGCAAGAGCGTCGGCCCCGTGCGTCTGCTGAAGGTGCTGCTCAATCTCGACCGCGACACGGCGGGCGCCGAGCCGAAGACGTTGATTCAAGCCGCGCTCTCGTTCAGCACGCAGATCGGGCCCGTGGTCGCGACGATCGACCGCATCGGGATGAAGTTCGGTCTGGAGTTCCCCGACGACCGTTCCAAGGCGAATCTGCATTTCGCGAATCTCGATCTGGGCTTCATTCCGCCCAAGGGCATCGGCCTCGCGGTCGATGCGAAGAGCGTCAAGGGCGGCGGCTTCTTGTTCCACGACGAAGGCAAGCATCAGTACGCCGGCGTGATGGAGCTCAGTCTCTCCGGCGTCGTCGCGCTTAAGGCGATCGGCCTGCTCGCGACTCGTCTCCCCGACGGCAGCAAAGGCTACTCGCTCATCATCCTCGTCACGGCGCAAAGCGCAAAGCCGGGCGGATCGCTGTGGGAGCTGCCGCTCGGCTGGCGCCTGACCGGGCTCGGCGGCCTGATCGCGATCCATCGCACGGTCGATGAAGACGCGGTGCGTGCAGGTCTCAAGAGCCACACGCTCGAATCGATCCTGTTCCCGAAAGATCCGGTGGCGAATGCACCGACGATCCTCGCGGCAATCGACCGCGTGTTCCCGGCGAAGCGCGGCAGCTATCTCTTCGGCCTGATGGTGCAGCTCCAGTGGGGCGTCCCGACCTTGATCGAAGTGAATCTCGGCCTGATCGTCGAGCTCGGCGGACGCAACCGCTTCGTCGTGCTCGGCCGCATCACCGCGATTCTGCCGCGCATGGACAACGATCTGCTGCGCCTGAATCTCGACGCGGTCGGCATCTTCGATTTCGATCAAGGTACGGCGGCGATCGATGCGCTGCTCGTGGATTCGCGTCTGCTGCGGCGTTTCCCGCTCACGGGCGGCGGCGCGCTGCGCGCGCGCTGGACCTCGCCGCGCAGCTTCGTGCTCGCGGTCGGCGGCATGCATCACGGGTTCACGCCGCCGGCCGGCTTCCCATCGGTCGAGCGCCTCGCCGTCAGCCTGACGACCGGCGACAACCCGCGGCTTACGTGCGACGCGTATTTCGCGCTGACGTCGAACACCGTGCAGTTCGGCGCGCACGCGCATCTGTATGCCTCCGCGGCCGGCTTCAGCGTGACGGGCGACGCCGGCTTCGACGTGCTGATCCAGCTGCTGCCGTTCCATTTCCTCGCCGAGTTTTTCGCGGGCATGCAGCTCAAGAGGGGCTCGACCAATCTGTTCAAGGTGAAGGTCGAGGGCGCGCTGGAAGGTCCGCTGCCGCTGTCGGTGCGCGCGAAATGCACGTTCGAGATCCTGTGGTGGGATGTGACGGTCCGCGTCAACTTCACGCTGGTGAGCGGCCAGACGCCACCGCTGCCGGCCGCGATCGACGCCTTCGCGCAACTGCGCGCCGCGCTGGCCGACGCAAAGAGTTGGACCACGGAATTGCCGCAAGGCCAGACGCGCATCGTCTCGCTGCGCGAGTCCGCGGCCGACGGCACCTTGCGGGTGCATCCGCTCGGCACGCTCACCGTGCGCCAGAGTGTCGTGCCGTTGAATCTCACGCGCGACATCGACAAGTTCAACGATTCACCGATCGCCGGCGCGCGCCGCTTCCAGGTCACGCGTGTCGCGGTCGGCACCGGCACCGGCACCGGCACCGAGTCGACCAGCGACGTGCAGGACGATTTCGCGCCCGCGCAATTCTTCGAGATGAGCGACGACGAGAAGATCGCGAGCCCGTCGTTCGAGCCGATGCAGGCGGGCTTGCGCATCGGCTCGTCGCAATTTGCGTTCGCCATCGGTCAATGCGTCGCCTCGCCGCTCGACTATGAGACGCGCATCGTCGACCGCAACGCTGCCGTTCCGCCGCCTCCGCCGAAAGTCGACTATGTGCTGAGCCGTGCGCTCCTCGAGATGCATGCGATGCACGGCGCGGCCGGCCGCAGCCCGCTGCGTCGCGAGGAGCGGCGCGCAACGGTCCAGCCGTTCGCGAAGGTCGAGCCGCTGCGCTTCGCCGCTGTGACCGACGATCTCGCGCTGCTGCCCGACGCAAAGCGCGACGTCACCTTCTCGGAAGCGCTCGGCAGCGCGGCGCTCAAACGTCGAAGCATGGTCGTCAACGACTTCGAGCTCGCAAGAATCACGGAGCCAGCATGAGCGACGCAAGCGTCGTCTTCTTGCCGTGGGTGCGACAAGGGCTCGCAGCGCGCATCACGACGCCCGATCCGCTGAAAACGCCGCTGCAGGCGCAGGCGCCGCTCGGCGTCACGCTCGGCGTGAACAACATCGACGCCGCGTCGGTCGGCGTGCGGCTGTTCGGCCCCGCCGACGTGATCGGCATCGATCCGCGCCAAGTCGTGCGCACCGAGCCGCCCGCCGGCACCGACAACTATGAGTCGAACGATCTCGCCGCGGTCGAGTTCGACAATCCCGATCTGCCGTGGCTGTTCACGCCGGCCGCTGCCGACGGTCAAGGCCGCGTGCGTCCGTGGATCGTGCTCGTGGTCGTGCGCAAGCAGGACGGCGTGCGGCTGCGTCCGCCGCGCACCGAGCTTTTGCCGGTGCTCGAGATCGGAGCCCCCGCGCTGCCTTCCGCGGAGCTGCCGGATCTCGTCGATTCGTGGGCTTGGGCGCACGCGCAGCTCGGCGCGCACGTCGGCGCAAATGAAGGCGAGCTGCGCGACGTGCTCGTGAACTATCCCCAACTGTCCGTCTCGCGCCTGCTGTCACCGCGGCTGCTCAAAGAGAACACCGAGTACATCGGGTGCGTGGTGCCCGCGTTCGAATCGGGACGGCTCGCGGGACTCGGAGGGACGCCGGACGTCAACGCCACGCTCGTCCCCGCATGGAAGAGCGGCCCGAATGCGCCCGGCAATGTCACGCTGCCGGTCTACTACTACTGGGAATTCCGCACCGGTGCGCGCGAAGATTTCGAATCGATCGTCGCACGTCTCGAGCCGCGCGATTTCGCGGACACCGTCGGACGGCGTCCGATGGATATCAGCGCGCCGGGTTTCGTTGTCCCGCAGACGACACCGCCGACGGTCATCCCGCCGATCATGCTCGAAGGCGCGCTGCAGCCGGTCAAAGCGCCGCGTGCGCTCTTTCCCGACGACGCGACGAAGACCTGGCACCAGCAGCTGCAATCGATCGTGAATGTTGCCGGCGCGAAAACAGTGGACGCAAACGCGGAACCGGTGGTCGGACCGCCCATCTACGGCCGCTACTATGCGGGCCGCAATCAAGTCGGGGCCGCGCAATCGCCGACCTGGCTCGACGAGCTGAATCTCGATCCGCGCGAGCGCGTAGTCGCCGCGCTCGGCACGCGCGTGATTCAAGAGCATCAGGAAGAGCTGATGGCCGAAGCGTGGGACCAGGCCGGCGAAATCGCGAAGGTCAATCAGCGTCTGCGGCAGATGCAGCTCAGCCTCGCGATCACGAGCCGGCTGCACGTGCGCCACGTCCAACGCATCGACGATGACGACGCGCTGTGGCGCTTCGCTTCGCCCGCGCAGTCGCGTTTGGTCATGGCCGCGCCGGCGAACACTGCGCCGGTCACGATGCGCTCGATGCTCGTCGCGTCTTCGACGCCGACTGTCGTCACGTCGCCCGCGATGCGCCGTCTTGCGCGTCCGGCCGGCGTCATCAGCCGCCGCGCGGCGACCGCAGTGCGCATGGCCGGAATGCAGGCGCCGGCTGCCACGGACGGCGCGGCGATCTCGTCGATGTTCCGGCTGTATACCGCGCAGCCGTGGGTGATGACCTTCACGCTGCCGCCCACACGCGGGATGGTGAGCTTCGATGCGGTGACGAGCCGGCTGCCATCGCAGTTTCAGAGCATGACGTTCGCGCGCGGCAACGACGCAATCGTTAGGCTCGATGCCGCCGCGTCCGGCGTTCGTGGTCACGGGTGAACCGGCGCCGGTGATCAGCGGCATCGGTGGCACAGTCTCGCGCGGCGGAGCGGCAAAGGCGGTGCGCAGTACACGCGCCAATCTGCGCCCGGTGGGCGACGGGAACGACGTCCCCGATCCACGCGAGCCGCCTCCGCCACCGCCGCCCCCACCGCCGCCGCCCCCACCGCCGCCGCGTTTCGACAGCGCCGACGCGGCGGCGTTTCGCGCCGCGGCCGTGCGCCATCTCGGGCTCGTGAATCCGCAGCAGCCGTGGTTCTTTCCACGTGTCACGAAGCACGTCGTGCTCGAGGCCGCATCGGCGCGAACGCAGGTGCAGGCGCTGCTCGATCCCGCACCGGCGCTGATGCTGCGCATGCAGGCGACGATTCGTCTCGCGGGCGACACTGCGCCGCCTGCGATCGGCCCGGTCGGCAGCACGCCCGTGTTCACGCAGCCGATGTCGGAACCGCTCGCGGCGCTGTCGCAGGATTGGCTGCTGCCCGGACTCGAGCGCGTGCCGATCGACAGCGTCGCGATGCTGGAGCCGAACCAGCGCTTCATCGAAGCGTTCATGCTTGGGCTTAACGTCGAGATGGGACGCGAGTTTCTGTGGCGCGACTTCATCGTCGACGATCCGCGCGCGACGTTCTTCCGCCGTTTCTGGCGCACGGTCAATGCGCCAGCCGACGGCGACATCGCGCCGCTCGCCGAGTGGGGCACACACAAGCTGACCGAAAACAAAGCGGCCGGCAATCCCGCCAAGCAAGTCGTGCTGCTCGTACGCAGCATCCTGTTTCGGCGCTATCCGACTGCCGTCGTGTATGCGGTGCCCGCAGTGCCGGTCGGCAACGGCCGCAAGCCCGGCCCCATCGGAAGCGAAATACATCCGCTGTTCCGCGGCTCGCTGCAGCCCGACGTCACGTTCTTCGGCTTCGATCTCGATCCCGCGGTCGCGACCGGCAATCCCGGCTGGTACTTCGTCATCCAGCAGCAGCCCACCGAGCCGCGCTTCGGTTTCGATGTCGAGATCGATTTCGGTACGGCCACGCACGTCCCGCTCACCGCCCCGCCGGCCGGTCACGCGCTGCCCCCTCAAACGACGTGGGCATTCAACTCCGCGCACATGGCGCAGATTACGCGCCAGCAGCCCGTGCGCGTGGCGATTCACGCGTCCGAGCTGATCCAGACGAAGAAGTGATGACCGACCATGGCTGCACGACTGCTTCCTCCGCCCGGTGATCTGCTCTCGTTCGTGGCGCCCGCGCTGCCGCCCGAGCTGGCTGCGACGCTCGCAGCGTCGGACGCGCCGCTGCTCATGCTGCCGGTGCGGCTCGAGACGCGCTTCTTTCCGCTGCCCGACGCCGCGTCGCAGGAGTTGCGCGTGCGCGTGTATCCCGATCAGGTGCACGTCGATTCGCACGAACCGGGTCTGTCGCAGGACGAATTCCTGTGGGGCCAGCATTTCTGGCAGCAGATCTGGCGCGCGGGGCACGATGAAGCCGGCGAACGGCTCGCGTGGCAGCAGCTCTGCGATCGCTTCGATGCACAGCGCGCTGCGTGGATTGCGCGTGCGTTGAGTCCAGCGAACGTCGGCGACTGGCCGTCCGCGAAGATCCCGGCCGACCAGCCGTTGCCGGTCGAGCCGAAGCTCGCGCCTGCCGCGATGCTCAAGGATCCGACCGGTGGAACGTGGCAGCGCGCGCCGGTAGCGCGCGCGATGCCGCAACGCTGGATCGCCGTCGCGACCGCGCGCGGCGCGCTGGTCGCGTATGCACTTGGCGCACCGGTCGATCGCGAACCCGCGGTCGGCCCGGATCCAAACGACACTGCCGCTGCGACGGACGACCAACCCGCACTCGATGAAGGCATGCGCTGGATGGTCGACTTCGACGACGCCGAGCAGCACGGCATGGCGCTGCGACTGAAGGTGCCGACGGCGATTGCGCAGCAAGGCATCGATGCGCTCGTGGTGTTCGGCGTGTCGTCGCTCGACCCTGCCGCGGCGTCGGCTGCAATCGCCGCGTTGCTCGACGCCCATCACTACACCGATGGTCTCGGCTTCCTGCGCGTCGGCACGCCGACCAACAACAGCGCCGAAGCGCCGTCTGGCTGGTCGTCGCAGGATCCGATGCACGCGCGCAGCTTCGGGATCGAGTGCCGCGCGCCCGCTGTCCCGAGCGGCGGCAACGCCGATGTGCTCGCACGCGCATTCGGCTTCGACGCAACGGTCACGCACGCGACGTTGCGGACGCTGTACGACGCTTCGCTCGTCGAGCAGATCGACGCCCAGCAGATGGCCGCCGCGCTATGGCCGGCGACGTGGGGCTACTATTTGATGAACCTGATCGGCCTCGAAGGCACCGGCCTCACGCTCGAGGCGATCGCGTGGGCGCGCGAGCATTTCATCGCGAACGTGCGTGCGTTCGGTCCGCTGCCGACGTTGCGCGTAGGCCGTCAGCCCTACGGCGTGCTGCCGGTGACGCCGCTCGGCGGCGATCCCGCGAAGATCACGGACGCGCGCGAACGGTGGCTCGCGACGACCTTGAAGACGCTCTCGGATCGGCTGTGGCATCCGCGCGTCCCCGACGTGCCGCGGGTCGGCCGTAGCGACGATCCGGCGCAGGATCTCGCGGCGATCTTGAAGAGCGATGCGGTCGCATCGTCGTACAGGCTGCGTTATCTACTCGGGCCGCGCTACATCGAGCATCTGCGCAGATTCATCGGCGAAGACCTCAACGCAAGCGGCTGGCTCGGGGCGCAGGATTCGGTGTCGCGCGCCGTGTTGACTGCGCTCGGCTTCGGGTGGCATCCGCGGCTGGAAGATGCAGCGTACTCGGACGGTCAGATGGCCGTCTCCGCGCCGCTCGTGCAGGCCGGCGAGCTCGCCGGCCTGGCGACGCTCTCACCAAACTACATCACCACGCTGCTCACGGATCCGCCGCTGCCGGCGACGGAGACCGCCCCGCCGCTCGCGATGCCGGCGCCCGCGACGCTGCTGCACATGCTGCTGCGTCACTCAGTGCAGCTCGAGTACGCCGCTGCTGCCGCGCGCCACGTGAGCAAGGAGCCTGGCGCAGCACCGGTCACGAGCCTGCTGCGCGAACGCGAGCTCGTCAATCTGAACACCGCGACGGCCGTGACGACTTGGCGCATGTTCCTCACGCGTCCGACCGGCCAGACCAAGAACGCGCCGCCGGCCACGTTCCTGAAAGCGGTCACCAAGTTCGACACGCCGGAGTTGAAGCCGCTCGGCGAGCTGCGTGCCGCACTCACGCATCTGCAAGGTCTGCCGCCGGCAAGGCTCGAACGGCTGCTCAAAGGTACGCTCGACGTCGCTTCGCATCGGGTCGATGCATGGATCACGTCGCTCGCGACGCGGCGCCTCACGGCACTTCGTACGCAGAAAGCGGCAGGCCTGCGCATCGGGGGCTACGGCTGGGTGCTGAATCTCAAACCCACGGCGAAGCAGGC
>CAWBNB010000036.1:0-42683 GCA_963789885.1 uncultured beta proteobacterium | reverse complement strand
ACTGGAGCCGACCCATGCGTCTCGTCCACCTTGCGGCCGTCGCGCTCGGCGCGCTTGCCGCATCGCTCGCCTTCGCGCAGGCCTATCCCTCCAAGCCCGTCGTGCTGGTGGTGCCTTTCCCGCGGGCGGCGGCACCGACATCGTGGCGCGCCTTGGCGCCGAGAAGCTGAGCGAGTCGCTGAAGCACAACGTGATCGTCGAAAACAAGCCGGGCGCCCTCGGCGCAGATCGGCAACAAGTACGTGATCGACGACGCGCCGACGGCCACACGCTCCTGGTCGGCACCACCTCGCTCATCAACGGGCCGGCGCTGTTCGGCAGCAAGCTGCCCTACGACGCCGCGAAGCAACTGCGTCCGGTAGTCAGCCTCGCCGACCTGCCGATGTTCCTCGCGGTCAGCGCGCAAAAGCTCACCGCAAAGACGGTGAAGGAGTTCGTCGAGCTGGCGAAGAAGACGCCCAACCTGAACTTCGGCTCGGGCGGCCCGGGCACGACGCTGCACATGAGCGCGGAATACTTCATGGCCAATACCGGCGTGCAGGCCGTGCACATCCCCTTCAAGGGTTCGGGACCGGACGGTGGTCGGCGCTAGCCGGCGGCCAGGTGGACTTCGCGATGGAGAACTTCGGCCCGGTGCAGCCGCTGATGCAGCAGGCCGGATGCGCGTGCTGGCCGTCGCCTCGCACGCGCGGCACCCGCACGCGCCCGAGTGCCGACCTTCAAGGAGGCCGGCTGCCCGACGTGAACCTCGCCACCTGGATCTTCCTCATGGCGCCCGCGGCCACGCCCGACGCGGTGGTCGCGCAGCTCAACCGCAGCATCAACGACATCCTCAACACCACGGAAATGCGCGACAAGCTGCTGGGGCAGGGCTTCGTGCCGACCGGCGGCACGGTGGAGACGATGGCCGCGCGCATGAAGGCCGAGGCCGAGCTCTGGGGCACGGTGATCCGCAACGCCAACATCAAGCTGGATTCGAAGGAACGCCCGTGTCCGAGCTCGTCAAGTACGAGAAGAACGGCCAGATTGTCACCATCACGCTGAACAACCCGCCGGTCAACGCGGTGTCCACCAAGGTGCTCAAGGCGCTGAACGCCGCCTTCGACCGCGCTGAGAAGGAAGACGACGCGCGCGCGGTCATTCTCGCAGGCGAAGGCCCCAAGGCCTTCTGCGCCGGCGGCGACCTGCGCGAGGAGAAGGACTTCGGCGACCCGGAAACGGCGCGCGCCTTCCGCACCTTGGGCCGCGAGACCCTCAACCGCGTCGAGAACGGCAAGCTGCCGGTGATCGCCGCGATCCACGGCTATTGCATCGGCGGCGGCACCGCGCTGGGCTGGGTCTGCGATATCCGCGTCGCCGCCGAGAACTCGGTGTTCCGCGCGGGCGACGCCTACCTCGGCATCCTGCCCTCCTGGGGCATGGGCCTCACGCGCCTGCCGCGCTACGTCGGGCGCAACAAGGCGCTCGACATCCTGCTCATCGGTGAGAACTTCGGCGTCAAGGACGCCTACGAGATGGGCCTCATCACCAGGATCGTGCCGCGCGACAAGCTGATGGACGAGTGCATCGCGATCGCCAGGCGCATCTGCAAGGCCTCGCCCACCGCCATCCGCGCCACCCGCCAGGCCGTCGCCGGCAACCTGCGCCGCAGCTGGGACGACATGGTGAAGCTCGAAGTCGAACTGTGCGAAATGATGTTCGCCCATCCGGATGCGCACGAGGGGCCGGCGGCCTTCGCGGAGAAGCGCGAGCCGAAGTTCGCGAGCAAGTAACAACAGCCGTCGCCCCCGTGAAAGCGGGGCCCGGGTTGTTCTTGGTTTTGCCGATCAAAAACACAAAACCCGGGTCCCCGATAGGACCCTCGGGGACGACGTATTGACGATGTCCATCGAAAAGCTCCTCAACCCCCGCTCCATCGCCATCGTCGGCGCCTCCGACAAGATCGGCCCGGGCCTCAACGCCTGGAGGGCGCTGGAGCACGTGGGCTTCGCGGGCGAGGTCCACTTCGTCAACCCGTCCAAGCCCGGGCTCCTCGGGCAGAAGTGCCATCCGAGCCTCGCCGCGATCGACGGCGAGGTCGACGCGGTGTTCGTCGCGGTGAAGGCGGAGAGCGTGCTGGAGGTGGCGAAGCAGGCGGCGGCGAAGCGCGCCGGCGGCATGGCGATCCTCTCCTCGGGCTTCGGCGACGCGGGCGAGGCGGGCCTCGAGCTGCAGAACGAACTGGCCGCCTTCGCTCAAGGTGCCGGCCTCGCCGTATGCGGGCCGAACTGCCTGGGCCTGCTCAATTTCGCGGGGAAAACAGCGCTCTTCGGCACCTCGCTGCCCGACGCGGTAAAGCGGGGCGGCATCGCGGCGGTGGTGCAAAGCGGCTCCATCGGCATTGCGCTGCTCAACTCCGCGCGCGGCCTGGGCCTGTCGCACATGATCACCTCCGGCAATGAGGCGGTCACCGCGACCGCCGACTACCTGGAGGCGCTGATCGACGACCCGGCGGTGAAGACGGTCATCGTGTTCGCCGAGCAGATCAGGAAGCCGCAGAAGTTCATGGCCATGGCGAAGAAGGCCGCCGAGGCGGGAAAGCCGGTCATCGTCCTCAAGAGCGGCCGCTCCGAGCGCGGGCGCCTCGCCGTGATGGCGCATACCGGCGCGGTGGCGGGCAGCGTCGAGGCCTGCGACGCCGCGCTCGCCGCGAGCGGCGCCATCCAGGTGTTCACGCTGGATGAGCTGTTGGAGACCGCGGTGCTGGTGACCCAGATCCGGACGCGGCCCACCGCGCGCAAGATCGGCGCGCTCTCCCTCTCCGGCGGTGAGATCGCGCTCGCGCTGGACGCCGCGGAGGAGAACGGCATCGCCTTCGCGCCGCTGGCCGAAGCCGAGGCCAAGATCAAGCCGCTGATGCCCGAGTTCTCGCATCTCAACAATCCGCTCGACCTCACCTGGGCGGGCCTGTACGACGCCAAGGTGGCCGAGGGCTGCGCCAAGGCCATGGGCGAGCTGGCCGAAGTCGGCGCGCTGGTGCTGGTGCAGGACGCGCCCACCGGCCTGGGCGCGCAGCAGGCCGGGCGCTACGCCACGCTGCTCGCCGCCGTGGCGCGCGGCGCCGAGGCCGCCGGCAAGCCTCTGGTAGCCGTCACCAACCTCTCCGACGAGCCGCATCCCGAGCTCGCGCGCGTGGCGCGCGACACCGGCACGCCCTACCTGCGCGGCACCCGCGAGGGCCTGGCCGCCATCGGCCGCTATGCGCAGTGGTCGACGCGTGCCAAGGCTTCGCCCATCACCCCGAACAGGAAGGAAAAGGAAGCCGCGGAAAAGAAACTCCGGCCCTTCCTGACGGTGGGCCGGATGCCGGCGGAGCACGAGGCGCGGCAGATCCTCGAGAGCTACGGCATCGCCGGGCCGAAGGAGCAGTACGTTGCCACGGCCGACGAGGCCGCCAAGGCCGCGGAGGCGATCGGCTTTCCCGTGGTGCTGAAGGGCATGGTCCCCGGCATGATCCACAAGTCGGACGCGGGGATGGTCAAGCTCCGGCTCGGCTCGGCCGACGCAGTGCGCCAGGCCGCGCAGCAGATGTCCGCGCCGGGCTACCTTGTCATGAAAATGATGTCCCCGGTCGCCGAGATCCTCGTCGGCGCGCGCGTCGATCCCGACTTCGGCCCGCTGATCGTGGTCGGCGCGGGCGGCATCAACGTCGAGCTCTACAAGGACGTCGCCGTGCGAATCGCGCCGATCGGCGAGGACGAAGCCCTCGCCGCGCTCGCGTCCACCCGCATCAGCCGCGTGCTGGACGGCTGGCGCGGCGGCCCGCCCGCCGACCGCAAGGCCGCGGCCAAAGGCATAGCCGCCCTGTCGCGATTCATCGCCGACTTCGCTGGCGAGCTCCAGGAAGTCGAGATCAATCCCTTCGCCGTGTTCGAAGAGTGCAAGGGCTGCCTCGCCCTCGACTGCGTCATCGTGGCCAAGGAGAAATCCAAATGAAGATGAAGGTCAAGTTAGTCGCCTGTTTCGGTCTGTTCGGGACGTACAACTCACCGTCAGGAACCCTTTTCGGTAGCTGAAGGCGCGGGCCACACGCCTCCGCCGTCCGTATCCACTCGAGGAAACGAGAAGAGCCAGTGAGAGAATCGGCCGAGCTCGGAATCCCGATCGTCGACATCGCGGAGCTTCAACCCGATCCCAGCGAGCAGGCGACCCAGCGAATCGCCACCCAGATCGGGAACGCGTGCCGTGGGATAGGGTTCTTCTACATCATCAACCACGCCATCCCGGATGATCTGCTGGCGGAAGCGTTCGAGGCGAACCGGCGCGTCCATCGGTTGCCAATGGATGAGAAGGAAAGGATCAAGCTGAACAGATGGCACCGAGGCTATGAGACGTTCGCATCGTCGCAGCTGACCTCGTCCGCCCGGTTCGCGCCGGCGCGGCATCCGAACCAGCTCGAGTCGTTCTTCCTCCGGCATGAAGTCCCCGCGAGCGATCCGCGCTTCGAGCGAGACCCCCTGCATGGACCCAACCAGTGGCCGCCGGACCCATGGTTCCGGGACGTGGTCACTCGCTATGACACGGCTGTCCGGGAGTTGGCTTTGCGGCTGCTGGCGCCCTTCTCGGTTGCCGTCGGCGAAGAGCCGGGCTTCTTCGCGCGGTTCTTCGCCCCTCCTTCGACAGCCTTGAAGCTGATCCACTACCCGCCGGCGCTGGAAGCTCGCGCGGAGGATCTGTTCGGCATCCACCCGCACACCGACTACGGGTTCCTTACCGTCCTCGCGCAGGATGATGTCGGCGGTCTGCAACTGCAGCGCGTCGACGGCACCTGGATTCCGGCGCCGTATGTGCCCGGAAGCTTCATCCTCAACATCGGCGACATCCTTGCGCGATGGACGAACGATGAATTCAGCTCGACCCCGCACAGAGTGATCAATCGGTCGGCGTCCGCGGATCGCTACTCGATCGCGCTGTTCTTCGACCCGAGCCTCGATGCGACGATCGAGTGCCTCGCGCGCTTCTCGAGCGCTACCCGACCCGTGCGCTACGAACCGATTCGATACGGGGACTACTACACGATGCGGCTCGACACGAACTTCCCGGATCGCACCGGGGCTCCTCCAGCCGAGCGGGGATGATGCAGGACGTGGTCACCGAGCACCTGCACACTTTGCAGGTGCGCTACTGCAAAGAATCAGGATTCATCGGGAGCGATCTTTCGTCGCTCGCCGCGTCAAGAATTTCCGCCCGCGCGCAAGTGATTGATTTTGGTCGGGGCGAAGAGACTTAGATCGAGCAGAACGAATTCGAAACCTTTGGTGGAGGCAGCAAGCACCCCGACGCGCTACTCCTGACGCAGTCGATGGAGCTGTTGATACGACATCTGGTCTGTTGGCATTCGAACGTGTCGCGGGACAGCCGAAGACGAGCGGTGGCGGCGGCTGCACTACTTCCCCTTGCACCGCGACACCTGACGCGAGTCTTCGCCTACATCGACGCCAACATCGGCGGCGACATCGCACTGGCCGATCTCGCGCAGCTTGTCGGCGTTTCCAAAGATCATTTCATTCGCAGCTTTCGCGCTGCTACTCAGCGAACGCCTTATGCTTGTATGGTGGAGCGCCGACTCGCCCGCGCCGTCGGCGCGCTGAGGCATAGCACGATGTCAGTCGAGCGGATCGCGCGCGATGCGGGCTTCAAGAGCGCACCCGGATTTTCCAACGCATTCAAAAAGCACTATGGAATGTCGCCAAACAAGTTCCGAGCCCGGTCACTTCCGGATGCGGCGAGGGCTCAAGAGGACGGCGGTCAGTCCGAGCAACCCGCTGGCAAGGCGAACAGCCGAGTGCGGCGTGCTTAGTCTTGAGAGGACGCGTTCAGCCGTTTACGTCCCAGGACGTAAACCAAGTTCGAGCGAATGGATACAGATCGACCGCGCCAAGGCGACCGAGTACGAGAAGGATCCCGAGCTGTTTCGGGCTTCGCTCGAGTTCATGAAAGCCGCCCGGACCCGCTAGGTCGGCAGCGCCGCGGAGGCGCCTGGAGTGCGCCGTTCCAGCCTGAGGGTTGGTTCAAGCCGAGGAAGGTCTTCAGTCAAAAATCTAACATCTGTCGAAAATAGATCGTACTTGGTCAAGTCGGTCAGAGGCACAAAACGTATTTGTCTTATCTCGGGCGAGCAGGGTTTGGTTTGTCCGGAATTCAGACCGTGCCGCAATGCTGCAAATCCGTCACGAGGCGCACAGCGAAAGTAAAAGTCCAGCCTGTAGGGTCCAGGTTCTTCGGAAACATATGGGATGGCATCGATTCTAAGCAGGCGGATCACTGTAATTTCAATACCGAGTTCCTCCAATACTTCCCGGCGCAACGCGGATTCAATCACATCGTCGGGCAAGGTGTCGTTGCGTGGTCTGGCCGGATCTCCGGGAGTCGACTCAAGCGATCCACCAGGAAGGCCCCATGCGCCTTTAGCCCGATAGCTGTGTTCAACCAAGAGCACCTCCGATGGCGAGGTGCTCTCGTCGATCATGACCGCAACAGCCCCTATCAGCCACTTCCGGGCGAGCAGCCCTTTTAGGAACCCGGCAAGCCGAGGTGGAAACAGCCGCCAGACGAGAAGAGACAACCTATGGAGACTAGGGTGACGCTCAATGAAATGCGCTAACCAAGTGAACATCTCTATTTGCAATCTCGCGAAGATCTAGCCGCAAAGCACTTCAGCGCGAGTGGGAGTCCAGCGTACACCGACATCTGCATGACGCCGTCGACAAGCTCCACGGCTGGAGTAGGCTTGGACCGGCCGAAGAGAAGGACGAACCTTCGGCCACTTGCAGCGATGGGGTCCTCGGTCGAGCCAATTCATTCCCATCGGGTCGCCTCGATTACATAGTGGCTCAACTTGCCAACGCCGTCGTAGCTCGCCGAAACGCCGACGACCTTGAGTTTGAAACCCTCGACTTCGATCAGGTCGGCAACGTTCGCGGTGGTGGTGATGTGCAGCAGAAGTACGACATCCGCGACCGGACCCGGCGAAGCCGGGTAGTCCGGTGTATTGCGGATTCCGCCCGTGACGGCACGGTCGTTTCCGAAGAGCTTGAGCACGGCACACCGCTCATCCCGCGATTCGCCGAGCACCGGCTGGCCGCGAACGTCCGCGGCTACGACCTTCGTGACGGCGCATCGGCTGTTGAGAGCGTCCACGGGATCCGTCCTCGGCTGGGGTCGCCGCCCACTGCTTTGGGGAAGAAACCAAAATTCTAGCAACGCCTGCGCGCGAGGAGGCGCGGCTCGGGAGCCTCTCGAGACGGCCATGCAGCGGCCAATCGAGAGCACCACCGCCACCGCGCCCGCTCCAGCGGCACGCGCTCGCCGCTCGACTCGCACCCTTACGCCCGAGGTGTTGCGAGTCGCCCCTCTTGCGTGGCGTCACTCGCCGTCCTCTCTACGACGTCTCTGAACGCCCCCTCGCGGACCCCTTCCGCCCGTTCGCACCTCCCGAAAGCAGGCGTTCAACGTGATCAAGCTAACCCGGCACGCCGCGTTGGGCGCGTCCGGGCTCAGTGCGCGGCCAGACAGCCTCATCTAGTCACCATTCTCTTCTCTATCAAATCCCCCAGCAACCTTAGCTGTTCCTTCTGGATTGCCAGTAGCTCGCCCCACTGACCTTCTCTCAACAAGTCCACTTTCTCGTGTAGCAGCATGATTTCAAGTTCGGCCTTCAGATTGACTTCATAGTCATGTTCCGCATTGAGCCGGTCTTTGTCTGCCTGTCTATTCTGCGACATCAAGATTATCGGCGCCTGAATGGCGGCCAGCATCGAGAGAAACAGGTTGAGCAAAATATAAGGGTAGGGATCGAAGTTCTTGTCGTACCTAACAAGGATGAACGAATTCAAGCCAACCCAGGCGATCAAGATCGCAGCAAAGATAGCTATGAATGTCCAGGAACCCCCGAAAGTCGCAACCGCATCTGCTGCTCGCTGACCCACGGTTGTCTTTGCATCAAATTCCTTCGCGATGTTTCTTGCAATGTGCTTTCGTCCAGCAATATGACGTGCGACCTTCTTGCTGCGCTCGTCCAGTGACTCATAGGGCACGCCAAGAAGTTTCTCTGCGACCTCATCCGGCTTTTTCATCATGACTCGAAATGTCTCGAAGTGATCATGGCGCTGGGTGGTGTGGTTGAATCTCCTATCCTTCGATGGCCCCAGCAGCAACGGCACGTCTGCGACGGGGAATCGATCCGAGGCCCTCTGCGATTTTCTCCGCCGACGTCAATGCGGCCATTTCCATTCGCGAATTTCGGGCATGTCTTCGCCGAAGCGGTGAATGTATTGCGTGTGCTCGATCAGCTTGTCGCGCATTTGCTGCTTGATGTGGGCCGCCTGTGCCTGGAGCCGCGGCACCCGGTCCGCGATATCCATGACCAGATGGAAGCGGTCGAGGGTGTTCAGCACCGTCATGTCGAATGGCGTCGTAGTGGTGCCTTCCTCCTTGTAGCCGCGGACATGGAGATTCCCATGGTTGGTGCGGCGATAGGTCAGCCGGTGAATCAGCCACGGGTAGCCGTGGTAGGCGAACACGATGGGCTTGTCGGTCGTGAACAGGGTGTCGAATTCCCTGTCGGACAGGCCGTGCGGATGCTCCGACTGCGGCTGCAGCGTCATTAGATCGACCACATTGATGAAGCGAGCTTTCAGATCGGGCGCGTGCCGGCGCAAGATTTCAATGGCGGCGAGCATCTCCAGGGTGGGCACGTCACCCGCAGCGACCAGCACCACGTCCGGTTCGCCGCCCTGATCGTTGCACGCCCACTCCCACATGCCGATTCCCGCGCTGGCGTGTTTGATCGCGGCGTCCATATCGAGCCATTGTTGCTCGGACTGCTTGCCGGCGACGATCACATTGATCAGGTTGCGGCTCTTCAGGCACCGGTCGGTCACATACAGCAGCGTATTGGCATCCGGCGGGAGATACACGCGGATGATGTCGGCTTTCTTGTTCACCACATGGTCGATGAAGCCGGGATCCTGATGCGAGAAGCCATTGTGATCCTGGCGCCAGACATGCGAGGTGAGGAGGATGTTGAGCGAGGCGATGGGCCGGCGCCAGGGAATCTCGCGGCACACCTTGAGCCACTTGGCGTGCTGGTTGAACATCGAGTCGACGATGTGGATGAAGGCCTCGTAGCAGGAGAACAACCCGTGGCGGCCGGTCAGGAGATAGCCTTCCAGCCATCCCTGGCAGGCGTGTTCGGAAAGGATTTCCATCACCCGGCCATCGCGCGCGAGATGATCGTCGTCGTCATGGCGTTCCGCCATCCAGGCCCGATCCGTCACCTCGAACAGCGCCCCCAGCCGATTGGAGGCGGTCTCATCAGGACCAAACACGCGGAAGTTGTCCGGGTTCATCTGCATCACGTCGCGCAGGAACGTCCCGGTCACGCGGGTGGACTCGGCCATCACGCTCCCGGGCGCGCGCACTGCCACAGCGTAAGCCTGGAAATCCGGCAAGCGCAGGTCGCGAAGCAGCGCGCCACCGTTCGCGTGAGGATTGGCGCCCATACGCCGCGCGCGCCTGGGTGCAAGGGCCGTCAGCTCGGGCTTGAGCGCCCCGTTGGCGTCAAACAGTTCTTCCGGACGGTAGGAACGCATCCAGTGCTCGAGCAGCCGGACATGCCCGGGCTTCTCCATGTCGGCGATCGGCACCTGATGCGAACGCCAATAACCCTCGGTCTTCTTCCCGTCCACCTCTTTCGGACCAGTCCAACCCTTGGGGGAGCGCAACACGATCATGGGCCACACCGGGCGAGCGGTCTCGCCGCCTTTCCGGGCACTGCGCTGGATTTCGCGGATCTCCCCGATGACTGTATCGACCGTAGACGCCATGAGCTGGTGCATGGCTTCGGGTTCGTCGCCTTCGACGAAAAAAGGGCGGTAACCGTAGCCCGCGAACAGGCTCGCGAGCTCTTCGCGGCCGACGCGTGCGAGGATGGTCGGGCTTGCGATCTTGTAGCCGTTCAGATGCAGGATGGGGAGCACGGCGCCGTCGCGGCGCGGGTCAAGAAACTTGTTGGAATGCCAGGAAGTGGCTAGCGGGCCGGTTTCCGCCTCGCCGTCACCCACCACGCAGCACGCGATCAACTCAGGGTTGTCGAATACCGCACCGAATGCATGGAATAGGCAATAGCCCAGTTCACCGCCCTCGTTGATGGAGCCCGGAGTTTCCGGCGCGGCGTGGCTGGGTATCCCGCCGGGGAATGAAAATTGCCGGAGCAGCCGCCGCATTCCTTCCTCGTCCTGGGAGATATCGGAATACAACTCGCTGTAGGTGCCTTCGAGATAGGTGTTCGCCACCACCGCCGGCCCACCGTGACCTGGACCCGCGACGAAAATCATGTCGAGATCGTCCCGCGCGATGACCCGATTCATGTGCACGTAGACGAAGTTGAGCCCTGGCGTGGTGCCCCAGTGCCCGAGAAGGCGCCGCTTGATGTGCGTCAACTCCAGCGGCACCCGCAGCAGCGGATTGTCGTAGAGATAAATCTGTCCAACGGCCAGATAGTTGGCGGCACGCCAGTAAGCATCGATTGCTTTGAGTTCGTCGGCACCTAGAACAGCAGCAGTCACGGTCATGGCATTCTCCGTGTGTCACGCGAATGTACTGCTTCCCACGATGGCAGGCAGCCGTTCAGCGGGTTCTTCAATGCTCCTTTCACTTCGTTGATCACAAGGGTAAGTGGCGCAAGCTTTCCCGCGTGAGGGAAGGCGAGGCCAAGCTCTACGAGGAGCTGCTCAAGCTCAAGCGCGCAGCGGAGCGGCCTAATGCAATGCCCGAAGCCATCTCGCGCTTCAAGCTCGAGCACTTGCCCGGACTGGCCGTGTCGACACGTGGGGAGCACGAGCGAATTCTCGACCATCGTCCGCCGCGAACCGCGACTCGGGAAGAACGTCTCCCTTATCGCTGGGCGATCGCCACCGTTCTTCCTCTTAAGCAAGAGGAGGCAGCCCGCGCCGTGAAAACTGTAGCAGCCTGTCTAAGCCATGCCGACGCCGCGCGAGCTCGCGTGTGCCGCATGCGTTCGGCGCTTCCGCAATGTGCGGCCGCAGCATCGAAACTTGGTTGACGCCCACCCGCGCCACCACTACGATTTAGCGAGAAACTGTTTGGGGGCCCAACAATCGATCCTAGCGATCGGCGCCACCACCAAGACCAATCACTTTCCACGGAGACCTTTACGGGCCTCGGCCCGCACCCTTTCAAAGGAGGAGTCTCATGCGTCGCGCATCACTGCCAGTCGCCACCCTATCCGCCGCCGTGGTCGGGCTTGCCCTGCTCGCGCCGGCGACCTCCGCCGCGAAGGACCGACACAAGCCGCCGCCCGCACCGGTGAGTTGCGCCCAGCTGGCAACCGACCCGGCGAACGGCCTGCTGGAAAATCCGGTCATCAAGTCGGTGAACAGCAGCATCATCCCCGCGAGCGGAGGGAACGCCGCCTATTGCCAGGTCAACTTGCTCTACGGCACGAGCCCCGAGCAGAACATCAATATCCGCGTCGGTCTGCCGCTGAACTCGGTGGATGGCGGGACAGGCGGGGTAGAAGGCGCGTGGAACGGCCGAACGCAGGGAATCGGCGGGGGCGGCTGCGCCGGCAGCTTGAACGTCAACGCGCCGGTGAATGCCGGTTACGTTGGCTCGGGCACCGACACCGGGCACGCCGGCGGAAACTGTGAGCCCGGCGTAAATGCAGACGGCACCTACAATCTCCAGTTCATCCAGGACTTCATCCGGAACGCGATCAAGCAGCAGGTGCTCTTCTCGAAGTCGATCGCGCGCACTTACTACGCGGAGAAGCCCGCCTACAACTATTGGAACGGCTGCTCGACCGGCGGCCGCCAGGGCTACCTGCTCGCGCAGGAGCTTGGCGAGGAGCTCGACGGCGTCCTCGCGAACGCCCCGGCGATTTACTGGACGCGATTCCAGACGGCGCAGATGTGGGGACAGATCGTCATGAAAGAGCTGGTGGGCAGCCCGATCTCATCGGCCAAGCTCAACCAGGCAAGCGCCTCCGCGGTCGCGGCGTGCGACGCCGCCGACGGTGTGACCGACGGCGTGATCGACGATCCGCGGACCTGCAAGTTCAGCGCGACGGCGAACATCTGCGGCACGCCCACCGCCCCGGCCGCGAACTGCCTCACGCCACAGGAAGCCGAGGCGATCGACAAGATCTGGGATGGGCCGAGGAACGCGAAGGGCAACAAGGTCTGGTTCGGGCTCGATCGCGGTACTAGCTTGTCGGGTCTCAACGGCACGAACCCGTTTGCCCTCGGCGTCACCCAGTTCCACTGGGACGAGCACGACCTCAACTTCGACTGGAGGACCGTGAGCGAGGACGGCTATCCGCAGGTGGCGCAGGACGGTTCAAGGAACATCGCGGACGTCACCGACACCTTCGGCGCCCTCGATACCTTCAGACACAAAGGCGGCAAGCTGCTCACTTTCGTCGGCGGGAATGACCAGCTCATCATGCCGCGCGGGGTGATCAACTATTACCGGCAGATGGCATCGCGCTACGGCGAGCACGGCGAGCCGGATTTCGAAGAGGTCCAGCGATTCTATCGGCTGTTCCGTGCGCCCGGTGTCGGCCACTGCGGCGGCGGGGCCGGGCCGCAACCGCAGAACCTGTTCGGTGCGCTTGTGAACTGGGTCGAGAACGGCGAGGCGCCGGAACAGATCCTCTCGCAGATCACGACCGCCGGAGTGGTGACCCGGACGCGTCCGCTCTGCCCCTACCCGCAAACGGCCGTCTACAACGGCAGCGGCAGCACGGACGTCGCGAGCAACTTCCACTGCGGCGGGAACCTTGAAAGGCGGCGTCTCGTGTGCCCCGACATCCTTACGAAGTACAAGCACGAGGTGAACGGCAACCTGGATTTCAAGGGGACTGGCGTCGATCGCCACGAATGCAGGCGTGAGTCGTCGCCCGGGCACCGGCATGGCCACGATCGCCACGACGATGATTGATTGATTGGGCAGGGTCGTGGTGCCCGACGCCAGTCGGGCGCTGCTACTGCATCGAACAGGGCACCCCGGGGAGCCGGGGTGCTATTTCTTTGTGGTGCAGTTCGTGGGAGGGCGGGTCATCGCTCGGGAGATCACGAGCTCCGGCGCGGCCGGACTCGCGGTGGCGTAGTCGTCGCAATCCGCCGGGAAGATCCCGCGCGACTGGCGCTGCGCGTGAAGACACGCGTCGGTCGACTGGGCGGTACCGCGCATACCGAATCTAGGAAGCGCCCAAGCGCCAGATCAGCGGGCTCGCCTCGTTGAATACGCGCGTCGACCCGTCTCGAAAGCGAATGGTGAATTCGTAGCTTCCGGTCGATTCCGCCGCTTGTTCAGCGCGCGACTGGATCTCCCGTGGCGACTCAATCACGCCGCACTCGGCGCACGTTGTTCTGATTGGAGTGTCGCTCAGCACACCCGCCGACTCCTTGTCTCCTTTCGCGGCGGCTGGCTGGTCCGACATTGGCGGAACGTGCGGCGCCTACTCGATCCGCGCGAAGACCTTCGCCTCTGGGCGGAACCGCCCGCGGCGCCGGACGACCGAGATTGGCGGAACGTGCGGCGCCCTACTACGATCCGCGCGAAGCACGCTTGGCGCTCTTCGTCGGCGACCGCGATACCGGCCTGGAGCCCGTTCTTCGTCGCATGGTAAGACGCGTCGGCGATCGCGTTCTCGCCGGTCTGCGCGCCCACCGACTTGCCTCCCGGGCGGAAGTGATGATTCATCCGGCGAAAACGCCCGATCCCGCTTTGGATCAGGGGTAACTGTTTGCCGATTCGCGTGAAGTCTCAACGCGAGCGCAACGACTTGGGGCTGGCGTCCCCGATGAAGCCCCAGCGCTCACCCCGCGCTGCGACCGAAACCAGGACGAGGCCGGGGGTATCGATCCTTACTTGCACGATGGCGCCGTCATGCCACCAGAGCGTACCGTGGTGCCTCCTCCCACCAATGTCCACGATCCACACCCGACGCCCTATCCAGGGGCGTTCATCCCCGTCCATCGCAATACTCTCGCCATGGGCAAGGGGCTACTGCGGTATCAGAAGGAATCGCGTAGCGCGTTCGAGTGGAGTCTCATCAAGACGCGCCCCCGCATCACTTCTTCTCGTCGCCATCCGCGAACCCCCAAACCGTCCCTTCTTCTGCCTTTGAAAGCGACACGAGACCCACCACCCCGTCCTTGCGAATCAGGACGGTCGTCTCATCGGTCCACCATGACGTTCCGTAGTGCCTCTTCCCGTCCGCGTCGGCGACCCACACTCGGCGTCCGAGCCAGCGACGCTTGCCTTGCATTGCAAAAGGCCTCTCCTCGCTTTTAGCCTACACATCACGTCGTTACCCAATTGTGAAAAGGAGTGACAGCACCGGACATTCATCACTTGGCTATCTGAAACGTCTGCCAGTGGATGAGATCAAGATCGATAGGCCTTTCGTAGGAGGCCTAGTGGGCGACAGTAACGATGCAGCGATCGTCCGCGCCACCATCGACCTCGCGCACGTCATGGGGCTTAGTGTCACCGCCGAAGGGGTTGAAGACGAGGCCGTGTTGAAGGTGCTCCGGCGGCTTGGCTGTGACCGGACCCAAGGCTACTTCATCAGCTCGCCGCTCAAGAGCGAGGAACTCGAGCAGCGGTTCATGAACGGGGCGAAGTGATTCGAACACTCGACCCCCTGGACCCCATGCAGCCAGATCAAGGGGCTAAGCCGAAACCGTCCCGAATACTTCCCAGTTTCAGGCCCATTCCGATCTGTTGGTTGGCCCTTTCCGACGATTAGTTCAGGACAGTTCCTCGATCACCTGGAAGCCGATCCGAAGCGATCACATGCGGTTGAACTCGCGAACAGCACAAGACGCAGCCGATCGAACTATTCCGGAGCACGGGCATCAAGTCGCGTCAAACCTCGGTACGCACCCAGCCGTAGCGAGTATGGCTCGGCTCGGCGCCGGCAGCCAGGTAGTCGCTTCGCGCTCTCGCCAGGGCGTCACTCGTCAGCCCAGGAAACTCGAGCAGCGTCTTCAACTTCATCGGAACACGAGTGTCGTAGTCACGCGGGATCGGTCGGTACACGCCATTGCGCGAGATATCGGCGTCGCTCGGGAGCTTGTACAGCCGCGCGGAGTTCAGGCCGAGGATCCTGCGCTTGGCCGACTTGGTGAGCTCCGGATAGCCGTATTGGTGGCGAATGCTGTCGGGGATCTCAAAGCGCCACATCGCTTCGATCTGCCATTGCGGTGAACCATAGTAGACGCAGTCCGATCCGAACACGATCTTGTTCTCGCCGAAATACTTGAGCAGCTGCCCGAGAATGTGTGCGCACACCGTGGGGAATGTGATCACGATGCCGCCGAAGGTCGATCCGATCTCGGCGTAGACGTTGCGTATCCGGCCACAGGTCTGTGCGAACTGGGTGGTCCAGGTGATGTCCGGCACGCCGTTGCGCAGCACGCCGTTCCTGATGTTGTTCAGACCCGGCGAAGGCCACAGAAACGGCGTCATTCCGCCGAAGCACGCGTGGTAGATGATGAAATTGAACTGCGGCCAATCACGCGCAGCCTTCGGGACGTCGGTCGGGTTTCCCATCTCCGGCGTATCGAGCGGGGCAGGCGAGAATCCCTTATGGATACAGATGTTGAAGAAGCCGGGGTGGTTCGCAAGCTGTTCGCCGTGACTGGCGATCAGGCTATAGGTGGGATAGGCAATCTTCTCGTCATCCAGCCGCCACATGCGCATCAGACTGTCCGGATCGAAGTCCACCTTCGCGGACGTTGCGACCGTGTAACCCTTCCACGAGTCCGGACGGTTCTGATGGATCTGCTTCTCCATGAAGTCCAGATTTGGTATGCCGGGGTAGATTTGGCCGTGCGCAAGCATGCGACGCGAGCCGGAGAGTTTGTTGACAAAGTCTCGAACCGCGGCTGTTTGGGCCGCCGTGAGGCTCGCAGCGGCCTGCCCCTCGGTCACGTTCTTCGGCGGGCGCGCGTTCGGGTCTCCGGGCGGGAAGACGCCGAGCGTCGCGTTGCTCAGCAATCCCACCGTCGTCTGACTGTCGAAGAACACGTCCTTCACGAAGTGCATGAGATGGAAGATGCTGTCGTTGATCTCGGCACCGACCAGCTGCGGGTTCAGCACTTGCCAGGCCTTGCCCAGTTCATCAAGCTGGCCGGGGGGTTGGAACGGATTGGCCTTGAAATTTGATGTGGCCGCCGCGGTCGGACCCTGCGCGAAGGCCCTGAACACCTGTGGCCCGACCATGCTCGAGCGGACCATGTGGAGCTGGTCATCCAGCACGAATAGATCGGGCGGCGGTCCGTGCTTCGCGCGAGCCTCGGGCTCGAACAGCTCGGCCTCGTCTGCGTCGAAGAAGCGCCCATAGACCTCGTTCATCGCCAGGAACCCAGCCGCCATCCCGCCGGTTGTAGCGAGGAACTGCCGCCGGCTCACGTTGAGCTTCTTCGCGGCGAAGTCGGCGAGCTCCTTGATCCGGGCTTCGACACGCTTTTGATCCTCGGTCTGCGGGATCGGCATGTGCTCCCCGTTCGACACCATTTGGGTCGGAATGGGGGAGTGCAGATCGTCGACTTCGTCAGCCCTGGTGCACTTGGCAAGCTGCTCGTCACTGAGCCATACGTCGACTTCGCGGTCACGCCTGGTAGCCATTTCAGTCCTCCTTGGGAACGTTCAGTGCATGGCCTAGAGCGAACTCACGATTTCTCCCGCGATCCACGCAGGGCTCGGTGTGCGCCTCACCGGTGATGTTGCGCGGCAACTTGCAGGGCGTGAGGCGGCTCGCGAGTTAACGTTCTCAGCCTGTACCGCGTAGAATTCTCCGAACAACAACACTCCCAGGCAACTCGCATTTGAGGGGACGCAGCGATGCTCAAGAGAGAGCCTCAGCAAGGGCGTTCGCGGGGCATGGTCGAGAACATCCTGACCGCAGCTACTCGCGTTTTGAATTCCCATCCGCTTCGCGAAGTCACCACGAACCACATTGCCGACGTCGCCGGCATCAGCATCGGGTCTCTTTACCAGTACTTCGACAGCAAGCAGGCGATCATTGGCTCCCTGCTCGAGCGGCACCAGGTGGATTCGATTGCGCAGGCCAACCTGATCCTGACCGATGGTGAAGGCAGCTGCATCACGACCCGGTATCGGATCATGCTTCGTGAACTCCTCGCGCTGCACGAACGCGAGCGAGAGCTGCATCTAAACTTCCTCGAGTTCGATTCCCGCGGTCCCGCCGTCGTGGGGGCACCAGCTGCGGCGGAGCACATCCGGCTTCTCAGCCAACTGCTGTGCGAGGAGTTCTTGAACCTACCGGAGCGGGAGATCGCGCTGCATGCGCAAGTGCTGATGCGCACGGTGCACGCGTTGGTCCATGGCGCAATCAGGCTTCCTTCACACGATCGCGATCGGACGGTAGTCCAGTACTTCGACGCTTTCGCTTCGAGCTACCATCGCGCGATTGCGACGCGTGCAGTAGTTTGAGCCCCGCGCTCTGGACAGGAGGAGAGCACACCTACCAGCCGTCACACGATGGAGGAGTCAGCCAATGAGTTCCGCTCGGTGGTACCGCTTTATGGTTTGCGGAGGTGCTCTCATTCTTGCGGCACCCGCTCTTCACGCCGCAAGTGGGTCCCCCGCAGAGACCTGTGCTGAGTTAGCGGGCGCGAACACCCACGACACGGTTATCACGCTCGCCCAGCTAAATCCCGCTGCACAAGGATTGCCCGAGCACTGCGAAGTTATCGGCGCGATCAACACGCGGACGAGCCGCGTCGACGGCCAAACCTACGCCATCGGCTTCCATCTGCGGATGCCGACCGACTGGAACCGTCGGTTCTTCTACCAGGGAGGCGGCGGAACGGACGGCAACCTGGGCGCAGCGAATGCGCCCCAGCTTCAACAGGGATACGCGGTCGTTTCGACCGACAGCGGTCACGACAACGCGAAGAACACCTCAACGGTAGCCGGCAGTTTCCAGTTCGGCTTCGACCCGCAGGCGCGCAGCGACTATGGTTACAACGGTCCTGCGGAGGTCAGCGAGAAGGCGAAGGCCCTCATCAAGAAGTTCTACGGCAGGTCGCCGAGATACTCCTACTTCGCCGGCTGCTCCGAGGGCGGACGTGAGGGGTTGATGCTCTCGCAGCGCTACCCGGAGTTTTTCGACGGGATCGTGGCGGGCAATCCGGGCATGGACCTCCCGAAGGCCGCGGTGGCTGAGGCGTGGGACTCGCAGGCTTTCGGGCGCGCCGCCGCTCGGCGACTCCGTTCGGGAATCCCGATCTCGCGAGCTCCTTCACCAACGCCGAGCTCGCCGCCGTGGGCGATGCGATCCTGCAAATGTGCGACGCACAGGACGGCCTGGTCGACGGCATGGTGTTTAATCCTCAGGCGTGTCGCTTCGATCCCGGGAAGCTTGGCCCGGGTGGCAGCGGTGCGCTATCGGAAGCCCAGGTAAAAGCCCTCCGTCAAGTGTTCCGCGGGGCGCGTAACTCGCAAGGCGAGCGACTGTACGCTGGCTGGTTCTGGGATCCGGGGATCGCGGCGCTCGGGTGGCGGCAGTGGAAGATCGGCCCGCTCGTGCCCGGGTTCCCCATTCCAGGCAACAGTGCGCTCAACGTAACGCTCGGCGGTGGCGCCCTGCCCTTCATTTTCACGACTCCGCCCAACAGCATGACCGGCGGGACCGACGTCGCGCCCGGCACGACGATCACCAATGCGAATCCCCTCGGTGCGCCCAATACGACCAACTTCGGCGACGCTTTTGTGCAGTGGGTGCTGAGCTTCAACATGGACACCGATGCGCCCAAGATCTTTGCGCGAACCAAGCCCTACAGGCAGTCCGCCATGGATTTCATGGGCACGAGTGACACCGATTACCGAAAGTTCAAGAAGAACAACGGCAAATTGATCGTCTACACCGGCCAGGCGGATCCGGTGTTCTCGTCCAAGTACCACCTCGCGTGGTATCGGCGCCTCATCGCAAAGAATGATGGCTTGCGTGAAACGCAGAAGTTTGCACGCGTCTTTGTCGTTCCGGGCATGAACCATTGTGGCGGAGGTCCTTCGACGTCGCAGTTCGACGCGTTCGCCGCGGTCGTCGACTGGGTCGAGAACGGCAAGGCTCCCGGGTACATCGTGGGTACGGCCCCGACCGGCACACCCTGGCCCGGCCGCACGCGCCCCCTGTGTGCGTATCCCAAGCAGGCGCGCTACTCAGGACAAGGCAGCATAGACGACGCGGCAAACTTCCGTTGCGAGTGGCCGGAGGACTGAAACAGAAGGGAAGGACTCGATATGACTCTGACCCTATCTATTCCCTCCGTTGCCCTGTGCCTATCGTGCATGCACAATGCGGTGTGGAATCATTTTCGAGTGCGTTGTTATGGCATCACGGCCAAACGTGGTGATCGTTGGAGGTGGCATCGGCGGCTTGTTTGCCGCCAATGCACTGATAGCGCAGGGGCTGGCCGTTTCAATTTATGAACAGGCTCTCGTACTGGGCGAGGTTGGCGCTGGCGTCTATGTGACACCAAATGCGGTGCGCCACCTGGAACGTGTGGGTCTGGGGCCCGCCGTTGAGAAATGGGGCGCGCGGGTCGGCCCGGGCTCCTACTACTTTCGCCACGACGGAACACCAATCGCGCCGGTGCAGGTGTCGGATGCCTCCGGCTGGAACGCGAATTTTGGCATGCACCGCGCCGACTTCGTCGATTTCCTCGCCGCCAACCTGCCCGCCGGCATCGTCCATACCGGCCACCGGGCCGTTGGCTTCGAGCAGAACGGCGGCACAGCCCGAGTCAAATTCGCCAACGGCGCCACTGCCGAGGCCGACGTTGTGGTTGCCGCCGACGGCATACACTCCGAACTGCGGCCGTACGTCTTTCCGCCCTCGAAGCCCGTCTTTCACGGCACCATCTCTTACCGAGGTCTGGTCTCGCGCGAGCGCCTACCGAACTGGCCGATGGACCGCTGGCAAATGTGGGCCGGTCCGTCCAAGCATTTCCTGGTCTTCCCTGTCCGTCACGGCACGATGGTCAACTACGTCGGTTTCGTGCCGACCGACGAGGACATGAAGGAATCGTGGTCCGCGCCTGGCGATCCAGAGGTGCTTCGCCGCGAGTTCGAAGGCTGGGACCCCCGCATCGGTAACGTGCTGAAGCAGGTCGACAAGACATTTCGCTGGGCTCTCTACGACCGTGAGCCGTTACCGACCTGGACCAAAGGCCGGCTGACGCTGCTCGGCGACGCTGCACATCCGATGCTGCCGCATCTAGGTCAGGGGGCCAACCAGTCGATCGAGGACGGCATGGCGCTCGCGACGATCCTGGCGCAGGTGGACACATCGGCAGTCCCGGCGTCGCTGCTCGCCTACGAGCGGCTGCGTCGCGAGCGTGTGGCAGAGGTTCAACTTGGCGCCCGGCAGAATGGGCTGCGTGTCGATTCTGCCTACTCCGATCTCAGTGTGCGCGACGCAGAACTCGTCGCGCACGCCGAATTCCGAAAGCACCTTTATGCCTACGACGTGGTGCCGGATGCCCGCGCCGCGGCGGCAGGCCTGCTGCAATAGATCTCTTTCAGCGCCTGCACGACCGGCCTCGTTTCAGCAAACCCGTCTTTCTTGCCATCTCGCTCACCCGCTTGAACTCCTCGCGGATCTCGGCCGCCGTCTGCTCGGGAACAACTCTCTTCAAGGCGGTTGACTTCGGAGACGGTTACTCATAAGAGCAGCCTGGCGTATGCTGATGGTAGTGAGCGCAAGCGGCTTTCCGCACCTGCTGTCCCCCGTGCGCATCGGCGCCGTCGAAGTGCGCAACCGGATCGTCGCCTCGGCGCACGGCACCGCCCTGCCGACTGAACGCCGGCCGAACCGCCGCCTGGCGGTCTATCACGCGGCGCGCGCGAAGGGTGGCGTGGGCCTGATCATCCTCGAGAACTCGCGCGTGCACCCGACCGGCCGCGGCGCGTCGTTCGCGCTCGACGGCTGGCCCGAGGAGAACATTCCTCACTACCGGATGCTCGCGGACGCGGTTCACGAGCACGGCGCGAAGATCTTCGCGCAGCTGCACCATCCGGGACGCAACGCCAACAGCCTCGACACGCTGCTTCCGGTGTGGGCGCCCTCCGGAATCCCGATTCCCTGGGCGAATCCGTCGGGCTCCAACGAGCTGCCGCATGAAATGACGCGCGAGGAGATCGCGGAGCTCCTCGGCTGGTGGGTGCGGTGCGCGCTCAACATGAAGCGCGCGGGCATGGACGGCGTCGAGATCCACGCGGCGCACGGCTTTCTCCTCTGCCAGTTCCTCTCGCCGGTAACCAACCGCCGCAACGACGAATACGGCGGAAGCCTGGAGAACCGCGCGAGGTTCACGCTGGACGTGACACGGGCGGTGCGCGAAGCCGTCGGGCGTGAGTTCGCGGTGGGCGTGCGCCTGAGCGCGGACGAGCTCATTCCCGGCGGCCTCGGGCTCGGCGAAGTGTCGCGGGTCGCGCAGTGGCTCGAAGCCTCGGGCGACGCGGACTTCCTGAACATCTCACACAGCGTCGAATACGCCGCGCACAGCCTCTCGCAGCAGGTGGCGGACATGAGCTGGCCGCAAGGCGCCTACGTGCACCTCGCCGAGGCGATCAAGAAGGCGACCCGCGGCATTCCGGTGTTCGCGGTCTGCCGCATCGTCGACCCGGCGATGGCGGAGCGCATACTCGCCGACGGCAAGGCCGACATGGTCTGCATGACGCGGGCGCACCTCGCCGATCCCGAGATCGGCCGCAAGCTCGCAGAAGGGCGCGCCGCCGACATCCGTCCCTGCATCGGCTGCAACCAGGGGTGCTGCGGGCGCGCGCTCATCGTCGGCAAGCCGATCGGCTGCGCGCTCAACGCGGAGGCCGGGCGCGAGGAGGAGCTGGGCGAGCTGCCGCCCGCCGCCGCGCCAAAGAAGGTGCTCATCGTCGGCGGCGGCCCGGCCGGCCTGGAGGCGGCGCGCGTTGCGGCGCTGCGGGGGCACCACGTGACGCTCTTCGAGCGCGGCGCGCGCCTCGGCGGACAGATCAACACGCTCGTGCGCGCCCCGCACCGGCAGGAATTCGGCAATGCGACGCGCTGGCTCGAGCACCAGGTGCGCCAGCTCGGGGTCGAGGTCCGGCTGGGGACGGAGTTCACGCCGGAGGCGCTGCCGAGCGGCACGCAGGCGATCATCGTCGCCACGGGCTCGGCGCCGCAGGCCGAAGACATTCCGGGGATCGGCGACGCGGGCACTCCGCCGACGGCCACGGTCTACGACGTGCTCGAGGGCAGGACCCGCGTCGCGCGCGGACAGCGCGTCGTGCTGCTCGACAGCGAGGGCAACTACCGTGCCGCAGGCACCACGGAATTCCTCGCCGACTGCGGCGCGCAGGTGCACCACGTCACGGGCGCGGCGACGGTCGGCAAGGCGCTGCACCTCGTCATCCAGACGCCGCTCCTCTTCAGGCTGCGCGAGAAGGCCGTGCAGTTCTGGCTCGAGCGCGAGGTCGAGCGCATCCACGGCACCTCCCTGCTGCTCAGGCAAGTCCACGGCGGCGAGGGCGGCGTCATCGAAAACGTGGACCTCATCGTCACGGCGTCTACCCACCGTCCCGTGGACGAGCTCTTCCGCAGTCTGAAGCGCGCCGGCATCGTGACGGAGCTCTTCGCGGCGGGCGATTGCGTCGCGCCGCGCTCGTGCCTGGAGGCGATCCGCGAGGGCTACGGCATGGCGCGCGCGCTATGAAGCTTGACGGCCGGGTGGCAATCGTCACGGGCGGCGCGTCGGGGATCGGCCTCGCAGTGGCGCGCCTCTTCGCTGCAGAAGGCTGCCGCGTGGCGATCGCGGATCGCGCGCCCACCGCGGGCGAGGCACCGGTCGACGTGGCCGACGCGGCGCAGGTGCAAGCACTGGTGCGGGGCACGCTCGAGCGCTTCGGCCGCCTCGACATCCTCGTGAACGCCGCGGCGGTCTACCCGGTGACACCTTCCCTCGTCCAGACGCCCGAGTCGGTCTGGGACGAGGTCTTAAGCGTCAACCTGAAGGGCGTCTTCCTCTGCTGCAAGGCGGCGATCCCGGCGATGCTCGAAAGCGGCGGCGGAAGCATCGTCAACCTGTCTTCGATCGGTGCCCTGCGCGGCACGACTTACTCGGTTCCATACGCGGCCGCGAAAGCCGGCGTGATTCAGCTCACGCGCTCTGCCGCGGTGCAATACGGCCCCCTCGGCATCCGTGCGAACTGCATCGTCCCGGGGCTTGTCGACACGCCGATGTCGCGCCGGACGACCGGCGGCGCCGAGGAATTCGCCCGGCGCGCGGCGGAGATCCCGCTCGGTCGCGCCGGCACACCGGAGGAAATCGCGTCGCTCGCGCTCTACCTTGCCTCGCCCGAGGCGGCCTTCGTCAACGGCGCCGCCATCGTGATCGACGGCGGCGCGACGACGCGCTAGACTCTTTTGCCGCCCAGAGGAAGGAGGCGTACCGTGACGAACACCAGACGCAGCAGGGGTTCGAACGAGGCAGCGGGCGTGCTCGGCCGGCGGCGTATCCTCAGGGCCGCCTCCGCCCTGACGGTCGGCGCAGCGGCCGGGACGCTGGGATTTCCGGCCATCGTCCGCTCGCAGCAGGCGAAGCGCTTGCTCAAGCCGATCGTCGCCGGGCTCAACGCCAAGGAAGGCGATCCGACGCACAACTCGATCGCGCTCGTGCCCAAGATCCTGCGCGAGAAGTACGACGTGCAGGTCGACTTCCAGATCCATCCGTCCTCGAGCCTCGGCACCGACCTCTCGCAGCTCGATGCGGTGCAGACCGGCTTCATCGACATCACCTCGAACACCACCCAGCAGTTCTCGCAGTACGACAGGAGCTTCGACGTGATGGACCTGCCGTACATCTTCAGCGACTGGGACATGTTCTACCGCGTCGCGAGGTCCGACGTCTGGCGCAGGCAGGCCGCCGCGTTCGAGTCCAAGGTTCCGCTCAAGGTGCTGCCGCCGGTCGGCTCGGGCGGCTTCCGGCTCCTCTCGAACAACGTGCGCCGGCTACCCGAGCCCGACGCGGTGAACGGCCTCAAGTTCCGTAGCCTGACGTCGGCGCTCGACGTCGAGATGTTCAGGGCCTGGCACGCCAACCCCACGCCCATGCCCTGGACCGAGGTGTACACCGCCCTACAGCAGGGCGTGGTCAACGGCTACCACGTGCAGCCGATCTGGACTTACCAGTTCAAGCACTACGAGGTGCTCAAGTACGCCACCGAGGTGAAGGCCATCTTCTCGATCCAGTTCCAGGTCATGAACATGAACACCTGGAAGTCGATCCCGGCGGCCATCCAGAAGCCGATGCTCATGGCCTTCGAGGAGGCGGCGCAGATCGCGAACCAGCAGGACCAGACGTCCGAGGAGAACTACAAGGGCGAGCTCAAGAAGAAGGGCATGGAGATCTACACGCCGTCCGCCGGCGAGATGAAAAAATGGCGCGACGCGGGCGAGTCGGTGTGGAACACCGCCGGCAAGGACATCGACAAGGGGCTGATCGCTTCCCTCGTCAAGATTCGCGCCACATGAGGCCGCTTGAGCGCGCGGTCGACGCGGTCGATCGCGTAGCGCGGGCGGCCTGCTACATTCTCGTCTCGGCGATCACCTGCGTGATGCTGGCGCAGGTCTTCTTCCGCTACGTGCTGAACTCCTCGCTTCAGTGGGCCGAGGAGTTCTGTGTCTACGCGCTCGTCTGGCTTGTGTTCATTGGCGGCGCCACCGTGACGCGCGGCTGGGGCCACATCACCATCACCGCCTTCGTCAACCTGCTGCCGTTCCGCGCTCGCGCCTGGAGCTTCGTCGCGGCAAAGGCGCTGTCGCTTACGTTCATCCTCGTGCTCGTCTATTGGGGATTCCAGCTCGCGAGCCTGCCGGTGCACGCCGCCTCGCCGTCGATGGGGTTCTCGACGCGCTGGGTCAAGGTGTCGATCGCCGTCGGCGCGCTCCTCATGACGCTCTTCACGCTGAACGAGCTCGTGCGCGACCTCGCGGCGCTGCGCCGCGGCGACCGCGAGCACTTCGACCGGCTCGGCGCTGGCGGCGAACTCTGACGATGGAGGTGGTCGCCCTTTACCTGCTGCTCCCGCTCTTTGTGCTGCTCATCGTCGGCGTGCCGATCGCGTTTGCCCTGGGCCTGAGCTGCGCCTTCTTCCTCGCCCTCATCAACCTGCCAGGGCTCAACCTCGTGCCGCGCGCCATCCCCATGAACGTGCTGATCTCGGAGATGTACGGGGGGGTGAGCCAGTTCGCGCTGCTCGCGCTGCCGATGTTCGTGCTCTCCGGGGAGCTGATGCACCGGTTCCTGATCGTCGACAGCCTGATCAACCTGGCGCGCAAGCTGGTGGGCTGGATCCCCGGCGGCCTCGCCCACGCCACCATCGTCGCGAGCGCGCTGTTCTCGTTCATCACCGGCTCGGCACTCGCCACGGCGGCGTCGATCGGTCCCACCATGATTCCGGCGATGACCCGCGAGAGGTACCCGAGCGACTTCGCCGGCGCCCTCGTCGCGGCGGCCGCGATCCTCGGGCCGATCATTCCCCCCTCGACGCCGATGATCATCGTCGGCAGCCAGCTCGGCATCTCGATCGGAGGCCTCTTCGCCGCTGGTGTGCTGCCGGGCCTCCTCATCGCTTTCGTCATGATGATGTACGCGTATTTCGTGAGCCGGCGCCGCGGATTCGGCGAGCTCCACCCGTTCGAGGGAATGAAGGTCCTGCGGCGCAGCGTAGTGCACTCGATCCCGGCAATGACGGTGCCCCTCGTCCTGCTGGTCGGTGTCGTCGGCGGCGTGTTCACGCCGACCGAGGCCGGCGCGGTCACCGTGCTGTACGCACTGGTGCTCGGCCTTACCTATTTCCGCGCCGCCGAATGGAGCAAAGTCGCCGGGGCGCTGCGCAACACAGCGCGAATCACCGCCTCGGTGCTGCTCATCATCGCCACCGCGATGGTCTTCAACCGCCTGATGACCTACTTCCGGGTGCCGCAGACGCTGCTTGAATACATGCTCTCGCTGTCGAAGGAACCGATCGTGATCGGGATCGTGCTGCTCGGCTTCCTGCTCGCCATCGGCACATTCATGGACGAGGTGTCGAACATGATCATCCTCGGTCCGCTGCTCATGCCGATCTGCACTTCGCCGCAGGGCCTTGGCATGCATCCCATCCAGTACGGCGTGTTCCTCATCACCGCCATCCTGCTCGGGCTGCTGACGCCGCCGCTGAGCCTGCTCCTCAACATCACCGCACCGATCGCGCGGACGTCGATCGAACGCCTCGCGGTGGTGGTCCTGCCTTTCTTGGCGCTGCAGGTCGGCGTCGTCGCCACGATCGCGTTCTACCCGCCGCTTACGATGTGGCTCCCGAAGCTCCTCGGCTACCAGTAGGAATCGCGATCCCCGCCGTGCCGAGCGCGACTCATGACAGGCTGCCAGTCGGACTTCTTAGCGGTTTCCCGGGCGGCGGAAAGATGCCACTGCTGAACGCACTGGCCCGCGGGCACCGGGTCTGTCGCGCCGATACCGGGCCTGGCCGCGGGCAGCGGCCCCGGCATTAACCTGGCCGACCTCGCGACATGAATTCCAACCTCTCTGAAGGTCAGAAACCATGAAGGAAGCCATCGTCGTAATGGACATGACGCGCGATTCGATCGCACCCGAAGCGCGCGCGGTGGAGAAACGCCGCGCCATCCTGCCGCACACCGCGCGCTTCCTCGCATGGTGCCGGACCACCGGCCGCCCGGTGGTGTTCGTCTGCAGCGCGCGGCGCAAGACTGACAAGTGGTTCCTGAAATACTGGGAGCTCGTCAACGAGATCTGGAAGCCGGGGCAGGAGCCGATCCCGGAGCTCTTCGACAGGGAGCACGACCACATCGTCCACAAGCGGCGCTATAGCGGCTTTTTCGCTTCCGACCTCGACGTGACGCTGCGCGAGCTCGGCGTGGAGTCGCTGCTCCTCATCGGGTGGTCAACCTCGCTCGCGGTGGCGAGCACCGCGATCGACGCATGGCAGCTCGGCTACCCGACCACCGTGGTGCACGATCTCACGATCTCGCACGCCTGGGGCGGCTACTCGGTCGACGAGACGCAGCAGTGGTCGCTCAAGTTCATCGAGGCGATGGCGAAGTCGCGCATCGCGAGCGCCGCCGAGCTCATGAAATGAGCCTCGACGCCGCGCGAGTGTCGCCGTATCGCCCGCACGGCGGCACGATGCGCAGACCCTGGCGAGCGCCGTCACCGGCGCCGCGAGCATGACCTTCGCCGGTCCGTTCGACACCGCGGTGGAAGGTTCGCTCGTCCGGAACGGCTGGACTGCGGCGGGCGCATGGATCGGCCTGCGCGCGGCGGTGCCGACCAGCCGTTCGACGAGGCTACGCTGCTCGCCAAACTCGCCGACAACGCCGGAGCGACGTTTCCTGCCCTGCCGAATGCGCTCGCGCGCGTCATCAGCGGCGAGCAGGCCGCGCTCGCGGAGCGCTGGGAAGCCTTCCTGAAGGAAGCGCTGCGATGCTAGCGAGAGACCTCGTGCGCTCGGTACGCGTCGGCTGGGGCAAGCCGCTGCCCGAGCACGTTGCGGCGGTGGCGAGGCTGCATCTTCTCGACGCGATCGGCATCGGGCTGGCAGCCGCCGGCTCTCCCGTCGGTGAGCCGTATCTGCGCTTCGCCTCCCAGCTTTCAGGCGGCAGATCGAGCATCTTCGGGCATGCAAGCGGCGTCTCCGCCGCGGACGCTGCGCTCGTGAACGGCGGCCTCATCCACAGTCTCGAGTTCGACGACACTCACTTGCCGTCGATCGTCCACGGCAGCTCGGTGCTCGCCGCGGCGGCGCTCGCGTCCGGTGAGGCTGCGAGCGCGAGCGGTACGGCCATGCTCGGCGCCTACGCGCATGGCTGGGAGGTGCTGGTGCGCTTCGGCCTCGCCTCGCCGGGCCGCTACCAGGCGCGCGGCTTCCAGATCACGTCGGTCGGCGGTGCGCTCGCGGCCGCGCTGGTCGCCTCGGAACTGAACGACCTTTCGGAGGACGAAACCGTCGCCGCGCTCGGCATCGGGCTCGCCCAGGCCTGCGGCGTGCTGGAGGTGCTCTCGGGCGGCGCCACGGTGAAGTCGCTGCTTCCGGGGCGCGGCGCGAACGCGGGCGTCGTCGCCGCGGCGCTTGCGCGCGCGGGCATGACCGGTCCGGAGAGCACGCTCGAGGGGAGGTTCGGCCTCTTCCGCGGCTTCGCCGGCGACGAAGAGGCCGCGGCGCGCTTTGCCGCGATGCTGGAAGCGATCGGAACGACCTGGTACCTACCCGACGCAGCTTTCAAGCTGTACCCATGCTGCCACTTCCTGCACACGTTCATCGAGGCGGCGGGCGAGCTCGCCGCCAGGATGCGACCGGAAGACATGGAGAAGATCCTTTGCCGGGTGCCGGCCGGCGAGGCGCCGGTGATCTGCGAGCCGTGGGAGCGCATGCAAGCGCCGCCGACACCGCATGCGGCGCGCTGGAGCCTGCCGATCGTCGTCGCCGCGCGCGTCGTCGAGGGCAAGGTAGACCTCGACACCTTTGAACGGCCCGCTCCCCGACGCGGTGCGCGCGCTCGCACGGCGCATCGCGTGGGAGCCGCTGCCGGACACGGCCTTCCCGAAGCGCTTCGACGCCGAGATCGTGTGCGGGCCACACCGCATCCGCGTCGACGACGTCGACGGCAGCCCGCCCCGCACGGCGAGCCGCGAGCGGGTGCTGGCGAAATTCCGCGTCAACGCCGCGCGCTCGCTTTCCGCAGCTGAAGCGGAGACCATGGCGCGCGCGGTGGAGACCGGGGCGCCCGCCAGCGAGCTCGGCGCGATCATCCGACGCAATGCACGGAGCAAACCATGATGGCGGAGGGAGTTTTCCCCAGCCCTTCGATCGCGCTCTGACCGACCTAAGGGAGCCCTCCAGACCGGTGCGGATCACCGCGCCGAAGCATCAGACCCCGCGGAGCAAGGCGCGCACGTAGTCCGGGCTGAGCGGCTGGCGGTCGGCGACCACGCCGAAGGGCGCGAGCGCGTCGTTCACCGCGCTCATGATGACGCCCACGGCGCCCATGACGCCGCCTTCGGCCATGCCCTTCGTGCCCACCGGGTTGCCCCGGCTCGGCGTATGCATGGCGATGGTCTCAAAGTTCGGCAGATCGGCGGACGTGGCGACGAGGTAGTCGGCGAGCGAGCCGGTGATGTTGTTGCCGTGCTCGTCGTAGCGCATGTGCTCGAGGAGCGCGCCGGAGAGGCCCATTGCGATCGCGCCGTGCTGCTGCCCCTCGACGACATTGGGGTTGAGGACGGTGCCGCAATCCTCGGCCACCACGTAGCGAAGGATCTTCAGCGCGCCGGTCTCGACGTCGACCTCGACTTCGCAGGCGTGCGCCGCGTTCGAGTACGTCATGGGCGGTGGGTCGTAGGTTCGCGAGAAGTCGAGGCCGGGCGACAAGCCCGCAGGGAGCGCAGTCGGGTCGAGATAAGCGGTCCGCGCGACCTGCGCAAGCGTAATGTCGGTCTTCACCCGTTCGCCGAGGATTTCGCGCTCCACGCGGCCGTCGACGAGGTGCAGGCCCTCGGCGGAGTCGAAGCCGAGCATGCTCGCGGCGATTGCGAGCACTTTCTCGTTGGCGTCCCGCGCACTCAGGTAAAGCGCCGTTCCGCCGGCGGTGCCGCCGCGCGCGCCGCGGCTGCCCATGCCGTAGGGCGCCACGTCGGTATTCCCCATGTGCAGCCGCACCTCGGCGGGATCGACGCCGAGGCCGTCCGCCACGACCTGCGCGAAGGCGGTCTCGTAGCCCTGCCCGCTCGCCCCCAGACCCACCGACGCGTTGACCGCGCCGCTCGGCTCGATGCGCAGCCACGCCGCCTCGTGCCCCGACCCGGGAATGCCGGCGGCCTTGTAGAACTTGGAGCCGTAGGTGGTGGATTCCACCACCGAGCAGAAGCCGACACCCAGATAACGCCCCGCGCGCCGGGCCGCCGCCTGGCGGTCGCGGAAGCGCTTGTAGTCGATCGCCTTGACCGCTGCTTCCAGGGTCTCGCCCGGCGTAATGTCGGCGATGACCTCGCCAGTCGGCATGCTGTAGGGAAGCTCGCGCGCCTCCACCATGTTGACGCGCCGCACCTCGAGCGGGTCGAGCTCAAGCTCGCGCGCGATCGCGTCCATCGTGCCCTCGATCAGCCAGCTCGTGATCGCCATCGGCGCCCGCATCGGCCCGTTGCCGCACTTGTTGGTGAGCACGACTTTCACCTCGAAGGCGTAGTCGCGCACCTTGTAGGGTCCGGTGAGGATCATCGCCACCACGCGGGCGAGGTAGTTGGCCGGATAGAAGCAGTAGGCGCCGAAGTCCTCGAGGATCTCGAGCTCGAGGCCGAGCAGGCGCCCCTCCTTAGTCACCGCCGCGCGCGTGCGGCAGCTGTCCTCGCGCGCGTGACTCGAGGCGAGCAGGTTCTCCATGCGGTCCTCGCGCCAGCGCACCGGACGCCCGAGCTGCCTGCTCGCTGCGCACACGGTCAGCTCCTCGCGGTAGAGCGCGATCTTCTGGCCGAAGCCCCCGCCGACGTCCGGCGAAACGACGGTCACCTGCGACTCCGAGAGCCGCATGCGCGCTGCGACCTGCGTGCGCAGCGGGTGCGGCACCTGGTTGCCGATGTGCAGCGTCAGATGCTGGCGCCCCTCGTCCCAGACCGCCGCGCAGCCGCGCGTCTCGATCGGCAGGTGCGTCAGGCGGCTCTGGTGGAAGGCGCACTCCACGACGCGGTGCGCCTCGCGCTTGCGCGCGGCGATGTCGCCGGTGGAGAACCGCTGCACGGAGATGAGGTTGGAGGGCAGGGACTCGTCCACCCGCGGCGCTCCTTCGGCGAGCGCCTGCGCGACAGCGGCAACCGCGGGCAGCGGCTCGTACTCCACCTCGACGCGCTCGGCGGCGTCCTCGGCGAGGTACCGGCTCCCGGCGATGACGCAGGCGACCGGGTCGCCGTGGAAGCGCACCTTGTCGACCGGCAGCGTCGTCATCTCCACCGGCAGTAGTCCCTCGATGGGCGGCGCCATGCGAAGGGGCGTCGTCCACTGCGCGAGATCCGCGCCGGTATAGACGGCCACGACGCCCGCCGATTCCCTCGCGGCCTGCGTCCTTATCGATTTGATCCTCGCATGCGGGTGCGGCGAGCGCACGAAGCACGCGTGCAAAGCGCCGGGAACCTCGATGTCCTCGACGTATCGGCCGTGCCCGGTGAGGAATCGCAGGTCCTCCTTGCGCGCGAGGCGCGCACCGATATGGCGGAACCTAGGCTTCGGCATCGGCCGCCTTGAGGATTGCCGCGACGATGTTGTGGTAGCCGGTGCACCGGCAGAGGTTGCCGGAGAGCACCTCGCGCACCTCCGCCTCGCTCGGGTGCGGGTTCTCCTTCAGGTAGGCCTCGAAGGTCATGACGATGCCGGCGGTGCAGAAGCCGCACTGCAGTCCGTGCGCCTCGTGCAGCGCCTGCTGCACGCGACTGAGCTTCCCGCCCTCCGCCACGGCCTCGATCGTGGTGATCTCGTGGCCCTGCATCTGCACCGCGTAGATGAGGCAGGCGCGCGCGGGCCGGCCGTCGACGAGCACCGTGCAGGCGCCGCAGACGCCGTGCTCGCAGCCGACGTGCGTCCCGGTGAGGCGGCAGTCCTCCCGCAGGACATCGGAAAGGAGCTTCCTCGCCTCGACGCGCACCGCTCGGCGCTCGCCGTTGACGTTCAGTTCGAACTCAAGCATCTCTGCAGCGCTCTGCGGGCAAGCACTTCGACGAGCTCCCGGCGGAAGACCGCCGGCACGCGCGGATCCTCGGTCGGACGGACGGTGTCGCGCGCCCTCCGCGCCACGGCGACGGGATCCAGCTCGTCAGCGACCGGCTCGCTCAGCACGACCGGCTTGTCTTCCGCGCCGCCGATGCCGAGCCTCAGCTGCTTCGGGCGCAGGGTCGCTGCGACCGCGACGAGCGCGAAATCACCTTGCCGCCGGCTGAACTGAAGGTACGCATGGCGCTCGCCGGCCCTGGCTTTCGGGAAGCGGACGGCGACCAGCACCTCGTCGGGCGCCAGCGCCGTCGTCATCAGCGAGACGAAGAACTCGCCCGCGCCGATGCGCCGCTCGCCGCGCGGCCCGGCGACCGCGATCTCCGCGCCGAGGGTCGCGGCAACCAGCGGAAGCTGCGCCGCCGGGTCCGCATGCGCGAGCGAGCCGCCGAGCGTGCCGCGGCTCCGGATCGCGTAATGGCCGATCGTCTGCGCCGCTTCGGCGAGCAGCGGGCAATGCTCGCGCACGACGGGCGAGCTCGCCACGGCGTGGTGCCGCACGAGCGCACCGATCTCCAGAAAATCCGGACGGTCGCGGATGGCGTCGAGGCCCGAAAGGGCGTTCAGGTCGATCAGCTCCGCCGGCTGCACGAGGCGCATGTTCATCATCGGCCCGAGGCTCTGGCCGCCGGCGATGAGCTTGGCGTCAGCGCCGAACTCGGCAAGGAGCGCGAGCGCCTCGTCGAGCGATTGCGGCCGGTGGTAGCGGAAAGGCGCGGGCTTCATTGCCAGAGCAGGCTCGTCCCGGAGGACGAGTCGAAGAGCTGCGCGCGGTCCATGTTCACCGAGAGCGCCACGTTCTCGCCTTCGCGAGCGCGGAGCTCGCGGCCGACGCGGAAGAAGAGCGTCGCGCCATCCACCTCGACGCCCAGGTACTGGTCGGAGCCCACCGGCAGCACCGACGAGACCCGCCCCCGGAGCGTCTCGTCGGCGCGCGGCGCGCCGTGCGCGTCGACGTCCTCGGCGCGCAGGCCGAGCTTCACCCCGCTCCCGCCCCGCCCAGCCAGCCGCTGCGCGAGCGCCGGCGGCAGCGCGAGCGAGAGCGTGCCGCGCTCGAAGCGCCGCGCCGCGCCGTCGCCCGACAACCTGCCATCGAGGTAGTTGATCGGCGGGCTGCCGAGGAACGAGGCGACGAAAGCTGTTGCGCGGCCGGTCGTAGATCTCCTCGGGCGTGCCGATCTGCTGGATCACGCCCTCGCGCATGACGACGATGCGGTCGGCCAGAGTGAGCGCCTCGGCCTGGTCGTGCGTCACGTAGACGAAGGTGGTGCGCATCGTCTGGTGCAGCTTCTTGATCTCGGCGCGCATGGCGATGCGCAGCGCGGCGTCGAGATTGGAGAGCGGCTCGTCCATGAGGAACGCCGCCGGCTGGCGAACGAGCGCCCGGCCGAGAGCCACCCGCTGGCGCTGGCCGCCGGAGAGCTGGTGCGGCCGGCGCTCGAGCAGCGGCTCGATGTCGAGCATGCGCGCCGCCTCGCGCACGCGCTTCTCGATCTCGGCCTTGGGATGGCCGCGCATGCGCAGGCCGAAGGCGATGTTCTCGTACACCGACTTGTGCGGGTAGAGCGCGTAGCTCTGGAAGACCATGGCGATGTCGCGCCGGTGCGCGGGCACGACGTTCATGAGCGTGCGGTCGAAGTAGAGCGAGCCGGCGGTGACGTCCTCGAGCCCGGCGATCAGGTTGAGCGTGGTCGACTTGCCGCAGCCCGACGGTCCGAGCAGGACCAGGAACTCCCGGTCGGCGATCTCGAGCGAGAGGTTCTCCAGCGCGACGAAGCCGTTGGGATACTGCTTGCCGACCGACTCGAAGCGGATCGTCGCCATGCGCTAGCCCTTCACCGCACCCGCCGTGAGGCCGGAGACGAGGTAGCGCTCGAAGATGATCGCCATCACCACCGGCGGGATCACCGCGAGCACGCCGGCGGCGTTAATGAACGCGAAGCTGATGGTGAAATCCGAGGCGAAGGACGCGACGACGATCGGCATGGTCTGCGACTTCGGCGTCTGCGTGAACATGAGCGCGAGCAGGAACTCGTTCCAGCTCGTGAGGAACGTGAAGAGCACCACCGCCACCAGCGCCGGCAGGGCGAGGGGCAGGTAGACGCGCATCAGCGTCTGCAGCCGCGAGCAGCCGTCCACGCGCGCGGCCTTGTCGAGTTCGTCGGGCAGCGACTCGAAGTAGCTCACGAGGATGAAGATGCTGAAGGGCACGGTGATGGCGAGATAGGTGATGACGAGCGACCCGAGGTGGTCGAGCAGGCCGAAGGTGCGGATGAAGAGGAAGAACGGCACCACCAGCGCGATGTCCGGGATCACCCGTGTGGTGAGCATGAAGTAGATCGAGGTGGAGCGGCCGATGAAGCGGATCTTCGCCATGGCGTAGGCGGCCGGCACGGCGACGAGCAGGTTCAGCGCCACCACCGAGAGCGCGACGATCAGGCTGTTCCACATCGACGGGATCAGGTCGCGCGCGGTCGACGGGATGTAGCCGCCGGTCGCGGGGTCGCCGGCGCGGCGCGTCTCGTAGGTGACCTTCACGTCGCGCGCCTGGAAGATCGCCGCGAAATTCTCCGGCGTCGGCTCGAGTGGGATCCAGTGCGGCGGGCGCGAGGTGATCTCCGCGTCCCGCTGCAGCGACGAGGAGACGAGCCAGGCCACCGGCGCGAGCACGTAGACGAGGTACACCGCGGACGCGGCGAAGAGGAAGAGGCTCCGTCCGAGTCCGCGCGCCCGGCTCACAGCTTGCGCCCCAGCGTGCGAATGAGCCAGAAGGCCAGCAGAAACGTCACGAGCGCCATGATGTAGGCGAGCGCGGAGCCGGTGCCGAAGGAGAGCTTGCGGAACGTCTCGACGTACACGTGCCAGGCGAGCACATGAGAGGCTTCCGCCGGCCCGCCCTCGGTGAGGATGAAGAAGAGATCGAAGTGGCGGATCGCCATCATCGTCTCGTAGATCATCACCAGCATGAACGAGGGCCGCAGCGCCGGCAGCGTGATGTGCACGAAGCGGCGCCACATGTTCGCGCCGTCGACGCGCGCTGCCGAATAGAGATCGGCGGGGATCGACTTGAGGCCGACGAGCAGCAGGATGGTGGCGAGCGGCACCTCCTTCCAGACGAAGGCGTTGGCGATGAGCGCGAGCGTCTTCCGCGAGTCGCCCAGCCACACCATGTACTTGTCGATGAAGTCGAGCTGGAAGAGGATGCCGTTCAGCGCGCCGTAGCCGGAGTCGTAGATCCACTTCCACATCAGGCCGTTGGCGACGTACGGGATCGCCCAGGGCACGAGCAGCATCGCCGAGAGGAAGCGCCGACCGCGGAACTCCTCGTTCAGGAGCAGCGCCATGGCGAGCGCGATCGCCATGATCGCCGACACCGACATCAGGGTGAAGGAGGTCGTGCGCCAGACCGAGGACCAGAAGAGCTCGTCCTGGAAGATTTCCGCGTAGTTCTCGAACCAGACGAACGGCACGCGGTGCGGCCGGGTCAGCTTCAGGTCGAAGAGGCTGATCCAGAACGAGTAGAGGACCGGGAAGACCGCGACGACCAGCAGGACGGCCAGCATCGGCGCGAGCAGCCACAGGGCGCTCGCCTGGTCGTAGCGGCTCACCGGGGCCCCGAACACGCCCCGCAGGACGCCGGCCCGCGCACTCATGACCGCCGCAGCTCTAGGCGCGCTTGCGCAGCTTGTTCCAGGTGTCGGCGGAGCGCTTCAGCGCGTCGTCGACCGAGCTCTTGCCGACGACCGCCGCCTGCCACGCCGTGCCGTTCACCTCGTCCCACTCGCCGAACCAGGGGCTGATCACGTCCTTCTTCTGCGCCAGCGCCTGCTGCCTCTCGTACATCTTGATGTCCGAGTACTGCGCGTACGTCTTGATGATCTCCGGGTCCTGGAAGAGCGGCTTCACCGCGAAACCCGCGCCCACGTCCATGAACATGAGCTTCTGGAACGTGTACTTGCCGTCCGCCTTGCCGCCGAACCACTCGATGAATTTCACCGCATCGGCCGCCTTCGCCTTGTCCTTGGCCGCGGTGGAGGTGAGGCCGTAGAAGCGGTTCCAGCCGACCGTGGCGTTCTTGCCGTTCGGGCCGGCCGGCATCAGGCCCTGCTTCACGCGGCCGGCGATCGACGATTGCTTCGGGTCGTTCAGAGTGCGGACGCGGTAGCGCCCGAGCATGGCGAAGGCGTGCTGGCCCGACGTGAAGGCCTTCAGGCCGTTGAGCTCCCCGATCTCGACGCAGGCGGGCGAGACGATCTTGTGCTTGTTGACGGCGTTGACGATCCAGGTGAGCGCCTCGTGCGCGCCCTTCTTCCTGTCCTGCATCACCGCCGCGCCGGCATCGTCGACGAAGCGGCCGCCGTGCGAGAACACGAGCGCCGAGAGGAACTCGATGAGCCAGGTCTCGCGCGCCATCGACAGCATCAGCGGGTACTCGGAGAGCTTGGCCTGCTTGATCTTCAGCGACTGCTGCACCACCTCGTCCCAGGTGTTGGGCGGCGCCGAAATGCCGGCCTTCTTCAGCATCTCCTCGTCGTAGAAGAAGGCCATGTAGTCGGTGTAGTAGGTGAGGCCGTACTGCTTGCCCTTCCACATCATCGACTTGGTGCTGAAGTCGTCGACGTCGGCGTTGTACTTGAGGAGCTCCGGGTAGCCGTCGATCGGCGCGAGCCAGCCCGCTTCCGCCCATTCGGGCAGCCAGCTGTCGGACACCCACAGCACGTCGAGCGGCGCCTTGCCGACGAACTTCGTGACCAGCGTATCGCGGTACTGCGCCCACGGCGCGTTGCCGTAGGCGACCTTGAGGCCGGTCTTCGCCTCGAAGGCGCTGACGTGGCTCTTGACCTGGTCGACGCCCGCCGACCACGCGAAGAACTGGATCGGGTCGGCGGCGAGCGCGCGGCTCAGGGCGCCGAAAGTGCCGCTGCCGGCGAGCGCAGCCGCCGCGGATGACTTGAGAAAGTCGCGTCTGTCGAACTGCTTCATGGACCCCCCTCGCTAGAATCGGACCGGCCGTGGACGGCGGCGGGTGGTCACCATAGCAAAGCGGGTTTTCGTCGTCAAAGTCGTCGCTTGACGGCTTACGGGCCGGCACCCCCCGACGGGATGAACCTCCAACTGCGGCCGAGCACCTGCGCCGGGCGCGCGCGGGTGGCCTTTCCGTCGCGTCATACGACCGCGATAACGAAAACGCCGCGGAGCCGCGGCCTAACTCGTTGAGTCGATTGGTCGGGGCGAAGTGATTCGAACACTCGCGCCCCTGCACCCCATCGAGACGCGCTTATCTAGCCAGTGGTGCCGACGGAAAGACTCCGACGCCATCTCGAATCCCTGCAGCCGGACTCGGCGACCGTCGATACGTCCGGCAGCGACGGGATGCGTCGAGCGCTCGAGGGCCGGGAGTTTTCCGCTCCTGCCGAGTTACAGCGACTTCAGGTACTCGGCGAGATCGCTTTTCTCCTCTTCTATCAGCCCCAATCCGAGAAACCCGTTGTAGTGGTTCACAACGTCGCGCAGCGTTGCGAACCGGCCGTCGTGATAGAAGCCGCCTTTCTGGTGTGTCCAGAGTCCCTTCAGCGGTGAGGTCCGATAGCGTCTGTCGGGCGACCGGTTCGCCTGGAAGTCGTCGATCCCGATCTCCGCGGGCGTATGCATGTTCCAGCCCGGCTCGGTGTAGAGCGGTGGCACGTGGCAGGTCGCACAGCGTGCGTTCCCTTCGAAGAGGGCTTTCCCTCTCGCCGCGGCCGCTCTATCGAACGAGTCCTTCGGCGCCGGCGGCGCCGGTATGGCGAGCTGATAGAACTGGAGCGCCCCGAGTTTCGCGGTGATCAGATCGGGGGTATTCCGCACGTTTCCGAACCCGGCGAGGGCGGCGATGGGGAACTGCGACCTGTCGTTCAGACGGGGGTCGAAGAACGTTCCCTTGCCGTGCATCTCGAGGTTGGCGACGAACGCATTCCAGTGCGTGACCGATCCCCAGCCGGTCCAGGTATGCAGGTTGACGCCCGCTAATCCGAACGCGGGCGGGATCAAGGTGGGGGCCGATTTCCCGTCGAGGAGCAACGCCGCGTCGAACTTTCCCGGCCCCCAGCCCCTCAACACCCGTTTCACGGCGGCCACGTCCACGGTGGTTCCACCGAGGCTGAGCAGGTCCGCGACCGGTTGAAGATTGGGTGCCAGCGACGCGATCAGCCCGATGTTGAGATCGCGATTGGCCCAGCCGTCGAGGCGACGACCGATGCCGGGAGCAAACGAGTTGTCGACCGTCGAGTGACACAGCGCGCACTGGATTCCGATCGACTTCAAGGCTTCCGCTCGGGTTGAAGAAGCCCGTCAGTCCGACGACTGCGTTCAACCGAAGGAGCGCAAGAGTAGTCGCCGGATCGTCGAGATTGACCTGCCCTGTTCTCAAGGCGTGAACCAGATCCCGCGGCAGCGCCTCCACATCGACCTTGAGCCCGACCGCGAGGGCCGTCTTCGGGCTTACGCCGTCGATCTTGAGATCCGGCGTCGCGACGCCCCCGAACGCGGTCCCCTGGATGGCGTTGTGCAAACCGAGCAGGTCGCCCCAGAAGGCCTCATCGCCGAAGGTATCGAAGCGGAAAGATCCTGCCGGCCCTCCCGGACCATGTGCCGCGAGTTGCCTGCGATCGCACGGTCGAATCCGATGAGGAGCGCTCCCTCTTTCGCCTCGCCGGCTGAACCGCTCGTTGCGTTATCGACCTGCAGACCGACGAGAACGACTACGAGCAGGACGCCAGTGGTCAGGACTTTCCGCCAGGTTTTCATAACGGGGCTCCTCTATTGAGCACAACGTCCCTCGGCTTTCGTCCCGATATCCTTGTATCTACCGCTCCGGCGGAGAGGAAGGCGCGCCGATCCGATCCAGCACCCCTGCGACCATGCGGTCGCAGCGCACTCCGTCAAACGGGAACGCCTCGTCGAGCGCGACGTCGATTTCGTGCGCGAGCGACTCGCGTAGCATGCTGCGCGCGCGAAAGTAGCGGGTGCGCACCGTCGCCTGCGGAATGTGGAGCAAGGTGGCGGTTTCCTCGACGGAGAATTCCTCGAGCGCGCGCAGGACGAAGACGCCGCGGAAGGCCTCGGGGAGCATGTCGATACGGCGCTCGATCAGCGCGCCGAGCTCGTGACGCATCGCTTCGGCCTCCGGTCCGGATCGGTCGGCTACCGTCCCGGCGTGCGCATACGCACGCGGTTCGGCGTCCGCCAGGCTCTCGAGCGGGATCACCACCCCGCGACGTGCCACCTGACGCAGGCGCGCAAGCGCCTCGTTGATCACGATCCGCGCGAGCCAGGTGGAAAGCTTCGCATCGCCCACGAACTTGCCGATCGACCGGTAGGCGAGGATGTACGCGGACTGGAGGCAATCCTCCGCTTCGGCGTCGTCGCGCAGGATCCCGCGCGCAGCGCGATACAGCATGCGGTTGTGCCGGCGCATGATCTGTTGGAAGGCCTTGAGGTCGCCCGACACGACGCGGCGCGCGAGCGCGAGATCGCTTTCGTCGGGCGCACTCACCCGTCCCACCGGCGTGGTCATGCCGCTCGTCCGCTCTGGTCCCGACGCATTAGATGACAGCCGGGCGCCCCGCGTTCCCGGACGCGACCAGGCGGCCAACCGCTCCGGCGCGTGGCCACGAGCCTTGCCCTCATCCACTGCCCGACGCCGGTCCACACCATTCGAAATCTCCACGCCGCGAGAGCGGACTTGAGAGATCGCCCCTCTGCCCGATGCATGAGGCTCAGTAGCCCAACCTGCCAGTAGTGCCTCCGCGTACGGACATGGGTTTCGGGCGTCCAAACTGGTACTCGTGCCCGCCCTGGGCGCATCGTGAAAGAAGAAATCCTGTAACCGGGTCGATGATCAAGCCTCGTTGGGTTCGCGGTCCGTGTGCGGCACGTCGGCCTCTTCAAGGCCTTTCAGCGCGGGCCCGTTGAGCACGCGCCCGTCGTGCGCCGCAAAGCGCGAGCCATGGCACGGACAATCCCAACTCTTCTCGATCGCGTTCCACCGCACCGAGCAGCCGAGGTGCGGGCAGCGGGCCGAAAAGGCGCGGATCTCGTCGTCGACCGAGCGATACAGGGCGAACCGGTGCATGCCGTGCCTGACCACCGCGCCTTCTCCCACGCGGATGCGGGCGGCCGACTCGACGTTGCCGGACGACAACCAGTCGCGGTACTGGAGCCCGACGTTCGCGTTTTCCTCCAGCCATGCCCCGTTGAGCCGCCTGCGGCCGGGGTCGTACAGTCGGCGCCAGGGATGATCCCCGTCGTGCATTAATGCAGTGAGCAGCGGGCCGGCTAGCGTGCCGTGGGTCAGCCCGTTGCCCGAGTCGCCGGTGACGACGAAGATCCGCTTGGCGCCGGGGTCGGCACCGATGAACGCCAGTCCGTCCACCGGTCTCGAGGACCTGCCCCGACCAGGCGAATTCGACGTCGCTGAACGCGGGCGCGAACATCCGCGCCCACGCCGTCAGCGCCTCGAACGGGCGGTGCGCCTCCTCCGCCTGGCCCGTCCTGCAATCCTCGCCGCCGACGATCAGATAGTGCCAGTCGGCGTTCGCACCGCCGTCCAGGCAACGAGCGTAGTGGTAGGGATCGCCCGTATCCCAGTAGAGCGCGTCCGCGATTTCGCCGCGGGGGATCCGGCCGGCGACGACGAAGGTGCGATAAGCCGCCTGCTTGGTATGGAACGCGACGCGGCGATGGAACGGCGCGTTCGTCGCCACCACGACCGCCCCGGCGCGCACCTCGACTCCCTCCCGGGTGCGCACGCCCGCGAAGGCGTCGCCGTCGTATACGGCGACGACGTCGGATCCGCCGAAAACCCGGCCGCCCGCCCTCCGGACGGCCGCGGCGAGCCCGAACAGGTAGTGGCGCACGTGGATTCGCGCTTGATCGGGGAATCGAAGCGCCGGCCCGAGATGCTCCGCGCCCGGCGCCCCGTCCGTGCACAGCTCGACGTCCAGGCCGGCGCGACGCGCTGCGGCGCACTCTTCATCGAGAATGCGTTCGTCCGATTCCGGGGCGCGGAAGAGATAACCGTCCACGCGCCGGAAGTCGCACTCGATGCCGTACTTCGCGACCCAATCCTCGATACGGTCGATTGCGGCCCGGTGGCTTTCGGCTGCCATCCTCGCGCCGCCCTCGCCGTGGAGCCGTTCCAGCTCCACGTAGCGATCGTCGAGCGCGCTCGAAAGGTGCGCGCTCGTGCGGAGGGTTTCGCCTTCGCCGACGTCGTAGCGATCGAGGACGATCACCGACCGTCCATGCTCCAGGAGGCACAGCGCGACGGAAAGGCCCGCGATGCCGGCGCCGACGACGCAGACGTCCGCCTGGACGTTCCAGGTGAGCCTCGCGGCTTCCGCTTGGGGGACCGGAGTGGCGGTCCAGATGGGCTTGGTGAGCGCGGTGGACATGTCGGACCCGAGTTGTGACAGCGGAGGAAGCAAATCTCCTGCCGACCGGCGTCCTGGGGCGCCGCGGGCCCCGGGAATTCGCGCGGGTCGGCCACAGGTCCCGGATTGCACGGGATCCCGACTCGACCAACCCCGCCCGCCGACTATAGATCTGCCGCGTAGCGCGCGAGCATCTCCTCCTGGGATTCGGCCGGCGCTTCGATCCCCATCTGGCTGTTCAGCATCTCGCCCATCGTGGGCAGAACCGACCGATCCACCCGCGACGCAGTTGCCCACAGCGCCGAGCGCATCAGCGCCTTCGCGCAATGCAAATAGACCTCTGCCACCGAGACTTCGATCACCACTCTGGGGCGGCGTTTCTCGCCGGCGCAGCGCTGGAGGTGCTCGTCGTGGCAACTTAGGCGCGCGGTGCCGTTAGCGCGCAGCGTCTCGTCGACGCCGGGAATCATGAACAACAGCCCGACCTTCGCCGTGCCGATGATGTTTTCCAGGGTATCGAGCCGGTTGTTTCCCGGGGCGTCGGGAATGAGCAGGGTTCGCTCGTCGAGGACTTTGACGAAGCCGGGCGCCCCGCCCCTTGGCGAGGCATCCAAGGATCGAGCAGCGCTGCTGCTTGCCACGACAAATGGCGAGAGCTCGATAAACCGCCGGCAGTGTCGATCCAGTGACGCGAGCTGCTTGCGCACCGCTCGCGCCTTCGGCAAGGCGTACAAGGTGCGAAGCTGCTCCATCGAATCGATGTTCATGGCGTCGATTGGAACCTTAAATGAATCTAGACCGTTGAATGCGGCCGCACCTCGTCCGCAAGCTCATGGGCGCGTGCGTCGCGCTCGAACTCGCAGGCCCAATAACCATGCTGGACGACGGCGTCGAGATAACGCGTCAGGAAGCATGCGAGCGATCCGGCCCGCTCGAACTGCATGACGTGGCGGCACTCGTGCGTGAGCAATCGCCGCGACATGTGCCCGTGGCATATCAGTATCGAATAGCCAAGGGTGAGACCGGTCGTTGGCCCGAGCAGGCCGGTCTTCCTTGCCGCGGCCAGCAATTCTTTGTCGGCCGGGACCGGCAGGCTCTCGACCACACATACCCGGATCTTCTCGGGGTGGTGCACGCCGACGAAGCGGGCATCGGTCATCTCGCGCCCCCAGGCGCGTCCCGCACGCAGCGGCATCGCCCGCAACCTGTTCCGCCCAGGCGATTGCGCGGGGCAAAAGACGCGGGAGAAGTATTCGCAAGCTTTCTCGGTGCTCCGAGACGACCCATGTTCACGTCACTGCCGAGCTTGGACAGTCTGGCTTCGCGGGTGCGCGCAACGTGCATTGTCCACGCGACTCACTT
>CAWBNB010000035.1:0-147152 GCA_963789885.1 uncultured beta proteobacterium | reverse complement strand
TGATGCCTAACGTTCATGATGACCAGCCCTGGCGGAGCCCGCCGGAGCGGGTCCGGTGCATGGGCTGGTTCGGCGTCATACGCCTCCTGTCCTAAGCTGGTTACAACGCTCCGATGGCGACGAGCGCACGCCTCACTTCCTCGATGCCCTCGGGGGACAGTGGTGCTTGCGGTGGTAACGGGGCGCCAACCGCATAACCTTGAAGCTCTAGTCCGCCTTTGATGCAGGCAGCGAGGTTGTACTTGGCGAAGGCCTGGTTCAAATTCCACAGCGGCCGTTGACGTTCCATTGCCGTCGCCCAATCGCCTCGTCGGCAGAGGTCGTACAACTCGACGCTTTGTCGTGGCGCAACGCAGGCAGGGCCGGCCATCCAGCCCACGCCACCGATCATCATCACACAGACCGGAATGTGCGCTGAGGCCGCGAACACCTGCATCCGGCCTTCGACCCGATTGATGATTGAAAGTAGCCGACCCGTGTTGAACGAGGCGTCCTTTATGTAACGGATGTTGGGGATCCGGCTCAAGCGCTCGATGACGGGCAGGCTCAAATCCGATCGCTGGAAGGTCGGGTTGGTGTACAGCACCACCGGGATCGAAACCGACTCGGCGATAGCCTTGAAATAGGCAAACACGCCTTCATCGGTGATCGGGAAGTAGGCCTCCAGGATCGCGAGAATCCCGCTGCAGCCAAGGCGCTCGAACTCGCGTGCCTGGGAGACGGCGTCGGCGATCGTGGTCGAAGCTACTCCTGCCACCACCGGGACGCGGCCGCTCGCGGCTTGGACAACGACCTCAACGACCCGCCGCCGCTGCGCCCAGGAAAGATAGGCGAACTCCCCGGTGGATCCCAAGGGCGTCAGGCCGTGGACACCGGCGCCGATGAGCTCGTCGCACAGCCGTGCGAGGACGTCGGCGTTCACCTCTCCGGATGTTCTGACCGGTGATACCAGGTAGGGGAAAACCCCATGGAAGGGCGTGTCGGTCATCGCAGTCTCTCCGTTGCCAGTCTCCCCCTTCCACTCTCAGCAAACGAGCCGGACGTCAGATGCGTCGCGAGGCCGAGCGTCGCGCTTGAGCCGCGGCCGACGAGCGAAGCGAGGAGGGTACTGCAAGCGGCACGCTTGCAGCCGTCGGCTCGAAGCGCTGGTTAGACCTCATGGCTTTGCGAGCGCGACAAGCGCGTGTATGGCCTCCCGCGGGAAGACCTTCGCGTTGACTCGGAGCACCTCCCCGGCGTTTGGCCTGACGACGTCTCAGCAGACACAATCAGATGACTGTCTCAGGTTTCGGGTGTTCGATGGAGGAATAACTCTATGGTTCGAACAAAAATGAATCCAAAGACGCAAAGGGCCCACGTCAGGGCAACGGCGTAAGGGCCGACATTCGGTTGGAAGGGAAGTCCTGCGACGTTGAGCCAGAGACCCGCCACCGCCACGATTGAAACACCGTAAATCGCGATCACCCATGGAGGAAACCGGCCGGGCTCGACAGTGCGGCGACGACGGAATTGGATGACGAGAACAAAGGTCAGAATCGAAGCAGCGATTGCGCTGGATAGGGGCCAAGTGATGGTGTCAGGGACATGAAGAAGGTTTAGAAGTGTGGGAACTAATGCCAGTGTCGTGACCAGAAAGCCGCCTTCAATGTAGAGGCGCACGAGGCGGAGGTGCCGATTGGCGAGTTCGCCTCCCAGCGCACCTCGGAGGGTGACAACCACCGCCGAAAAACCGACAAACGACAACGAGAGGGATGCAAGGCGAAGAAGGTAGTCAGATTCGGCCGATGTCACGATCGCATCCTCAAAAGGTCGTGTCTAACTTCGCGGTTCAGCGGGCCGCCGTGGCGAGTCCGCTGCAACCGCTGGTTCGGCACCGTGTGTTCAACCCGTGTGGGCCTTGGTCCAATCGATCGCATCCTCAAATCGATCGTCGCCCCAGAAGATCTCGGGACCCCACATGAACGTCGGCGAACCAAAGATGCCGAGCTCTTTTGCGTGTTCGGTCTCGGCATCGTATCGGGCTCGAATCTCCTGACCGTTGGCCCGCGCAATGGTCGAATCCGGATCCTTCCCAAGCTGCGACAAGACCGATCGAACGTGCTGCACGTCGCCGGGAGCTTTGTTCTCGAGAAACCACGCGCGATACGTTGCCTTGGTGTACTCGGGGCACCAACCTTCGAGCGAAGCAACGACGGCGACGCGGTTGGCAAGTCCCTCCGGATCCACCAGGTAATCGGGGATCGACTTGAAGGGGATGCCGTAGCGGTTGGCACGTCTCTCCACGTCGCGCCACATGTACTGTAGCTTCACTGGCTTTCCGACGAACGGGCGATTGTTCTGCTCGATCATGATGGCGCGCACGTGGAATGGTCGCCAGCGAAGAGACACTCTTTCTCGCGTTGCGATTGCCTCAACTCGGTTGACCGCCAGGTACGTGTAGGTGCTTCCGATATAGAAGAAGAAGTCGAGCTCGCGGGTCATGGAGATCACTCCTTCACGAGTCAGGCACGTGGTTCAGGGGGCCGAACCTCCACGCTAACCGGCCGCCGAGGAGCGAAGCGACGAGGGTAGCACCTACTCGCCGGCAAGCGTTCGCGCAGCGCGCTCCTCGAAGAGGAGCGCCTGTTGCCCCCGCGCTATGGTGATTGCCTCGTCAAGCGCGGCCCGCACCTCCTGCGGCGGCGCGCCTTCGGCGCGCAGGATGAGCGCCTTCAGACGGCAGAGCTCGGCAGCGTAATACTGCTCGCCGTTGTTCATGCGGTGCGCAAATGCGGCATCCAGATGGCCGCGCGCTTCGGCGACGCGGCCGGCCGCAAAGCAGCTCTCCGCGAGGTTGGCGAGCACGCGGCTGCTGTGCGTGCGCGCGCCGGTTGCATGCAGGCGCGCGAGCGCCTGCCGCATGAGCTCGATGCCGCCCTCCCGGTCGCCGTTCTGGAAAGCGACCCAGCCGCGGATCTCGTGCGCAAAGGCGACCCACTGCGCGAAGTTGTACTGCTCCGAGAGTGCCTGGACTTCGCGGGCGGCGGCATCCGCCCGCCGCACGTCGCGGTGGAAGAGGTCGACCAGCCCAACGGTGACAAGCGCGAAGGCGAGGCCGTGAGGGTCGCGCCGCCGCCGCGCGTGCGCCATGCCTTCGTCGGAAAGTCGCAGGGCTTCGTCGGCGTGGCCCATGAAGGCCCTCGGCCAGGCGCCGAAAACGCGGCACACCATGCCCGGGTGCTCGCCGAAGCGCTCGAATTCTTCGTCCGCCGCCCGGTCTGCCAGCGCTGCGCCGCGCTCGAGCAGGCACGCGGCCTCGGCGTGCTCGCCCGCGTAGATCAGGCTGCAGCCGAGCGCTCGATGGGCGAGCGCGAGCTCGACATGACCCTGCGTTGCATGCGCCTCCTCCATGAGCTCGCGCGCATGGCCGAGGGACGCCGGCACGGGATGGCGCATCAGGCTGTTGTTCCACACAATCCGGTGGGCGGCGAACTGGCCGCGCCGGTCGCCCAGGGCGGCGCATGCCGCAAGCGCCTGCTGCGCGCACGCTTCCACGCGCTCGGACCCCATCCCGTGCGCGGCGATGAGCGGCTCACACAGCGCGAAACGCAGCTCGACCTCCAGCTCGTCGCGCGCCCGGCCGGGCGGCAGGTTCGCGAGCAGCGCCAGCGCGTGCTCGAAATGCGCGGCGGCTTCGCGCACCGCGTGGCGGCGCTGCGCAGCAGCGCCGGCACGGCGCAGCCAGGCCACCGCGCTCGCGAGGTCCCTGCCGCGCTCGAAGTGCATGGCGACCTGCCCCGCGACTTCGTCGGCGCGCTCGAGAAAAGCGCCTGCCAGGCGTTGGGCGATGCGGCGATGGATCTGCGCGCCGCGCGCCGCGGAAAGCTTCGCGGCAAGCGCTTCGCGGTACAAGGCGTGCGCAAAGCCGAAGCGGGTCGCCAGCGTGCCGTCGGGCCATTCCGCGCGCCCCGCCTCGACGATCAGCGCGTGGTCGCGGGCAATTTCCCCGCAGGCGTCCTCCACCTCGGCGATCGGCCGCTCCAGCGCCGCGGCGAGCACCGCGGCGTCGAAGTGGAGGCCGGCCAGGCTTGCTGCCTCGAGCAGGCGTAGCGCCGGCACGGACAGGCGGTCGATCTGCCGGTCGATGACCTGGCGGAGGAATTCGGGAATGTCGAGGTCCTCGCCCGTCGCCTGCTGCGCCACCGACCAGTCCGCCCCATCACGACGCAGATAGCCCCGGTCTACCAGCTCGCCGAGGACGCCCACCATGAAGAGCGGACTGCCCTCGGTCCGCCCGTGCACCTCACGCGCGAGCCGCGAAAGGCGTTCGGTCTCGCCCACGCGCGGCGGAAAGCGCGCCACGACGTACTCCGCCACCGCCCCGGCGCTGAGCGGGCCGAGCCCGAGCGTGCGGCAGCGGCCCTGGCGCGCGAGCTCGTCACGCAACGCGTGGAGCGGATGGCGCTCCACGCGCGCCTCGGCCGGCCGGTACGTGCCGAGCACGAGCACGCGCGTAGCCTCGGGGCGGCGAGCGAAGGCGGCGAGCCAGTCGATGGTCGCCGCGTCCGCCCAATGCAGGTCTTCCAGCCACAGCGCGACGGGAGCATCGGCCGCCGTGGCCTCGAGTGCGTCGGTGAGCTCGCGCTGCATCCGCTCGGACGTCGCTCCGGCGATGCGCCGCTGCACCGCGCGCAGGCGCGATGGCGAAATGAGCGACGGCATCTGCGCCAGCCAGAGCGGCGCGTGGCGCTCCAGCGCCTTGAGGAGCGCGCCGCCGTCGCGCGCGCGGCACCCGCGCACGAGCGCGTCGAGGATCGGGTGGTAGGCCTCGCTCGTCCCGTAGTGCTCCGCCGATTGACCCCACGCGAGCCGCAGCGGCGCCTGCACGGCCGCGTGCGAGAGGAAGGCGCGCACGAGCGTGGTCTTGCCGATGCCGGCCTCGCCGGCGACGAGGGCCACCTGACGCGTTCCCGCGCGCACCGCATCGAGCGCCGTCTCGAGCTCGGCCAGCTCGCGCTGGCGTCCGACGATGAGCGTGCCATCCGCCGCGGCGAATCCCGGGAGCTCCGCCGGCGGCGTCGCGGCTTCCGGCTCGCCGATGAACCGGTACCCGCGGCGATGGAGCGTCTCGATGTAGCGCGGGCTGCCCGCCTTGTCGCGCAGCGCGCGCCGCAGCTCCTGTACGCACGTGACGAGGGCGGCATCGCCGACCGCGGCGCCGCGCCACACCGCGCGGAAAAGCTCTTCCTTGCCGACCACGCGACCCCGCTCCCCCGCAAGGAAGCAGAGCAGGGAGAAGGCCTTCGGCGTAAGGCGCACCGCCTGCTCGCCGCGCGTCAGGCCGGCGCGCGGATCCAATCGGAACGGCCCGAAGGTAATCGCCTGATCCAGCATGGCAATCCTCGCTGCAAGCCTAGCATGGGCCTCCCGCCATTCGCCCATGATTTGCCCATGACTTGCGGGCGGGCGGTTGTTATGGTCATGCCACCTCTCTCAAGCTGGAGCGAACCATGCAGAACGACTGGCGACGTATGCTGCTGTTTCCGGTGGCGCTCGCGGTAATTGCCGAAGGCAGCGCCGCGCAGGGCTTGTCGGAAAGCGAAGCGAAGATGTTCTCGGCCGGCGCGGGCTACGAGCGCTTCATGGGCCGTTGGAGCCGCATACTCGCGCCCGAGCTCATCGCCTTCGCCGGCGTGAAGGACGGCGAGCGCGTGCTCGACGTCGGCACCGGCACCGGCGCCCTCGCCACCGCGCTCGTAAAGTCGGGCCCCGGCGTGCAGGTGGTGGGCATCGACCGCTCGGCGGGCTTTATTGCGTACGCACAGAAAGACGCGGGGCCGCGCGAGCGCTTCGAAGTCGGTGATGCGCAGGCGCTAAAGTTCGCGGACGGCTCGTTCGACGCCGCCATGGCGCTGCTCGTCATCAATTTCGTTCCCGACGCCGAGAAGGCGGCGCTCGAGATGCGGCGAGTGACTCGACCCGGCGGGACCGTGACCGCGTGCGTCTGGGACTACGACGCAGGCATGCAGATGCTGCGTTACTTCTGGGACGAGGTCGTAGCGCTCGACCCCACGATGGCGGCGAAGGACGAGCGGCACATGAAGCTCTCGCGCCAGGGGCAGCTCGGCGAGCTGTGGCGAAAGGCCGGACTCGTGGACGTCGAGGAAAAGGCGCTGACCATCGATCAGCGCTACTCCTCGTTCCACGATTACTGGGAGCCGTTCCTCAAGGGCGCCGGCCCGGGTGGCGCCTACGTCACCGCGCTGCCGGAGCCGCAGCGCCAGCGGCTTGAAGAACGCATGCGCGCCCGCCTGCTGACGGACGGCAAGGACGGCCCGTTCACGCTCAAAGCGCGCGCTTGGTGCGTGAAGGGTCACCCGCCGGCGATGTAGCGTGGCGACGAAGCGGCCCTGCGCCTGAGGCGCACACAGTCTGGACCCGTAGCGGACATTGAGCGGGGTAAGCCGGCTATTCCTGCTGACGTGACCGGCGCGCCCCGCTTTCTCCGCCCTGGGGAGGTCATTTCTGCAGTTCGAAGTCCCCGGGTCGCCACGTCTTGTTGAACCAAGGCTCTAGCGGGCCGTACAGCCGTAGGAGGACGTTGTAGCCCTTGCCGGGCATCGTTTGCAGCCAGTTCTTTTCCTGACCCGCGGGCGGCTTGGGTCCGAACCATACCGTCACTCCGCCGTCTCTATTCAACTGAAGTCCCGGCACCTCGCTGCCCAGACCGGCCAGCTTCTGGCCAGTAGGAAGCAGCGAGCGGGTCTGGTTGTCATACACGGTGAAGGACCAGAAATCCTTCGCGGGGATAGGTCCCGGGAGGGTCACCGAGTACGTGCTGCCTCCGTCGAGGTAAGCACCGGTCGAATCGCGGAACACGGCGGGGTAGGCAGAGCCGGTTTCCGGCTTCGCATGGCATAGCGCGGATCATTGTGCGCAAACGGATTGTCCCCAAGCCACTCAATCACTACCGAAGCAGGCTCCAGTACCTTCTCTCGTTTGACCCATTCGACAAACTTTAGTATCAATATCGAGGTGCTCGTAGGTCTCACCGAGCATTACCACGCGCGCCTTCGCCGTACCGGATGGAACTGGCACGGTCACAACATCACCGAGCTGTACCGTGGATCCGTCGTGGTTCTTCACGTTATGCCCAACGGCCACGTTGAGCGGCCGCCGAGCGGCGAAGCCGCGAGGGCACCCGCCAGCGACGCTGGCGGGCGGTCCGCTGGAACGTGTGGTTGGGCGTCATTGCCAGTAACTCCGCGCGCGACGGAGAAAACCAGGCCAATCGCTACCTTCGAACGCGTCTTTGAGACCACCGTCGCGAAACTCACCGCGGAACTTCGCGGCCGGGCAGGGAGCCCCACCCTCAGCAGGCAACTGAAATTCGACGAGGCGGGCCGACGCCAGCGCTGGCACTAGCACTGGTTTCCCAGGGGACGCCCTGGCCACACTGGACCGTCGCGAAGTAGCCACCTTCGTCGCGAACGAGAAAGACATCGATGCCAGACACATCCTCGGCGCCGGCGCGCATGTTCGAGTAGAGCCCGGTGATCTTTGCGCTCGGTGCCTGACCGGGGGCGCTTGGCAACAGCTCTCACAGCGAACAATGACACACGGCACCCTCGGGTACCATTTTCTTCGCGCGCAGCGCTTCACTAGTTTAACGCCAGGATTGAAGTACCCAGAACGCCCGTCCGGATCCACCTCGCGCAATTCTAGGCTGCCCTCCACCTTTATCCCCTCCGGGCGAATACCGCATGACTGGGGCAGAAGCAGCCGAGCACTCACGGGAATCGGCGCGCAGGCGACGCGCGGACGCCGGCGGCTCGGAGAGCGCTCCGACCTCCGCCGGCGCGTTTTCAGCAGCCTATTGCACTGAAATCATCGCCTCAGTCGGCGTGGCGTCGAACACCAGCGTCGACGGCCATGTGGGCCAGGTCGTTCCGAGGACGGCCGGCACGTTCGGGTCCCCGTGCCGCGCGAAGGCGGCGAGGCTGCGCATCATCGCCCTCGACAGCGCCATGCGACCAGGCCGGTTCGCGCTCGAGAACGCGACGTTCGCGAAGAGCGACGGCCCGAAGTTGCCGAACACGAACGGCAGGTCGAACACATGCGCGGCGCCGTAGATGTCGTTGAACGGGGCCGGCTCCTGGTCCCAGTCGAAGCGGTAGTACCAGATCTTGTCCTGCTGCGATTTCAGCGCGCCGAGCACGTTGTCCCGGCTTGCGATAAAGAAGATCTGGTTGAGCTTCTCCGCCCTCGCGGTGAAGCCGGTCACCGGTGCCGTGACGGGCAGGTAGGTTGGCGCAATCCACTGTTCGATGGCGATCTGAGGCGGCGCGTCCGGCTGGTAGGCGAACTGGATGTCGAACAGCTGCTTGTCCGTGACCAGCCGCGCGTTGCCCGTCCCGCCCACGAGCGGCAGGAAGGACGGGAACAGCTTGCCCTCGTCGCGCGTGTTGCCCGCGAGGATCGGCACCCGCGTGTACTCCCCGGCCCCGATCGCGGCAACCGGGTTGGTGGGAAGCATCGCGCCGTCGGGAATCGGTCCCGATCCGCCGAGGCCGAGCGGGGCGAGCTTGGTGAGCAGCGTGGCGAGCAGCGCGGCGGGTGTCCGGCTGCGCAGATACGCGGCCACCTCTGCGGCCGTATGGCTCGCGATCCACGCTTGCGCACCGGCGGCATCCGCCGCAAGGCCGTCGGCGATCAGCTGGTTGATGAGGAGCTGGTTGCCCTGAAGCACGTAAACCGAAGCCGGGTTCAGCGTCGGCAGGCTCCCCGGCGGCAGGTTGGCGGCGAGCGAAATGCCGCCGCTCAGCGGCACGGCGCGGTGGAACAGCCGCGGCTGCGCCTGGACCGTGGCCGGCGTCGTCAGCAACGCCCACACGTTGATCGCGCCCGCGGATTGGCCCATCAGCGTCACGTTCGCCGGGTTACCGCCGAACTTGGCGATGTCGCGCCGGATGAACTGCAGCGCCTTGATGATGTCGAGCAGCGCGAAATTGCCCGAATCTTCCTGCGGGTCCGCGCCCGACTTCAGCTGGGGCACGCTGATGAAGCCGAAGATGCCGAGCCGGTAGTTGACCGTCACCACCACCGCATTGGCCACCCTGGCGAGCCGGGCGCCCTCGTACATCGGGTCGGCGGTATAGCCCGAGACGTTGCTTCCGCCATGCACGAAGACGATCACAGGAAGTCCGCCGCGCCGGTCGGCCGGGCGCCAGATGTTGAGGTAGAGGCAGTCCTCGCTGGCGACGGCCTGGTTTAGCGTCGTGCCGATCGTGGGGTCGTACCGATTGTTCAGGCCGGGGCCGTAGATGCGCCCGTACTGGACGCATGCGTTGCCGAACTGCTGCGCGGGGCGCGGCCGCTTCCAACTGTCGGGGTCGACGGGCGCCTTCCAGCGCAGGTGGCCGACCGGAGGTTTTGCGAACGGCACGCCCTTCCAGAAATACGTGCCGGTGCGGTCGGAATCATCGACCCCCACGATGGGCCCGAAACGCGTATGCCGTTCGACGTCGTCCCGGCCGTCGTGATGCCGGTCGGAGTGGTGTCGACCGTCGTGATCCCCCCGGTCGTCATCCCATCCGTCGTCATCGCGCCCGGCGTGCACAGTGGATGCGAGCAGCAGCCCCGCGGCGCAGCAAGCAAGTCCCAGAAGCTTTCGCACTTTGATCTCCTCGTTTGACAGGGCCGAGTCTAGCCGCACTTTCATTGTCATTGCCGAGAGATTTCGGCCTTCACGAGAGTGCGCGTCGGGCTTCGGGGATACCGCGATGATCTCGCGTATGCGGGGCATTTCGAAGACCACTTCGCACCCGATGTCCGCAACCATCGTGTTCTCCCCCGGCGGCTACCGCTCCATTCCCGCCCTCTTCCAGTTACTTTCGTGCGCGTCACTGGTTCCCCAAGCGTTGCGGCCTGATGAAGGTAATTGTGATGACACTGGAGCATACGTCTATGACGCCCAACGTTCGCGATGAGCCGCCGCCGAGGTGCGAACCGCCGAGGGAACCGCAAGCGCGCGAAGCCCGCTTGCGGCGGTCGGCTCCATCGCGTGGTTAGCTCTCATCGTTGTAGAGCTCGTAGTTGCACACCTTAACGAGCACGTCGCGCAACTCTGCTATTGATTGGCGGACAAATTCACTATTCAGGACTAACTGTGCGTCTTCCTGCTCTGGAATGGGCTTCTTGAGTTGCAGATGTGGTTCCTTGCTCAGGCGAGCACCTAACGATCGTTGGTCATTCGGAGTCCAGTCGACTTCGCCGTTGCGGTGTGCGATTGCGTTGCGAATCTCGCCGAGCAATCTTGCGCGCTGCCAACTCGGCTTCTCGAAGGGCGTCTTAACTCCTGCAACCTTCGAAAGGTAATTCTTCGCGCGCTCGATTCCAAGGCCGCCCAGATCTCTAAACGATAAGTCAAAAGCAGATCGTCGCTGCACGATACGACAAAGCTCATTGAGCATGTGCTCGAAAGTCGAGTAGACGACGAGGAACTCCGAGTTCCACTGAATGCGCGGCAGGACTTCATTAACATTGACGCACTCGTCATACATGTGGTCGTGGTAGGCGTCGCGCTGCTCATCGTCCAGAGCGGCCACTTCTTTCGCCACCCTTTCCTCAAGCGATCCGATGGCTCGAGCAAGCGATGCTTCTGCAAACGAGCGGTGTTCTTCGAGCGCGTCAAATTCGTACAGGAGTACGCGATCAAACCCTTCGGCGATGCGCTTCTTTGTTCGCTTCGGCCAGCTGTGCGCCATGGTGATGAGAGCTAACGAACTGTTACCTTCCTAATTCCCCGCATCGAAAACCTCCTAACGTCCAACATCTTAGGCGTCACGAGGTGCGTTATGCCTCACCCCGCGCGCCAGAATACGCCCGAAATCACCGTCGAAGAAGGTCACATCGGATGCCTAAATTCCACACCGGTGAGTACGTTAGGCATCCTAAGATCTTGCCGCTGGAGCAGCATCCCGCGAGCCCTCCAGGTCTCACGCAGTCGCGCGGCCGAGGTACGCCTGAACCACCCTCGGATCCGCGAGCACCGCCTCCGGCGCCCCCTCGGCCAGGGTCCGCCCGTAGTCGAGCACGTGGATCCGGTCCGCAAGGTCGGCCACCATCTGCATGTCGTGCTCGACCCAGACCATCGCGAGCCCGAGCTCGTGCCGGATACGCAGGATGTGGCGGGCGAGATCCTCACGCTCGTCGCGGTTGAGACCGGCCGACGGCTCGTCGAGCAGCAGGACGCGCGGCGCCATCGCGAGCGCGCGCGCAAAGCCCACCACCTTCTGTATGCCGAAGGGCAGGGCGTCCACCGCCTGGTGCCGGTAGCGCTCGAGCTCCACGAACTCGATCACCTCTTCCGCCGCGCGGCGATGCTCGACCTCGGCATCGCGGACGCCGCGCAGAAAGAGGCCTTCGGCGAGGACGCCGGTCGTCATCCGGGCGTGGCGCGCGACGAGCAGGTTCTCGAGCACGGTCATGTGCGGAAAGAGCTCGCCGTGCTGAAATGTCCGCGCGACGCCCAGCGCGGCGATCCGGTGCGGGCGGGCGCGAGTGATGTCCGAGCCCGCGAACTCGATGCGGCCCGCGCCCGGCCGGTAGATGCCGCAGATGCAGTTGAGCACCGACGTCTTCCCCGCGCCGTTCGGTCCAATCAGCGCGAGCAGCTCGCGCGGCCGCGCGGCGAATGACACGCTCTCGAGCACCTGCAGGCCGCCGAACGCGAGTGAGAGGCCCTCGACGCGCAGGACCGTCGCGTCAGCCATACCAGCGCCGGCTCCGGCGGTATTGCTTGACCTCGCGATAACTGCGACGCCGCTCGCCGCCGCCCAGGTAAAACTCGCGGATGTCCTGGTGGCCGGCGAGCCGCTCGGGCGTGCCGTCGAGCACGATCCGGCCGTTCTCCATCACGTAGCCGTAGTCGGCGATGTCGAGCGCGACCCGCGCGTTCTGCTCGACGAGGAGGATCGTGATCCCGAGCTGGTCGCGGATCGCGCGCAGGCGCGCCGCGAGATCCTGCACGACCAGGGGAGCGAGGCCGAGCGAGAGCTCGTCGACGAGAAGCAGCTCCGGCCCGCACGCGAGCGCGGTGCCGATCGCGAGCATCTGGCGCTCGCCGCCGGAGAGGAGTCCCGCCTCGCGCGCGCGCAGGCGCGCGAGCGGCGGGAAGTACTCGTACACCGCCCCGATCATCCGGCGCCGCTGTGCCGCACGCGCCGCGCGCGGCACCGTGGCCTCGAGGTTCTCCGCCACCGACAGGTTCTCGAACACCTTGCTCCGCTCGGGGACCAGCACGATCCCGAGCGCGGTCACCCGGTGCGGCGCGCGGTTCTCGATCCGCTCGCCGCGGTACGAGATCGCGCCCACCGTCACGTGCGCGTCGTCGATCCCGAGGAAGCCCGAGATCGCGCGGAGCGTCGTCGTCTTCCCGGCGCCGTTCGTCCCGAGCAGCGCGACGATCGCGCCCGGCGGCACGTTGAGCGACACGCCCTGCACCGCGGTGACGACCCGGTGGTAGACCACCTCGAGCTTCTCGACGGCGAGGAGCGGCGCGGTCATCGAAGCGGCCGCTGCTTGAACGGCCAGAGCAGGAAGTAGTTCCGGATCCGGCGCCAGATCCCCACCAGCCCCTGCGGCTCGAGCGCGAGGAAGAGAATCATCACCAGCCCGAACGCGGCGTAGTTCACCGCGAACACCGAGGTCGCCCACGCCTCCGGCACCGGCAGCACGCCCATCAGCCACTCGATCGCGTACGGAAAGAGCGTCACGAATGCGGCGCCGAGCACCGCGCCGAGGATCGAGCCCATGCCGCCGATGATCACCATCGCCACGTACTGGATGGTGAGGAAGAGCGAGAACGCCTCCGCCGAGACGAACCCGCGGTAGTAGGCGAAGAGCGCACCCGCCACCGCGGTCATCGTCGAGCTCACCACGAACGCGAGCACCTTGTACGCGGGCACGTTGATGCCGAGCGCCTCGGCGACCGCTTCCCGCCCCTGGATCGCGCGCCAGGCGCGGCCGGTCCGCGAGCGGAGCAGGTTGAGCCCGACGAGCACCGCGCCGGCGGCGAAAGCGAGCAGGACGTAGTACCAGACCCGCGCGTCGGTGAGCTGCCACGGCCCGAGCTGCGGTGGGTCGATCACCACGCCGGTCGAGTGCCCGCGCCGGGTTTCGTACTCGGCGCCGAGGTAGATCACGATGAAGTGGAGCGCGAGCGTCGAGACCGCGAGGTAGAGGCCGCGGAGCCGCAGGCTGGGCAGTCCGAAGATGAGCCCGATCACCGCCCCGACCACGGCCGCGGCGGGGAGCGTTACCCAGAACGGCGCCCCGACCTCCTTGAACAGGATCCCGACGGTGAACGCGCCGGCGGCGAGGAGACCGGCGTGGCCGAGCGACACCTGGCCGGTGAAGCCGGCGAGCAGCATCAGCGCCACCGCGCCGATCGTCGCGAGCAGCACCTGGTTCGCGAGGTCGAGGAGGAACGGCGCGTCGAGCGCGGGCACCGCGAGCGCGACGAGCACGAACGCGGCGAGCGCCGCCTTCTGCGCGCGCGTGTCGAGGAGCGCGAAGTCGCGCTCGTAGCTCGTCCTGAAGTAGCCGCTCGCCGAAGGCACCTAGACGCGGTCCAGCTCTTCGCGCGTGCCGAAGAGGCCCCACGGCCGCACGATCAGCATCGCGAGCAGCACGACGAACGGCACCACGTCGGAGAGCAGCGGGTTGACGTAGTGGATCAGCAGCACCTCGGCGGTCGCGACGACCAGCGAGCCGAGGAGGGCACCGAGCAGGGAGTCGAGCCCGCCGACCAGCGCCGCCGGGAACGCCTTCAGCCCGATGACCACCATCGTCTGCTCGAGCGCGGAATCGCAGGCGATCAGCATTCCGGCGAGCCCGCCGGTGAACGTCGCGAGTCCCCACGCGAGCGCATAGATGCCGTGCAGGCCGATGCCGCGCTGCGCCGCGAGCAGCGAGTTCTGTCCCGCCGCCCGCATCCGGATGCCCCAGCGCGTGTAGCGGAGGAAGACCCACAGCCCGAGGTAGACGCCGGCGGTTGCGAGCACGAGCGCGAGGCTCACCGCCGAGATCTTCGCCGTGCTACCGATCGAGATCGAGGCGTTCGACAGCCCGAGCGCCTGCAGCGGGTGCCGCTCCTGCGCGCCCCACACCAGCACCATCGCACCGCGCAGCAGGATGCCGAGCGCGATCGTCGCGAGCACCGCGGCGAGCACCGACTCGCCGGTCATCCGCCGCATGAGCGCGAGGTAGACGAGCCCGCCGACCGCCACCGCCAGCACCGCCGACGCCGCGATCGCCACGACCGGGTGCCCGGAGAAGAGCGACGCGGTGGCGAAGAGCCCGTACGCCCCGAGCATCATCAGCTCGCCGTGCGCGAGCGAGATCACGCGCGACACGCGGTAGATCAGCACGTACCCGCAGCAGATCAGCGCGTAGATCGACGCGAGGACGAGGATGTTGACGAGGAGTTGGATGGCCGAAACCCGTACGAGGTGCGGTCCGCGTAGCGCGCCGCACCTCGGGTAAGCCCCCGAAGGGGGCGCTCTATTGCTTTACCTCCACTGCCCTCCAGTCCTGCACCCGCACCACCGCCTGCTTCGCCGGGTCCCAGCGCCACACGCGGTAGTACTGGCGCGTCCGGAAGTGGTTGTCCTTCGTCCACTCGAGCGGCCCGCCGCGCAGGCCCTTCAGGTCGACCTTCAGGTTGCTCATCGCGGCCGTCACCTTCGCCGGCGTCGGCGGCCACGACGTGTTCCTGAGGACCGACTCGATCACCAGGCCCGCGATGAAGCCCTCGGTCAGGTAGGAGATCGGGTACTTGAGGTTGGCGCGGTGCGCCACCGCCCGGATCTCGGCGTGCACCGGGAGATCGTCCTGGAAGAACGCGTTGGTGCCGAGGACGTACAGCTCGCCGTCCTTCAGCCGGACGAGCTCCTCCTCCGCGTTCAGGTGGGCCCAGGTGATGTACCGGCCGTTCCATCCGAGCCGCCGCAGCGCTTCGAACGTGCGCACCTGCGACACCCACGGCGACCACGAGTACACCCAGTTCGGGTTCGCCTCCTTCAGCTTGGTGGCGAACGGCGTGTAGTCGGGCGCCGGCGGCGGGCTGATCTGCTTCTCGACCGGCGTCATGCCGAGCGTCTTGGAGAGGCCCTCGGCGTAGTCGATCTCGCTCCGCGCGATCGGGATCGCCATCGCCGCGAGCCCGAGCCGCACCGGCTCCTTCGCCTGCGACTTGACGAACGCGAGCGCCGCCTGCGAGTCGAGCGTCGCGCCGAACGCGGTCGAGCAGAACTGCAGCGGATCGGCCGGCGGATAGGTCTCCTTCGGGCACACGGCGCCGGCGTAGTAGAGCGGAATGCCTGCGCGCTTCGTCTCGGCGAGGATCGGCGCGAACGTCGAAGACAGGCTCGAGTTGACCACCATCAGCACCTTGTCCCCGATCAGGCGCTTCGCGTTGGCGCCGGCCTTCGACGGCTCCGCCGCGTCGTCGGCGATGATCAGGCGCACCGGCTTGCCGTTGATCGCCGCCCTTCTCGTTCACGTGGTCGAGGTACGCCTTCATCGCCTCGACCACCGGCGCGTAGGTCGCAGCGGCGGGGCCGGTCATCCCGGCGCTGACACCGATCACGTAGGCGTCCTGCGCGACGGCCGCGCCGGCAGCCGCGAGGCTCGCGCCGAAGACTGCGATTCCGAGTGCTCGTTTCATTGGCTCTCCTCCTCCGGTAATCGGATTCAACTGGGCCGCGTGGCGAGCACGTCGCCCGCGCCCTCGGCGACGAGCCGCTCCTCGGCGTCGCCGTACATCGACTCGACGAGCTCGCGAAAGCGCTCGTACATCTGCTTGCGTTTGACCTTCCGCGTCGGGGTGACCGGCTCGCCTTCCTCCTCCGGGTCGAGCGCCTTCGGCAGGATGCGGAATGCCTTGATGCCCTCGACGCGCGCGAGCTCGGCGTTCGCGCGGTCGAGCTCGGCGCGGATCAGTGCCGCGACCCGCGGGTGCGCCGCGAGGCTCGTGAACCCGGTATAGGCGACGTCGTTCGCGCGCGCCCAGTCGGCGACCGTGTCGAAGTCGATCTCGACGAGCGCGGTCAGGTACTTGCGCGCGTGGCCGAACACCGCGACCTCGGCGATGTACGGGCTCGAGCGCACGATGTTCTCGATGTAGGAGGGCGAGAGCGTCTTCCCGCCGGACGTGACGATGAAGTCGCGCGCGCGATCGACGAGCCGCAGCCGGCCGGATTCGCCCACGTGTCCGCCGACCCATTCGCCGACGTCGCCCGTGCGCAGCCACCCGTCCGCGCCGAGCACCTCGCGTGTCGCCTCCGCGTTGCCCCAGTAGCCCTCGAAGACGTGCTCGCCGCGGATCAGGATCTCGCCCGAGTCGGCGAGCGCGACCTCGAACCCGGGCGCGGCGGTGCCGACGTCGCCGGGACGCGGGAAAAGCCCGCGCTGGCCGGAGATGATCGCGCCGGCTTCCTCCGTCTGGCCGTAGATCTCGCAGACGTTGACGCCCCAGATCTGCCACAGGCCCATCGTCTCCGGCGGCAGCGGCGCGCCGCCGCTGATGACGAGGCGGAGCCGGTCGAAGCCGAGCTTGTTGAGGATCGGCCGGAACGCCACCGCGCGGGCGACGGCGTAGGCGAGCGCATCGAGCGCCCCCGTCCGGCCTTCCCAGCGCCCGCGCGCGTAGCGGCGGCCGGCGCGCATCGCCCAGCCGTACACCGCGCGCTTCGCGGCGCTCGAGTTGCCGACCGCGACGAGCGCCTGCGACGCGAACTTCTGCAGATAGCGCGGCACGGTGAAGAGGACGGTCGGCGCGACCTCGAACAGCGTCTGCGCGAGATCCTCCGGGTCCTCGCCGAAGTGCGGCACCATCCCGCCGACGAGCGGCAGCGTGATCGCCACGTCGCGGCCGAGGATGTGGCAGAGCGGAAGATAGACGACCGTGCGCTGCGGCTCGGCGAGCAGCGGGTAGTGCTCGACGAGGTTGTGCGCGGCGGCGAGATGCCGGCCGTGCGCGACCAGGGCTCCCTTGGGATTGCCGGTCGTGCCCGACGTGTAGACGATGAACGCCGGGTCGCGCGGCGCGATCTTCGCGGCGAGGTCTTCCAGCAGGACGAGCGCTTCGACCTCGCTGCACGCTTCCTGCTCGAGCGCGGCGCCGTAGTCGCAGAGCTTCGGGTGGTCGTACGCGAACATCGCCCCGGAATCGATCACCAGGATCCAGCGCAAGGCCGCGAGCCGGTCGGCGAACGGGAGGATCCGGTCGACGTACTCCTGGTCCTCGGCGACGAAGACCGACGCTCCGCCGTCGCGCAGCTGGTACTCGACCTCGGAGGCGGACGCGGTCGGATAGATGCCGTAGGTCACCGCGCCGAGCGCCTGCGCGGCGAGATCGCAGACCATCCACTCCTCGCACGGGTCGCCCATGATCGCGACCCGCTCGCCCTTCGCGACGTCGAGCCTCCGCAGCGCCCGGGCGGCGCGGCCGACGAGCACGGCGTAGTCGCGCCAGGTGCGCTCGCGATAGATCCCGCGCGCCTTCGACCGGAACGCCACGGTGTCGGCCCGCGCGCGCGCGTGCGCGGCGAGGAGCGCGGGCGCGTTCGTGCGGCCCAGTTCCGCGGCGCCCATCTCACCTCGTCCGCTTGCGCGGGGCGGCAGCGCCATCGAGGATCAGGCGCGAGAACTCGGCCGCGACGCGCTCGATCGAGGCGTCGGGCTCCTTGCCGAGCCACGCCGGCGCGGCGTTGCACATCCCGAGCAGCGCGAGCGTCGCGAGCCGGCAGTCGAGGTTCTCGCGGAACTCGCCCGAGCGCACGCCGGCCTCGAAGACGCCCTGGATGATCCGCTCGAGGCGCCGCGAGCTGCGCCCGACGCGCTTGCGGCTCGCGTCGGGCAGGTGATGGCGCTCGCGCAGGAACACGCAGACGAAGTCGCGCCGGTCGCGCATCGGCAGTAGATGGGCGTGGACGATCGCGCGGATCTTCTCGGCGGCGGTGCCCGGCCCGGCGGCGACCGCGGCCTCGCGGTCGACGAACTCGTCGACGCCCAGCGTGCACACGACCTCGAGCGCGACCTCCTTCGAGGGGAAGTAGTAATAGAGGCTCGCCTGCCGGATGCCGAGGACGTCGGCGATGTCCTGCGTGGAGGCGCCGTGATAGCCGCGCTCGGCAAACACGCGCGCCGCCGCCTCGATGATCTCGGGCGCGCGCCGGCGCGGGCTGCCGGCGGAGCGGCGGAGCAGGGCGACCGCGCTCTTCATCCGGCCGTGATGACCTCGGCCGGGGGTGGATCGGCGTGCAAACGCTCCACCAGCACCGCGCGCCGGTCGAGCACGGCGCGCTGGTTGATGTAGCCCTTGTCGGTGATCTCGTTGGCGTCGATCGACGCCGGTTCGGCCAGCACGAGCGCCCGCGCCGGGTGCATCGAGCTGCCGGCCGCCTCGGCGGCGAGGCGCGCGAGCCCCGCGGCGACCTTCGCCCGCACCGCGGCTTGAGCCGCGAACCACGCCGGCGACGCATCGGCCGGCGCGTCGGGACAGAGGCTTCGCGCCGCGATCGGGTTGAGGAAGAGGAGGGCGCCCGGCTCGGCGCGGCCGTGCCCGGTGATCACCGCGTCCTGCACGAGCGGATCGCAGGCGGCGATCAGCTTCACCCGCAGCGCCCCGACGCTGACCCACGTTCCGGAGGAGAGCTTGAAGTCCTCCGCGACGCGGCCGTCGAACACGAGGCCCTGCGCCGGATCGGCAGGGTCGGCGAACCGCACCGCGTCGCCGATCCGGTAGAACCCTTCCTCGTCGAACGCGCCGCGCGTCAACGCTTCGCTGCGGTAGTAGCCGGAGGTGACGTTCGCTCCACGCACGCGCACCTCGAGCTTGCCGTCCGAGGGCACGAGCTTCAGCTCGCAGCCCGGAACCGGGACGCCGATGACGCCGGCGCGATCGATGTGCCAGTGCACTGCGGTCGCGAGCGGGGCGGTTTCCGTCGAGCCCCACGCCGAGGTCATTGCCGGGGCGGCGCCGGCGCGGTGCGCGACCTTCTCGAGCCGCTCCCACAGACTCTGCGGCAGCGCCGCCGCGGCATAGAAGACGAACTCGAGATCGCGGAAGAAGCTCGCCCGCAGACCCTCGTCCTGCTCGAGGTAGGGCAGCAGCAGGTCGTAGCCGCGCGGGACGTTGAAGTACGCGGTCGGCGAGACCTCCTTCAGGTTCCGCGCGGTCGTCTCCACGAGGCCGGGCGCGGGTTTGCCGCCGTCGATGTGGAGCGTGCCGCCGTTCCGCAGCGCCATGTTGAAGCAGAAGTTGCCGCCGAACGTGTGGTTCCAGGGCAGCCAGTCGACCAGCACCGGTGGGCGGTCCTCGAGGAACGGCCACACCTGCGCCGCCATCTGCTGGTTCGAGCAGAGCATGCGGTGGGTGTTGACGACGCCCTTCGGCGTGCCGGTCGAGCCGGAGGTGAAGAGGATCTTCGCGACCGTGTCGGGGCCGATCCCGGCGAACGCCTCGTCGACGCGCGCGGTCGGCGCGGCGTCGAGCAGCGCCGCGATCGGCGTCGCCGTCGCCCCGACCGCGCCGAGGGCGGGCCCGAAGCGGGCCGGGTCGGCGCAGTACACGAGACCGGGCCGCAGCAGGCCGAAGATCGCCTTCAGCTTGGCGAAGTCCTTCGACATCAGCGAGTACGCGGGCGAGACCGGCGCGACCGGGACGCCGACGTGCATCGCGCCGAGCGCGAGGAGCGCATGATCGATCGCGTTGTCGGAGAGGATCGTGACCGGGCGCTCCGGCCCGAGCCCGCGGTCGAGGAGGGCCTGGCCGATCCGGCGGGCCGCCTCCAGCACCTCTTTGTAAGTGAGCTTTCGCCAGCCGTCGCCGGCGCGCTCGGCGAGGAAGGTCCGGTCGGGCGCGCGGGCCGCCCACTGCACGAGCCACTCGCCGAGGGCGCGCGCCGTCGGGCCGAGCGCCTGCGGCGAGCGGAGGACGATCGATCCGTCGGCGCGGCGCTCGAGTGCGACGCCGGCCGGCGCGAAGCGTGGGCGCGATGCCATCGGGGCCTCCTCCGTGCGCGAGAGAACGCGGGCGGTTGTCTTCCGCAACCGAACGCGGCAGAATTCTATCAAACTATAGAAAGCCGAAAAGGAGGAGCCGATGACCATCGCACCCGACGGCCGCCCGCCGTTCCGCGCCGACCACATCGGCAGCCTGCTGCGGCCGCCCGAGCTGAAGCACGCGTTCCGCGACGTCCTCGCGCGCAAGATCGACGAGGCGAAGTTCCGCGCGATCCAGGACGCCGCGATCCGGAACGTGGTGCGGCTGCAGGAGGAGGTCGGCCTGCAGGTGGTGAACGACGGCGAGTACCGGCGCGGCTCGTACTGGGGCCGGTTCGTCGAGCTCACCGACGGCCTCGCGGTGAAGGAGGCGCTCTACAAGTTCCACGACGACCACGGCCACGAGCTCGACTTCACCGCGCCGTACGTGACCGGGAAGGTGCGCCGCGGGCGGCCGATCGCGGTGGACGAGATCGAGTTCGTGCGCGGCGTGACCAAGGCTACTCCCAAAGTTACCCTGCCGGCGCCCTCGACGATGCACTTCTATCGCGGCCAGCAGTACGCGGAGCCGGGCGTGTACGCGAACCCGGTGGCGTTCTTCGCCGATCTCGGCAAGGTGTACCAGGAGGAGATCGCCGCGCTGGCGCGATCCGGCGCGCGCTACGTCCAGCTCGACGAGGTCGCGCTGGCGATGCTGTGCGACCCGGCGGCGCGCGCGAAGGTCAAGGCCGAAGGCGAGGATCCCGAGGAGCTCGTCGACCTCTACGTGGAGGCGATCAACCAGGCGGTCGCGAACCGCCCGGCCGACATGGTGATCGGCGTGCACATGTGCCGCGGCAACTACAAGGGCCTCTACCTCGCCCAGGGCGGCTACGACTCGGTGGCGGAGAAGCTCTTCCAGCGCGCGAACGTCAACCACTTCCTGCTCGAGTACGACACGCCGCGCGCCGGTGATTTCGCGCCGCTCCGCTTCCTGCCGAGGACGAAGGGCGTCGTGCTCGGGCTGGTCAGCTCGAAGGTGGCGGCGCTGGAGGAGCTCGATGAGCTGAAGCGGCGCGCCGAAGCCGCCGCGCGGTACGTCGACCCCGAGCGCCTGGCGATCAGCCCGCAGTGCGGCTTCGCGAGCACGGTTGCGGGGAACCCGCTGACCGAGGCCGACATGCGCGCGAAGCTGAAACTCTGCGTCGACGCCGCGCGGGAGATCTGGGGCTAGAGCGCGCGGCCTACTGCGCCACGATGTTGCCCGCCTTGACGATCTCGCCGTACTTCCGCGCCTCGTTCTGGACGAAGCGGCCGAAGTCCTGCGGCGTCGTCCGGACGACCGCCGAACCCTCGGCGGCCATCTTCGACTCGGTGTCGGGCTGGGTCAGGACGTGGACCACCTCGCGATTGAGGCGGGCGACGACCTCGGCCGGCGTTCCAGCCGGCACGAGGAACCCGCCCCAGAGGCTGAAGTTGAATCCCGGGATGCCGTGCTCGGCGACCGTCGGCGTGTCGGGCACGCTGCCCGCGCGCTCCGACGTGGAGACGGCGAGCAGCCGCACGTTCCCGCTCTTCACGTGCGGCATCACGCCCGGCAGACCGAGGAAGTACGCGTCGATGCGTCCGCCGAGGAGGTCGACCATCGCCGGCGCGGCGCCCTTGTAGGGGATCTGCGTCATCCTCACGCCGCTCCGGTTGGTCAGCATCTCGACCGCGAGGTGAGCGGGGCTGCCGGTCCCGGAGTTGGCGAAGCTCAGTTTGTCCGGCGCGCGTCGCGCGGCGTCCAGCAGGTCCTTGAGCGACGCGTACGGCGACTTCGACGAAACGATCAGCCCAAGCGGCACGTTGTGGATCAGCACCACCGGGGCGAAGTCGGCCTCGGGATTGAACCCCATGTTCTTCATCAGGTGCTGGTTGATCGACATCTCGGCAGTGCAGCCGAAGAGGATCGTGTGGCCGTCCGGCGGCGCCTTGCTCACGATCTGCGCGGCGATATTGCCGCTCGCGCCGGGACGGTTGTCGATCAGCACCGACTGCCCGAGCGCGGTCGACAGCTTCTCGGTGATCATCCGGCCGAGGTTGTCGGCGGTGCCGCCGGTCGAGTAGCCGAGCACGACGCGGATCGGCTTGGAGGGATAGCTCTGCGCCGCGCCGGGGAACGGCGCGAGCGCGAGCAACGCGAATTGAATCGCGACCAGGAGGCGGATCATGCGGGCCTACCCCCCCTGCTCGCGCTGCCGCTGCTGAATCACCTCGTTCGCGATCCGGTGCGCATCGTTCGCGGCCGGAATGCCCGCGTAGAGCGCGACCATGAGCAGGATCTCCCGGATCTCCTCGGGCGTGCACCCGTTGCCGAGCGCGCCGCGCGTGTGCACGCGGAGCTCGTCCGGCCGGCACAGGGCGGCGGTCATCGCCACGGCGGCGAGGCTTCTCGTCTTGAGCGGGACGCCCGGTCGGCTCCAGATGTCGCCGTAGGCCACCGCGTTCACCAGCGTCTGCAGCGGCCCGCCGAAGTCGCCGGCCGCGCTCATCCGTTTCTCAACGGTCTCGCCGCCGAAGATCTGCTTGCGCAGCTTCAGGCCGCGCTCATGGAGCTCTTTCAGGTCCACCTGTCGATCCTTTCGCCGTTTCGCCGCGGCAAGGCCGGGGCCTCACGTATCATAGCCGCGACCGGATGCGACGGGAGGAACGGATGACAGGCGAGCTGCAGGTGGACGAGGACGGTCGCTATCTCGGCGGCGACCCTCCCTTCGGCTATGCGCTGTGGGGAGACCGGCTCGTCGAGGTTCCGGCCGAGCTCGATGCGGCGGTGACGGCAATCCGGCTCGTCAAGCAGGGGCGCGAGTACGACGCGATCGCCATCGCGGTGCGCCGGGATCACGGAGTCGAGCTGTCGCGGGCCAAGTTCGATGCGCTGATCCTGAGTGTCTATCGCCGCTACGGGCCGATCTAGCCATGCAGCTCAGCATCAACGGCGAGAAGCTGAACTACGTCAAGGAAGGGCGCGGGCCTGCGATCGCGTTCGTTCACTTCATCGGCGGGTTTTCCGGCTCGTGGCGGCATCAGTTCGAGGTGCTGAAGGACCGCTACACCTGCGTCGCCTTTGACACGCGCGGCTTCGGGTTCTCGAGCTACAACGGCCGCTGGGACACCGAGACGGCGGCGAAGGACCTGAAGGCCGGTCTCGACGCGCTCGGCATCGAGCGGGCGCACATCGTCGGCTTCTCGATGGGCGGGCCGGTGGCGCTCACCTTCAACGCGCAGTGGCCCGGGATGGTGCGATCGCTCACGCTCATCGACACCTTCGCGAAGAACCATACGCATTCGAAAGACCGCATCGCGGAGTCGGAGAAGTGCTTCCGCTACATGTCGATGCGCGAGTACGCTCGTCAGTACGCGGCGACGCGCCTGCTGCCGTCGACGCCGCTCGCGAAGTTCGACGAGCTCGTGTCGAGCATGTGCATGGCGTCGAAGCAGGCGTACTTGGACGTGTTGCGCGGCATCCTCGTCCCGGACTTCACGTCGCTCTGCGCGCTGGTGAATGCGCCCACACTCGTCCTGTGCGGCGTCCACGACCGGACGACGCCGGTGGCATTCACGAGCGATCTCACCCGCCTCATCGAGGGCGCGGTCGAGCGCGTCGTGCCCCTCGGGCACCTCGGGATCTTCGACGACCCGGCGACGTTCACGCGGCCGCTGGTCGAGTTCCTCGACGGGCAGCCGCGCTGAGCGGCGCTCAGGTGCCGGCCACATAGGCCTCCATCCGCGGACGAAGGTCGTCCGGGATCGGCACCGCCTTGTAGGTCTCGGACGAGAACACGCAGACGGTGTGCCGGGCCTGGAAGCACGGCCGCCCGTCGACAAACGAGTCGATCGCGAGCTCGATCGAGCTCGAGCCGAGCTTCGTCACCCGCAGCTCGATCTTCAGCAGGTCGCCGAACCGCGCGGGGCCGACGAAGTCCACCTTCGTCCCGACGGTCGGGATGCCGAGCCGCTTCTTCATGATGAAGTCGGCGAACCGCTCCTCGAGCCCGAACGTGAACCAGTCCTCCATCGCGCGATGCAGGAGGTCGAAGAACCGCGGGAAGTAGACGATGCCCGCGGGGTCGCAGTGGGAGAAGAGGATCGGGTATTCGACGTTGAAGACCTTGCTCATGCGCCGGAGCTTACCGAGGCCCGGGCCAGGGGGCAAACACCGGGATCCGCACGCCTCGCGCGGCACCGGCGGCGCGTACGATCAAGCCGCCGCGTACTGCGCTTCGCCGTTGCCGAACGACCAGTTCTCCTTCGCCACCTCGACGAGGTTGATCACGACGTCCTGCCGGTCGATCCCGAGCTCGCGCTGGAGATCGTCAGCGATCCGCCGGTAGAACGCCCGTTTCTGCTCGACCGTGCGCCCTTGGTTGAGCGTGATCTGGAGGAAGATGACCCCCGGCGAATACCGGATACCGAGGTACGCGGGCGTGACGTTGAGGTCCTCCGGCGCGTGCTCGGCGATGACCTGGAACTTATCGCCGGCGGGCACGTTGATGACCTCGGTCATCGCGCGGTAGACGATCTCGCCGATGGCCCTCCGGACCGGCGCGGGGCGGCCGCGCGCAAGATCAATTCGAACGAATGGCATGTCGATTCTCCATGTCGGGTGAACGTTTGGCCTTCCTGAGAGACGTGGTCATTGGCCGTCCGCGATCGCCGCTTCGGGCACGCGCGTGACGCGCGGCCGGGCATCGGGTGACGGGGGTGCGAACACGGGCACGACGAACTCGGCGAGTTCGTCGAGCACCTCGTTCGCCGGTCGCCGGCCGTACTTGAGGTTGAGGGCGACGTGGTTCGCGCCGTGCGTCCGGAGCGCGGCGAGCAGCTCGACGAGCCGGTCGCGGCCCAGACGCCAGCCGAGGTGGATCGGCTGGGGGAGCGCGCGCGGATGCGCGACGAGGTCGATGTAGAGCGACTGCGCGAAGGGCAGGAACTCGCCTGGACGCTGGAGCCCAGCGACGGCGCGCCAGCCGCGGATCGCGCGCTCCTGCGCGTCGAGCGGTCGCGGGTAGGTCACCCAGCCGTCCGCGTGCTGCGCGATCCACTCGAGCGACTGGCGGCTGTTGCCGGTGACGAGCAGCGGGATGCCGTCCCCCCACGGCTTGGGCACCAGGTCCGCGCCGCGGAGCGAGCCGTAGCGCCCGTCGAGCGCGGGGAACGACTCGCCGAGCAGCCGGCGAAACGCGTGAACGTGCTCGCGGAACGTCTCGCCGCGGGTGTCGGGATCCACGTTGAACGCGGGAAACTCGACCGGACGGTCGCCCGAGGCCACCCCGAGCACCAGGCGCCCGCCGCTGAGCTGGTCGACCGACGCCGCGGCCTTCGCCGTGTGAATCGGATGACGGATCGGCAGGACGATCGAGCCGGTCGCGAGCGCGATCGAGCGGGTGTGCGCGGCGATGTAGCCGAGGTATACCCACGGGTCGAAGATCTGGCCGACGTCGCCGAACGTGGGATCGCGGAGCGGGACGTCGCGGAACCACAGCGCGGCGAAGCCGGCGCGCTCGGCGCGCTGCGCCAGCGCGACCTGGCCCTGCATCGTCGGCCGGTCGCCCTGGAACGCCTCGATCGGGAAGAAGATGCCGAGCGAGAGCTGGCCGGGCCGGAACATGCGAGTGAATCCCGGGTGGTCCGTGCGGCGGTGCGTCGTGTCGGGCTCGAGCATGGCGTCTAGGGTCGGGTATCGAATGAGGCGCGATGCTAGACAGCCGGGTCCGCGTGGACAAGCGAGTTTTCGTGCGCTATATGGTCAGAAAAACTTAACCGCGCCATGACCCGACGGCTCACCCACCTGAACGGCGTCCGCGCCTTCGAAGCGGTCGCGCGGCACATGAGCTTCGCGAAGGCGGCGGAGGAGCTCGGCGTGACCCCGGCGGCGGTGAGCCAGCAGGTGAAGACGCTCGAGGACTATCTCGGCGTGAAGCTCTTCACGCGCACGAAGCGCGCCATCTTCCTCACCGAGACCGCGCAGGCGATGCTGCCGGAGGTGCGCGAAGGGTTCGACCTGGTCGGCGCCGGCCTTTCGCGCGCCCGCGCGCGGCACGGGCTGCGGGCGCTCGTCGTGAGCGTCACGCCGTCGGTAGCCGCCAAGTGGCTGATGCCGCGGCTCGAGCGGTTCTTCGCGCAGCATCCGGAAGTCGACATCCGGCTCGACACGACGACGCGGCGCGTCGACCTCGCGCGCGAGGATGTGGACATCGCGCTGCGCTACGGCGACGGTGAGTACCCGGGACTCGAAGTCGTGCCGCTGATGAGCGAGCAGGTGTTTCCCGTGTGCAGTCCGAAGCTGCTCGACGGGAAGCATCCGCTGCGGGCCGCCGGGGATCTGCGGCACCACACCTTGATCCACGACGCGTCGATGCCGCAGGGCAGTGCGTTTCCGAGCTGGACCGGCTGGCTGGAAGCCGCGGGCGCGCCGGGAATCGACACCTCACGCGGCCTGCACGTGAACGCCTCGATGCTCGCGATCCAGGCGGCGCTGGACGGGCAGGGCGTGGCACTTGGCCGCAGCGTGCTGGTCGCGGACGACATCGCGGCGGGCCGGCTGGTCAGGCCGTTCGCGTTGGCGTTTCCGCTGCGGTTTCGCTACTACGCCGTGCACCGGAAGGACCTGCCGAAGGAGAGCCGGGTCCCGGTCTTTCGGAGGTGGCTGTCGGCGGAGGCGAAGCAGACGATGGGTGGCTAGCTCCCCGGTTTGGCTCACCAGGAGTTGCGCAGCTCCCGCAGCTTCAGGAACACGGTGCGCGGATCGGGCTTCTCGGGCAGGTCGGGGAACGCCTCGCGCAGCTTCGCGATCACCGTCGGGCTGGTGAGCCGGAAGAACGTGTTGATCTCCCGCTCGACCGCGAGCGTCGAGACGTAGGCCCGGTTCGGGTCCTGGCCCTTGAGCTTGTCGAGCATCTCCTGCGCCCGCCGGTTGTCGGGCTCGCGGCTCAGCGTGAAACGCAGGTTGTTCTCGATGTAGTCGTGGCCGGGATAGATGACCGTCGTCGGCGCGAGCTTCGCGAGCTGCTCGGCGAACGTCTTGTAGAGCTCGGCCGGATGGCCGCCGTTGTGGCAGTTCCCCGCCCCGGCGTTGAAGAGCGTATCGCCGCAGAAGAGCGCGGGCTGATCGGTGTGCGACAGCAGGCACACGTGGCTCATCGTGTGGCCGGGCGTGTCGAGCGCCTCGAGCTCCACCGTCTTGCCCACCTTGACGACGTCGCCCGCGCCGAGGCCGACCGACATGTCGGGAATCTTGTTCTTCGCGTTCTTGTGGGCCAGGATCCTGGCGCCGGTCTTCTTGACGAGCGGCCCGTTCCCGCCCGTGTGGTCGCCGTGCTCGTGCGTGTTGAGGATCTGCGTGATGGTCCAGCCGGCCTCCTGCGCCGCCTGGAAGCACTTCTCGTGGTCGAGCGGATCGACCGCGAGCGCCTCGCCGGTGTCGCCGCAGGCGATCAGGTAGTTGAAATTCCGGTAAGCATTGGCGGTCCAGATCTGCTTGACGATCACGGCGATCTCGCATCGATGAGTGGCGCGGCAATGATAGCGCCGGTACGGAGCGGGGAGCGCCTGCCCGGCGCCGGGCGCGGTGTATATTCTGAGCACGCACACGGATTGACCGCGCTTCGACCTCGCCCGCCGGGCCGGACCGGCCTCGCCACTTGAATTTTCATCCGCTCGCTCGCGCCGGCCGATGATCGACTCGACCGACAGAGTCCGCATCAGCCTCCGGTTCGCGATCCCCATGATCTGGGTCGCGTTCGCGCTGTCGCTCGTCCTCCATGCCGTGGTGCTGTGGGGCTGGCATCCGGTCGAGCACGAGCCGACCTTCGACCAGGTCGGTCCCGGCAGGGCGAGCGGCCCGCTCGTGCTCCAGATCGCCCCGCAACCGAGCCGGGCGACCAGCCCGCCGCCGGCGCCGCCGCCCGCGCCGGCGATCGAGACGTCGCAGCCGCGAAAGGCGCAGGCCGCCAAGCCGGCGCCGCGCCCGCCGCCACCGCCGCCGGTGATCGCGCAGGAGAAGCCCTCGCCCGTCATCGCCCCGCCGCCTGCGCCGCCCCCTCCGGCGCCGACGGCGACGCCCGACCCGGGAGACTTCTCTGCCCTGCTCGAGGCGCGCCGCCGCGCTCGCGGTGCGCCGCCCCAGGAAAGCGCGCCCCCCACGGAGTCGCCGCAGGACGAGCGAGAGCGCCACAACCAGGCCGTCGCCGCCAACCTCGGCCTCAACCGCACGCCGACCTTCGGCCGCGACCTCACCGGCGGGGGCGTGTTCCAGATCCAGCGCCTGGGCGTCGACTCGGCGGAGTTCCTCTTCTTCGGCTGGAACAAGGACATCCGCCGCAACTCGACGCAGCGGATCGAGGTGAGCAAGGGCGACAACGCCAACATCCGGATCGCGGTGGTGCGCCGGATGATCGTGGTCATCCGCGACCACGAGTCCGGCGACTTCACCTGGGTGTCGCGGCGGCTCGGCCGCGACGTCACACTGTCGGCCCGCGCGCAGGACAATGCGGGGCTCGAGGAATTCCTGATGCAGGAGTTCTTCTTCGATGCGCCGGTGCGATAGCGCAGCCCGCCGCGAGCGCCGCCGTCCGCATGCGCCCCAGCTTCCGGAGGCCAATGCCATGCCGCAAACCGCATTCTCCCGCGACGAGCAAGTCGCCTTCCTGAACCGCATGCTCGAGGCCGAGCGCGCGGGGGCGAACGCGCTGCTCAACATCCTCGAGGAGCACACGCGCCACGGCGCGGCGTGGACCGCGCTCCGCCGCATCCACGCCGACGAGGCGCACAACTGCGCGCTGCTCGGGACCGAGATCAAGCGGCTCGGCGCCGACTACAGCCACGCGACCGGCGATTTCCTCGGCAAGCTGCTCGCGGTCGAGGGCCCGCGCGCACGGGTCCAGTTCCTCGCCACCGGGCTGCGCTGGGCGGTGAAGCGGTTCGACGAGGCGGTGCCGCGACTCGACGCCGCGGCCCGCGCGACCGTCGCCGGCATCCGCGAGTCGCACCTGCGCAGCATCGCGAGCTGCGAATCGGTCGTGAGCATGCTGCCCGAAGACGCGAAGCGCTAGTCCGCCCCGATCCTCTCTCGGCGACGCGTCGACCCGATGACCGTGCCGGTGCTTCCGCCGCGCTCCGCGGCCGCCCAGGTGCTGGCGCACCCCGGCGCCTTCGCCCTGCGCGTGCTCACGGGCTTTCGCGCCAACCAGGGGCTGCTTCTCGCCGGCGCGGTCGCGTACTACGCGCTGCTCTCGCTCGTGCCGCTCCTCATTCTCGTCATGATCGTGCTCTCGAATGCGATCGAGCCCGAGCGGCTCCTCGCGGTGCTGGCCGACTACCTCGCGTTCGTCGTCCCGGGCAGCTCGGCGGCGCTCGTCGACGAGCTGCGGCGCTTCGTCGAGCATCGCCACGTGATCGGCGGCGTGCTGCTCGTCACCCTGGTCTTTTTCAGCGCGCTGGCCTTCACCGTGGTCGAGAACGCGATGTCGGTCATCTTCTTCCACCGCGTCGCGATCCGCCGGCGGCACTTCCTGGTCTCGGCGCTCATCCCCTATCTCTTCGTCCTCCTGCTCGGGGTGGGCTTCCTCGCGGTCACCGTCGTGTCGGGCGCGCTCGAGACGCTGGCGACCCGCAACGTCCAGGTCCTGGGGCATTCGCGCTCGCTGGAAGGCGTGTCGACGACGCTGCTCTACCTCATCGGCGTGGGCGGGGAGATCCTGATGCTCACCTCGATCTACCTCGTCATGCCGGTGGGACAGCTCTCGCTCCGCCATGCCCTGGTCGGCGGGATCGTCGCCGGGCTGCTGTGGGAGCTCACGCGCCACGTCCTCGTCTGGTACTACGCGAAGGTGTCGCAGATCCAGGTCGTGTACGGATCGATGACGACCGCGATCGTGGTGCTGGTGAGCGTCGAGCTCGCCGCGATCGTGCTCCTTCTCGGCGCACAGGTGATCGCGGAGTACGAGCGGATCGCCCGCGAGCCGATCGACGCGCCGCCGGCGCCGTTGCGAACGGAGTCGCCTCCGGATGACGGTCGCGTGTAATTTCTACCGGGACGTGTAGGAGTCTCCCGGTCGTGAAGCGGTATTTGCCGACCGACAGAGGCGCTTCGTCGCCCTAAGCCGGACGGATCGGGCCGGCGGCTCGACACGCGGGCGCGTGGCATGGGTATTGCAGATGCCGCCGCTCGGGTTCATCCCAAACGGAGGCAACATGTTCTACTGGGCTGCAGTATTCCTGATCATCGCGCTGGTGGCGGCGGTACTCGGACTGGGCGGAATCGCGGGCGTGTCCGCGAACATCGCGTGGACCCTGTTCGTCGTGGGCCTGATCATCGCGGTCGTCTTCTTCGTCTTCGGCCGGCGCGGCAGGTTATAGCCGGCGACTTGCGCTACGCCGACTACCGGCGTCGCGCGACCATTGCACGGATCGGCGTCGCCAGCAGGCTGTAGGCGGCGCCGAGTCCGATCCAGTACGGGACCAGCAACGACTGAATCGGCGCCGACCATCCGGCGACGCCGAGGTCCCGGAGCAACGCCATCAGCACGACCGGAAGCACGGCGAGCGCGACGAACGACGCGAACGTGCTCGCCGGATAGCGCAGCGGGCCGGCGCACGAATAGCAGCGGAACTCGAGGCGCAGGCCGGTCGGGCAGCACACTCGCGGATCCCACAGGTCGCCGAGCGCAAAGAGCGTGCGGAGGCCGAGCTTGGCGCGACAGTGGGGACAGGCGGCGGTTGCGGCGGGCATGGTGCAGTCGATCGTGTCAGCCGCGATCGTCGCACGACCGTTTGTCGCGACGGTAGGTAGCCCGGCGCACCAATGAGAGAAAGTTCGCGAACGGTCGACGGAATTTCCGGGGCGGCGTTCCCCCGCACCGCCCGCGCGGGCCCGGACCGAGGTGCTATCCTCCGCGCCTTCGAGAAAGGAGCGCGCTATGGCCGAGCAGCGGATGGTCGACCCCCACGACGTAGTGATGACCGGCGAGAACTCGTTCGTCCGTCTCTCGGACGACGGCGGCAAGACGATCGTCGATCGCGTTAGCCACTGGCGGGTGCTGTGGTCGCCCGCGGGGCAGGGGCACGCGCTCTTCATCGAGAGCCCGCTCACCGGAAAGGCGCCGCGCGTGTACGCCGACAATGCGGGCGTCGCGCGCTTCCTCCAGCGCACGATCGAGGTTCATCTCCACAAGCCGTTCGCCGACGAGTCGCTGCCGGTGATCGACGCCGAGTTCGAGCGGAGCGGCAACTCGCTCAGCACGGTGCAGGAGCGGACGGCGTCCAACGACGGCGAGATCGTGCTGACGTACTGGGACCTGATGGCGCCGTTCGTCCTCACCATTCCGCCGGGCGCGATGGACCGCCCGATCGGTGTCTACAGCACGTTCCTGCCGGCGCGCAGCGCGCAGCTCTCGGTCAACGGCAAGGCGGCGATCGCGAAGGTGTTCCCGGTGGATCGCTTCGGCAAGCCCGCGTCGAGCTGCTGCCTCGCGTGGTCGGAGACCTGGACCGGGCCGGCCCGCTGAGAGCGCGATCAGGCCGCCTTCCGGAAGGTGAGGTTGAAGCGCCGTCTGCCGACGAGCGGATGACGGTTGTCCGCGAGCGGCAACACGCCGTGATAGCGGAGACGAGCAGGACCGCCCCACACGACGACGTCGCCGTGCTCGAGCGCGACGCGCTTCTGCCGGTCCGACCGCTTCCTGCCGCCGAACAGAAACACCGCCGGGATACCGAGCGATGCCGACACGATCGGCGCGCTGAAATCGCGCTCGTTCTTGTCCTGGTGCAACGTGAGCCGCGTGCCAGGTTCGTAGCGATTGACCAGACAGGAGTCGGGCGCGAAACGTTCGAACCCGGCCTGCGCTGCGGCGCGTGCAGCGAGCGCGGAGAACGGCTTCGGCATCTCCGGCCACGGTGCGCCGCTGACCGGGTCGAGCGGATCGTAGCGGTAACCGGTCCGGTCCGTGACCCAGCCGTACGTCCCGCAGTTGGTCATCGCCACCGACATCCGGAATCCGCCCGGCGTCACCATGTGGCGGAGCGGTGCTTTCGCGACGACGCGCTCGAGGGCGGCGAGGAGTGCCGCCTCGTCGGCGAGCGCGAACCCGCGCAGCACGACGGCCCCGGCGCCGAGCGGCTCCTCGGTGCCGGCGGCGTCTCCGGTGTCGAAGAGATCCCGGTGCATCGGCAGGTTCACAGTGTCGTGGAAGCTTACGCCGACCGCGTGACGGGGGCATCGACCCGATGGCCTGGTCACGCCGGCGCCTGCGCCCCTCCCGAAGATCCGGCCCTGCGGGCCAGCCGGTCGCCGAGCGCCGTCCAGTCGACCCGCCGCGTGGCGAGCATCACGATCGCGAGCACGCCGAACACCAGAAGCGAGCCGGTCAGGAGCGCGTGATCCTCCGAGAGGAGCAGCAGGTAGAGCGTCCCGTACATCAGCACGAAGAGCGCGCAGAACGCGAGCGTCCGCGCGAGCGTGCCGAGCGGGTGGCGGAGGTACACGGCGAGCAGGACGACGCACGCAGCTGCTGCGGCCGCGTAGGCAGTCGCGAACGACGTGTGCTCCGCGAGCGCGATCAGGAGCAGAAAGAAGACCGCGAGCGCGGAGCCGACGAGGGCGTACTGGATCGCGTGCAGCCGCGCGCCCGCCATGACCTCGGCGAGCGCGAGGCCGGCGAAGGTGAAGAGCACGAACAAAAACCCGTACTCGGTGGCGCGATGCGCGAGGGCGTAGACGTTCACCGGGTCGAACAGGCCGACCCCCGCCGCCCGTGCCGACGTGAAGAGCTCGCCGCTGCGCGCCTGCTTCTGCCAGGCCGCCTGGCCGCCGGTCGCAAAGTGCGTCGTCCGCCAGGTCGCGTCGAAGCCGTCGCTCGTGATCGTGCGCGCGTCGGGCAGCCACGCGCCGGTAAACGAAGGGTGCGGCCAGGTCGAGTTGAGGCGGAAGAGGGTCGCGTCGCCGACCGGCGCCACGCCGAGGCGCGTCGTGCCGATCAGCTCCACGGTGAAGTGGAACGGAAACGCCCGGCCAGCGCGCTGCGACGAGTAGGCACCCGCGGACGCCTGGAGCGCGAAGCGCGGGTCGGCGTCCGATCGGGCCGACGCGAAGGCGAGCGTCCCGTCGCCCCAGCGCAGCGGCGACACCGACTTGATGCCGCGCGGATCGCTGGCCGCGACCACGACGTAGGCCTCCCTCCAGACGCGCGCGATCGCGCCCTCCTGGGACGGCGGCGGCGGCCAGTCGAGCTCCCCCGCGAGCTCGAGCGCGGCGCGGTACAGCCGGATGGGATAGATCCCTCGGCTCCGCGCCTCGACCGGCAGCCGGCCCGCGACGTCGAGCGTCCGCGGCACGAAGTAGCCGGTCGGGCAGGCACGCGTCTTCCGGTCGGCCACGGTCTCGGCCTTGCCGTCGCGCATGATCTGCCGCTCCTCGACGTAGGTCTCCTCGCAGGTGAGCGCGAGGAGCGGCCCGGCGATCGTCTGCGGCCCGCTCGTCTCGGCCGCGAAGCTCCGCTCGACCTCGAACGCGCGCGCCTGGCGCTCGGCGATCTTGCCGTTGACGAGCTGCAGCGGGATCAGGATCGCGATCGCGACGCCGGCGACGGCGCCGGCACGCGCGAGCAGGGGGAATCTCATGGCGTCGCCTCGCGGGTGGACATGCGGCGACGCTAGCGGCCGATTCTGGCGCGCCGCGGGCGGGCGCAAGGCGCGGCCCGGGCGAAATCGGTCTCCCCGCGCGGGGAGGAGGGGTCGTCAGCGGTGGCGGACGGCGCGTACCGGCGCTGGCCGAACGAAGCCGTGCATCCGTACCGGACGCACGACGCGCGTCGCGAAGGGGTAGCCGTACGCCGGGAAGTAGCCCGCGGCGTATCCGCCGTATCCGGCGTATCCGGCGTACGCGGGCGCGTAGCCGGCGTACGCGGGGTAGGACTGCGCCGCCAGCGCATCGCGCAGGCGCTGCTCGTACAGCTCGCGCTCGAGCCGCTGGACGCGCGCCTCCAGCTCGAGCTGGCGCTGCCGGGCGAGCTGCTCGGGTGGAATGCCCGGGACGGTGCTCACGCGCCCGCTGTCTTCGTCGAGCTGCGTGAGCTTCTTCGCTCCGGGCGGCGGCGCGTTGCCGTAAGTGATCCCGCCCTTCTCGTCGACCCACTTGTAGATGCCGGCGTGCCCCGCCGCCGGGACGGCGAGCGCGGCCGCGGCGAGCAGGCTGGCGAGCGGAACTTTCATGCGGCCACGATCCCACCGCCGTCCGTCGCTGTCAACTCCCGGCAAGCTCCCGTCGCACGATGGCCGCGCCGTCGGCGAGGGCCCTCAGCTTCCCGAACGCCGTCTCGCGCGAGAGGTACTTCATGCCGCAATCCGGCGCGGGCACGAGCCGGTTGGCCGGAACGTGTTGCATCGCGCGCCGGATGCGGCGCGCGACCTCTTCCGGCGTCTCGACCGCCGTATTGCCGAGGTCGATGACGCCGAGGATGATCGTCTTGCCGGGCAATTCCCTCAGCACGGCGAGGTCGAGCGTCGGCTGGGCGGCCTCGATCGAGATCTGGTCCGCGATCGAGTCGGCGAGCTGGGGCAGGAACGAATAACCCGCCCCCGGCTTCTTGTCCCGCACGAGGTGCGCGTAACCGAAGCAGAGGTGCACCGCCGTCGTGCCGGGGACGCCCTCCAAGGCGCGGTTGATGACCCGTACGCCATAGCGCATCGCCGCATCGGGAAATGCCTGCAGCCACGGCTCGTCGAGCTGGATCACGTCGGCCCCTGCCGCCTTGAGGTCGCGCGCCTCCGCATTGATTGCCGCCGCGTAATCCATCGCGAGCGCTTCCTCGTCCTTGTAGAACTCGTCCTTCGCCTGGCGCGTCAGCGTGAACGGGCCGGGGAGGGTGATCTTGATCGCCCGGTCGGTGTTGCGACGCAGGAACTCGACGTCGCGGACCTCGACCGCGTGACGCCGCCGGATCTTTCCGACCACGCGCGGGACGACCGTGGGAACCCCCGTCCGTCCGATGACCTGGCCCGGATTGTCGATGTCGATACCGTCGAGCGCGGTGGCGAGCCGGTTCGAATAGCTCTCCCGCCGGATCTCGCCGTCCGAGATGATGTCGATGCCGGCGCGCTCCATGTCGCGGATCGCCACTAGCGTCGCGTCGTCCTGCGCCTGCTCGAGGAACGCCTCGGGCACGCGCCACAGCTCGCGCATGCGTACGCGCGGCACCGACTGCGACTTCAGGGCGTCGCGGTCGACGAGCCAGTCCGGCTGCGGGTAGCTTCCGACGACGGTGGTGCGTAGCAACGGCTCGCCCATTCGACAGTTCCTCCAGGCCCGGTTGAGCGCGGGAGCGTACCGCAGTTGGCGGATCTGGACGCCCCGCTTCGGGCCTGTCACCATCGCCGCGGACGGAGGAGACGGTGCCAATGACGGGAGGGCGGTGGCTCGGCGCGGCGCTCGCCGCGGCTGCGATCCTGGGCCCGGGCATGCGCACCGGGAGGGCCTGATGGCGCGTCTCGCCGCCGCGTTCGGGTCGTCGCACAGCGTGATGCTGACGGCGCAGCTCGACGACTGGCTGGGCCGCTTCGGCGAGACCGATCCCCGGATGCCCTATTACGACCGCGACGGCAACCGGTGCACGTTCGCCGACGTGCTCGCGCGCGCGCCGGCGGACGCGGCGGAGCGGATCACCGCCGCCGCGATCACCGCGCGATTCGCGGCGGTGCAGGCGGCGATGGCGCGCCTCGGCGACGAGATCGCCGCCGCGCAGCTCGACGCGCTCGTCATCGTCGGCGACGACCAGCACGAGCTCTTCCACGACCAGCACATGCCGTCGATCGGCATCTACCACGGCGCGACGATCCGCAACGCGCCGCGGCGACAGGTCGCGCCGGACGACTGGCACCGCCGGGCGCAGATGGGGCGCCTCGAGGACGAGCGCGAGGCGCACTACCCCTGCCACCAGCCGCTCGCGCTCCACCTGATCGCCGGGCTGGTGGAGCGGGAGTTCGACGTCTCCGCGGTCGCCAGCCTCGCGGACGGGCAGTACGAGGGCCACGCGTATTCGTTCGTGCACCGCCGGTACCTGCGGGGGACCGGGTTGCCGATCGTCCCGATCTTCCTGAACACCTACCACCCGCCGAACCAGCCGCTGCCGCGCCGCTGCGTGCGCCTCGGCGCCGCGCTGCGCGAGCTCGTCGCCGGCTACCCGGCGGACCTCCGGATCGGGCTCCTCGCGTCGGGCGGACTGAGCCACTTCGTCGTGGAGGAGGACCTGGACCGCGCGGTCATCGATGCATTGCACCGCAGGGACCTCGAGGTGCTCGGGCAGCTCGACCCGCGGCGGCTGAAGGCGGGCAGCTCGGAGATCCGCAACTGGATCGTCGTGGCGGCTGCCGCGGTCGATCTCGACCTCGCGTGGATCTCGTACACGCCGGCCTACCGGACGCCGGCCCTCACCGGGACGGGGCTCGCGTTCGCACGGTGGAGTTAGCGGCCCGTGCCGGGGGACGGCCGGATGAGCCGGGGGAGGAAAGAAGTCATGCCGGGAGGGGATGGCCGGGGCCGCGCGGCTTGCGATGCTGCCCGATGCTTCGACCCTCGGCGAGACGGGGTGCAGGGCGTCGAGTTGACTGAAGCAGCGGCCCGCGGACGTTCGCGGACCGGAAAATAAAACGGCCCGGGGTTGGAACCCCGGGCCGCCGCGTTTTTTATTGGCGTGAAGCTTACAGCTTCTTCTTCGCCTTCTTCGCGGCTTTTTTCTTCGCAGCCATGAAAGACTCCTTATCGGAGAAACGCGCCACGTCAGCGCGCGCTTGCGATATAACATCTCTTGCAAAAAAAAACAATGCCCTAGCGCCCTTTTGGTGGCGTTCGCGCTACTTCGACGGGGGCGACGTACTCCAGCATCGGGGTGCGCAGGTCGTCCGGGATCGGCAGCGCGCGCAGCGTATCGAGCGAGATGAGCGCGACCTTGTGGCGGGCGAGGAACTTTTCCTCATCGCCGACCCGCCCGCTGATCCGGAACTCGATCGAGCTCGAGCCGAGCTTCCCGATCGCGAGCTCGAGCAAGAGCTGGTCGCCGAGATGGCAGGGGCGGAAGAACTCGCAGCCGGTTTTGACGATCGGGAAGCCGAGCCGCCGCACGATGTGCATCTCGTTGAACGGCAGCCCGACCGCGTCGCGGAACCAGTCCTCGACGCAGCCGCTGATCATGTCGAAGAAATTGACGAAGTAGACGATGCCGGCCGGGTCGCAGTGCGAGAAGCGGATCCGGCGCTCGGTGGTGAAGACCTTGGCCATCGGTCGGGCCTCGAGCGGACAGGAGGCGCCGATGGTACCGAATCGGTCCGGCCGCCGAGCGCGCCCGCCGCGCGCCGCCGCCGTTCGATCGGCGGCTTTCCCGCGCGTGCGATCGCGTGGCAGCGGATAATGCCCCGATGAAAACCGCATACCGAATGCTCGCAGCGTTCCCGGCCGCGCTCGCGATCTCCGCCGCCGCCGCGGCCGATTTCGAGGCCGGCCAGATCTGGTCGGCGATCGGGCGCGTGAAGGACCCGGACCCGCAGGTTCTGATCCTGCGGGTCGAGCACGAAAGCCCGGTCGGCGAGGTTGTCTTCGTCGCGGCGGGCGGGGTCAAGCTGTGCCTGCCGAACGGCGAGTGCGGCGACACGTTCTCGCCGCTCGCCATGTCGAAGAGCGCACTCGAGCGCAGCGTCAAGACGCTGATCAACAAGTTCGATGACCCGACCCCCGTCCAGCAGAACCCGAAGTACCAACTCGCGAAGGGTTATCAGGGGTGGAAGGAAGGCGTTGCGAAGGGCGCGCCGGTGACGATCACCGTGCCGCTCGCCGAAGCGCTCGACGAGATCGAAGGCGGGGCGAAGATCCAGGTGAAGTGACGCCGGCCCAGCCGACGCAGGGTCAGGGCATCGGGTACTCGTCCGCGTTGCAGACCAAGCCCGGTTTCGTCGAGAAGTCGACGCGCGGCGGGGCGAACACGTCGATCAGCCAGCCCGGTCCGCCGATGTTTCGGCTGGTATGCACGACGTTCGGGGGAATGACCGTCACCGACGGGCTGCCGATCTCGAGGTGCTCATCCTCGCGCCAGGCGTTCATGTCGGGCGTCCAGGGGTAGCGGAGATGGTGGACGTAGGTGCCTTCGACCGCGAGCGACCCCTGCTCGAAGTCGGTGTGCGAATGGGGGCTCAGCTTCGTCACGTCGCGCGCCGTCGCGCGCTTCGCGAGCACGTTGATCATCAGGTTCGTCGACCGGAAGATCCGCATGTTGCTCTCCGCCTTCGCGTAGTCGGCGAGCCGGTAGTGCCGCAGCCTGAACCCGCCCGGCGGATCGGGCCAGGGAACGAGCGGCGCGACGTCGGGTGCACCGTTCGCGTAGGCCGACGCGTTCGCGGCGCGCGCCGCGAGGTCCGCGGCCTTCGCCGAGAACACGCGCACGACGAGGCCGTCGCCGCGCGCGGTCACCGTGCTCGAGCCCGGCGGCACGATGGTGAGGCTCTCGGGGCCGGCTTCGATCCGTTCGCCGCCGGCCTCCACGCTGGTCTCAATAGTGGCGCCGATCTCCGGCAGCAGCACCGCCGATTCGTCGGGGTTGTCGGTGCGGCGCAGGGTCGCGCCCGCGCTCACCCGCGAGACCGCGATCACGAAGTTCGCGCCGCGCGTGAGCCAGGTGCGCGCGCCCGGACCCTCCTCGAGCTGGGGCGGCGAGTCGTAGTGTCTTGCGTGGGACGCGGGGCGGGTCTGGAGGGCAGCCATGCTCAGGGTCTCCGGTCGGGTGCTGGGCGCGTCTTAACGAGCGTGCCGGCCCGGATCACGCGTTCTCCAGGCCCGCGGTGCCGCCCGGCGGCTGCTGCAGCCGGGGCCGGTTGAAGATCTCGCCGAGCGCCGCGTAGTAGGGCCCGCCGAGGCGCGCCACCGGCCGCATCTTCGCGCTGTCGACGCGGCGGCCGTCGAAGATGTCCGGTGAGAGGTGGAACGCGACGATTTCGCCGATGTAGAGCGTGTTGAGCCCGCGCCCTAGGGGGATCGCCCGCTCGAGGCGGCACTCCATCTGGATCGGGGAGGCGGCGATGCGCGGCGGCCTGACGAACCGGCTCGGCTCGAGCGCGATCCCGAGCGCTTCCGTCTCGCTCACCTCCGGCGGGTACTCGGCGGAGGACCGGTGCATGACGTCGAGCAGCGCCTCGGTGGCGGCGTTGACCACGAACTCGCGCGTGTCGACGATGTTGCGGGCCGTGTCCTTGAGCTCGCCGCCGCGCGAGCCGATGTTGACCGCGAGCATCGGCGGGCTGTGGGCGACGTAGTTGAACGAGCTGAACGGTGCCGCGTTCACCTTGCCCGCCGCGTTCACGGTCGTGATCCACGCGATCGGGCGCGGCACGACGCAGCCGATGAGCAGGCCGTACGCGGCCTCGGTGTCGAGGAGGGAGGCGTCGAGCGTCACGTGCCTGGCCATCACGCGCCCTTCCGCGGCTCGTTCAGGCCGAGGAGCCGCGCCGCGTTCCCGCCCACCAGCTTGCGGATCTGGTCGTCGTCGTAGCCCTGCTCGATGCAGAGCCGGATCACCGCCCGGAACCCGGTCACCGGCGTCGGGTTGTTGATCTGGCCGAGGTCGGAGCCGAGGATCGTCTGGTCGACGCCGGCCGCGGTGATCATGCCCTTGAGCTCCTCCCCGGTCCAGTGCTTGAAGCGCGACTCGTCGATGAACATGCAGAGCGAGTGCTCGAGGAACACGCCGTCCTGCGCGAGCTCGGAGATCTCCTCGAGCGAGGCGTCGATCACGTAGGTCGGGTGCTGCACGAGCCGGCGCTTCACGCCGCGCTTCTTCGCCTCCTCGAACAGCGGGAAGATCTCGCTCACGTGCAGGTGTCCGGCCGAAAGCACCGCGTCGAACTCGGCGATCTGGTCGAGGATGAACTTCACCTCGTCCTTGACCCGGTTCCGGTCGTCCACCACGGTGAGGGCGCTCGGCTCGAGCATCGGCACCTTGGTGGCGAGCATCTTCTTCTTGCGGTTGTGGCGCAGGTGGTTGCCGGCCGAGAAGGTCGGCATCCAGACGAGCCGCGCGCCGAGCTTGAGGCCGTGGTCGACCGCGTACGGGTTCAGGCCGCCGCTCGTGTTGTTGAGCGGCACGCCGGAGATCATCTCGACGCCGAGGTGCGCGTAGCGGCCCTTCAGGAGCTCGGTGACCGGGGTCGCCGAGTAGTAGTGGTCCTTGAAGAGGAGCGCCTTCATCCCGGCCGCGGCCGCCTCCTCGAGCGCGTCGATGTGGTCGAGGCACCGCGGCATGACCGACGGCCCGCTGTGGCAGTGCATGTCGATCGCGCCCTTCAGCAGGCGCTCGATCCGCTGGGCCAGGTCGGCCGACATCGGCTTCGGTGGCGCCTTCGCTGTTGCTGCGTTTGCCATTCGTGCTCCTTTGCGTGCTCAGGACTCGTGGATCAGGACGATCGTCTCGGCGACGAGCGCAGGGCGGTCGGCGCCCTCGACTTCGACCGTGCTCTCGAACGTGAAGCGCACGGCGCCCGCGGCCGGCTCGGCGGCCTTGAGCGTCTGCCGAAGGCGGATCCGCGCGCCGACCGGCACCGGGCCGGTGAACCGCACGCGGTTGTAACCGTAGCTGAGCCCGCGGCCCCGCTTCTCGATCGTCCAGATCGAGCGCTGGAGCCGCGGAATCAGCGACAGTGTGAGCAGGCCGTGCGCGATCGTCTTTCCGCCCGGCAGCTCGCGGCCGGCGCGCTCGACGTCGACGTGGATCCAGTGGTCGTCGCCGGTCGTCGCGGCGAAAGAGTCGATCCGCGCCTGGTCGATCTCCAGCCAGTCGCTCGCGCCGAGGCTGCGGCCGACGTGCCCGGCCAGCGCGCGCGGGGTCTCGGCCTTCAGCGTCATGGGCTCTCCGGCTCGCCGACCGGGCGCGTGGGAACGCGGCCGATCGAATAGAGCGAGAGCACCGGCTCGCCGGCCTCATTCCGGACGACGACGCGCGTGCGCACCGTGCCGCGGTCGGGCCGCGACGCCGAGCGCGCGACCTCGACCACCTCGCGTTCGACCACCAGGCGGTCGCCGGGGCGGACCGGCTTCAGCCACCGGAGCTCGTCGATGCCGATCCCGAGCATCGGCGTCTTGCCGTATCCGCCGGCCCGGATGAACTCCGTCATCGCGCGCGAGGCGACCTGCCAGCCGCTAGCGATGATCGAGCCGAACGGCCCCGCCGCGCCGTGCGCCGGGTCGGTGTGCATCGGCTGCGGGTCGTTCGCGCGGGCGAACGCGACGATCTCGTCGGCGCTCAGCGAGAAGGCCTGGCTCTGCCAGCGTTCGCCGACCTGGAAGTCCTCGAGATAGCGGGTCCCGGTCATCGGTTCCAGTATGCCGCGCGCAGCTCCCGCTTGAGGACCTTGCCGAGGGCCGACCGCGGCAGCTCGGTGCGGAACTCGACCCCGCTCAGTCGCTGCATCTTCCCGAGCCGCGTGTTCGTCCAGTCGCGCAGGCCGGCCTCGTCGATGCTGCTTCCGGCCCTGGGCACGACCAGGGCGAGCGGCGTCTCGCCCCACGCCTCGCTCGGGACGCCGATCACCGCGACGTCGGCGACCTCCGGATGGCGGCCGAGCACCGCCTCGAGATCGGCCGCGTAGACGTTCTGGCCGCCGGAGATGATCACGTCCTTCCTGCGGTCGAGGAGCACGAGGAAGCCGTCCGCGTCGAAGCGCCCGATGTCGCCGGTGCGGTGGAAGACCCGGCCGTCGCCGTCGCGCCAGTAGAACGCCTCGGTCGCGTCGGGCCGCTTGTAGTAGCCCGACATCATGTACGGGTTGCGTCCCACCACCTCGCCGGTCGCGCCTTGCGGCAGCTCGCGGCCGTCCTCGTCGATAATGCGGATGTCGTTGTCGGGTGCCGGACGTCCGACGGTGGCGAGCTTGTCCGGGTGGCGGCCGGCGTCGAGGAGGCAGCTGCAGCCGCCCTCGGTCAGGCCGTAGACCTCGAGCAGGCGCCCGGGCCAGCGGTCGAGAAGCTCGCGCTTGAGCGACGCCCCGAACGGCGCGCCGGTCGACTGCTTCACCTGGAACGAGGTCAGGTCGTGACGCGCGAAGTCCGGGTGCGCGAGGATGCGCTGGTACTGCACCGGCACCAGCATCGTGTGCGTGACCCGCTCGGACTCCGCGAGCGCGAGGTAGCGCTCGGCGTTGAACTTCCGCATCAGGATCGCGGTGCCGCCGCCCCCGATCGCCGAGAGCATCGGCAGCAGCGTCGTGTTCGAGTAGGGCGGCGTCGCGAGCAGGGTCACGCTCGCCGGGCCGTAGTCGAATCCGGGACGGAAGGCCTGGCGCCGGCGCATGCCCTGCTCGTGGACGATCCCCTTGGGGACGCCGGTCGTGCCGGAGCTGTAGATGATGTTGAAGGGCAGGTCGTCGCGCAGCGCCGGGCGCGGACGCCCGCGCGGCGCCGCGTCGAGCCAGGCCTTGTATCCGATCCAGCCCGGCGCCGCGAAGTCGAGCGCCACGAGCCCCCCGCGCAGCCTCTCCGTGAGCTCGTCGGCGAACGGCGCCACCGCCGGCCGCAGCTCGCTCCCGAGCACGAGCACCTTCGCGTCGCTGTCGAGGAGCATCGCCCGCAGCGCATCCGGGCTCGCGGCGGCGGGCAGGGGAACGGCGCAGGCACCGGCAGTTGTGGTACCGAGAAAGCACTCCACGTACTCGACCGATGCGGGGGCGAGGATCGCGACCTTGTCGCCCGGCTCGATGCCGAGCGTCCCGAGCGCGGCCGCAACACGGTCGATGCGGTCGGCGAGCCCGCGCCACGTCAGCGCGCGTCCCTCGCAGACGATCGCCCGTCCGTCGGGCGCGCGCGCCGCGTGCGCGTCGATCAGGTCGGCGATGTAGGTGGCCGCCGCCACGGTCACTCGCCTGGGGGTCAGGCCGCGTAGCGCGCGCAGGCCTGCTCGTCGAACGCGAGGCCGAGGCCGGGCTTCTGCGGCACGGCGAGCTCGCCGGCGGCCGGCCGCGGCACCTCCTGGAAGAGCCGGTTCGACCACGGCATGTTCTCGATGACGAGCCCGTTCGGCACGGCGCACACGAGGTGCACCGAAAGCTCCGGGTAGAGGTGGCTGACGATCGGGAGGTTGAACGCTTCGGCCATCCCGGCGATCTTCAGCCAGTGGGTGATGCCGCCGGTGCGCATCACGTCGGCCATGACGATGTCGACCGAGCGCGCCTCGAGCATGTGGCGGAACGGGACGCTGCCGTAAACGTACTCGCCGGCGGCGATCGGCGTCTGCAGGCCGTCGGCGACCGCGGCCAGCCCCGGGTAGTCGTCGTGCGCGACCGGGTCCTCGAGCCAGTAGAGGCCGAACTCCTCGATCCGGCTGCCGATCGAGAGCGCCTGCCGCACGTCCCAGCGCTGATTGACGTCGGCCATCAGGTCGACGTCCGGACCGATCACCTCGCGGATCTCGCGGACGCGCTCGATCTCCTTGCCGCACGGTCGCTGCGGCCGGGCAGCGCGAGCTTCGTCTTCATCCGCGTGTAGCCGCTTCTCGACCAGTCGCGCCGCCGCCTTGACCACCTGGTCGAGCGTGAACTCGCGCATGAGCGCGCCCGACGCGTACACCGGCGCCTTCTTGCGGAAGCCGCCGGCGAGCGTCGCGACCGGGCAGGCCGGCGTGCTTCCCCTTGATGTCCCACAGCGCGATGTCGATCGCCGCGACCGCGAGCGTGAAGATGCCGCCCGGCCCGGCGGTGCCCGCGGCGGCGCGGAGCTTCCGGTGGATCGTCTCGATCGCGAGCGGATCGTCGCCGACGACGAGCGCGCAGAGCTCGTCGACCGCGGTCCGCAGCGCGCCCGAGATCGCCCAGCCCATGAACGTGTAGCCGATGCCCTCGATGCCGTCGTCGGTGCGCAACGACGAGCGTGACGAAGTCGCGGGTTGCCCCGAGCGCGGTGGGAGCGGGCCCGCCCGCGAGGGGTTCTTCCGCTGGCAGTCGCACGAGCCCCGACTTCGTGGAAGCGATCTTCATAGGTTCACTCCATCGTGATCTTCACTTCGCTCGGCACTCTTGCCCGACGCGCAGCGCTGGTCCAGCCTCCCTTGTGCGGCGCGGTAGATGCTCACGGCGGCCGCAAGTCCAACCGGTCCCGGCCGGTCGGCCGCGCGGGAACCCCGGCTGCTCCGGACGATATGTTGCCCTCTGGCCAACAGCACGTTCCGGTCTGTTGGAGCCCGCCCACCGCCGCAACTCGTCAGCGCTGCCGCGAGCGCATGCTACACGGATCGAATCCCGGCTATTTACAGACGGTTAGGCGTCCGCGCGCTGTCCGTGCGCGCTTGGCACAGCCTGTGCTGTAAGGCTCGTCGAGCAGCATGCTCGATGTGAATCCAACCAACCCCTTATTAGGAGAACTGCAATGACGACTCTGATGATCAAAGATCTCGAAACCAGCAAAGAGCTAACCCGCAAGGAACTGTCCGCCGTGCGTGGTGGCGTGGCACTCGCTGGCGCCGGCGGCCAAACCCTTTTCATGGCCGGTCCCGCCCTCTTCAGCCCGGTCCTCGGCATCAACGCCCCGGTCGCGACCGCGATCGATGTCAATCCCGTGACGATCGTCGACCTCCACCTCGCCAATGTCATCGGGTCGGCGCTTACTGCCGTCAGCCAGTAGTGCATGAATGCGGTTGGTGCCCGGCACGCGAAGCCGGCGCCGGCTGCAAGACGGCAACAGGCGAGAGCCGCACTTGCGGGGGTGTCCAATCCCCTGATGTGCGGCTCTCCTTTTTTTGCGCGCTCGGCGAGCCGTGTCCATACGGACTGATCCCGCGGGCTTAGCCGAGCGATCTATCGCGCGCGCTCGGGCAACGAGGGATGATGGCAGAGCGTCGAGCGCGTGCTCTCGAACAGTTTCCTCGGGCGCGCTCGTGGAATTGTTGCCGGATCGGCTTCTCGGCTTCGGCCGAAATGGAGTCGGCGCCGGCGAGGCCGGTCCGAGGGTGAATAGATCACCAACGTCCCGGCAATTCTCGCCGCTCGCCCGATCCTGCACTAACTAGACTGGTGGCGACTCCATCGTGCGCATCGGTCGATGGACGAGCAGGGAAACATGATGGTCGAATCCGCTGGTCGCGATTCATACCCCGCTGTCGGGTCTTCTTTGCTCGCCGCCCTCGGCGCGGCACTCCTCTGCAGTTGTGCCGACTTTCGAGCACCGGAGTACCAGCGTCCGGATTCGCCGGCCAAGGCCTCATGGTCGCGATCGGCGGAAGTCGCCGTCTCCGCCGCCGAAGCGATCAGTCCGGCCTGGTGGCAGGAGTTCCGCGACCCCTATCTGGATGCGCTGGTGAGCAAGGCGATCGCGGGGAACTTCGACCTCAGGATCCTCGCCGCGCGCACCGGGGTTGCCGATGCGCAAATCGACGCGGCGCGCGCCGGAGCGCTGCCGATCCTGGATCTGGGTGCCAGCGCAGTGTTCGAGAAAAGCACGGGACAGAAGCTTTCGAAGGTGTACAACCTCGCCACCCAGGTCAATTGGGAGATCGATATCTGGGGCAAGTTCGAGAAAGGCGTCCAGGCACAGACGGCCGAAGTTCGTGCGAGCGAGGCGGACTGGCGCGCCGGATACCTGACGCTCGTTTCCGACGTGGCGACGAGCTACTTCCAGATTCTCCAGTTCGACGAGCAGATCGAGCAGCAGGAGAAGTCGCTGGGCAAGAACCGGCAGATCCTGATCATCTACGAGGCGATGTACCAGAACGGACTGGTGCCGCAGACGCAGGTGCTGCTGCAGAAGGCCGAGATCAATCGACTGACGAACGGCCTGCTCGAGCTCCGCAGATTGCGCGACCTCGCCGAGAACTCGCTCGCCACCCTGACAGGCGTGCCGGCAGGCGAGCTCAAGGTGCCGCCCGGCGGCCTGCTGGCGCGAGTACAGGTCCCTACGGTACCCGGCGGTCTACCTTCGCAATTGCTGTTGCGGCGGCCCGATATCGTCGCGGCAGAGTATCGGGTCCTCGAAGCGTATGACCTGGTCGGACAGGCGAAGCTCGCGCAACTGCCCACCGTCAGCCTGACCGGCCGCTTGGGAACTGCCGCGCTGTCGCCCGGCGATCTGTTCAAGTCGTTTACCTTCTCCTTTCTGCCCAGCATCAACTTTCCGATGTTCGATCCGAACATCAAGGCGCAGATCAAGACGACCCAGGCGCAGACCAAGGTCGCCGAAGAGCTGTATCGGCGGACGGTCATTGGCGGCGTTCGAGGAGGTGGAGAACACGCTGGTGAATCTCGACTCCCACCGGAAGCAGAAAGCGCAGCTGGAGGAGCAGACCAATTATTTGCGAGTCGCCGCAGCGCAGATCGAAGCCCAGCTCAAGGAGGGCGTCGCTTCCCAGCTCGAAGTATTCGAAGCGGAGCGGCAGCTGTTGGCGGCGCAGCTCGCTCTGCTGGCGAGCCACCAGCAGATCCTGTCGGACACAGTCACCCTGTACAAGACGCTGGGCGGCGGCTGGCCTTCGGTCGACGTCCGGAACGAGAGCAACTAGGCATGGCACCCGTTGACGCGCGCGTTGCCGAGATGGGGGCGGCCTTCCCCGAGACGCTGACTATCGTCCTTGCGCCGATATCCCACCCGGAACTGGGCGACATCGTCATCGAGGACAACCTGTTCGCGATCGGACGGACGGAAGCGCCCTTCGCCTCTTACCGGTCCGACCTCGTCGGCGGGCTGTCGCGCCGGCACGCGAGAATCTTTGCCGCGTACGGGGGCGTGTACATCGCCGACCTCGAAAGCAAGAACGGGACGACCGTCAACGGCGTCAACGTTCGGGAGAAGCCGCACAGCCTGCGGCACGGCGACGAGATTCGCTTCGGTGAGGAACTGTCGTACCGGGTACGCCTCGGCGTGCGTGCGACCGCGCCGGAGCGGGCAGCCAGATTGCTCAGCCTGACGCTCACTCCCGAGCGCGCCGATCTGGGACTGCAACCGATCGTCCTCACCCGCTTTCCGTTCCTGATCACGAAGGCGGACGACATATTCGCGCGCTATACGGACGCTTGCCCGCAACAGGTCAGCTACCTATCGCGCCGGCATGCCCATATTTTCGTGAAGGGGGCGACACCTTTCATCGAGGATCTCGGCAGCACGAACGGTACGTTCGTCGGTGGCAAGCGCCTGGAGGAGCATGCCGTCCCGCTCGACGACGGCGACGTGGTCGGTTTTGGCGGAAAGCACTTCCAGTACACCGTGACTCTCGAGAAGGCGGTCGAGACCGAGTCGACCGTCACAAAGATGCCGTTGGTCGTATCGAGCGCGGGAGAATCCGGCGACAACGAAAAGACCACGTTCGTAGCTTCTGCGGCGTCGTTCCTCGACATATTCTGCGTCGATCGCGCCGCAACGAGCGACGATGCGATCAACAACGAGGGGCCGACCGGCGCTGACGCCGCCAAAGAGGAGGCGAACGGACGCCCGGAACGCGGTCGATTGGCGATTCTCCTGTCCGAGGTCCTGCAGGCGTTTGCGGGCGAACGCGCGAGCCTTCGCCTCGCTTTCGGGTGGGCTGCGGGGCTCGTGGCCGTATTGGGCGTGGCCGGCTTGATGCTGTATCTCATCGGCGCGTCCGAACGGGAGCTCAGGGATCTGTTCGCAAACCGCGAGTACGGACGCGCCGCTGCCGCGGCGAGCGGCTTCCTGGCGCGAAACCCCGACAACGCCGAGATCAAGGCGTTGCAGACCGAAGCGCTGCTCAAGGCGAAGGTGCCGCAGTGGCTGAGCCTGCTGAAGGCAGGCGACTTCGATCGGGCGGGCGCGGTGCTCGCCGGCATCAAGCGGCTGGGCGGCGGAAATGCCGACGTTCAGTCGCTCGTGGGCGAGCTCGAATGGATGGGCGAGCTCGAGAAATTCGTCGCCGGCAGAGGCGGGGTGGACGCGCCGATCAGGATCTACACCGACGAGGACAAGATCAAGACGCTCCTCGGCGCGTGGAACGAGGACACGCAGCGACACCAGCGGGCGTTCGCGACGATCTCGTCCTTGGTGCCGGAATTCAAGGATGCGTACGCCGAGACCCTCAGCCGCCTGCGCAAGCTCCAGAACGACGATTCGGTGCACCTGGCCGCGATCGAGCGGTTGAAGACGGCGATCACCACCGAACTCGATCGGGATGCGCCGGAAGCGCTGGAGGCCGTCCTGAAGGAATATTCGGAAAAGTATCCCAGGCTCGGCGGATTGGACGGCGTCCGCGAGGACTTGCGCCGGTACGTCGAGATCGAAAAGCAGGCGCGTGCCCGCAAGCTGGGCCGGCTGGTCGCGCTTGCGGCAAAGGTCCGTTTTTCCACGCCACCCTTCGAATCGAAGTTCCGCGCGCTGACCGCGAGTGACCGGTTTCCCCCGGCCGACCTCGTTCGGCAGTACGAGCTCGTGTCCAAGGCGTGGCGTCAAGGCGACGCGAAGCAGGCGATCGCCGGTCTGCAACGAATGGGCGCCGGACCGTGGGCGGACGCGGCCGCGCGGGAGTTCGAGCGCAAGAAGACGATCCTCGAGCAGTTTGCCGCTCTGCAGGCGGCGCGCGGCGGCACCGGATATGAAGAGCGTCTGCTGGCGTTCTACGGCTCGCTCGACCCCGACGAAGACCTCTACTTCGTGCAGGCGACCGAGGCGGACGTGGGTGTTTACAAGGACGGGGCGCTCGCGCGGGCGCAGGAATCGCTTGGCCGAGCCGAGGCGCTGTGGCTGCAGTACCGCGAGAGCGGCGCGATCGAGGGCAGGGAGCGGCTCGAGGCGACGATCTCGAACGAGTTCCGGACACAGGCCAGGCTGCTGTCGGAAGCGAACGACAGCGTGCAACACGGCGTACGGATCTACGCGCAGCTGAAGATGGGTCAACCCGCTCGAGCGACCAAGCTGCGGGACGACATCAAGGCCGAACTCGAACAGCAGCGCAGCTCGCTAATCGATTTACGCCGTGTGGTGGAGCCCGGCGTACTGAAGGCGAGGCTGGCGCTGCTTGGGGGACCGCAACGATGATGAACGAAGCTCGCCTCCGGCCGTTGATGCAAGCGCTCGACGACCATAGCGCCGAAGGCATCGCAATTCTCACCGCCGAACCTTCGCGGATCACGCAGGCCGTCGTCATCGCGATGGCGGCGCTGGTGTTGTCGGCCCTGGCCTGGTCGTTTTTCGGGCACACCGACGTGACCGTGACGGCACAGGGCGCGCTCTTGCCCGATTCGGAGGTGCGGCGCTTTCATGCGCCCGTCGACGGCGAGCTGGCGAATCTGTACGTCGCGGAAGGGCAACCGGTGTCGAAGGGCGATGTCCTGGCGAGACTCAACGCCCGCGGGGCAGTCGAGGCCGCCGCGAACGCGTTGCAGGCGCAGTTGAAGCTGGAGGACGCGGAGCGCGACTGGAAGCAGTTCCCGGAAAAGAAGGCGCTGATGGAGCGCAAGCTGGCGTCCTTGAAACAGGCGCTGGAGCTGGCCGAGTACCAGCACGCGAAGCGCGTTTCCGAGGGAACGGCAAAGTTCGCCGAGGCGCAGCGAGCGCAGCTTCAGGAAGCCCGTACCAGGCTCGAAGACGCCCGTCGCGCCCGCGACGCTGCCAAGGACGAGGCGGAGAAGTACGCGCGGCTGCTCGCGCTGCCCGGCGGGGGCGGGGTGTCCCAGCTGCAGACCGAAAGCAAGCGCAACGCCCTGCTCGCGGCCGAGAACGCTTATGCAGTCACGCAATCGAGACTGAGCGAGCTGAGCGCCCGCCAGAGCCAGGAATACTCGCAGTCCAGGGCGCAACTCGAAACCAGCGGCCAGGAGCTCACCAAGCTGCAGTTGCAGTACGACGCGGCGGCGAAGGAGATCGCCGATACCGAGGAGAAGCTGCGACTGCAGGTGCAAACCGCCCGCCTCGTCGCCGAGGCGGCGGCCAGGATCCGGTTCGACAACATCGACAAGGACAACTTCCTCCTGATTTCCGCGCCGGTAGACGGCGTCATCACCGACCTGACGTCCACCCAGCCGGGGGACAAGGTCCAGGCCAACACGCCGCTGGGCGGGATCGCGCCGAAGAACGCCCGGCCCGTCCTCAAGCTCGAGATTGCCGAGTATGACCGCGGCTTCCTGCGCGAAGGACTTGCGGTCAAGCTGAAATTCAACGCCTTCCCGTACCAACGCTATGGCGTGATCGATGGGACGCTCACCTACATCTCCCCCGCTACCAAGCTGTCGCCGCAGACCAAGCAGCCGGTGTACGAGGGGCGGGTAACGCTGGAGCGCGATCACTACGTCGTCGCCGACACGAAGTACCCGCTGCGCTACGGGATGACGGCGACCGCGGAGGTCGTCGTCCGCGAGCGACGCGTGATCGACCTCGCGCTCGATCCGTTCCGACAGATCGGCGGCTGACGGTGCCGCTCTCGTGCCGGCGGGCCGACTCATGAAACCTTATCGACATTCGCCGACAGGCTCGGCAAAGGAGAACCAATGACGACCATCGTGCGCATCGACGACGAAATCATCGGCATCGATCAGTTCGTGAGGATCCTGAAGTTCACGGGGCAGTTCCAGACACTCCTCGAGCAGTTCGTCAGGGAGAGACTCGCCGTCCGCGCGGCGAAGAAACGAGGCATCGCGATCGCTGCCGACGAAATACAGGAACGCGCCGACCAGTTCCGGCGCATCAGGGGGCTGCATCGGGCAACCGACACGAACCGCTACCTCGACACCCTCGGGGTCAGTCTGGACGAGTTCGAGTCCTTCATCACGGACAGCCTGTACCAAGAGAAGATGATGGACCAGATCTGCAGCGACAAGGCGGTCGAGGAGTACTTCAAGCTCAACTCCCCCAGATTCGACAGCATCGAGGTCAGCCACATCGTCGTCGATAGCGAAGGCAAGGCGAAGGAGATGGCCTCGATCCTCAGCGAGGAGCCGGAGCTGTTTGCCGAGATGGCCCGAGAACACTCGATCGCCAGCACGCGGGAGCAGAGCGGCGTCATCGGCAAGGTGCTCCGCGGCTCGCTGAAGACGGATATCGAGGGCAAGGTGTTCAACGCCGCCGTCGGCGATCTGCTCGGGCCGTTTCCATCGGCCGACCGGTCGTTGTACGAGATCTTCCTCGTGACGGCGAAGAACCCGGCGGTGCTGGACGCGGAAACCGCGGCCGAGGTGCGGCGCCTGCTCCGCGAAGAATGGCTCGCGGCGCGGGCGCGCGAGCACGTCATCGAAGCGCACTAGAAAGGCGGAACCGGGCATGAGCATCGACGCCTCACCGGAGCTGCAATCGCTCGCCGACTTCCTGGGTTCGGTAGAACTGCTGTCGCCATTCACCCGGGAGGAGCTCGAGCGACTCGCGGATCACGCGGAGTCGCGATTCTTCTCGTTCGGCGAGACGGTGTGCAAAGCGGGCGAGCCGGCCGACGGTCTGTATGTCGTCAAGTCGGGCTCGGTCCGCCTCTTCACCGAGGAGCACGGCAAGGAAGTCAGCATCGGCGTGCGCAAGGAGCGCGACGTATTTGCCGAGATCGCGGTGCTGCGCGACTTCCGGCACGAATCCTCGGTGCGGGCGTCGGTAAAGACCGAGCTGCTGTTCATCCCGCACAAGGTACTCGCGCCGATCGTCGGCCGCAACAGCGCGGCGCATTCGTTCGTCACCACCTACGTCGCGATCAACTCCGCGGGCGGCTTCGTCGCGCGTCTGTTCGACCTGCGCGGCAAGGTCAACAAGACCGAGCTCGAGGAGTTCGTTCGAAGCGTCGGCGTCAAGCGCGTCGGCGCCGGCCGGGAGATTCTGAAGCAGGGCGCCCGGGAGGACCGCAGGCTGTACGTCGTGCGTCACGGCGAGGTGAAGATCGCGCGCAGCGAGGACGGCACGCAATATCCGCTCGCGACGCTCGGGCAGGGCGAAATATTCGGCGAGAAGGCCTGCCTGATGCGCCAGGAACAGATGGCATCGGTGGTCGCCAGTGCCGATACGACGCTCCTGGTCATTCCCGAGAAGACCATTCGCTTCATCCTGGAACGCAACCCGAAGCTGCGCGAGGTCCTGGAACAGCGGATCCAGTTCGCCGAGCGAGAGCTGCAGCGGCAAAAGAAGCTCGCGGAACGACGCACGCTGCCGGTCAAACTCGATCTGCACACCAAGCCGGAGCCCGGCGAGAAGGTGCTCAAGCGGTTCCCCTTGGTCGAGCAGGCGGAAGAGATGGACTGCGGCGCCGCCTGTCTGGCGATGCTCTGCCGGCACTACGGCATCCCGATGACGCTTGGCAAGCTCAGGGAGCTGGCCAACGTGACGACACAGGGCGCCACCCTCGACAGTCTCGCGCGCGCCGGCGAGGCCCTCGGCTTCACCGCGCGTGGCGTCCAGTGCACCTTCGACGCCCTGCTGGGATTCGACCTCCCTTTCATCGTTCATTGGGAGGGCTACCACTACGTCGTGGTGTACGGCATCTCGAGACGGCAGGTGTGGATCGCCGACCCGGCGGTCGGGTTCAAAGAGATGAGCGTCGAGGATTTCGAGCGGGGCTGGAGCGGCACCTGCCTGGTCTTCACGCCCGGCCGGAGCCTCGTGCAGCTGTCGGCGTCGCGCTCGCCATGGGTCCGATTCGCGGGATATCTGAAACCCTACCGGAAGATCCTCGTCCATCTGTTCCTGGCGACTTTCGTCATCCAGGGGCTCGGCATCGTCCCTCCGCTCATCATCCAGAACGTCCTGGATGGAGTCATCGTCCATCAGAATACCCGGCTCCTGCATCTGCTCGTAGTCGGTCTGGTCATCTCCAGCCTGTTTGCGCAGATCACGTCGACGATCAGGGCGTTCCTGGCGAACTTCATGATGCGCAGCATGGATTTCGCGATGATGTCGCAGTTCTTCAAACACACGATGTCGCTGCCGCTCGCGTTCTTCGCGAAGCGCAAGACCGGCGACATCTTTGCGCGCTTCCAGGAAAACCAGACGATACGAGCCTTCCTGACGGAGTCCACCGTCACCACCGTGCTCAATCTCTTGATGGTCTTCATCTACTTCACGATCATGTTCCTCTACAACGTGAAGATGACCCTTGTCCTGATCTCGTTCGTGGTGCCTATCGTCGGCCTGACCGTACTGGTCACCCCGAAGGTGAAGGGCTACGCACGCGAGGTCTTCGCCGCTTCAACCGATGCGAAATCCCTGCTGATGGAAGCGCTCGGCGGGGCGGAAACGGTCAAGGGCATGGGCATCGAGCGTGCGATCCGCATGAAATGGGAGAAGAAGTACGCCAAGGCCCTGGACGTGCAGTACCGGGCGCAGGCGTTCAACATCAAGGTCGCGCTGGGAAGTCAGTTGCTCAACGCGGCCACGACCATCGCCATCCTCTGGGTCGGGGCCAATCTGGTCCTCGCGCACGAGCTGACGATCGGCCAGCTGGTCGCGTTCAATGCATTGATGGGGAGCGTCCTTGGGCCGCTGATGGGACTGGTGCAGCTGTGGAGCCTGCTGAACGACGCGGGCGTGGCCATGGAACGCCTCGGCGACGTGCTCGACCTCGAGCCGGAGCAGAAGCCCGAGGAGGTCGGGTCGCGGATCGTGCTCCCCGACTTGAAAGGGGACATCCGCCTCGACGGCGTGTACTTCCGCTACGGCGGGAGCGAAACCCCTTATGTCCTCGAAAACGTCAGCCTGGACATCAAGCCCGGGGAACTGGTCGCGATCGTGGGACGCAGCGGCTCGGGCAAGACGACGCTGGCGAAGATGCTGGTCGGCTTCTACGCACCCACCGAGGGCAAGCTGACGGTGGACGGCTATGACATGAGCGCGATCGACAAGGAGTACTACCGCGCCCAGGTGGGCTACGTGATGCAGAGCAACCTGCTGTTCTCGGGGACGATCGCGGAGAACATCGCGAGCGGCGACGAGAGCCCGCTCCGCCGACGGATCGAGGAAGTGGCGAAGATGGCGGACGCCCACGCGTTCATCGCGAAAATGCCGCTCGGCTACGAACAGGTCGTGGGCGAGCGCGGGATCGGCCTCTCCGGCGGGCAGATCCAGCGGCTGTGCATCGCCCGGGCGCTGTACCACGATCCGCGTCTGCTGGTCTTCGACGAGGCGACCTCGGCGCTCGACACGCAGTCCGAGAGCAACATCATCGGCAGCCTGCACGACCTCCTCAAGGGACGCACCGCCGTGATCATCGCGCACCGCCTGAGCACGATCATGCGCGCCGACAAGATCCTGGTCATGTACGAAGGCCAGATCGTCGAGCAGGGCAGACACCAGGAATTGGTGGACCGTAGGGGCATGTACTACGAACTCGTCCAGAAACAGCTGAGCGCAGCATGAACATCCTCGACCATAGCCCGCACGTCACTGCCGCGATCTCGTACGCGGGGGTTCTCGAGAAGATCGAGATTCTCCGCTCCACCTTGCGATGGGCCTCGCGCCTGGAGCGGCACGAGATCGAGAAGCTGCTGCGACAGTCGCACGCGCTGCGCGACGAGGTGATGCAGCTCTCGCACAAGGAGCGATTCGTCACCGCGGCGGCCTCGCAGCCGAGCGGCGTCGACCGGTCGCCGGGCGAGCGGCGGAAAGCCCTGCTCGAGCGGAGCTTCGTCTTCGAGGGGGCATTCGGCGACAACCCCAAGCTTCTGGAGGCGCTGGAAATCGCGGAGAAGGCGGCGCCCACGGATCTGCCGGTTCTGATCGACGGCGAGAGCGGGACCGGCAAGGAGCTGATGGCGAAGGTGATCCACGCCAACGGGGCGCGAGCCGACAAGCCCTACATCTCGGTCAATTGCGGAGCGATTCCCGACAACCTGCTGGAGTCCGAGCTGTTCGGGCACAAGAAAGGCGCATTCACGGGCGCGTCCGGCGACCGACGGGGCAAGTTCGAGAGCGCGCACGGCGGCACCATCTTCCTGGACGAGATCGGCGAGCTGCCGCTGTCCGGACAGGTGAAGCTGCTGCGCGTGCTCGAGTCGCACGAGATCCAGCGCGTGGGCGCGGACGAAACCATTGCGGTCGACGCGCGTATCGTGGCCGCGACGAACAAGAACCTGCGTCGCTTGTGTGACGAGGGGAAGTTTCGCGAAGACCTCTTCTACCGGCTCGGCGTCATCCACGTGACGTTGCCGCCCCTGCGCGATCGCAAGGACGAGCTCCCCCTGCTGTTCGAATACTTCGGTGACGAGGCTGCGGAGACGCTGAAGAGGCGCCCGGCAAAGCTGACGCGCCGCTTGCGGGAGTTTCTCTTGAACTACGAGTATCCCGGAAACATCCGCGAGCTGCGCAACATCATCTACCGGATCTCGTGCCTGGCGGGGGACACGGCGGACCTGGAGCATCTGCCCCAGGACATCAGGCCCGCGACGGCGACCGCGACTGCGGCGGAGGTCGCGGGCAACGGCGGGGCCGCCAGCAGCTCGCTCCGGCTTCGCTCAGCGACGCGAAGCGCGCCGCGAGCGACGAGGCGGAACGGGCGTTTCTCGAGCGCGGCCTCCAGGAAGTGGGCGGTACGGTGGTCGAACTGGCGCGGCGGTGCGAGATGAACCGCTCGCATCTGCAGACGCTGCTGAAGAAGCACGGAATCCGGTCGAAGGACTTCCGCAACCAGCACGCCGCGCGCAGCGAGCAGGTGACCTGACCGCCCGCTCGGTCGCGGCTCAGACCGCCGGATTGAACAGGGTCCTGTCGCCGCTGTCCAGGTCCTCGGCGCGGACCACGACCGCCGAGATGTTGTCGCGCCCGCCGGCCTTGAGTGCCGCATCGACCAAGACCTCGGATGCCTGCCGGCAATTTCCCGGCAGCAGCGCGTCGGTCATTTCCTGCTCGCTCAGCTCGTTGCTCAACCCGTCGCTGCACAGCAGGAAGACATCGCCGTCCTCGACCTCGACGACATCGCCGTCGAGCTCGAGCTCGTCCACAACGCCCACGGCGCGCGTGATCCGTGAATGTGCAGCGCGACGGACGCCGCTGTCGGCAGGGACCGCCCCTCGCGCCTTCAGCTCCTCCAGAACGCTGTGATCGCGGGTGAGCAGCGCTAGCCGCCCCCCGCGGCAGAGATAGATCCGGCTGTCGCCGGCCCACAGGTACGCACAGTAGCGCTCGTGCGCCAGTAGGACCGCAACGGTGCTGCCGATCCTGCCCACGTTGCGGGCCGCCGCCTCGGCGCGCAGCTGCTGATTGACAGTCTGCAGCCGCACCTCGGTAGCGACGACGAACTCCTCGAGGCTGTTGGGCGGTTGGCATGCCGCCCAGGGCTTCCACGGCCATGCGGCTCGCCAGGCCGCCGACCGCGAGTCCGCCCATGCCGTCGGCGACCGCCCACAGCCCTCGCTCCGGCTGGTCGAGACAGGCATCCTCGTTGATCGGACGCACCAGTCCCGCGTCCGTCCGGGATCCCGACGTCCATCGAAATTGACTGTACACGCCGGAAGGGTTTCCGAGGTCCACGCTGGCGCGGCGCCCGGGTTCCGTCCTGAAGCTCGAGATCAGGCGTTCTTGTTGAGCGCGCCTACGACGACCGCGTTGATGGTCGAGGTGGCGCCCGAGTTCTTGACCTCGACCGTCTGGAACAGATTGTTCATCTCCTCGATGAAGATGTTTTGCGTGTTGTTGACGGTGGTGTTCACCTGGTAGAAGTTGACGCCGGCCAGAATGCTGCTGGGTGTCGGCGGCACGTAGGGCTGGATCCAGCCGACGGTCCACAGGCCGTTGCCGGCGCCGCGGATGGACGCGAGCGCCTTGCCGTCCAATGCGCGGCTCGTCGGCAGGTCGTTGATAGTGATCGCGGGCATGTCGTGTCTCCAAAAGTCGCTGTCGAAGGACATAGTTGAGTCGAGACGAATAGAGCAACTGCTATGCCAGTTCAGCGCGACTCGAGGCGGTACGACGTAACGGGTTGAATATTGCTGGAATCGTCGGCGCTATTGGGGCCTGGAGCGGCGCCGAGGAGGTCACCGCTGCGATCCGACTGTTGGCTCGCGACCAACAGGCGGCGTACGAAGTCCGGTGCAGCCGAACTCCCGCGAATCGTGGGTATGCGTTTCCTGCAGTCGTGAGATTGCGCCGTGGCGCGCGAAAAAGTGAGAGCCGCATGTCAGGGGATTTGGACATCCCCCGACCATGCGGCTCTCACGCCTGCTCAACTTGCCGTCGGCGCGCGAGGCGCCGGCGGCACTCAGGCCGTCTTACTGGACCACGAGGGTGCCGAGCGACGCGAGCACGCTGGCACTCTTGATCGAAACGAGCGTGGTCGTGTCGTTGTCGTTGGCGGTCGCGTTCGGCGCATTCACCGCGTTGATCCCGCTGAAGAGGTTGGGGCCGCCTTGGGCAATGAATTGGCCGCCCGCGGCCGCGACCGCAACACCACCGCGCACGGCGGACAGTTCTTTGCGGGAAAGCTCTTTGCTGATTTCCAGGTCTTTGATGATCATTTCAGTTCTCCTAAAAAATAAGTAAACAAAAAAGGGTTTGGGTTAAGTTGAGCATATTGCTGCGCTCGATGACTTCTAGAGCACGGGGTGTGCCAGCTGCCGGCGAGCGACGCGCGCGCGCTCCTAACTCGCTGTAAAGGGCCGACTTATCGATCGCTGCCGCGTGTTATCGCGCTCGCGTTGAAGCATGGCCGGTGATTGGCCAACTCCAACGCGATCCGGCTGTTGGCTCGCGACCGACAAGCGGAGAGACGAAGTCTGATGCGGCCGAACTCTGGGGTATTCCCGGATAGGCGTTTTTTTTGCCACCGTGAGGCTCCCGCCGCGGGCGAAGCGGAAAAAGCGAGAGCCGCACATCGGGGAATTGATCCCCGACCATGCGGCTCTCACGCCTGCTCAACTTGCCGTCGGCGCGCGAGGCGCCGGCGGCACTCAGGCCGTCTTACTGGAACAGGAAGGTGCCGAGCGACCCGAACACGCTGGCGCTCTTGATCGAAACGAGCGTGGTCGTGTCGTTGTCGTTGGCGGTCGCGTTCGGCGCGTTCACCGCGTTGATCCCGCTGAAGAGGCTGGGGCCGCCTTGGAGAATGGCTTGGCCGCCGGCGCTCGCCACCGCAACACCACCGCGCACGGCGGACAGTTCTTTGCGGGAAAGCTCTTTGCTGATTTCCAGGTCTTTGATGATCATTTCAGTTCTCCTAAAAAATAAGTAAGCAAAAAAGGGTTTGGGTTAAGTTGAGCATATTGCTGTGCGCTCGATGACTTCTAGAGCACGGGGTGTGCCAGCTGCCGGCGAGCGACGCGCGCGCGCTCCTAACTCGCTGTTAACGGTCGCGTTATCGATCACTGCCGCGTGTTATCGCAGTCGCGTTCACGCATCGCGGGTGATTGGCCAACTCCAACAGACCGCAAGGTGCTGTTGGCTCGAGCGCGACACATCGTCTCCGCGCGAAATCCGCTCAGCCAAAGAACCAGGAGACGCGCGTCGAACGCGATCGCCCCGCGTACGTAAATGGCTCGGCTCCGAGTACTAGGACGTTCGTCGTAACCCAACACCGCGCTCCGTTCTGTCCTATTCAGCCGGGCATCCGCGAGCGCACTGATGTACAGCGCCGCTCTCCCGCGCCGCGCGGTGATCCGCATCATTGATGCATCACCTGCTGCGGGGCGCTGGTCCACGATTGGCACGGTCTCTGCTCTGCTTCTCGTCGAGCACAGCACTGTGCTCAACGTAAATCTCAACCTTCACTGACTTTAGGAGAACTGCAAATGCTGACGATCAAAGACCTTTCCGTCACCGAAGAACTCGAGCGCAAGGCGATGGCCGATGTCCGCGGTGGCTCGATCTACGTCGATGGTCAATACTGGGGCGAGGGCACGGTGAACATGCATCCGATGCCCGGTGGCGTCCCGGTTTGGAACGTCTGGCCGGACGGTTCGCGCACGCCTCACTGACGGGCGCTCCGGTTCGATGATCGGGATGTGGGAGCGGCGGCAACCGGAACGGCTGGTCGCCGCACCACATTCCGACTATCGAGCGCGCTAGCCGCGCACTACGGCTGCGGGCAGCCGGTGCAGCCCGCGACGTTCGCGTGCCGGAAGTCGGCTTTCTCGAGCTTCGCACCGGTGAGGTTGGCGCCGTCGAGGTTGGCCTTCCCGAAGCGGACGCCGCGGAGATCCGCGCCCTCGAGATTGGCGCCGCGCAGGTCGGCGGCGCGCAGATCGGCGCGCTCGAGGTTTGCGCCACGGAGCTTCGCCGACTGCATCCGGGCGCCCCAGAGGTTCGCGCCGCTCAGGGTCGCGTCGTTCAGGTCGGCGTCGCTCAGCGTCGCGCCTTTCAGGTTCGCCGCGCTGAACTTCGCCCGCACGAGCGTCGCCCGCTCAGGTTCGCCCCGGCCAGATCGGCGCGCTCGAGCGAGGCTTGCGTCAGGTTGGCTTTCTGGAGGTCGACCCGCTGCAGCTTGGAGCGATCGAGCCGCGCCTCGGCGAGGTCCGCGCCGGCCAGATTGGACCGGGTAAAGTCGGAGCGGGTGAGATCCGCCTTCGCCAGACTGGCGCCACGCAGGTTCGCGTTCAGGCACTGCGTGCCGGGGCGGATGCGGCAATTGCCGACGGTGTCCGCGGCGGCGAGCGGCGTGGCGACGAGGGCGAGAACGATCGGGGCGAGGAGGCGCATGGGGCTCTGGTCGGTCCTGGGAGGCGCGAAGGGTACACCGCTCCCGCGGCGTTCGCTCCCGCCAGGCTACACGGGCGCGTCGGGAGGGCGCGGCAGGTAGCGACGATCCGACCACGTCAGCAGCCATCCCGGCCTGAACGCCACGAAGATCGCGGTCAGCATGCCGGTGAGCACCGCCTCGCCCCACGCCACCAGCCAGTGCCCGACTAGAAGTGTGCCGGCATCGGTCGTAGGCGGGAGCGGACGCACGAAGGTGGCGAGCGTACCCGCCGCCATGAGGGCGAGCGCCGTACCGAGGAACGCGCGGCCGAGGATGTAGACGAACAGGTGAGCGCGGCAGCCAGCGGCGGATCGCGATCCCGATCGCGAGCGCGAACGTCGCCGGCACCACGCCGTGCCATGCCGCCAGCTCCACGCCCTCCGCCAGCGACCCTCCGGCGAGCCACGCGCTGATCGCGGCGATCGGCAGTAGCGTCCATACCGCGAGCGGCCAGCCGAACATCAGCACGAGCAGGCAGGCGCCCGAGAGCTGCAGCGCTGACCCCGCCGGCAGCGCACGAAGCGTGGTCCAGGCGAGCGGCAGGATCAGGAGTGCTGCGAGCCAGGGGGCGCGCAGCGCGCGTTCGCGCAGCACCGCGAACGGGCGGAACGGCAGCGCAGCCGCGGCCGCAGCGGCGACGAGCAGGGCAGCGAGCGCAACCGTCACCCGCCGGGACCTCCTTTGTTGCTTCGCCCCACGACCTCCGCGCCGCGGCGGTGCCACTTACGGGACCGATGTCGCTCCCGAAGCGACGGCGCGGCCCTGGATGTCACTTGACAGAGGTCAATACGCCCCGCCTCTGAAGGCGAACAATGCATATCAAGCATTCGGAGGAGGCTAATCATGACAACTCTCTGGATTGTCGTCATCGGGATGCTGACCAGCTATTTGGCCTACAACCTGTACGCCAAACGCATCGACCGGAACGTCATTCAGTCCGACGCCAAGCGGGCAACCCCCGCCCGGATGTACATGGACGGCGTGGATTTCATGCCGACCAGCCGCAACGTCCTCTTCGGCTATCACTTCAAGGCGATCGCCGCCGCCGGGCCCATCGTCGGGCCGATCACCGCCGCCAATCTCTGGGGTTGGTCGCCCTCGCTGGCCTGGCTGGTCCTGGGCGTCAGCTTCATCGGCTGGGTGAGCGACTATTCCGCGATCATGGTCGCGGTGCGGAACGACGGGAACAGCCTGTCGGCGATCGCGCACCGGCTCATCGCACCCCGCACGCGCACGATCCTGTTCGTGTTCATCTTCTTCTACTTGATGCTACTGGCCGGCGCGTTCGTCGGCATCCTGGCGGCCATCCTGTCGGCGCGTCGCGGACGTGCCCTTCGGCATCATCATGCTGGCGCTGATGGGTCTCCTCGCCGGCCAGATGATGTACCGGTGGAAGATGGGCATCATGGGCGTCACGGTTTTCGTCGTCATCCTCACGCTCGCCGGCATGGTGGCCGGACCGTGGGGCCAGCACCGCGATGAAAAAGGCGCCCTCGTGCAAGGGCCGGTCGCGGCAGCGATCGTGAAGCTGAACAGCGCGGTGGATAGCGTCAGCGACGGCAAGGCTCTCTTCGCGGTCGAAGACCCGACGATGGCGGATCCAAGGATTCCGGCGCCCGGCAAGGACGGCGTCCGCCCGACCACGCCCGCGTATGACTCGGCCACCGGTCTACTCAAGACGCTGCCGAATTACATCCTGTGGATGGCGTTCCTGTTCGCCTTCAGCTACATGGGGGCGAACCTGCCGATCTGGCGCTTCGCGCAGCCCGTGAACTACATCGGCTTCTGGATCACCTCGATCACCATCCTCCTCAGCGCGCTGGGCATGGTTGTCGCGCCGCTCCTCGGCACGACGGACGCGGCGGGTAACCTCATCGGCGCCTTCGCGCTGCCGGCCCTTAAGGACCTCGGTTTCGCGATCGACCCGGCCAAGGCATGGCAGCCGCTGTGGCCCATGCTCTTCGTGACCATCGCGTGCGGCGCCATCTCGGGCTGGCACGCCCTGGTCGGCTCGGTGGGCACCGCGCGGCAGCTCGAGTACGACACCGACGGACTGCCGGTCGGCGCGGGGGCGATGTTGTTTGGCGAGTTCCCCCTGGCGCTGCTGTCTCTGACTGCCGTCTCCATCGCCGGTGTCGGCGGCGGTGGCGGCCGGTTCGCGATCGGGGTCGGCAAGCTCGTGTACGCCGGAACCTTCGGGCTCATCCCCGAGACTTTCGGCACCGCCCTCGGCTTCGCCACCTTCGTGATCATCGTGTTGACCGTCACGCAGCTCGTCTTCCGCGTCATGCGGGTGACGCTCGCCGAGTGGGTGGGCGACGCCATCCCGCCCATGCGCAACATGCACGTCGCGAGCTTCATCTCCATGGGTTTCACGGCTGCACTGGTGCTCACCGGCACGTGGGTCTACCTCTGGCAGATGTTCGGCGCCTCCAACCAGCTGATGGCGGCCCTCAGCCTCCTCGTGGTGGCGGTATGGCTCAAGGCGGAGAAGCGCAACCCGACCTACGCCGTCGTGCCGATGGTCTTCATGTACGTGACCACGCTCGCGGCCACCGCCGTAACGGCGCGGAACCTGTACGTGACCATCGCGGCGAACCCGAAGATGACGGCGCTGCCCGTGGCGGGGGCGTGGGCGATGATCGCCGTGTCCGCGCTCCTGTTCGTGGCGGCCATCCTCATCGGGTGGGACGGCTACAAGGCCTACCTCCGTCACGCCGCGACGCCCGCGGCGCCGGCCCCGCAGCCGGCGGCTGTGCCGCCTGCGGCGCATGCATAGGTGGCCCGGATCGTGTCAGGCGAGCGCGCGTTCGGCGAGGGCGTGCACGGTTTCGAAGAACTCGCGCGCGGGCTGGCGGCGATCGGGGAGCGGAACGTGAAGCTGGAAGTTCGGCTCGGTGCGGCGCAGGGACAGCCGCCGAACAACCAGCCCGGCGCGCTCGGCCAGCTCGAGCAACGCGTCGGCGTGCACGAGTGCCGCAGCGTCGACGTGATGCACGACCACGCCGCCGGGGGCGGCGGCTTGACGTTTCATCCACTCCCGCGGCACGCGGGAGACCGCGTCGCGACCGGACCAGCTCGCGGGGTCGAGCGCTTCGAGCTCGAGCGCCGGGGCTCGGCGCAGCACACCGCGGACGATGAGCGTGTCGCGCCGGCCGCGGCTGCGGCCGAGCGCCCACAGCCATGGCAGATCCCGGGGCTCAAGGAAGATGACCACTGCCACGCTTGCGAACGGGGCCTCGCCATCGTTTATCACCATCTCTACCACGGTGGAGCCCAGCCAACGCACGGTGGTGCGGCTGCCGAGGGCCGGCAGGCCGCCCTGCATCCAGCGCATCAGCTCGCGTCCCGCGCGGACGTTCCAGATCGTGCCGGCGGCGAACCAGGCGACGACCGCAACCGCGAGAACGCCGACGAGCTCCGTCATGGCGGGCCGGACGATAGCACGCCCGTCGCCCGCGGCTGGAGGCAGGCGGTGCGCGAGTTCCTGTACGGGCTCGCCGGCTACGAGATCGCGCAGCACGCGCTGGAGATCCGCGCGTCGATGGAGACGCTGTTCATGCTCGGCGTGTTCGGCGACATGCTGGGCGTCCCGGTTCTCCCGCCGTACTACGGGCTGCGCGTGCTGCCCTTCGTGGTGCCGCAGATCGAGACGTGGAAGCGCCGCTGCCTCCGCGAGCGCGAGCTCGGCAGCGACCACGAGCACCACCTACACGGAGTCTGAAAGGAGACGGTCATGACCGAGCACGAAAAGAAGAGCCTCTGGGAGAGCATCCGCGAAACCGTCTACGGCATGGCGGCTCACGACATGAGCCGGGCGGCGCTGCGCACCCGCGCGTCGATGGAGCACCTGTTCATCCTCATCACGATGGGCGACCTCCTCGGCATCCCGATCCTGCCGCCGTACTACAGCCTGCGGCTCATGCCCTACGTCGTGCCGCAGATCGCCACGTGGAAGCGGCGCATGCTGCGCGAGAAGGACGTTTCGGACGCGATGTTCTAGGGGGCGATGATGGGGTTCAAGGACGTGTTCCTGCAGCATCCCGAGCGCCGCTACATCATGTTCGGCGGCGGCGGCGGGGTCGGCAAGACCACCTTCTCGGCGGCGGCGGCGTACTGGCTCGCGAGCCACGGCAAGAAGGTGCTGGTGTTCTCCGTGGACCCCCAGGCGTCGCTCACCGACATCTTCAAGAAGGACATCTTCGGCAAGGGGCCGGTGCCCATCATGGAGAACCTCTGGGCCCAGGAGATCGACGCGGACAAGCACATCCGGGCATACCAGCAGGAGATCCGCCAGAAGATCCTGGACATGTACGGCCTGCCCGCCGTGCCGGAGGAGATCGAGAACTACATCCAGGCGGCGAGCGCCGAGCCGGCGATGGAGGAGAGCGCGATGTTCGATGCGGTGGTGGACGTGGTCATGAAGGGCGACTACGACTACTACATCTACGATCTCGTCCCGCTCGGCCACGCGCTCTACTACCTGTCGATGGCCAAGGTCTACGACGAGTGGATCAACAAGATCACCAAGCTGCGGGAGGAGATGCGCGAGTACGAGGAGATGGTGAGCCGGTTGAAGCACGAGAAGCAGACCGAGCAGGACCAGATCCTCCAGGAGCTGCTCTACATCAAGAACCGCATCAACACGTCGGCCGGGATCCTCACGGACAAGGCGAAGACGGCGTTCTTCTTCGTGGTGATCCCGGAGGCCGGAGTCATCAACGACACGCAGAAGGCGGCCAAGCTGTTCGCGCAGTTCGACGTGCCGCTTTCCGGGTACGTGGTGAACCGGGTGATCCCGCACCAGCTGCTGGAGCAGAACATCCCGGAATACCTGCGCCACCGCATCGCGATGCAGGACCAGAACCTGGTCGGCGTGCGCACGGCCTTCGGCGACCAGGTGCTGGCGCTGGTGCCGGAGATGGAGCGCGATGTCACCGGGCTGCCGATGATCGAGAAGTTGGCCAGCATCATGTTCGCCTAGCGAAGGGTCGCCATGCCAGAAATCACCATGCCGATGGGCCGGTACCTCCGCGAACACCCCGCGCAGAAGTACTTGTTCTTCGGCGGCAAGGGCGGCGTGGGCAAGACCGTCTTCGCCGCCGCCGCCGCCATCGGGCTCGCGCGGCAGGGACGCCGCACGCTGCTCGCGTCGACGAATCCCGTCCACAGCCTGACGAACCTGCTCGGCCAGGACGTGCTCGGCAAGCACGTCCCCGTCGCGGGCGTGCCGAACCTCTGGGCGTACGAGATCGAGACCAAAGAGACCATCGAGCGCAGCAAGGTGCAGATCCGGGAGAAGATCCGCTGGTTCCTCAAGTTCGCCGACATCACCACCAAGGCCGACGAGTTCGTCGAGACCGCGACGATGAATCCGGCGTTCGAGGAGTCGGCGATGTTCGAGAACATGATCGACCTCATGTTCAAGAACGAGTACGACGTCTACGTCTTCGACACCGCGCCCACCGCCAACGCGCGGCGCCTGCTCGGCATGTCGAAGGTGTACGCGCTGTGGGTCAACAAGATGATGAAGAGCCGCGAGGAGGCGCGCACGCTGCGGGAGATGCTCTCCTTCACGAAGAAGAAGGAGGGGGATCCGCTGATGGAGTACCTCGTCTCCTTCCGCGACCGGATGGAGCACGCGCGCGTGCTCCTCACCGACCCAAAGCTCACTGCGTTCTACTTCGTGACGCTGGCGGAGGCGCTACCGATCGCGGTGGTCACGCGCTTCATCCAGTGGTTCAAGGACTTCGGCATTCCCGTGGGCGGGGTCCTCGTCAACATGCTCATCGACCCGGCATCGCTCGGTCCGGACTCCGCCGATTTCGTCAAGAACCGCGTCGCCATGCAGCAGGAGCACATGAAGACGATCTGGCGGGAGTTCGACGGCAGCGTCCGCGCCATCGTGCCCCTGTTCGAGACCGAGGTCCGCGGCGTGCCGATGCTCGAGCGCCTGTGCGACGCCATCTTCGCTGCCGACGGCGCGAAGCCCGCGCCGGGCGAGAGCGCAGGCACGGCGAAGGCCGTCGAAGCGCGAACCTGAAGCCGCTTCCGAGCGCTCGGCAAAGCGCTTGCGCGGGGGACGTCTGAACTCGAGCAACTGGTCCTCGCCCGCGAGCGCAGTCTTCGCGGCGTGAAGGAGTTCAGGGCGTGCGCGTCAGCTCGCCGAGGCGATTGAGCAGGGGCGCTTTCTGCGCCTCGAGCTCCTGATAACGCGCGTACAAACGGTCGAGCTCGGCACCGAGATCCTTGATGCGTTGCTCGCGCGCCTCGCGCAGGCGCTGCAATTCGTTGTAGTCGCCGGGCGGCGGCGCCGTCGTGTTCGGCTGCGGCGCGAACGGGTCGGATTTCGCGAGCTCGGCCCGCCGCAGCTCCTGCGCCATCTGGAACTGCTGGTAGACACTTGCCTGCGCCTGCTGGATGCGGGCGATTGCGGCCTCGACGCGCTTCGTCTCGGCCTCGGTCTGGGTCTGGGTCTGGGGCGGGGGCTGGGGCTCGGGCTGGGTCTGCGCACGGACACAAGGCGAGACCGCCAGCGCGAGGAAGAGCGTAACGAGCCCTGCTTTCAGCATGCGGGCAGATCGCGTGCTGGAGCGATCAGTTAGCATGATCAGAGCCGGGAAAAACCTCAGTTCTGGTCGACCGCCGGACGGCTTAGCTGCTACGCCGGCTGCATCCAGCCGATCACGGTAGAACGCACGCGTTCGGCAAACCGGTCCCACCGCGTCGGATTCTGCACGATTTCGGCGCGGAAGAAGCTCGGGCACAGGATCGCCGCGTGCGCGACCTCGCCGCACAACCCGCAGCCGACGCAGCCGTTGTTCACGTGCGCCACCGGATCCACCTTCAGCGGATCGGTGGAGTCTTTGACCGTAAGCGACGGGCAGCCCGAAAGCCGGATGCAGGAGTGGTCGCCCGAGCAGACGTCCTCGTCGATGCCGAAGCGGGTGCGCACGACGCGCTCGCCCGACTTGAGCGCGGACGCGACGAGTGGGCGAATCCGCCGCTGGCGCTCGAGCTGGCATTCGCCCTCGGCGACGATCACCTTCAGACCCGGCTCCGGCGTCGTGAACGCCTCCTTCAGCGTCTTCGCCATCTCCGACACGCGGTAGGTGTGCACGGTGCGCAGCCACTTCACGCCGGCGCCCTTCAGGGTGTTCTCGATGTGCCGGTCGGCCGCGGACGCGCTCCCGCCGCGCGCGATGAGCTTCGCTTCCGGGAGCGGCGAGGACAGGAGCTCCTGCGTGCCGGTAGCCGACGAGTAGCCGTTCTGCATGATGAGCAGGATCGAGTCGCTGCCGTTCAGCAGCGCCGACGACACGCCCGAGAGGAAGCCGTTGTGCCAGAAACCGCCGTCGCCCATGATCGACATCGTCCGCCGCGCCATCATCGGCCCGACGCCCGCGGCGCTCGCGAGGCTCATGCCGTAGCCGAGGATCGAGTTGCCCTGCGAGAACGGCTCGAAGGTCGCGAATGCGTGGCAGCCGATGTCGGCCGAGATGTGCGCGCTTGCCGACCTCGCGCTCGACGAGCTTGATCGCGGCGAACACCGGACGCTCGGGGCAGCCGACGCAGAACGTCGGCGGGCGGGGCGGGAGGCCGGTACCGAGTGCGCGGGCTGCGCGCTCGCGTAGCGCGTCGACTCGCTCGATCCACGCTGCGCCGGCGCCGCCGGCCAGGTGCGGCGCTTCCGCGGCGAGGAAGCGCTCGAGGCCGCGCACGATCGTGTCGGACGTGTACTCGCCCGCCATCGGGAGCACGTCCTTGCCGTACAGCTTGGTCTGAAGGTCGCCTCGCCGGAGCGTCGTCGCGATCTCCTGCTCGATGAACTCGGGGCTGCCTTCCTCGACGACGAGCACCGCGCGCTTGCCGGCGCAGAACTCGCGGATCTGCTCGGGGACGAGCGGATAGACGACGTTCAGCGCGAGGATCGGGATGCGCGCCGCGCCGAAGGCGTCTGCGAGTCCCGCCTGCTCGAGCGCGCGGATGAGATTGTTGTGGATCCCGCCCTGGACGATGATCCCGATGGCCTGCTCCGGGCCGTCGAACACCTCGTTCAGGCCCTGCTCGACGATGAACTTGCGCGCCGCCGGCATCCGCACGTCGAACTTGAGCTTCTCCTGGCGGAAGGTCGCCGGCGGATGCGACAGCCGCTCGTAGACGAACGTCGCCGGGCTTTCGAGCAGCTCCCGGCGCGAGATCGCCGGTGCGCGGTTTGCGCTCGCCTCGAAGCTGCCGCGCACGTGGCAGGCGCGGATGCGCAACTCCATGATGACCGGCGTGTTCGAGGCTTCCGACAGCTCGAAGCCGCGCTCGACCATGCGGACGATGCTCGCGAGCTCGGGCCGCGGGTCGAGCAGCCACATCGACGACTTGAGCGCGACCGCGTGGGTGCGCTCCTGGATCACGCTCGCGCCCTCGCCGTAGTCCTCGCCGACGACGATCAGCGCGCCGCCGATCACGCCCGCCGAAGCGAGGTTCGACAGCGCGTCGGAGGCGACGTTGGTGCCGACGATCGACTTCCACGTCACCGCGCCGCGCATCGGGTAGTTGATCGACGCCCCGAGCATCGCCGCGGCCGAGGCCTCGTTGGTGCACGCCTCGACGTGCACGCCGAGCTCGTCGAGGTAGTCGCGCGCCTGGACCATGACGTCGAGCAGGTGCGACACCGGCGCGCCCTGGTAGCCGCCGACGTAGGCGACGCCCGACTGCAGCAGCGCTTTCGTCACCGCGAGGATGCCCTCGCCGTGGAAGACCTCGCCGGCGCCGAGCTTCAGGTGCTCGATCTCGTCCCTGAAAGAGACTTCCATGGGTCAGGCCGCGCGCTTCTCGCCGCCCGGCGGGCGGCGGAAGAACGTGAGCGGCTTCGCCCGCGGTGGCTGCGGCGCGATGCCGACCGCTTCCAGCGACTGCTCGAGCTTGCGGCCCTCCGGATCGGCGAGCGCCGCCTCGCGCGCCTGGCGAATCGCCGACGCGCGCTCCGCGTCGAAGCCAAAGCTTCCGCCGTGCACGATCGTATCGAGGATGCGCAGGAAGTTGGCCTTCGCCCGGCGGTGCGTGTCGCCGTAGCCCTTGATCAGCCGCCCGCACAGCGCGATCTCGAGCGCGAGGCCGAGGTCGCGCACGCCCGCCTTGGCCACCGCGGCCAGCCAGCGGTCGATGAGCGTCTGCTCCTCGTCGAAGCGCGCGGTCATGCGGCGCAGGCGCCGCATCGCGGCGAGCGTGCGGAGCTGCAGGAAACCAAAGACGCTCGTCGTCTTCACGTACATGCCGACGTTCAGCTTGTCGGTGAGCCCCTTGCGGGCTGCCCAGCCGGTCAGCCACTTCGAGAGCCGCGGCGGCAGCACGGCGGCGACTTCCTCGACGCCCGGCTTCAGGTATTCGACGATGTGCACCGGCTCGCCCGGCTGCGCCTGCACTTCCTGCCGCACGCGCTCGAAGCGCGACCTGCGCGATTTGAGGTCGGCGACCCGGATCACGTCTTCGTAGCACATCCACAGGGCGAGGAACCGGCCGGTCTCGTTCGTCAGCTTGAAGCCGTTGGCGCCGCCGCCGCCGTCGCGGTCGAGCTTGGCGATCGGCTCGAGCCGGTCGAGGTAAAGCGCTGCGTACGCCGCGTCCTGGAAGTCGGTCGTCCGCGCGACGCCTTCCTCGAGGATCCGGTGCGTGTCGCCGGGAAATGCGGCGCGGACGCGCTCGACGGGGTTGGTGCGCCAGGCCTTCACCTCGGCCGGCGAGGCCGGGACGGCCTCGCCGCCGGCATGCGCGTAGCCGAGCGCGAAGCCCTTGAGGCTGCCCTCGACGCCCTTGCCCGCGTGCCGGATCGCCGCCTCGCACTCGGCGCGCGACAGCGGCAGCACGCCGGCGCCGGCCATTGCGCCGAACATCACCGCGCTGATGACGGTACCCGAACGCGTCGTCAGCTCGGCCATGTCGAAGAGCACCGCGCGCTTCGCCAGCTCTCCGGCGGCCTTGACGATGCGGTCGGTGTCGGCGCGGCCGTCGCCCATCGCCATCTTCTCGGCCACGGTGTACACGCGGTGGGTCGAGGCGACGAGCGTCGTCCGCTCGGGGCTGACGAATCCGTTCTGCATCGCGCGGCCGGCCTCGAGGAGCTCGGAGGCGACCATGAGATCGACGTTGCCGGGGGAAGGCGTGAGCGCGAGTACCGGCCGGCGGCGAGCCGAGCGCGTCCCGCTTGGCCGGGTAGAGCTCGACGTAGTACGTGGTCGCGCCGGTGCGCTGCGCGACGCCCGGGATCGACGTGCTCTGCACCGGGTAACCGGCGGCGGTCGCGGCGGCGACCAGCCAGTCGGCGAGCACGCCGCCGCCTTCGCCGCCGAGCGCGGCCACCAGCACCGTGAGCGGCCGGGCCGGGAGCTGCCGGCCCTCGTAAGTGATCGTGTCCGGGGTCGTGTTCATGTGTCTGTTCCTCAGGCCGGCTGCAGCCAGCCGATCACCGCCGAGCGCACGCGCTGGGCCAGGCGATCCCACCAGCTCGGGTTCTGCACGATCTCCGCGCGGAAGAAGCTCGGGCACAGGATCGCCGCGTGCGCGACCTCGCCGCAGAGGCCGCAGCCGACGCACCCGTTGTTCACATGCGCGACCGGGTCGACCTTCAGCGGATCGGACGATTCCTTGATCGTCAGCGAGGGACAGCCGGACAGGCGGATACAGGAGTGATCGCCCGAGCAGACGTCTTCGTCGACGCCGAAGCGGGTGCGCACGACCCGCTCGCCCGCCTTGAGCGAGGCGGCGATGAGCGGGCGGATGCGCCTTTGGCGCTCGAGCTGGCACTCGCTGTCGGCGATGATGACCTTCAGGCCCGCGAACGGCGTCGTCATCGCTTCCTTGAGCGTCTGCGCCACCTCGGCGACCTTGTAGGTCGTGACCCGCTTGATCCACTCCACGCCGATGCCCTTCAGCGCGCGCTCGATCGACATCCCGCTCATCTTCTCCGCCGCCTGGTGCCGCGACGACGGGATGTTCTGGGTGCCGGTGGCGGACGTGTAGCCGTTCTCCATCACGACGAGGATGCCGTCGTCGCGGTTGAACACGGCGTTCGCGATGCCCGAGGTGAGGCCGTTGTGCCAGAACCCGCCGTCGCCCATGATCGTCACGGTGCGGTTGGCGAACATCGGACTGATGCCGGAGTTCGACGCGAGCCCGAGACCGTAGCCGAGTACGGTGTTGCCGATGTTGAACGGCGGCAAGGTCGAGAACGTGTGGCAGCCGATGTCGGCCGAGATGTGGAACGCGCCCGACTCGCGTTCGAGGAGCTTCATGGCCGAGAACACCGGCCGCTCCGGGCAGCCGACGCAGAACCCCGGCGGTCGCGCCGGCACCGGCCCGCCGAGGAGCCCGGCCGCCTGCCGCTTGGGCGCCGTGAGGCCTTCGTACGTTGCGCGGATGCGGGGGGCGTCGATGCCGCGCGGGGCGACCGCGTCGACGAAGTTCGCCATGCCGGTGAGCACCGTCTCGCCGGTGTATTCGCCGGCCATCGGCAGGCAGTCCTTCCCGTACACCTTCGTCCCGTGCACCTCGTGCCTGCGCAGGACCGCGAGGATCGCTTCCTCGATGTACGCCGGCTGGCCTTCCTCCACCACGAGCATCGCGCTCTTGCCGGTGCAGAACTCGACGATCTCCTCCGGGACGAGCGGATAGGTGACGTTCAGGCAGTAGATCGGGAACTCGGCGTCGCCGAAGGCGTTCGCGAGCCCGAGCTGCTGCAGCGCGCGGACGACGACGTTGTACATCCCGCCCTGGCAGACGATGCCGAGGTCGGTGCGCCGACCGGGGAAGATCTCGTTCAGCCGCTGGCTGCGGATGTACGCGACCGCGGCCGGCCAGCGAACGTCGACTTTCTGCTTCTCCTGCGCGTAGGTCGACGGCGGCAGGCAGATGCGGCGGAAGTCGAAATCCGGGCGCTCGAGGAGGTCGCGCTTCGAGACCAGCGCCTTGCGGTTGTCCTTCGCCTCGAACGCGCCGTGCACGTGGCACGCACGGATGCGGAGCTCGAGGAAGACCGGGGTGCTCGAGGCCTCGGAGAGCTCGAAGCCCTGCTCGACCATGTTCACGATCGTCGGCAGATCGGGGCGCGGGTCGAGCAGCCAGATCTGCGACTTCATCGCGAACGCGTGGGTGCGCTCCTGGATGATCGACGCACCCTCGCCGTAGTCCTCGCCGATCACGATCAGCGCGCCGCCGATGACGCCGGCCGAGGCGAGGTTGGCGAGCGCGTCCGAGGCGACGTTGGTGCCCACCGTCGACTTCCACGTCACCGCGCCGCGCAGCGGGTAGTTGATCGAAGCGCCGAGCATCGCTGCCGCGCCGGCTTCCGACGCGTTGGTCTCGACGTGGATGCCGAGCTCGTCGAGCGTGTCGCGCGCGTCGTTCAGCACGTCCATCATGTGCGACACCGGCGCGCCCTGGTAGCCGCCGACGTACGACACGCCCGACTGGAGCAGGGCCTTCGTCACCGCGAGGATGCCCTCGCCGTGGAAGGTGTCGCCCGCGCCGAGCGCGAGCAGCTTCACTTCCTCCGTGAACGATCGTTCCATCGCTAACCCTGGCTCACCCGAGCAGTTTCGGCAGCCAGACCGCGACCGCCGGCACGAAGAAGACCAGCGCGAGCACGACGATGCTCATCGCCACGTACGGCGCGACGCCGCGGAAGATGTGCACCATCTGCACCTCGGGCGGGGCGACGCCCTTCATCGTCATCAGGAGCAGGCCGTGCGGCGGGAGCAGCAGCCCGAGCTGCATGCAGATCAGGAACATCACGCCGAACCACACGAGATCGATCTGGAACGCCTGCACGACCGGCATGAAGATCGGCAGCGTGATCAGCATCATGCTGACCTGGTCGACGAAGACGCCGAGGAAGATCAGGAACAGCATCATCGCGGCGATCACCATCATCGGCGGGAGCCCCTGGTCGGTGATGAACCGTACCAGCCCGCTGCTCGCCCCTGAGAACGAGAGGATCTGTGAGAACGTCGTGGCGCCGACGATGATGAACAGGATCATCCCCGACACCGTCGCCGCACCGCGAAGCGCCGCGAGCAGGTTCTTCGGGGTGAGCGCACGGTAGGCGAGGGCGAGCAGCACCGTCGCAAAGGCGCCGATCGCCGCCGACTCGGTCGGGGTCGCCCATCCGGCCGACATCGACGCGACCACGATCACGAAGATCGAGACGAGCGGAACGACGTACTGGAAGAGCGGCCGCAGCTTTTCCCAGCCGTGGTACTCGACGAGCTCGCTCGGCGGCGCGAGCTTCGGATCGAGCTTCACCCGCACGACGATGTACGCGACGAAGAGCGCCGAGAGGATCAGCCCCGGCATGACCCCGCCGATGAGCAGCTTCGAGATCGAGATCCCGGAGAGGCTGCCGAGCAGCACGGTGAGCGCCGAGGGCGGGATCAGCATGTCGACCGCGCCGATCGCCATGATCGGGCCGGTCGCCATCGCCGGGTGGTAGCCGCGGGCGAGCATCACCGGCAGCATCAGGCTGCCGAGCATCGCGGTGGTGGCGATGGTCGAGCCCGAGATCGCCGAGAACACCGTTCCCGCCACCACGGCGATGACCGCGAGGCGTCCCGGGACCTGTCGGATCAGACGCTCGATCCCGTCGATCACCTTCACCGCGAGGCCGGTATGGAACAGCACCTCGCCCATCAGCACGAAGAGCGGGATCGGGGTGAGCGCGAAGCTCGATACCGACTGGACGCTGTTCCGGGTGAGCTGCACGAGCCCCGGCTCGCCGCCCATGTAGACCGCGGCGCCGACGATGTTCACCGCGAGGAAGGTGAACGCCACCGGCAGCCCGAGGAAGAGCAGCACCGTCGAGCCGCCGAGCAGCAGCCATGCCGCCGTCTGCCAGGCCATGCGTGCGTGCCCTAGGCGGTCGAGACTGCGTCATCGCGCGCCGCCCGCTCGCCGAGGTACAGCCGGCGCATCCGGAACAGGATTTCGACGCCGAGCAGCGCGAACGCCGCCGGCAGCGGCGCGAGCAGCCACCACTCGGGCATGATCAGCGTCTTGATCGAGAGCGAGCCGGAGGAGAAGCTCGCGATCATCGATCGCGTGCCGTAGACCACCATCACCCCGCAGCAGGCGAGCGCGATGACGTCGGCAATCCATTCGCAGTACCACGCCGTGCGCTTCGGCATCGCGCGGAGCAGGATGTCCACGCGGACGTGCGCGCCCTGGCGAAGCAGCCACGGCGCGGCGAGCATGGTGAGGAGATAGAGCATGCTCTCCGACAGCTCGTTCGACCACGACAGCCCGTCGAGCCCGGGAACGAGGGCGACGTTCCGCAGCAGGACGTCCGCGCAGATCATCGCCATCAGCAGGAACAGGATGGCGCATGCGGCGAGCGCGCACGCCTCGAGCAGCCGGCCGTAGGCGACGGAGAGCCGGTCCATCAGCGCTTGACGGTGAAGAGCTGGCGCATCTTCGGCCCGTGCTGCGGGCTCACCTTGATGATCCCGGCCCACCCGGCCTCGTAGGCCTCGTCGACATACTGCTTCGCCTGCGCGCCTTCGAACTTGATCACCTTGATGCCGGCCTTCGCCTGGCGCTCGGTCTCCTGCTGACCGTAGACCTTCCAGTACTCGTTCCGGCTCTCGAGCGAGAGGGCCTGGCTGGTGAGGAACTCGCGTTGCGCGGGCGAGAGCTTCTTCCACGCGTCCTGGTTGACGATCAGCGACACCTCGGCGTCGTAGAACCCCGGGTCGACGCGGAACTTGGTCCGCTCCTGCCAGTTGTTGTCGAAGATGCCCCCGATCGGCCAGCCGTAGCCGTCGACCACGCCGCGCTCGAGCGCGGTATAGACCTCGCCGGGTGCGGTCTGCATCACCGTCGCGCCGAGCGCCGCGAAGAAGTCGCGATACACCGGCGTGATGCGGATCTTGAGGCCCTTCAGGTCGGGCTTGTCGATCGGCTTGTTGAGGTAGAGGTGGAACGGCTGGTACTCGACCACGCGGGCGAGATAGATCATGTTGCCCTTCTCGGCCCACACCTTCTGGATGTAGTCGAACGCGCCGTTGCGGCGCTGCTCGGCGACCGGCATCTGCGTGAGCTTGAGCGCGTCGGACTCGGGGAAGACGTTGGTGTAGAACGCGCCGGTCGACATCGCCATCTCGACCACGCCGGTGGAGACCGCCTTGCCGACCTCGAAGGTCGGGATCGCCTTCGGCCCGCCGATGAAGTTGAGCTGCAGCGTCCCCTTGCCCGCGGCGTTGACGCCCTCGATCCAGGTCTGGAGGCGCGTCACGTAGAACGAGTTCTCCGGGAACGCGCTCACGATCTTGAGCGTGGTGACCTGGGCGGCCGCTGCGAGCGGCAGGGCGGCGAGCGCGGCGAAAACGAGCCTTCTCATGGCGTCCCTCCTCCGGGTTTGAGCGACCGAGCCTAGGCAGGCATACTCCATTTGTCAAATTGATGGGGCGGATGGGACGGATTGCGATTGGGAATCCGGATGGCGAACCCCAGGGACCTGGATCTCAACCTGCTGCGGGTGTTCGACGCGATCCTGCGGCTGCGCGGCGTCACCGCCGCCGGCGAGGAGCTCGGACTCACGCAGGCCGGGGTGTCGAACGCCCTCGCGCGGCTGCGGAAGCTGCTCGGCGACCCGCTGTTCGTGCGGACCCCGCGGGGCATGGATCCGACGCGCTATGCGGCCTCCATCGCCGAGGGCGTGCGCCAGGCGCTCGGCCTGATCGAGGCGACGCTCGCCGGCGGCGCGGCGTTCGACCCGGCGACGACCGAGCGCGTGTTCCGCCTGCACATGTCGGACATCGGCGAGATGGTGTTCCTGCCGCCGCTGCTGGAACGGCTGCACCGGACCGCGCCGGGCGTGCGCGTCGAGACGCGCTCGACGCCGCAGGAGGAGATCGAAGCGGCGCTTGCCGGCCGGCGAGCTCGATCTCGCGGTGGGCTTCCTGCCCGGCCTGCGCCCGCCGGTGCGGAATGCCCGGCTGTTCGTCGATCCCTACGCGTGCATGATGCGCGCGGGCCATCCGCGCATCGGCGACACGCTCACGCGCAAGCTCTTTCTCGAGGCGTCGCACGCGCTGGTGGCGTCGATCGGCGCCGGGCACCGCGTGATCGAGGAGACGCTGCTCGCGCACGGTCTCAGCCGGCGGATCGCACTGCGCGTGCCGCACTTCATGGTGGTGCCGATGATCCTCGAGCGCACCGATCTCGTCGTGACCGTGCCGTCACAGGTCGCGCGGCTCTTCGAGAAGATGGGGCGATTCAAGTCGCTCAAGCCGCCGGTGAAGATCCCGCCCGCGGACGTGCGCGTGCACTGGCACGAGCGCTACGACAAGGACGTCGCGAACCGGTGGCTGCGGGAGCTGGTGGTCGAGCTGTATGCCGAACCGGCCGGTCCTTCGCACACTGGTTGACCGGCTTGGCGCCGTCGTACTTTATGACGCGCGTGCCTGCATCCATGTGTATCGGACGCGTTACATGATCGGGATTTTCTGTTGACAAGCTGTCGCCTGTCGCCCGGTCGTTCCCCGGAATACATGCAACGCGATCGTGTTAGTACTCGCATTCATCTACGATTGCGCTACGAGCGATCGCACGACGTCTGAGTGATTTTGCATCGTCGTCCCGCTCGATCTCTTGAATCGAGGTCGTTGTTGAGCTAGCTTGCCTAATAAAGCAGCAGCGATCCGCTTCGACCAGCACAACGAGAATCGCGGCACCGGAAGACATGCTGTCCAGAAAACTCCTGGCCCTACAGTCGGAAGACTCCCCTCTCGATCTGGTCGGACCGCTGATCGGGTCCGGATGGGACGTGAAGCGGGTGCACGACGTCGCCAGCGCGGCGGCGAGCGTAAGGAAATTCGACGGTTGTCGCGTCGGTATCGCGGTTCTCGACCACATCGGGCCCGCCGCCGCGAGCGAGTTGCGCGCGATCGCCACTGTCGACCGGATCGAATGGATCGCCATCGTGCCGAAGTCGGCGCTGGAAGTGCCCGAGCTCGCCCAGTCGCTTGTCGAGGATTTTTACGATTTCCACTCGCTACCGCTCGACCTCGATCGACTGCTCGTCGTCGTCGGCCACGCGCTTGGTCGGGCGGCACTGGTCCAGCGCCTGCCGGACCGCGGGGCAGAGGGAACCGGTCGCTACGGAATGGTCGGGCGCAGCGCGCGGATGCTCGACGTGTACCGCGCGATCGACAAGGTCTTGCGCGTCGACGCGCCGGTGCTCATCGGCGGCGAGAGCGGAACCGGCAAGGAGCTCGCGGCGCGCGCGATACACGACCATTCGCCGCGCAGGCGCGGACCGTTCGTGCCGGTCAACTGCGGCGCGCTGCCCGTCAATCTGGTTCAGTCCGAGCTGTTCGGTCACGAAAAAGGCGCGTTCACCGGCGCACACCAGCGACGGAAGGGGAGCCTCGAGTGCGCCGAAGGCGGCACGATATTCCTCGACGAGATCGGCGATCTGCCGCTCGAGGCGCAGGCAAGTCTCCTCAGGTTCCTGCAGGAGAAGAAGCTCGTCCGGGTCGGCTCGACGGCGCCGATCGGGGTCGATACGCGGGTCATGGCCGCGACCCACGTCGACCTCGCCGCCGCCGTGCGTCGACGGGAATTCCGCGAGGATCTCTATTACAGGCTCAACGTTCTACACCTGCAGATGCCCCCATTACGCGAGCGCGACGGCGACATCACGCTTCACGCCGAGGTGGTGTTCGACACCTTCGCGAGCCAGAAGGGTCCCGGCGGTGAAGGGCTTCTCGCGCGCCGCGCTCGCCGCGATGGAGTTGCACGACTGGCCGGGCAACGTGCGCGAGCTGATCAACCGCGTCCAGAAGGCGATGATCATGTGCGACGGGCGCCGCATCACGCCGGCCGACCTCGGGCTCGCGGCGCGCAACGGCGAAGCCGGTTCGATCTCGCTTGAGCGCGCCCGGCACCATATCGAGCGCGACCTGATCGCCAGCGCGCTGCAGCGGAACCAGCACAACGTCGCGGCGACGGCGCGGCAACTCGGTATCTCGCGCGTGACACTGTATCGCCTGATGCAGAAGCTCGACATCTCGCGCGCGACGCAATCCGCGCTTACATCGCCGCGACGGACGCCGTCGTAGCGCGACCTACGCTCGACGGCTCTCAGAGAGTGAAGGGCACGCGGACCGTCAACTCCAGATCGGGCGTCTGCCTGGTAACGCCGATGCCTAGCGAGAAATTCAGGTTGGTTCTGCTGTTCAGCCGGTAGCTCAGCCCGAAGCGCGCGGTGCCGAGCTGGATCGAGGACGAGGGCGCGAGCGTCTTTACGCCCGAGTCGGCGCCTTCCTGCGAGGACTTGCTCACGTTGCTGAACTGGAAGCCCACGCTGAACGATGCGCGGTCGTTCAGCGCGAGGCCCATGCCCGAGGTTGAACGAGGCGATGTTGCCGGGGGTGATCGTCCCGAAGCCGTTGCCGACGTTCCGGGAGAAGTTGTACTGGTAGGTCAGGCCGCCGAAGAAGACCGCGGGGTCGGACGGAACCAGGCCGGTCACGCCTGCCTGCAAGCCGAAGAAGCCGGAGCCGGTCGCGAGCTCGGTCTGCAGCCCCGTGATCGGTTCGAAGTGCACGTCGAACGGACCCTTGCCGGTGGGCAGGATCGCGCGCAGGGACCCGACGTACACGGCGTTGTCGCCGCGGAATGCGTTGAGCTGGTAGCGGGCCGCGAGTTCGACGTCGCCGATGCCCGATCCGCGCGCGTCGAAGAAGCTGTCGGTCACGGAGGGTGTCGCGAGCGGGCGTGTCAGAGTTTCGCTCGTCGAATAGACGTACGGCACCTTGGCCTCGAGCTCGAAGCGTTCCGTCAGCCCGTACCTGCCCGTCAGGGCGCCGATGAACGTGTTGCGGCTGACCTGGCGGACGTCGATGAGACCGATCGTGATCGCCGGGATAATCGCGAACCCGACCAGCGCGACGCGGTTGTTGCTCGACTGCAGGTACTGCAACGATGGCTCGAGGACGAACTTCCCGCTGCGGCGTCAGCACGCCGGGTTCCTGGAAAATCTGCGCGTAGTTGGGCGGGCGCTCCGCCTGCGGCGGCGCTTCGCCGACCGGCTCCTTCGCCGCGGGAGTTCCTGCTTGGGCCGATTGGGTTGCCGGTGCCGACTGAGGTCCAGGCGCCGACTGAGTTGCCGGGCCCGACTGAGCCGCCGATGCGGGCGGCGCCGGGCCGCGACCCGTCATCTGCTCCATCAACTGCTGCAGGCGCCGGCGCTGCGCCTCCAGCGCCTGCCGATCCTCGTTGAGCCTGCGCTGCTGCTGGTCGAGCGAGCGCTCGAGTGCCCGAAGCTTGTCGATCTCCTCATCGAGCCGGCGCCTTAGGGTCGCGGGATCGGCGGTGGGCTCGATCTCCTGCGCCGGAACCGGTCCTGCGATGAGGACAGCGAGCGCACACATCGCGATACGCGGCGAGCGCTGCATCTGGGACTCGCGCCTCGATCGCGCTCGCGTGGCGCTAGCGGCGCACCGAATCGAGGATCTGCTGGCGCAGCGCCGCCGCGAACTGGCCCGATTGGAGCAGGGATAGGCTCGACATCGTCGCGTCGATCTGGGTGCGCGTATTGATCTGCTGGTTGTTGAGCGAATTCTGGACCGCGAGCGCGATTCCCGCCCCGTTGGGAAGCTGGATCACCTGACCATTGACCGTCATCTGGATGACGAGCGGCGGCGCGGCTGCGGCGGGGGCCGTCGGCGCGGCGGACGTGGCCGGCTGAACGGTTGGGCTCTGTGCCGCGACCGTGGCCGGCACCGTCGCGCCGCAGCGGTCGCGGGCACGGTCGTCGCAGCGGTCGTGGGGGCTGTGGCCGTTGTCTGGGCGGATGGGCTAGCCACCGCGGATGCCGGGATCGTCGTGGCCGACTGTGCGGGTGCGGCACTCGCCGGCGCGGCGCCGCCGCCTGCCGTGACCGTGTTGCCCACGACCCCGGTCAGAGTGCTGCCTGTGACCGTCGCCGCGGCCGGTGCGCTGTTCCCGGGGCCATTCTGGACCACTGTCCCGAGGGTGGTCGCGAACTGCGCCATCGGCATCGTCCCGAGCATCAGATTCTGTAGATTGTCCAGAACCAGCCGCGTGATCGCCACCATCTCGCCGTTGATGGTGACCGTGCGCTCGATGCCGAACGAGAATTGCGCACCGCTCGCTGTCGTGAAGCCGCCGCGGATCGCGGCGAGACGTTGATCCGCCAGTGGTGGCCCGAGCGCAGGCCACAGGTCGCGCAGCGCGAGCGAGAAGGCCGGGACCGCGAGCAGGGCGAGCCCCGATAGCGCGGCGACGACCCGACGTGCCAGCTTTCTCCCACGATTATCGTTCATGGCCCGCCTCGTTTTGCTAGAAGTCATTGCGCCCGGGGAGCATGAGCATCATCGAGCCGACGCCGTTGCGATCGATGCCGTTGGCCATCGGAGCCGGCCGCCCCACGATCCAGTCGCCGGCGACGTTGAAGCGTGCGGCTTCGCGGTGACTGCGGATGACGAACAGGATCCCACCAACCCAAATCAGTTCGAATTCCCGCTGCGGCAGGATCCGCGTCCCCGCCGCCGGGTCGCTGAACAGGACCTTGCCGTTCGCCAGGCCCTTGATGACGACGAAATGGTTGTAGCCGCGCTCGCGCACCAGCACGATCGCCGGGACCCGCGCCTCCGCGAGCTTGTCGAGCGTTGCCTCGAACCCGTCGGCCTGGAAGCCCTTCGCTTCCAGGTACTGCTTGATGTCCAGCAGCGAGAACCCCTCGCGCTGAATCCGCGCCTGGTCGCCGGTGTCGTACATCGTGCGGAACACCGCCTCTTCGCTGACGGGGAAGCGGTAGTGATGGGTGAGCAGGGTCGCCACCGCCGCCGACCCGCAGCTGAAGTCGTATTGCTGGCGCAGGGTGGTGCGGAACGCTTCCCGGAGGCGCATCTCCTTGAGCGAGGTCACGCTCATCGAGTAGGAGCTGCCCGGCTCGCCGAGCTGGCGGGCAGTCCCGTTCGCGAGGGCCGGAGCGCTCGCGAACGCCGCCGCGAGGCACGCCCAACCTGCGGTACCACGGGGGCTCATGGTGCCTCGGCTCAGCGGAGCTGCAGATTCAGGATCGTCGAGTTCTGGATGCTGACGTTGTTGCCGGAGTTCTGGATCACCATCGGTATGCCCGCCGTGTGGCCGAACGCACTTTCGGTGATCGTGTTGTTGCCCGTCGTCAGGTGATTCGCCGAGTTGTCGCTGACCACCGACTTCGCCTTGATGTCGCTCAGCTGGGTATCCTGCCCGCCGCGTTGAGCGGAGAGCCGGGTGTCGCTGAGGGCGGATCCGAGCGGTGCGTCGGCCCCCGGTGCCACCGTCGCCGCCGAGGCTGACGCCGCAACCGCCGCCGCGAGGTCGGTGACTTCTCCCCGTGCGAGCGGTGCCGCGATGACCACCGCCGACGCGAGCAGCGCCGCATGCAGCTTGCGTGAAGTCATGGCCGGGATCTCCTGGGCCGCTCGGCCGCTATCGGAACTCGTAGCAGATGCAGGGACCGGGTCGCCCCGGTCCCTGTTTCACGCTTGAGACAGCCCTAGCGGATCGTCAGGTTCGCCTGAACGTTGACGCTTTGCTGGATCAGTGCCGCGAAGCCGCTGTTCTGCGTCGCCTGGATGATCCCCGCCCCGTTCGAGAACGAGCCCGAGATCGTGTTCGACAGGTCGAACGTGCCAGCGTTGACGGTATTGGTACCGCCCGCCCCGCCCGCGCCGCCGACCGCGCCGTTCCCGACGCCGCCATTGCCCACGCCTCCGGTGCCACCTTGACCCGCACCACCGGCTGCGCCCGTCGCACCGACCGCGCCGTTCCCCGCCGTCGCGCTGCCGTTAGTCGCGCTGGTGGAGGAGCTGCCATTGCTCGCGTTGCCGCTCGTCGCCGCGCCGCCTGCGCCGCCCGTGCCGGACGTATTGGTCGCAGTATTGGTGCCGCCATTGCCACCAACGCCACCGCCACCCGTACCGGCCCCGCCGGCGCCTCCAGTGCCGCTCGTGGCCCCGGCACCGCCGTTCCCGACACCGCCTGCGCCGCCAGCGGCGCTCGCGCCACCCGCGCCGCCCGGGGCGGCCGCCGCACCCGTGCCAGTCGCGCCCGCGCCACCGGTGCTGGTGCCCGTCGCACCCGTCGCACCGACCGCGCCCGCGCCACCCGCCGCACCCGTGGCAGTGGCCGCCGCCGCGGTGGCCGGCGCACCCGCCGCCCCCGCGCCGCCATTGCCGCCGACGCCAGAGCCGCCCGTGCGCGTGCCGTCACCGCCAGTCGAAGTTCCGCCGCCGCCGTTGCCGCCGTTACCCGCCGAGGTGTTGGAGCCGCCCGCGCCACCATTTCCGCCCGTTGCAGGCGGCGTTGCCGTGCCACCGTTTCCGCCGTTCGCGTTGCCCGCGCTGCCGCTGCGATTGCCGCCGTTGGCTGCCAGCGCGCCGCCGCTGTTCCGGCCGTTCGCGCCGCCGCCGTCGCCGAGACCGCCGCGGCCGCCGTTGCCGCCATCGCCGGCCGAGGCCGAGCCGCTAGTGGCGCTTCCTGTCGTGCTCGATCCGCCGCTGCCGCCGTTGCCGCCTGCGCCGCCAGTCGCGGTGCCGGACGCGCCGCCAGCCCCCCCGGTGCCGTTCCCGCCGGCACCGGAATTGCCGCCGTTGCCGCCGTTACCGGAGTTGCCGCCGTTGCCGCCGCTGCCCTCGCCGCCAGCGCCGCCTCTGCCGGAGTTGCCGGCGCGACCGCCCCAGCCGTTGCCGCCTTCACCGTCCCCGCCGTTCGCGCCGCTCGCCTTCGCGTTCCCCGCGCGGCCGCCGTCGCCGCCATTGGCGCCATAGGCCGAGCCAGTGCGCGCGCCGCCGTTCGAGGCGGCACCCGCGGTGGCGCTGCCATTGGTGGCGCTGCCGCCGGAGCCGCCGGCGCCGCCGTTGCCACCGTTGCCGCCGTTGCCGCCGGTGCCTTGGCCGCCGGTGCCGTTACCGCCCTGGCCGTTGCCGCCTTGGCCACCGCGGCCGCCGCTCGCGTTGCCCCAGTTCGAGGCGGTGTTCCCGAGATGACTGATCCTGTTGCCGCTCACGGTCCCCTCGAGCCTTGAGAGCGCAACGACCTTGGTGTTCAAGAGACTCGCCGTGCCACCGTTGTTCGCCACCGCCGAACTGTTCCCCCCGGTTGCGTCGCCGTAGGTGTTGTTGGTCCGCGTGTCGGTGTCGGTCTTGGTCTTGGTGTTGTTGCTATCCGAGATGCTGTTGTCGGTCTCGGTCCTGGTGCTGGTGCGGGTATTGGTGCTGTTGTCCGTCTTGGTCTTGACGGTGGCGCTCGAGTCCTCGTTCGCCTGAGCGCTGCCGGTGCCGCCGGTTTGGGTGGACGTGGCAGCGGCGCTCTGGCTGATCGCTTGGTTGCTGTCGGCGGCGTTGGTGTTCGTCGGGTTCGCCCAGAGCGGTGCACTGGCGCCGAACATCAGGGCGACCGCGGAGGCGATGATGGTCTTCTTCATTCGTACTCTCCTCATGAGCCAATAGGGACGGGCGAGGCAAACCCCGACGCCACGCCGCAGAGACTTCCGCCCGCAAGCAACGTGCCCGCCGGCGCCACGCGCCTAACATCTTGAGAAGCGTGAGCAAAGCCCCGTTGTGCGGCCGCTTGCGGTGTTTCAGCCGCGCTGCATGTAACGGACACGAGGCACATTCGGTCAGCGCGGCCGGACCGGTGCGGCCGCGCCGGGCGTTCTAAAACGTTACCGCCGGGTTGGTGCAGTGCTGCGCTGCGAGGAAGGCGCCGCGCGCGGCGACCTCAATCCGCCTTGATTCCGCGCTCGCGGATGATCGCGGTCCAGCGCGCGACCTCGGCCTTGAGGAACGTGCTCGCTTCTTCGGGCGAGGTGCTCCGCTGGATCGTCCCCTCGCGCGCGTAGCGCTCCTGCACCTGAGGCGCTTTCATCGTTTCGACGATCGCGCGGTGGAGGCGGGCGAGGATCTCGGGCGGCGTCCCCGCGGGCGCGAGCACGAGCTGCCAGCTCGTGAACGCGTAGCCCGGCAGCCCGGCTTCCGCGATCGTCGGGCACGTCGGGGGCCGCCGGCGACCTCGTCGCGCTCGTCACGGCTAGCCCGCGCACCCGTCCCGCCGTCGCCTGCGGCAGCGCCGCCGTGAGACTCGGGAAACTGAAATCGACCTGCCCCGAGATCGTGTCGAGCATTGCCGGTCCGCCGCCGCGGTACGGCACGTGCAGCGCGTAGGTCTTCGACAGCTCCTTGAAGAGCTCGCCGGCCATGTGGAAGTTGCTGCCGTTGCCCGCGGACGAGTAGCTCAGCTTGCCGGGATTCGCCCGCATCAGCGCCACGAGCTCCGCGACGTTCTTCGCCGGCACCTTGTTGCTGACGATCAGGAGATGCGGTGCCTCGGCGACGAGCGAGATCGGGGCGAAGTCCTTGAGGACGTCGAAGGGCAGGTTGGGAAAGAGCGCCGGCGCGGTCGCGATCGTGATCGTGTTGATCAACAGGGTGTAGCCGTCCGGTTTCGCCCGCGCCACCGCCTCCGATCCGATGTTGCCGGTCGCTCCGCTCCGGTTCTCGATGATGACCGGCTGCCCGAGCTCCTTGCCGAGCTGCTCGTTGATGTAGCGCGCGGTCGTGTCGACGCTGCCGCCGGGTGGCCACGGCGCGATGAGGCGCACCGGTCGGTCGGGGTAGGTCTGCGCCGTCGCCGCTGCGGCGACGGCGAGGAGCGCGACGGCGGCGAGCGTCGATCGGTAGCGGCGCATGGTTCCTCCTAGCGCAGTGTCGCAGCCGGCCGCGCGCAGGGTCAAGCGCGAGTGTCCGCAGAGGGGCGATCCGCTAGAATCGCGGCCTCGCAAGCCGTCTTGCAAGGACTGCCATGACTCAACGAACTCACTCCGCGGCGTGCTCTCGCCGGTCGTCACGCCGTTCCGGACGGACTACGCCCCCGACGCCAAGCGCTTCGTTCGCCACTGCAAGTGGCTGCTCGCGCACGGCTGCTCGGGCCTCGCCGTGTTCGGCACCAACTCGGAGGCGAACTCGCTTTCCGTCGACGAGCGGATGACGCTCCTCGAGCAGCTCGTCGAAGGCGGCGTGCCCGCGGCGGCGCTGATGCCGGGCACCGGCTGCTCCGCGCTCACGGACTCGGTACGGCTCACCGCGCACGCGGTGAAGCTCGGCTGCGCGGGCGCGCTGATGCTCCCGCCGTTCTATTACAAAGGCGTGCCGGACGAGGGCCTGTTCCGGAACTTCAGCGAGGTGATCCAGCGCGTCGGCGACGACCGGCTGCAGGTTTACCTCTATCACATCCCGCCGGTGTCGCAGGTGCCGATCACGCTCGGTCTGATCGAGCGGCTGCTGAAGGCCTACCCGAAGGCGACCGCGGGCGTCAAGGACAGCTCCGGCGACTGGAACAATACCAAGGCGATGATCGACGCCTTCGGGAAGCAGGGCTTCGACGTCTTCGCCGGGAGCGAAGTGTTCCTGCTGCGCACGATGAAGCGCGGGCGGCGTCGGCTGCATCACCGCCGGCGCGAACGTCAACCCGCACGGCATCGACAAGGTCTACCGCGCGTGGCAGTCGGCGGAGGCCGAGACGCTGCAAGCCACCGCCGACAAGGTGCGCGGCATCCTGCAGGCCCAGGTGTCGATGATCCCGGCGCTCAAGGCGACGATCGCCCACTACGCCGACGACGCCGACTGGCTGACCGTGCGGCCGCCGCTCGTCGAGCTGACGCTCGGCGAGCGCGCGAAGCTGGTAAGCGAGCTCGCCGGCGCCGGCTTCGACATGCCGGGCATCAAGTCCTGAACTCCCGGTGCGCCACGACGCCAAGGGCGCCTTGGCGGTTCCTGCTCGCATGCTCTACGCGGTAACCATCCTCGTCTCGGCGTTCCTGCTGTTCCAGGTGCAGCCGATCATCGCCAAGATGATCCTGCCGTGGTTCGGCGGGTCGGCCGCGGTCTGGACGACGTGCATGCTCTTCTTCCAGCTGCTGCTCGTCGGCGGCTACGGGTACTCGCACTGGTCGATCCGGTCGCTCAAACCGCGGACGCAGACGCTCGTGCACCTCGCTTTGCTCGTCGCCGGGATCGCCGCGTTGCCGATCCTGCCCGACGCGAGCTGGAAGCCCCACGGCGAAGCGGACCCGAGCCTGCGGATCCTCGGCCTCCTCGCTGCGAGCGTCGGCTTGCCGTACTTCCTGCTCGCGACCACGAGCCCGCTCGTGCAGGCCTGGTACGCGCGCGCCGAGCGCGGCGCGATGCCCTACCGGCTCTACGCGCTCTCCAACCTCGGCTCGATGCTCGCGCTCGTCAGCTATCCGTTCGTCGTCGAGCCGTGGCTGCCGACGCGCGTGCAGGCGCTCGGCTGGTCGGGCGGGTTCGTCGCGTTCGCGATCGCGTGCGCCGCGCTCGCGTGGCGCAGTCGCACCGCGCCGGCGGAGATTCCGGCCGCCGCCGACGGCGAGGCGACGGCGCCGCGGCCCGGGGACTATGCGCTGTGGGCCGCGCTCGCCGCCGCGGCGTCGATCCTGCTACTCGCCTTCACCAGCCACCTGTCGCAGAACGTCGCGCCGATTCCGTTCCTCTGGGTGCTGCCGCTCGCGCTCTATCTCCTCTCGTTCATCCTCTGCTTCGAGGGGCGCAGCTGGTACCGCCGCAAGCACTTCCTGCCGCTCCTCGCCGCCGGCTTCGTCGGCGTGTGCGTCACGCTCTACCGCGACTATCACAACCCGCAGCTGTGGGTGATGATCCCGCTCTACTGCGCGACGCTCTTCGTCGCGTGCATGGTGTGCCACGGGGAGCTCGCACGGATGAAGCCGCACCCGCGGCACCTGACCGCGTTCTTCGTCGCGATCTCGGTCGGCGGTGCGCTCGGCGGCGTGTTCGTCGGCCTGATCGCGCCGCGGGCGTTCCCGGATCTCTACGAGCTGCCGGCCGGCCTCGTGTTGACCGCGGTGCTGGTCGCGATCGTGCTCGCCGGCGATCGGGCCGGCTTCCCGAACGATCGCGCGCAGCGCGCGACGGTCGCCGGCACCGCGCTTTTCGCCGCGGTGCTCGCCAGCGCGCTCGCCTGGATCTACGTCGATCTCGGGTCCGGCGTGCGCCTGCTCACGCGCAATTTCTACGCGTCGCTCAAGGTGTACGACACGGGCGACGGGCCCGACGCGATGCGCGTCCTGACGCACGGCACGATCACCCACGGCAAGCAGTTCATCGACCCCGAGCGGCGCGGCTGGCCGACGACGTACTACGGGGAGACCTCCGGCGTCGGCCGGGCGATCGAGGCGATGCGCGCCGGCGGCGCGGTGAAAATCGGCGTGATCGGGCTCGGCGCCGGCACGCTCGTCGCGTACGGCCGGCCGGGCGACGCGGTGCGCGTCTACGAGATCAACCCGCAGGTCGTCGACCTCGCGCTGACGGAGTTCACCTACCTCGCCGACACGAAGGCGCAGCTTGACGTCATCCTCGGCGATGCGCGGCTCTCGCTCGAGTCGGAGCCGCCGCAGGCGTTCGACGTCCTCGCGGTGGACGCGTTCTCGAGCGACTCGATCCCGGTGCACCTCCTCACCGCCGAGGCGTTCCAGACCTACTTCCGTCACCTCAAGCCCGGCGGCATCCTTGCGGTGCACATCTCCAACCGCTATCTCGACCTGAAGCCGGTGCTGAAGGAGGCGGCGGAGACGCTAGGGAAGGAGGTGCGCCTCGTGGACGACGACTCGAACGACGAGAAGGGCACCTACGGCACGACGTGGGTGCTGTTCGCCGATTCGGCGGCCGCGTTCGAGCAGCCGCCGCTCGCGGGCGCGGTCGAGGCGCTCACCGCCGAGCGCTCGATCCGGCTGTGGACCGACGACTACAGCGATCTCTACGCGATACTGAAGTGAGCGGCGGCGCTACGCCGCCTGCCCGCGCTCCAGCCGGAACGCCGGGTCCCACCCGAGCTCGCGGCGCGCCCGCCCGATCGATACGAACCCCGAGTCTTCGGCGACGTTGAAGACACCGAGCCCCGCGCACTCGATCGCGAGAAGTGCGGCGTGCGCCGCGGCGTCGACGTGGAGCGGCGCATCGCCGGCCGGCGCCTCGCGCCCGGTGCCCGGGCCGTAGAGCTGGCCGTAGCGCAGGACGACGCCCTCGAGCGGCGGCGATCCGAGCACGAGCCGCTCGAGCGTCGCGACGCCTCGAACCGTGACCGCGCGCGCGCCTTCGGCGCCGAGATCGAGCGGCGCGTCCTCGGCATAGGGCCGGGATCCGGTGGCGTACGCCCAAGCGATGCTCTGCGCGACGAGGCGCCGCGCGCCCGCGGCGAGCGCGGCCGCGACGAGATTTCGCGTCCCCTCGCTCCTGATGCGCGCATTCCGCGCGAGCGCTTCCGCGAGGCGGCTCGGATCGAGGCCCGGCGGCAGATCGGTGAGCTGGTGGATGACGGTCGCCGGGCGCACCGCGGTCATCGCGGCTGCGAGCGCCGGTGCATCGAACGCGTCGACGACGACCGGGACGACCCCCTGCGCCTCGAGCGCCGCCGCCTTCTCCTTCGAGCGTGTGGTCCCGAACACCTCGTAGCCGGCGCCGACGAGCAAGGGCGCAAGCCGGCGGCCGATGGCGCCGGACGCGCCGGCGAGAAAGACCCGGTGGCGATTCAACGTCGTTTCCTTCTGTCGAGATCGGCGCTACGCTTATATATCCTGAATAGCGGCGTCCGCGCTGGAGATCTGCAAATGACGAACCCCGCCCGCTTCCGAGCGTTCCTTGCCTCGTTCAGCGCCCTGGTGGATGCCGCCGCCGGAGACGAGCAGCGGATCTTCCGCGAGGGCGCACCGCTCCTCTCCGACCTCGTCCGCCACGACGACTGGCTCCCCGACGAGTTCGCCGAGGAAGCCCCGGGTGCCTACCGGCAGTATCTCCTGTACTGCGACCCGCGCGAGCGGTTCTCGGTGGTCTCGTTCGTGTGGGGGCCGCGCGTGAAGACGCCGATTCACGACCACACGGTGTGGGGCATGGTCGGCGTGATGCGCGGGGCCGAGAACTGCCACGAGTACGATCCGCCGCGGGCGGGGGCGCCGATGGCGCCGCGGGCGCAGCACCGGTGCGAGCCGGGCGACGTGGACAAGGTCTCGCCGACGGTCGGCGACGTGCACGTGGTCGAGAACGCGCTCGGTGATCGCGCCTCGGTCAGCATCCATGTCTACGGCGGCAACATCGGCGCGGTGAAGCGGCACGTGTTCGACGCGGCGACCGGCGCAGCCAGGCCGTTCGTGTCCGGCTACTCCAAACCGACGCTGCCGAATTTCTGGGACCGGAGCAAGGAGTCGGGCTGATCCGCGCCCGCTATCTCGGGCCGGCGCCGAGCAGCGCCCGCCCGAGCAGCGGATGAGCGTTGAATCGCACCGCGTAATCGATTTCGCTCCGGCCGCCTTTCGCGCGCACGATCCGGGTCAGCGCGCGCCGGTTCGCCGCGCTCCAGCGGGACACACCAGGGAGCGTCAGGATCAGCGGGCTCCATCGCTCCCACGCCAGCCGCTCGCCCGGCGTCCAGCCGTCGAGCGAACGCACGCCCACCAGCCGCATCGCCCCGCGCCTCGCTTCCTGCAGGGCGCGTCCGCGCTCGCCGCGCGCGTCCGCGATGCGCATGCCGATCGCCGCGAGCGGCGGCAGCGGCACCGGGTGCCGCGGATCCACGTCGAACACGAGATGGCCTTCCGCAAGCTTGCGGAGCGTCGCGGCGCTCGACCGGTGGCGCGCGTTCGCCTGCAGGCGCGCGAGCTCGCCGCGCAGCACGCGCTTCACGCCCGCCGCCCGCGGCCGGAAGCCGAGCTTGTAGTAGAACCACCACGCGCCGGACTCGATGCCGTCGTCGTTGCCCTTGCCGAGCTGGTACGGATCGAGGGTGAACGATTCGGCGCCGAGCACGTGGTGCAGCATCGTCAGCATCCGCGCCACGGTGTACGCGGCTTCGCCGCCGCGAAAGGTCGCGAACGCGTGGTACGAGAGCGCCGCCGACCGCCCGGCGAGATCGACCTGGAGGTACGCGATCGGCACGCCGTTCCGCAGCGTGAGCGAGCCGTAGGTCGCCGGCACGACCGCGCGTCGCTCGGGCGCGACCCCGTTCAGCGTGAAGGCGAGCCCGTCGCCGTCGTCGACGAGCCACGCGTCGCGTGCGTCGCCGTAGGCGAAACCGTCGATGTCCCGCTCGCGCGTCGCCATCGCCGCGCGCCCGAGCTCGACGGCGCGACGCCCCGCTTGCAGCGAGAGCCGTTTGACAGCGCGCGGTGCGCGGCGCAGCTCGGCACGGAGGTCCGGGCGCCCGCGACGCAGCGGCGGGTCGGGGAACGCGACCGGCGCGAAACCGAGCTGCGCGTGCGTGCGGGCCGGCGTGTCCGCGCCGGGCACGAGCTCGAAGCTCGCGTCGATCGCGTCGAAGAACGCCTCGCGCGTGAACGTGTCGCCCGGCATCGATGCGACGCGCCGCACGAGGAATGCGCCGTCGGCCTCGCGGCGTCCGCGCAGGCGGTCGACCGCCGCGTAGCCCGGCAGATCGAGCTCGCGGAGCGCCGCGCCCTCCGCCGGCGTCACGAGCAGCGGGAGCGCGCGCGCGATCGCCCCCTCGGCGTCGGCATCGTCGCGGTCGAGCAGCAGGCGGTCGGGCCAGCGCCCCGCCAGCCAGAGCGCGCTCGGCCAGAAGAATCGGAAGCGGATCGCGGTCCCGGCGATCCCGCTGCCCACGAGCGCCGCGCGGTGACGACGCAGGTCGGTGCGGTCGGGGAACCGCTCGAGGACGTGCTCGACGGCGGCGAGCACGATCGCATCGCCCGGATACGCGCGCATGAAGCAGAGCGCTTCGTGCAGACGCTCCACCTGCCGCGGCGTGCGGAGCCTCGTGCGCTCCAGGCGGGCGAGGAGGATGAGCTTGGCTTCAGCGGCGCGGGCGCCGAACCGGTCCTTGTTGCGCTCGAGTGTCGCGAGGTCGCGGGCCGGCATCGGCTAGGGTGCCAGTCCCTGCTCGCGCATCGCCCGGCGCCACGCCAGCGCGACCTTGTCGAACGCGAGGTGAAGCTCGGCCTCGGGCTCGAACGGGACGCTCGGCGGCTGCTGCGACTCGACGATGCGCTGGTCCTGGGCGAAGATCGTGCGCTCGAAGGCCTGCATAACCGCGTCCGGCTGGTCGAGGTTGTAGTTGCGCGCGACCAAGCAGTAACCGATGCAGCGCTCGCCGCTCACCGGCTGCGCGACGAAGAGATAGACCATGCCGTCCGTGCCGCCCCAGTCGATGTGCTCGACGATCGTGTACGGCAGGTGGATCTCGTAGCGGGTGCGGCGCGTCGCGTCCTTGCGTTCCTCGGCCGCGAAGACCGGCAGCGCGTCGGTGTTCGGCTGGTCGGGGCGCCCGTAGGCGTAGCGCACGACGTGGCCCGCGGTCTCTACGTCGTACGGCGCCACCACCGCCCGCGCGGGGTTGCCGAGCAGGCCTTCGTGCACGAACGCGAAGTGGCCGAAGTCGGTGAAGTTCTCGAGCTGCCGCGACGCGCTGGCGTTCCATTCGAACGGGCCGGTACGCACCACGCGCCAGCGCGGATCGGCGAACTCCGGAATGTCGGGGATCGGCCAGCGCGGCGCCTCAAGCGCCACCCAGACGAGGCCGTGCCGCTCCTCGCAGTGATACGCGGGGACCAAGGCGCGCGAGGGCACCCGTGCGGGATCCTCGAGCTGCGGAATGTGGCGGCACTTGCCGTCGGCCCCGTAGCGCCAGCCGTGGTACGGGCAGACGATCGTGTCGCCCTGCACGCGGCCGAGCGAGAGCGCGGTGCCGCGATGGACACACGCGTCCCGCATCGCGCGGGCGACGCCCGTGGAGTCGCGCCACAGCACCACGCGTTCGTCGAGCAGGATCGCGGCGCGCGGTGCGTCGGTCAGGTCGGCGCTGTAGCCGACGGGGTGCCAGACGCTCCGCAGCGCTGTACTTCCGACGCCGGGCATCCTAGCCGCCGGCGACCGCGCCGCGGTCGATTACGAAAACGCGGTCGAGCAGCCCCTTCGCGTGCGTGAGACTCGACTCGGAGAGGATGACCGAGAGCCCCTCGCGCCGGAGCCCGGCGATCACTTCGGCGAGCCGGCGGGCGAGTACCGGTGCGACCCCTTCGAACGGCTCGTCCAGCAGCAGGAGCTTCGTCCCGGGGACGAGCGCCCGCGCGAGCGCGACCAGCTTCTGCTGTCCGCCCGAGAGCTGCAGCGCCTTGCGGTCGCGGAACGCGCGGACCTCCGGGACGGCCTCGTACACGCGCGCGAGCCGCGCGCCGGCGTCGGGCAGGCGCGCGGACCACGCCGGCAGCAGGACGTTCTCCTCCACCGAGAGTCCGGGTACCAGCCGGCGGTCCTCGGGCATGTAGCCGATGCCGAGCGACACCCGCCGGTGCGTGGGCACGCGCTCGAGCGGGATGCCGTCGAACTCGACCGCGCCGCCGCGGAACGGCAGGAGGCCCATGATCGTGCGCATGAGCGTGGTCTTGCCGGCGCCGTTGCGCCCGATCAGGCCGGCGAACTCGCCGCTCGCGACCTCGAAGCTCACGTCGCGCAGGATGCCGACCGAGCCGATCGCAACCGAGAGCGCGCTCACCCTAAGCATGCGCTTCGCCGATAACGTAGCGCCGCACTTCGGCGTCGGCAAGCACGGCCGGCGGCTCGCCGTCGGCGATGATCCGGCCGTCGGCGAACGCCAACACGCGCTGCGCGTAGCGCCCGACGATGTCCATGTCGTGCTCCACGAAGAGCACGGTCACGCCGCGCGCCGCGCCCATCACCAGGTCCATGATCGCGAACTTCTCGTCGGCCGAGACGCCGCTCGTCGGCTCGTCCAGGAGCAGGACTCGCGGCTGCACGACGAGCGCCATCGCCACGTCGAGGAGCTTCCGCACGCCCTCGGGCAGCAGGCCCGCGGGCCGATCGCGATATGCCACGAGGCCGAACCGCTCGAGCATCTCGTCGGTGGCCGCACCGGCACCGGCCGGGCTCAGCTTCGAATGCGCCCAGGCGTGCGCCGCCGCGGCGACGATGCCGACCGCGACCAGCAGGTTTTCGCGCGCGCTCAGGGTGTTGAAGAGCTGCGGGATCTGGAACGAGCGCGAGACCCCGAGCTGCGTGACGCGGCGCGGCTCGAGCGCGGTGAGCTCCGCACCGTCGCACCGGATCGAACCCGAAGAGGGCTTGAGGTAACCGGTGACCATGTTGATGAACGTCGTCTTGCCGGCACCGTTCGCGCCGATCAGCCCGACGACCGACTCCGGCGCCACCGACACGTTCAGGTCGGCGGCCGCGACGACCGCGCCGAAGCTGCGGTTCACGCCGGTCGCGACGAGGACCGGGTTCACGCCTGACCCTTCCGCCGCGGGACGAGCGCCCACAACCCCGCCGGGAGAAACAGGATGAGGAGGAGCATGACGATGCCGAGCGTCATTTGCCATACGTTTGGCGCGTACTGGTTCGCGAGGGTACGCACTGCCTCGAAGACGCCAGCCGCCAGGAACGGCGCCGCCACGTTGCCGGTGCCGCCGAGCACGGCGATGAACACGAACTCGCCCGAGGTCGTCCAGTACGTCGTCTCGGGATCGACGTGCCCGACCGCCAGCGCGGCGAGCGCGCCCCCAGCCCGCCGAGCGCGCCGGCGGCCACGTAGTTCGCGTAGACGACGCGGAACACCGACGCGCCCAGGTACTCGACGCGGAGCTCGTTGTCCCGGATCGCCGTCGCAAGCCGGCCGTAGTGCGAGCCGAGGTACCGGTGCACGGCGAGCCCCGCCGCGAACACCGCGATCACCGCGGCGACGTAAAACACCCGCCCGCCCGCGCCGTCCGCGAGCGCGAAGCCGGCGAAGGACTTGGCGTGGAGGTTGAAGCCGTCGGTCGACCCGAGCGTCGAGCTCTTCACCAGGAGCCCATAGAGGATCATCGAGAACGCGAGCGAGAGCATCGCGAAGAAGATCTCGCGGTAGCGCGCGAGCAGCAGGCCGATCGCCGCCGCGATGGCCGCCGCGGCGACGATCGCCGCGACGATCATGACGAGTCCGTCGAGCACGCCGCCCCGGGCGCCGAGCAGCGCGGCCGCGTAGGCGCCCAGCCCGAAATAGAGTCCCTGCCCGAACGACACGAGGCCGGTGCGCATGAGCAGAAGGAGGCCGAGTACGACGAGCCCCTTGGCGAGCGCGAGCGTGAGCAGGAACACGAGCCACTGCGGCGCGACCGGCGCAGCCGCGAGGAGGCACGCGCACGCGGCAACGAGGATGAGCGGCGTGTGCTCGCGGGTCATATCTTGCGCGCCTCCGGGGCGGCGAAAAGACCCTTCGGTCGCGCGATCAGGACGAGCGCCATCACGAGGTAGATCGTGAAGAGCTCGGCCTCGGGCCAGTAGCGCACCATGATCGAGCGAACGACGCCCACCATCAACGCGCCGAGCGCCGCGCCGCCGAGGCTGCCGAGGCCGCCGATGACCACTACCGCGAACGACAGCACGATCACCTCCACGCCGATACCCGGCGAGACGGCGATGGTCGGCGCGGTCAGCGCGCCGCCGGCCGCCGCGAGGGTGGCGCCGATGGTGAAGGTGTAGAGATACGTGCGGTCGACGTTGATACCCATCGCGGCGCTGATCTCGCGGTCGTGGATGACGGCGAGGAGCAGCTTTCCGGATCGCGTCCGGTAGAGGCCCCAAGCGACCGCGAGCCCGAGCGCGACTGCCGCGCCGATCAGGATCAGGTTGTAGACCGGATAGGCGAGCTCGCCGATGAGGAAGTTGCCCGGCAGCGCATACGGCTCGGAGACCATGAGCGACTCCACGCCCCAGACGAGCTTGATGGCGTCCTCGAGGATGAGGAACACCGCGTAGGTGACGAGGAGGAGCACCACCTCGTCCTTGCCGTACACGAGCCGCAGCAGTCCGCGCTCGAGGAGCGGACCGGCGGTCAGTCCGACGGCAAGCGCCGCGACGGCGAGAAGCGCGTAGCTCGCGACCGCCGGGTGACCTCCAGCGAGCCACGCGCCGACCATGGAGGCCCCGGCGTACGCGCCGAGCGCGTACAGCGACCCGTGGGCGATGTTGAGGATCTTCATCACGCCGTAGATCAGCGTGAGCCCCGCGGCCATCAGGAACAGCCACGAGGAGTACACGACGCCGTCGAAGAGGACGGCGGCGAGGTCGGTCATCGCGCGCTAGGTGGAGGAGGGGGGAAGGGCGAAGGGTGGCGCGGGCTCGCGCCCGCGCCTTGGCCCGTCCGCTGCGGGCGGCTACTTCGCCTTGAAGCCCGACTTGATCCAGGCCTCGCTCTTCACGCCGTCGGGCGGCGTCGTCTGCTCGGGCGGATAGTGCTTGACGTCCACCAGCGTGAGCTCGCCGCCCACGCTCTTCGCGACGCCGTAGGCGACGCCCTGTACCGCCTGGTGCCCCTTGCCGAGCGCCATGCGCACCGTGCCGCCGGGCGCTTCGAACGTCAGGTTCTCGAGCGCGCCGATGATCTGCTCCTGATTCGGCGTTGCGGCGCCCGCCTTCTGCGCCTTCTCGTACGCCGTCTTCACGCCGAGGATCGCCTGCGCCATCTTGTATGCGGCGTAGTTCGGCGGCACGCCGTAGCGCTCCTGGAACGTCGCGCGGAACCACTTGTCGAGCTCGGTGCCCGGCGAGAACGGGCCGAACGGCCCGCGCGCGCCGATGATCGTGCCGTCGGGGATCTTCGTGCCGAGGCGGTTGATCGCCGGTTCGCCGGCGGCGAGCAGCACCAGGTGCTTCTGGAAGAGGCCACGCGGGGCGCCCTGCAGCACAAGCCCTTCGAGGTCGCCCCCCCAGAAGCTCGAGTGGATCACCTCGGCGTTGCTCGAGAGCAGCGTGGAGATCTCGGCGCCGAACTGACCGGCGAAGAGTTTCGGCATCTGCGAGGTCTTGACTTCGACATCCGGCTTGAGCGCCCTCATCGCCGCCTCGAAGTCGTTCCAGGAATCCTGGCCCCACGCGTAGTTCTGGTTGATGCCGGCGAAGGATTTGACGCCGGGCCGGCGGTCGAGCACATAGCGCGCGAGCGCGACCGCATCGCCGGTCGCGGTGGCGCCGGTGCGGAACACGTACCGGTAGCTTGCATCCTCGAAGATGCGCGGCGTGCCGCAGTCGAAGAGGACGGTGAGCTTCTTCAGCTCCTCGGCCACCGGCGCGACGGCGAGGCAGTCGCCGCTCGAGATGTAGCCGATGACGAGATCGACGCGCTGCGCGAGGTTGCGCAGCTCCTGCACCTGCTTCTGCGGTCCGCCGGCCTCGTCGATCAGCACGAGGTCGACCGGCGCGCCGCCGAAGCCTTTCGTCGCGTAGGCGCCCGGCGCGCGGCCGGCGTTCAGCGACTCGGCCATGATCTCGGCCGCGTTCCGCGCCGGCACGCCGAACGGCCCGGCCGCGGGACCCGAGAGGAAGGTGACGATGCCGATCTTGACCGGGGCCTGCGCCCACGCGCTCGTGGCCGCGAACGCCGCCGCGGCAGCGGCCAGAAGATGCACGAACGATCGCCTCATGGCTCCTCCTTCCAGGTAGCGGGGGGTGGTGCGGGAGCGGGGATGGTACTGCCGGCGCCGTACGGCGCGCCAGTGCCACCTGGGAGCGGGGGTTGCGCGCGAGCACCGCGCGCAGGGCTCCGCGCGGGGGATGCGTGCGCGGGCGACGCTAGCGCGTCAGCACGACGTTCTTGGCGACCGCGTCGACCGGATAGCCCTTCGCCATCCACTCGGGGAAGCCGCCGCGGAACCAGTACACCTGGGTGAAACCCTGGGCGCGCGCGGTGACGCACGACTTGTAGCTCTTCCAGCACTCCGCGCCGTTGCAGGAGAAGATCACCGGCGCGCTCTTGTCGGCGAGCCCGGCGAGGTCGAAATGATCGCGCTTCGCGTCGAATGCGACCTCCTTCGTGCTCTTCTCGGCGTAGGGCAGCCATTTCGCGCCCTTGATGTGCTTGTCGCGGTATTCCTCCTCGACGCGGGTGTCGAAGAGCGGCACGCCCTTGCGCATCATCTCGGCGACCTCCTCGGCGCTCACGATCTTCACGCCGTCGAGCACGCGCGGGGTGAAGTAGCCGAGGGTCGAGACGTAGTCGTACTCCTTGACCGTGATCGGCTGCATCTTGCGCACGTCGAGGCCGGCGAGGTCGACCGAGGCGACGGTCTTCGGATTCGGGGCGAGGAACGCCGCCTTGATCCGGTCCTTGACCGCGCGGTCGAGGCTCGAGAGCACCGCGACGCCGGTCATCGGCGCGCCCTTGGTCTCGAGCAGGATGCGGCCCTTGTTCCGGGCGAGCCACTCCTCGGCGAGCCGCCGGTCGGCCACCGCCACGTCGGCGAGCCCGAGCTCGAGCGCGAGCAGCGCCGCCTCGTGGTAGCGGAACTCGCGAATGTCCTTGAAGTACTCCCTGGTCGGGGTGCCGATGGCGTTGAGCTCGCCCCGCGCGAGGTAGGTCGCGAGCGAATCGGTGGGCGGCAGCGCGAGCCGCGCCCCGCGCGCCTCGGCCAGCGACTTGATGCCGCTCGCCTCCGAGGCGATCAGCACCGCGCGCTCCTCGCCCGGGAACCGGGCCACCGGTTCGTAGCCGTAGCGGATGGCGCTGCCGATGACGTGCGCCGGGCCGATGATGAGGTCGTACCCGCGCGAACGCGTGCGGGCGAGCTCGCGCGTCAGGTCGCGGCCGAAGCTCAGGCGGATGTCGGTGCCGGTCGACACGCCGACGTAATTCGCGAGCGAGCTGTAGCGGTCGACGAACGCCGCGGTGCTGATTTCCTCGCGCGCTTCGCCGGAGATGCTGACCTTGAGTTGCGCAAGAGCGGGTTGAACGGCGGCAAAGCCGGTCGCCGCCGCAGCGGCAACGAGAATGGCACGCATAGCTTCCCTCTAGCGACGTCGTCTTATAGTGTTCCAGGGGCGCCGTAGCGCCGACGTCCGGTTCTCCCGGATCCCCGGTTTTTGTCGTGCTTATATTTTAGGCGTTCCCGGGCCGGGAACGCCACGACGAATTTGGCACCGGGGCGATTGTGCGCCGCAGAGAGAGCGAATCCTTACCCGAGTGAGGGCTTCATTCCTGTATGTCCGGGGTGTGACCGGTTGGCCCCCCGCCACGAACGGCGGCGGCCGGCGAGCCCGGCTGCCCGCCCGGCGTCGCCGGGATGCGACACCGGCGACCTCAATAGTCGAGCTTGACCCCGACCGCCTTGATCCGCTTCTCCGAAACCTCTCGATCCTTCTTCAGGAACGCCGTGAACTGCTCGGGCGTATCCCCGACGGCGTCGAACCCGTACGGCGCCATGAAGCGCTCCTGGAACGCCGGGTCGCTCACGACCTTGCGCACGTCGGCCGCGATCTTGGCGATAACCGGCGCCGGCGTCCCGGCCGGGGCGGTAAGGCCGAGATAGAAGCTCGCTTCGGTCGCGAGATAGCCCGCCTCCTTGAAGGTGGGCACGTCGGGCAGCGATTTCGCCCGGTTGGCACCAGAGATCGCGAGGATCTTCATCTTGCCGCTCTTGAGATGCGGCGTGGCGGCGGTCATGCCCGCGAACATCGCGTCGATCGAGCCCGACAGCATGTCGCTTACCGCAGGAGCGATGCCCTTGTAGGGGACGTGCGTCATCTCGAACCCGGCGTCGCGCTTGAAGCCTTCCATCGCGAGATGCGTCGTGCCGCCCGCGCCGGCGGAGCCGTAGTTGTGCGACTTGCCCTCCTTCTTCATGAGCGCGACGAACTCCTTCACGTTGTTCGCCGGCAGGTCGCCCTTGACGATCAGGACCATGTTGACGTGGACGACCTTGCTGATCGGTGCGAGATCGCGCACCGGGTCGTAGGGCAGGTTGGCGTAGAGGAACCCGTTGAGCGAGTACGCGGCTTCGGTCCCGAGCAGCAGGGTGTAGCCGTCGGCCGGCGACTTGGCAGTCGTCTGCACGGCGATGATCTCGTTCGCGCCGGGGCGGTTTTCCACCACGACTGGCTGGCCCCAGAGCGTCGCCAGGCTCTGGGTCAGGCCGCGCGCGACGCCGTCCACGGGTCCGCCGGGCGGATAGGGCACGAGCACTTTCACTGGCTTGGACGGGAAGGCCTGCGCCACCGCGTCGGTGGCGAGGGCCGCAGCGGCAGTCGCAATCGCGAGCCCGCAGAGCAGGCCCGGCAGTCGGGTGAACATCACGAATCCTCCTTGGTTGGGAGCGGTGTGGCGCGAACCGAAGAGAGCGCCTTCAGCTCACGGGGAACCTGGATGCCGCGGGTGCGGTAGAGCGTGCCTTCGAGCAGGTCGGAGAGCGCGGCGGCGCAGCCGCGCACCAGGTCGACCTGCTGCGGCAGTGCCGGCGACGGGATGTCCTGCACCGAGCCGACGATGCCGATCATGCCGACCAGCGTGTCGCCGTCGCGCAGGATCGGCGCCGCGAGCGTGTTGATGCCGGTGAGGATCTCGTTCGGCGCGTCCTCGTACAGCCGCTCGCGGATCGCCGCCAGCCGCTCGCGCACCGCGTCCGGCTCGGTGATCGACTGCGGCGTGAACGCCGCGAGCTTGCGCCCCAGCTGGCGGCCCTGTACCGCCTCGTCGGCGAACGCGAGCACGACGCGCCCTTGGGCGGAGCAGTGCGCCGCCGGCCGGTTGCCCGGCTTCACGGTGATGCACACGTTGCGCTCGCTCTCGACCGCGGCGATCACGAGCGCCTCGCCGTTCACCGGCACCGAGAGGAGCGCGGTCAGCCCGGTGAGATCGCGCAGCCGCCGCAGATGCCCTTCGGCGAGGCGGCGGAGGTCGAACTGCTGGCCGGCCGCCTCGCCGAGCTGGAAGAGCTTCCAGCCGAGCCGGTAGCGCTCGCTCGCCGCGTCCTGCTCGACCAGGCCGGCGCGCCGCAACGAGGTGAGGTAGCGGTGCATGCGCGCCTTCGAGTGCTCGAGCTGGCGGGCGAGCTGGGTCACGCCGAGCGGCTGCCGGGCGGCCGCGAGCTCGTCGAGGATCTGCGCTACGACGGCGACCGAGTCGAGCGTGTTGTCGTCCGCTTCGGACGGTTCGCGCTCGGTGCGCTCCAGCTTGTCGGCGTTCGCGGGCGACATGCGCGGGGCGCGGCTAGTTGAGGCCGATCAGCCCGGCGGCGTTCGACGAGACCATCTTGCGCACCGCGGCCTCGGGATAGCCGAGGTCGAGGACGGTCTCGATCACGTTGCGGAAGCCGTCGACGAGGCGCGGATTGCCGACCTGGCCCAGGTCGGAGCCGAGGATCGTCCGTTCGACGGTGCCGGCCTCGATCATCCCGTCGAGCTCCGGCGGGTCGTAGAACTTGAACTTGGAGCCGGGCACGAACATGCACATCGAGTGCTCGACGTACGCGCCCATGCCGACGAGCTTGCGGATGTCGTCGAGGCTCGCGCCGACCACGTAGGTCGGATGGTTCACCAGCAGCCGCTTCACGCCGCGCCGCTTCGCCTCCTCGAACAGCGGGAAGATCTCGCCGATGTTGAGATGGCCGCCGGAGAGCACGACGTCGTGCTCCGCGATCAGGTCGAGGATCGGAGCCACCTCGGGGACGAGCCGACCGTTCGCGTCGAGCACCGTCAGCGGTGTCGGCTCGAGCATTTTCTTCTTGGCCTGCGGAAACTTGTCCTTGAAGTGCGCGTCCTTCTTGTGTTCGTTGATGTGGTTCGCCGACGTGAAGGTCGGCATCCACACCAGCTTCGCGCCGAGCTTGATGCCGTGCTCGACGGCGTAGACGTTCAACCCGCCGGTCTGGTTGTTGAGCGGGACGCCCGAGAGCAGGGTCACCTTGAGGTGCTTGAAATGCTTGTTCAGCACCTCGGTGACCGGGGTCGCAGAGTAGTAGTGGTCCTTGATGAGCAGCGCGCGGATGCCGGCGGAGGAGGCCTCCTGCATCGCCTCGTAGTGGTCGAAGTAGCGCGGCATCACCGACGGGCCGCTGTGGCAGTGCAGGTCGATCGCGCCCTGCATCAACCGGTCGACGACGCCGGGATCGGCGTCGCGCCAGGAACGGGCTTTGGCGGCGGTGGCTTGGGGCATGGCGTCTCCTTGGCGGTGAAGTCGGCTGGGCGGCGGGTCAGCGCTGCGGCACCGGTGCGGCCTCGAACTCGGCGCGCTGGTAGTCGACGAGGTGCCGGTAGTCGTCGCGGATGGGCGCGAAGACGTCGAGGTTGAGCGCCACTTCGTTGCCGATCGGCTCGACGTAGTGCAGGGTGTTCGGCGGGACGCGCAGCATCGACCCGGGGGTCATGAGGAACACCTCGTCGCCCACGTGGTAGTGGAACTTGCCCTGGATGCAGATCGCGAGCTGCTCGAAGGTGTGCTGGTGCGGGTTGACCTTGATGTCCGGCTCGACCCAGTTCATCACCAGCACCACGTTGTCGCCGCGGAATCCGCACCGCTCGATGCCCTTCCGGACAAACTCTCGGGGCAGGGTGTTCCAGTTGTACATCTGCGTCATCGTCGGCCCTCCTTTTGTTCCGTTCAAAGATACTACGTTTCGTTCAAAGGAACATCCTATCGGTTCGACCCTCGCAGCGTCAAGTGGAAAATCGTTGCTGTGAGCACTCGCTGACTTTTCCCCAGAGTCATGATTAACTATTTGATATTTTGGCGTAAAATACGCCGTCTCGCCGCCCAAGGTCGAACGCCGCCTGAATGGCATCCGGGTCGGTGTAGTCCCAGGCCGAGACCGGGACCGCGGCCGATGGCTGCACGTAGATCCGCCCCGGGTGTACCGGCAGACGCGCGAATCTACGGGTGAGGAGAACCAGGGTCGGCCCGTCGTCCGCCTCCACCGCCGCCGCGGGAACGTTGTCGGCGATGCCGCCGTCGAGCGCCGGCCGGCCGCCGAGCGTCAATGCCGGCGTGAACGGCGGTGTGCACGAAGATGCGAGGACGAGATCGGCGAGGGCGTCCGGGGTCGCACACGTCGCTATCGGAACGTATTCGGCCACGAAGCCGAGCCGGCGGGCGAGGCGCGGGTGCACGGCCGGCCGCGCGAGGTGCTCCAGCGCATCGGCCAGGCCCGCGACCGCGAACGCCGCGCGTTTGCCAAGCCACCGGGGGGCGCGCGTCACCGGCACGAGGATCTCGGGCCCCGTGCGGAGCCGTTCGAGCGCCCCGGCATCGATGATCGCGAGCAGCGCGCGACGGTAAATCGCCGCGTGCGGAAACACCGGCCGTCCGTGGAGGACGTTCCCCGGATAAACGTTGCGTGAATTGGCCGAGATGACGGACTTGAAATGTGCGAGCCCCTCGCGGGCGCGGCCGGCGAAGAGCACGCAGGCGATTGCCGCCCCGGCGCTCGTTGCCGCGACGCGCTGCGGCGCAAGGCCGAGCCGCGGCGCCGCTTCGCTCCAGAAGCCCGCCTGCCAGAAGCAGCGGTTCCCGCCGCCTGCGAAAACCGCCGCCGCGCAGCCCGCGTGACCGATTCCGGACAGCTCGGCGCGTCGCGGCGCGTGGTTACCGGACTGGCTTAGCCCATCGGACATATTCGATTCCAGGCGCGCGCAGTTTATCTTGAGCGACGTCGGACGCGATGCCGTTGGCATAGGCCCGCGCGGGCGCAGAGGAGCCACCCATGAAAACAGCCGCTTTCGTCGTCGCCACATTCGCCGCCGGCGCGGTCGCGCTCGCCGCTTCGCTCGCCGCGGACCGGCCGGGGCCGGTGGTCGTTGCCCAGGCGCCGCCAGCCGCGGCCCCCGCGGCCGCTCCGGCGGCAGCCCCCGCGACCGCCAAGCCGCTGCCCGACAACCCCGGCTTCTACGCCGGCGAAGCCGGTCTCACCCCGTCCGAGCTCGCCGGCCGCGAGATCTGGTACAAGGCGACGGCCGGGAACGCCCGCTTCCACACCTACGTCTTTCAGCAGCGCGTCGGCGTGCTCGTCGACTGGTTCCGGGTGCTCCGCTCGGACGCGCGTGGCGACCGGTTCGCCGCCTACGGCCTCATCAACGATCCGGGCTGCTGCACGCCGGGCTCCGACGGCTGTCCGGCGAAGAGCCTGGACGAGACCTACGGCCTTGACTGGTGCCCGGGCGACGAGGAGCTGCTCAAGTTCGTCGGCCGCGAAGGCTACCGTGACCCGGCGTGCGACTTCCGCGACGCCACGGTCGATCCGAACGATCCCCACAGCGGGAAGAAGGACCAGCGCCAGTCGTCCTGCGACCTCGCGTTCGGCACCTCGACCGGCGCGCTCGGCTACCGCAAGTTCCCCAACCCGCGCTTCGACCGCGCCCGCTGGCAGAAGCTGAACGGCGGCCTCGCGAGCTGGGAGGGATTCGCGAAGACGGTGTCCGCCGATCCCAAATCCGCCGACGCCCGCGTCCGCCGGCTCGCCGACGGCTCGGTCGAGCCGCCGTTCCTCATCGGCACTTCCTGCGGCTCGTGCCACATCGCGTTCGACCCGCTGAACCCGCCGGCCGATCCGGCCCATCCCAAGTGGGAGAACATCAAGGGCGTGATCGGCAACCAGTACCTGCGCATCTCCGAGCTGCTCGGCTCGGGCATGCCCTACGACTCGCTCGAGTACCAGATGTACTCGCACGCGCGGCCCGGCACCTCGGACACGTCGGCCATCCCGACCGACCAGGTCTCGAATCCGGGCACGATCAACGCCATCCACAACTTCAGCCAGCGTCCCGTGTTCAAGGACGAAGACGTCCTCAAGTGGCGCAAGGTCGCCGCGTGCCCGGCCACGCCGGCGGCGGGGACGAAGTGCTGGTGCGAGCCCGGACGCGACGGGAAGTGCTGGCTCCAGTCGCGCGCGAAGGAGACGGTCCACCACATCCTGAAGGGCGGCGAGGATTCCATCGGCGCGCTCGAGGCGATCCAGCGCGTGTACTTCAACATCGGCTCGTGCTCCGAGCAGTGCTGGCTCAACCATCTCACCGATCTGCGCCAGCTGGATCCGCAGGGACGCAACTTCGGCCAGACGCCGTTCGACATCGGCCAGTGCCGCCGCGACTGCCCGAACTTCCGCGCGATCGAGGACCGGCTTCCGAACATCGCGGCCTTCCTGTTCTCGAAGGAGACGAACGCCACCGACCTCGCCGTCGCGCGCGAGAACGCGCTGAAGGCGAAGAACACCAAGGCGCACTACACGCAGGACGAGCTCGTCGCCGACCTCGACAAGCAGTTCGGCAAGGGCGCGGTTGCGCGCGGACGCGAGGTGTTCGCCGAGACTTGTGCCCGCTGCCACTCCAGCATCCCCGATCCGCAGGGCGGGAGCTTCCGCAACCGCGACTTCCGCGCGCTCGACGACAAGACGGGGCTCCGCCGCGATTGGATGGGCAACGACCAGGCGACGCTGGTGACCGAGGTCGGGACGAACCGCTGCCGGGCGCTGCACTCGAACCACATGCAAGGCCACATCTGGCAGGAGTACGGCTCCGACACCCTGCGCGCGCGCAAGCCCGATCCGAACCTGCGCGAACCCGCCGACGACGGCCGCGGCTACTACCGCAACGTCTCGCTCGTGAGCGTGTGGGCACACGCGCCGTTCACGCACAACAACGCGCTCGGGCCGGAGATCTGCGGCCAGCCGAAGAACCGCGACAACTTCTTCTACCGCTCGACGTACGTCGATCCGGCGACGAAGCAGCTCCTGCCGGCGGACAAGGCGCCGGCGTGCTGGGCCTACGACCCGAGCGTCGACGGCCGCTTCAAGCTCTACGTCGCCTCGATGGAGGAGCTCCTCAACCCGTCGAAGCGGATTCCGAAGATCACCCGGTTCGACGTCGACGTTCCGCTCGCGATGGGCCTGCGCACGGTCGAGGACGGGAAGGAGACGCAGATCGTCGGCCTGACGATCGTGGTGCCGAAGGGCTCGAGCTCCGCGGGGCTGGTGAACTTCCAGCACAAGCGCTTCGTCGGCGACCTCGTGCAGCTCCGCCTCAGGCCGGACGCGCTCGACCAGAGCCTCGCCAAGCAGTTCGGCGACGAGGAGGGGAAGAAGATCGCCGCCGACCTGCGTTCGGTCGCGAACGCGCTCCTCAAGCAGCCCGAGCTCGTCGTCGAGACGCTGCGGAAGCACCCGAGGCTGCTGGAGGTTTACAGCTCGTGCACCGCCGAAGTGGAGAACGCCGGCCACCCGTTCGGCGAGACCCTGCCCGACGCCGACAAGAAGGCGCTGATCGCCTTCCTGGCCACGCTGTAGGAGACGATCATGCCCACGAAACCGCCGTTCTCCCGCACGCGCCTCGCGCTCGTCGCCGGCGCGGCCGCCGCGATTCAGCTCGCCGGCTGCGACGCGATCAACGAGATGCTCCATCCGACGCCGGCGATCGCGTTCGCGCCGGCCGGCGAAGGCTACGCGCAGAGGCCCGACTTCGCCATGATCGAGCACGACTTCCCCCTCACGATGGAGGAGCTCCAGAAGCTCACGCCGGACAACCTGAAGAACTTCACGCAGGAGCAGCTCGACCAGATCTACGCGCGGCTCACCGCCGGGCCGATTCCCGACGGCCCGTTCGACGGCGACCTCGTCTTCCCCAAGGGGGCGAGCGGCGACCGCCGGCTGTCGGAGATCGTCGGCGGGCTGCCCGGCCTCGCCACCGAGCTCAAGCTGCACCGCGTGGAGGATCTCGGGCGTACGCTGTGGAAGGGCAAGGTGTTCTATCGCAACGACCGGCTGCTGCGGAACCGGATCGAGGATCTCGTGCTCCTCAAGCCGATCATCGAGGGCGATCTCAGCACGATCCAGAAGATCACCGTGGACGGCAAGGACCAGTGGCTGCTCTTCCCGGCGAAGCTCTACTGCGGACAGAGCCTGCTCGACAGCCGGCGCGAGTCGGTGATCATCGACTACTTCTTCACCGACGAGATTCCCGGCTACCGCCAGAAGCCGGACTTCCTCGCCGGCCGCAACGGGCTCGCGGTGCGCGACGAGATCCGGATGGTCCGCCCCGGGTTCTATCTCGGCCGCGCATACACGGGCAAGGTGTTCCTGCTCAACTTTACGCTCTACAACAAGGCGATCGCCGAGCGCGACGGCCCGGCGTACGCGCAGACTGGTAAGGCTGCCGAGGACTGCTGGCCGGGCACGCAGGCGCGCGCGGTCGCCGCCGCCGCCAAGTGATGCGATGGATGACGCAGGCGGTGATGCGAGGAGCGCCGATCGTGATCGCGTGCTCGTTTGCCACCGCCGCGCCTGCCCCGGCCGCGGCGCAGACCCGCCTCGCGCCGACGTGGGCGGTTGATCCCGCGCGCCCCGGGCGCGACGCGCCGCCCGCCGGCCGTTCGCTCTTCGACTTCGCCGTGACGCGCGAGGTCGCGGGCCAGGCCGTCCACGACGTCCCGTTCCCGTTCGAGCGGCTGGTGAAGCACCTCGAGGCGCGCGCCGGCTGCAAGCAGCCGTGCGCGAAGCAGGTCCTGATCCCGCTCGGCCGCTCGCTCCAGCGGACGGCCGCGGCGCCGGCGTTCTTCGAGTTCCCGCGGGTCGTCGCCGCGATCGACGCCGAGCCGGAGGTGCCCGGCGCGCCGCTCCTCAAGGACCGGATCTACGTCGGCTACCAGGAGAGGAGCAACCTCCTAGAAGTGATCAGCTACAACGAGGCGGCCGGCCGCTTCGAGTTCCAGGTGGTGCGGGACTATCGCGAGGGCGGCGCCCGGGAGGTCGTCTACGCGCGCCGTTCGATGTGCGCGGCGTGCCATCAGAATCTCGCGCCGCTTTTCTCGCGCCAGGTGTGGGATGAAACCAACGCGAACCCGCGCATCGCCGCGCTCGTCGCCCGCGCCACCGGCGACGGTGGCCGGGAGCGGACGGACTACCAGGGCGTGCCGATCCACCGCGGCGTCGACGTGCCGAACGCGATCGACGCGGCGACCGACCGGGCGAACCTGCTCGGTGTCTGGCAGCTCCTGTGGCGGGTCGGCTGCGGGGACGGCGACGTGGGCGCGCGGTGCCGCGGCGCGGCGCTCGCCGCAGCGCTCCAGTACCGCCTCACCGACGAGCGCGCGTTCGACGAGCGGGCGCCCGCGTGGCGCGAAGAGCTCCAGCCCGCATTCGGCCGTGCCTGGAGCGCCCGCTGGCCGGCCGGCATCGCCATTCCCAACCCGGACATTCCGAACCGCGACGCGTTGCCGCCCGAGGGTGCGCGCAAGGTCACCGGGCTTGCCGCGGCACACGTCCCCGCGGCGTTCGAGCCGCTCGCGCCGCGGTCGCCGCTCGAGGTGTGGGCGGACCCGGGATCGGAGGCTTCACGCCGCTTCGTGGCCGGGCTCGCAGGCTTCGTCACTGCAGCCGAGTCGCGGGCGCTCGACCGGGCGCTCGCGGCCCGCGCGAGCCGCGAGCGCCCGGTCGAACAGCGCCGCGATGCGCCGTGCGAAATCACGTGGACCGGTTCGGGCGCGCGGTTCAAGTGCGTCGGCGCCGGCGATTCGCCGCTGCGCGTGGCGGGTCGCGTCGACCTTCGCGGCACGCGTGTCGCGGGCGGCGAGGTCGGAACGCTTGAAGTGGACGGCGCCACGGCCCTCGAGCGCCTCGAGGTCGGCACGGGAACGTTCGACGCGAACGCCGGGCGCGCGAGCCTGGTCGTCGGGACACGGGGCACGCGCGCGCGGCTCGCCGACGGGGCCGCGATTGCGGGCATCGCCCTTGCCTGGAAGCCGTCCGAGGCACGCGCCCGGGGCGCGGCGAGCGAGGTTTCCGCACGTGTCACCCTCAGCACGATCGACGACTTCGCGCCGGTGCGCGGGGCGATCGCCGCGCTCGCCGCGGAGCCCGGCGACGAAACGCCGCTCGCCGCCCGCACGTTCAGCCGCACGCGGGTGCTCGCGCCGCTCTTCGCGCGGCTCGGCGTTCCGGTGGGCGAGTGGTGCTGCGAGGATGCCGCGCGCTTCCCGCCGGTCACCGTCGAGGCACCGGAGCCGCCGATGCCCGTCGACGGGGCCGCGGCCCCGTACGCCGCCTTCTATCCGCTCTGCGCGAGCTGTCACGCGACCGCGGAGCGCTCGCCGCCGAACTTCCTCGCCGGACCGCCGGAGCGCGTCGCGGCGAGCGTGAAGCACTGCGCACCGCGCATCTACGCGCGCCTCGCGCTATGGCGGGTCGCGCCGCCGGCGCGCGACAAGACGCCGATGCCGCCGCCGTTCGCGTCGGCCCGCGGGGAAGCCTACGAACCGCCGCCGGCGATCGCCGGGCTCGAACGCACTGCGTCCGACCTCGTGCGTGCCGAGAGCGGCGCGGCGCCGCGGCTCGACGCGCTGCTCGCGAACGGGTACGAGGCGCTCCGGCCGTGCCTGGCCGGCTGAAGGGGAAAGGGAAATGACCGAACTCGACGGATTGATGCGCGAATCGATGCAGCGGACCGACACCTGGTTGCTCAGGCTGTGGCGCAAGCGCTGGGCGCGCTGGATGACGGTGCTGCTCGTGCTGCCCACGCTCGTGCTGCTCGGCCTCGGTCTCTACCTCGCGGTCCGCCTCGCGGACGACACGCCGGTCGTGTACGACGACATCAGGGAGCACTTCAAGTACGGCTCCACCGGCGGCGAACGCGAATCGGGCTTCCCGTATTGGATCTTCAAGGCGATGCCGCAGGTCTGCGCGCAGCACCTGCCGGTGCCGGAGGAAGGCTTCGCCTCGCTCGGGTTCGTGTTCGAGGAGGGCAAGGACCTGCCGATCGGCATGTCGAGGCGCAGCGTGCAGGGCGTCGACCGTACGTTCCTCAACTGCGCCGTCTGCCACGTGAGCACGGTGCGCGACGCGCCCGGGGCGAAGCCGCGAGATCGTGCTCGGCATGCCGGCGAACACGTTCAACCTGTTCGGGTTCCAGAAGTTCGTCTTCGGCTGCGCGCGCGACCCGAAGTTCTCGAGCGAGTACGTCGTCCCCGAGATCGACCGGCTGATGCGCGCGAAGGGCGAGCGCCTCGGGCTTCTCGACCGCTACGTCGTCTATCCGGTCGCGATCGCGATCATGCGCGACCGGCTCATGATGCTGTACGGGCGCCTCGGGCCGCTGCTCGAGGACACACCGTGGGGCCCGGGCCGGACGGACACGTTCAACCCGAACAAGATCCTCTTCAATTTTCCGCTCGACAAGCTGCCGGCGCGCGAGCGGGACGCGGCCGTCGACTTCCCCTCCATCTGGCTGCAGAAGCCGCGGCAGGGGATGCAGCTCCACTGGGACGGCAACAACGTGATGTCGGAAGAGCGGAACAAGAACGCGGCGTTCGGCACCGGCACGACGCCGCCGACGATCGATCTCGCGGCGATCGGGCGGCTCGAGGAGTGGCTGCTGACCGCGGAGCCGCCGAAGTACCGCTATCCGATCGACCCGACTCGGGCGGCACGGGGCGAGAAGATCTACGCCGCGTACTGCGCCGGCTGCCACGGCGCGAACGGCCGCAACTTCCAGGCGCCGGCAGGCACCGAGAAGCGCGAGTGCGTGAACGTGAAGGAAAACGACGACGAGCTCTACGGGCCGCAGGTCGGCAAGATCACGCGCATCGAGCGGGTCGGCACCGACCCGCACCGGCTCGAATCGTTCTCGTACGACCTCGCGTCACAAATGGGCACGGTCTACGCGGGGTACCCATGGCGCTACTGCCACTACCGCAAGACCTACGGCTACGCGAACATGCCGCTCGACGGCATATGGCTGCGCGCGCCGTACCTGCACAACGGCTCGGTGCCGACGCTCCGCGACCTCCTCGAGCCGGCGGCGAAGCGGCCGCCGAAGTTCTACCGTGGCAACGACGTCTACGATCCGAAGAAGGTCGGGTTCGTCACCGACCTACCGGAGCAGGGCGGACGGAAGTTCCACCTCTACGACACATCGAAGCCGGGCAACGCCAATATCGGCCACGAGGGTCGGGTCTACGGCACCGAGCTCCCGCCCGACGAGAAGGACGCGCTCGTCGAGTACATGAAGACGCTTCTGAGCGACGCTGCGGCGGCTCACTCCCGGAACCTCGCCATGGACATCACCCTCGACCAGACCGCGATCGCGCGCAGCAAGCGCAAGTGGCGCCTGCTCTGGATCGTGCTCTCGATCCTCGTCGTGCTCGTCGCGGTCGGCGCCTTCGTCGGCTGGTACAAGTTCTTCCGCGAGGAGCCGCAGCCCGACTGGATCCGCAACGACCCCGAGATGCGCTTCAAGTACGGCTCGATCGGCGCCGAGCGCGACGCCGGCATCCCGTACTGGATCTTCTACGTGCTGCCGCGGATGTTCCCGGACAAGCTCCCCGGCCCGGGCGGCCTGGCCGCGCTCGGCGTGTCGTGGGAGCAGGGGCAGGAGCTCCCCGTCGGGTTCACCAAGAAGGTGGTCGGCTTCCCGCGCGTCGCCAACAACTGCGCCGCCTGCCACACCACGAACTACCGGAAGAGCGACAAGGAGAACCCGACGTTCGTCAACGCCGGGCCCGGCCATACGCTCAACCTCGTCGCCTTCTTCCGGTTCCTCGTCGACTGCGCGAAGGACCCGCGCTTCAACGCCGACAACATCATGCGCGAGATCAACCTCGTCACCGAGCTCTCGCTCCTCGACCGGGGCATCTATCGCTTCCTCCTCATCCCGATCACGAAGAAGCGTCTGCTGGAGCGCGAAAAGCAGTTCGCGTGGATCTACCGCACGGACTTCCCGGACTGGGGGCGCGGCCGCGACGACGCGATGAACCTCACCAAGTACTTCATGATCGAGCTGCCGATGGACAACAGCTTCGGGCCCTCCGACATCCCGTCGATCTGGAACCTGAAGAAGTACTCGGCCGAGGGCACGACGATGAACTGGGCCGGCGACAGCCACGACGCCCACTCGGTGATCATCGACTCGGCGCTCGGCCTGCTCGGCGCCGCGCCGAAGTCGAACGAGGAGTTCCTCGGCGAGGTGAAATGGCTGCAGGACTACCTGTCGGCGAAGCAGCCGCCGAAGTTCCCGTACCCGGTCGACGCAAAGCTCGTGGCTGCCGGCAAGACCGTGTTCGACGCGAACTGCGCCGGCTGCCACGCGAGCGAGCGGACCGGCAAGCGCATGCCGCTCGCCGCGGTCGGCACCGACGCGGAGCGCATCGGCACCTGGAACAAGGACAACGCGATCGCCGCCAACAAGGTGGTGAGCGGCTTCGGGATCCAGCGGAAGGGGCTCGTCGAGGCGCCGCTCGAGGGCTACAACCCGCCGTTCCTCGACGGCATCTGGCTACGGGCGCCGTATCTGCACAACGGCGCGGTGCCCTCGCTGCAGGATCTCCTGCTGCCGCCGGAGAAGCGGCCCAAGGTGTTCTGGCGCGGGTACGACGTCTACGACCCGGTGAAGGTGGGGTTCGTGTACGACGGCGACGAAGCGAGGCGCGTCGGCACGAAGCACGACACCTCGCTCCGCGCCAACTCGAGCCAGGGCCATGCGTTCGGCACCGGCCTGTCGCAGGGCGAGAAGGACGCGCTGGTCGAGTATCTGAAAACGCTGTAGCCGCTAAGCGGGGAGGCCGAGAAAGCGCCGCGCATTCCCCTCGCGCACGGCCGCGGCGAGCGCCGCATCGAGCTTGAGCGCGTCCACTGACGCGTGCGGATCCTTGTCGTGGATCGCGAACGGATAGTCGGTGCCGATCATCACCTTGTCGTTGCCGAACGTCTCCAGCACGAGGTGCAGCGTCCGCGCGGCGTAGGTCAGCGTGTCGCAGTAGAACCGCCGCGCGTACTCGGTGGGCGGTTTCGGGATCGACTCCTTGATCGCCGACACCACGTTCCAGCCGTGCTGGATGCGCGGCAGCATCATGGCGAATGCTCCGCCGCCGTGCGACAGCGCAATCCGCAAACCGGGGTGCCGCTCGAGCGTTCCGCCGGTGACGAGCGACGCGGCGGCGAGGCCGATGTCCCCGGGGAACGCGACGACCTGCTCGAGCTGCGGCGGGCCGACGAGCCGGTCTTTGCCCGCAGGGCGCAGCGCGTGGATGAAGATCGCCGCGCCGAGTGCTTCCGCCGCGGCGAAGAACGGATCGAACCGGGGATCCCCGATCGACACGCCGTTGACGTGGCTCGCCACCTCGACGCCGGCGAGCTTGAGGCCTTTGCGAACGTGCTCGAGCTCCGCGATCGCGGCGTCGACATCCTGCAGCGGTACCGCACCCAGACCGTAGAACCGCTCGGGCGCCGCCTGCACCATCCCTGCGATCGTCTCGTTCAGGTGCCGGCACATCGCCTTCCCGTCCTCCGGCGACAGCCAATAGGAGAGGAGCTCCGGCATTGGCGAGAGCACCTGCCGCGCGATCCGCATCGCATCCATCTCCTTCGTGCGCTCCGGCACGAGCCAGGAGGTCTGCGGCACGGTGCGGTAGTTCTTGCCGGAGATGATCACGTGCGCGTGGCCGCAGCCGGCGTCGGCCATGCTCGGCCAGGGCACGTCCTTGCCCTTGCCGGCGTAGGCGGGGAAGCGCTCGGGAATGATGTGGGTGTGGACGTCGATGCCGTGGTTCACGCCGGACCTTTCGCGAATGTAATGTCGGTGAACTATACGCAAGCCCGCGGCCGCCGGCATATCATGGCCGCCCGCCCAAGGAGGTCCCGATGAAGCTCGCGTTCACGCTCGCCGCCGCCGCTCTCGTCGCTGCCTGCGCGCAGCACCCCGCGGAAGAGAAGGCGACGGTGCAGCGCCTGTACGTCCTCAACTGCGGCGAGGCGGTCGCGCCCGACGTCTCGCGCTGGTCGCCCGGCGTCAACGTCGGGCAATCGTGGGAGTTCAGCGACAACTGCTACCTGATCCGGCACGCCAAGGGCTGGATGCTCTGGGACTCGGGATACTCCGACGCGATCGCCGCGATGCCCGACGGGATCGTGCTGCCGACCGGCGCGCGGGCGAAGATGCCGAAGACGCTCGTCTCGCAGCTCGCCGCGATCGGCGTGAAGCCGGCCGACATCAGCTATATCGCGTTCTCGCACTCCCACGGCGACCACGTCGGGAACGCGAACCTCTTCACCAACGCGACGCTCTACATCCAGGAGACCGAGTACGAAGCCGCGTTCGGCCCGACGCCGCAGAAATTCGGCTTCAATCCGGCCACCTACGACAAGCTGCGCGCCAACCCCGTGGTCAAGCTGAAGGGCGACTTCGACGTCTTCGCCGACGGCTCGGTGACGATCCTCTCCACCCCGGGCCACACGCCGGGGCACCAGTCGCTGATGGTGCGGCTGCAGCGGACGGGCGTGGTGATCCTGTCCGGCGATGTCGCGCACTTCCAGTCGAACTGGGACAACCGGCGCGTGCCCGGCTTCAACTTCAGATCGCGAGCAGTCGCTCGCGAGCATGAACAAGGTCGCGGCGATCATGGTGACCGAGAAGGCGCAGCTCTGGATCAACCACGACAAGGCCCAGAGCCTGAAGATGCCGCGACCGCCGGCGTACTTCGACTAGCCAGCGCAGTTGCCCTCGAAGCGTGCGGTGCCGGCGGGCGAGAATTCCGCTCGCCGGCACCGCCCATGCCGCCCGTCAGGCGCGCGTCACTTGAATACTCCCGGCAGCACGCTCTTCCCGGCGTAGTCCGCGACCGGCTCAGCCTCCCGCGGCGGCGCTATGCATCGCCTTGATCGCATCGTCGATCGTGAAGCTGTTCGGCTTCTGGATCGGCGCGAAGTCCTTGAACGTGGCAGCGAACTGGCCCGCGATGAACTGCGCGGCATAGATGATGTAGGCGTGGTGGATGAACCAGTCGTAGTACGTATTCGAGGTGACGTCCGCGAACTCGTACGGATCGGTCCGGAGGTTGTAGATCTTCGGCAGTCGCAGCCGTGTGAACGGCTCGGCCCACACCTGCATCGTGCCGTGGCAGCGCTGCTCCATGAAGACGATCTTCCAGTTGTCGTAGCGGAGAGCGATGATGTCGCCGTCGTCGCTGATGTAGACGAAGAGCTTCCGCGGGCTTTCCTTCTCCTTGCCCGTCAGATATGGGAGGAGATTGAAGCCGTCGATGTGGTTCTTGTAGGTGCGCCCGATCGCCTGGTAGCCCTTCTTCGCCTTCTCCATGATGTCGGACTCGCCCGCCATGGCGAGGAAGGTCGGGAACCAGTCGTGATGCTGGACGATCTCGTTCGAGATGCTGCCGGCCTTGATCTTGCCGGGCCAACGCACCAGCAACGGGATGCGGAACGCGCCCTCCCAGTTGGTGTTCTTCTCGCTGCGGAACGGGGTCATGGCGCCGTCGGGCCAGGAGTTGCGGTGCGGCCCGTTGTCGGTCGAGTACATCACGAACGTGTCCTCGGCGATGCCGAGCTGGTCGAGCAGATCGAGCATCTGGCCGACGTTCTTGTCGTGATCGATCATCGTGTCGTGGTAGGGGGACTGCCAGCGCCCGGCCTGACCGAGGCTCTCCTTCTTCGTGTGCGTGTACAGGTGCATGTGCGTCGTGTTGAACCACACGAACCACGGCTTGCCGGCCTTGTTCTGGCGCTTGATGAAGTCCGTTGCCGCAGCTGCAAATTCGTCGTCGCAGGTCTCCATGCGCTTCTTGGTCAGCGGGCCGGTGTCCTCGATCTTCTGCTTGCCGACCTTGCCCCAGCGCGGCATCTCGGTTGGGTCGTCCTTGTCCGTCGCCCACGAGTGGATCACGCCGCGCGGACCGAAGTTCTCGCGGAACTTCGGGAAGTCCTTTTCCGGCGGGTAGTCGTACGCCTCGGGCTCTTCCTCGGCGTTCAGGTGGTACAGGTTGCCGAAGAACTCGTCGAAGCCGTGGTTGGTCGGCAGCATGTGGTTCAGGTCGCCGAGGTGGTTCTTGCCGAACTGGCCGGTCGCATAGCCCTGGTTCTTCAGCGCGGCTGCGATCGTTAGGATCTTCTCGTTCATCCCGATCGGGGCGGCCGGGATGCCCACCTTGGAAAGTCCGGTGCGCAGGACGCTTTGTCCGGTGATGAACGACGAGCGACCGGCGGTGCAGGACTGCTCGCCGTACGAATCGGTGAACATCATCCCTTCCTTCGCGAGCCGGTCGATGTTGGGTGTCTGGTAGCCCATCAATCCGTGCGAATAGCAGCTCAGATTCGAGATGCCGATGTCATCGCCCCAGATGACGAGGATGTTGGGCTTGCCGCCCGACTTGCTGCTGTTTGCCATTTACTTCTCCTTGCTATGGAGCGGTCGCCTGCGACCGCGATTGCCTGAGGCGACCTTCGCCTCAGGGTCCTGGTTCTCGTTACTCGAACGGGCCGATGCCGAACACCATGCTCGCGATGGCGAAGAAGCCGATCGCCAGCAGCAGCAGCGCCGTCATCAGGGTCAGCGAGACCGGGAAGACGCTCTCGGCGTGCACCAGTCCGTCCGCCTTGAGCTGCGCGCGTTCCTTGCGCAGCCCGTACATGAACACGATGTGATAGCCGATGCCGACGGTGAGCACCGCTATGCCGAGCAGCACCAGCGCGACGCCGAAATTGTGGGCAGCGTTGCTGCCCTTCAGCATGCCCGCTTCGTGCGCCTTCCGGAACACCTGGAAGATCGTGAAGCCGAAGCCGATCAGCGAGAGCGACGTGCGAATGACCGACATCAGCGTCCGGTCGGCGCTCATGCGCGTGCGCTGAAACGACATTCCGGTCCGCCGCGATGCCAGCTCGACGTTGATGCGTCCGGCATCGGACTCCGCGGTCACTCGTGCCTTGGGATCGCTAGCCATTGAGCACTCCGAGCTGGTACATTGCACGCAGGATCATCTCCACGGCGAGGGCGACCTGGAGCACACCGAGTACCGCGCCGAGAGCGTGCACGGGCTGATACTGCTCGAGCACCAGGCTCAGCCCGACGAGGAGGAAGATGATCCCGCCCGCGAGCAGCAACGCCGGGACCGAGATGTTCCAGTTCTCGAGCAGCGCCTGGCCGACGAATCCTCCGACCACCACCGCGATCAGCGCGAGCGCGAGGGCGAACGCGCGCACGGCGATTTTCTTCATCGTCGCCTCGTCCGCTTCGCGCGTCAGCTGCACGAAGGGGCCGACGATCTTGAGCGGCCCGAGCGTTATGAAGAGCAGCGTGAACACCGCGCCCAGCCCAATCAGGGCGCTCGCTTCAAGCGCGCCTTGCATCGTCGTCTCTTGAACGTCGATCGCGCTCGCGCTGGCTGACGGCATCGATGTCGCGATCCAGGAAGAACGTGAGGAAGGTGCGGATGCCGGCGATGGCGGCCACCCGCCCGATCTCGTCCCACGTCGGCGCGGCCGTTGTCTGGACGATGTCGGCGGCGAGCTGGAACGTCAGTCCGGAGACGAGCCAGCGCGCGAACCCGAGCCAGACGGCGCGCCGCTCGTCGTTGCCGGTGTTTCGGGCCAGCAAGTCGCGGGCGATGCCGATCACCGCTTCGACGGCGCCGATCACGATGGCCAGGATGGCGAGCGCACTTAGACTGAGCGATACGTAGCGCGCGATCTCGATCAGCGCTGCTTGCATGGGTTCTCCGCCGCCCGCATCGTCGCTACGCTCCGCTCGCGACCCGCACGATGCAGCGGAAGCCGAGATGGCCGATCGCGGTGTCCACGGGCTGCGCCATGCGGGCCGCCGGCCGGTAGCGCCGGCAGTAGTTGGGCGCGCACAGATAGGAGCCGCCCTTCATCACCTTGCGCGGGATGCGGGGCTCGGGCAGGCGCGGGTCGTAGCTCCGGTCGGCCTCGCCGCCGCGCGGGTTGTCGAGCGTGCAGCACGCGTGCGCGATCTCGCCGTGCGCCTGGTACCAGTCGGTGGTCCACTCCCAGACGTTTCCGGTCATCTCGTAGAGGCCGTAGCCGTTCGGCGGAAAGGCGCCGACCGGCGCCGTCCATTCGTAGCCGTCCTCGACCAGGTTCTGCCACGGGAACTCGCCCTGCCAGTGGTTGCACATGTGCTTGCCCCCGGGCATGAGCTCGTCTCCCCAGACGTACTCCGCGCCGTCGAGCCCGCCGCGCGCAGCGAACTCCCATTCGGCTTCCGTCGGCAGCGCCTTTCCCGCCCACGCGACATAAGCCTCGACGTCCTCGTACGCCAGGTGCACGACCGGATGCTTCCATAGCCCCTGGAGCGTGGTGCCGGGCCCGCGCGGATGCCGCCAGTTCGCGCCGCGCACATACGTCCACCAGTTGTGGGGATGCCGCAGATCGACCGGGCCCGCGGTCTTGCGGAAGACCACGGCCGAAGGTTCGAGCAGCGCCGGTTTCGCGCCGGGGTAGTCCGCCGGGTTCACCGGGCGCTCGGCGAGCGTCACGTAGCCGGTCGCCTCGACGAAGCGGCGGAAATCGGCGTTGGTCACGACGTACCGGTCGATCCAGAAGCCACTCACCGTCACCCGGTGCGCCGGGGCTTCCTCGGGATAGTGATGGTCGGACCCCATGAGGAAGGTCCCGCCGGGGACCCAGGCCATGCCTTCGGCGGGCGGCTTGCCGGGAGGAGCGGGACCGCGGACGGGCTTGGCGTCCCGGGTGGACGAACCGATCTCCATGAATGCAAACGGCGCTACTCGAACGCCGGGTTGTCCTTCCGCTCGGGATGCCTGGGCGCCGCGGCGTTCACCTGGTCGAGCCTCAACGCCGTCAGCGGCCCATGCGCCGGTCGTAGGCGCGTGAGATGCGCTCGATCAGCGTCGGATCGCGCGCGGTGGCGCCGGAAGTGTTGAACTCGACGCGGACGCTGCCGTCGGCTTGCGTCCGGACGTTCGCCACGACGTCGATGCCGTCGCGAGTACCGCGCACCTGCCCGGCGCTGCGGTCCTCGGCGGTGATGCGGACGCCCTGGTCCTCCAGGGCGCCGACCGCAGCGGACCAGGATCGATCGAACGACGGCGAGGGTGGCGAGGTGACGTAGACGCCCGGCGCGGTCTCGTAGACCACGCAGCCGGAGGCGATTGCGACGCAGACTACGACAACGAAACCTGCGGTGAAGCGCGCGACCGCTCGAAGCAACTGACGGCCTTCCCTGGTAAGACCGTTGGGAAATTATGGTTATTCATTCCGGCTCCCGGGCGCGACTCTAACCGATGACTGGAACACACGCCAGCAGACATCAAGGCGGCCAAACGCCGGCTGCTACAGCCGCCCGCTCCGCTTGATGTCGATGTAGCGGTTCACCAGCGCGATCGGCAGATCGGCCGGCTCGACGTCGAGGCACACCGCGCCGCCGCGCTCGAGCCGCCGGAATGCGAGCTCGCGCCGCTGCAGGTATTCGGCGGTCGCGGCGTGCGTCAGCGCGCGGTCGAACGAGTCGATGCGTGTGGCGAGCGCGCGCGAGAGTATCCCTTCGCGCAGGGACGCGAACAGCACGAGGTGGTGCGACTGGAGCATCTTCAGGGCCGGCGCGAGCGTGTCGTCGTCCTCGTCGCGCAGGTTGGAGAGGATCACGACCAGCGCGCGCTTGCGCAGGTGCTTCATCAGCTCGAGCGCGGCGCTGTAGTAGTCGGTCGTCTTCAGCGTCGGGTGCAGGTCGTAGACGCGGTTCAGGATCAGGCTCACGGTCGAGGTCGACTTCCGCGGCGCGAACCACCGCGGATCGTCGGCGAGCGCGAGGAACCCGACCGCGTCGCCCTGTCGCAACGAGACGTAGGCGAGGAGCAGCGCCGCGTTCAGCACGTAGTCGAAGTGTGAGAGCTCGGCGTCCTGCGCGTTCATCCGGCGCCCGCAGTCGATCAGCAGCACGATCTGCTGGTCGCGCTCGTCCTGGTACTCGCGCGAGACGAGCTTGCGCATGCGCGCGGTCGCCTTCCAGTCGACCTGGCGCTGGCTGTCGCCCTCGCGGTACTCGCGCAACTGATGGAAGTCGAGGCCTTCGCCCCGCCGCCGCCGCTGCAGTACGCCGATCTGCGATAGCCGGTTGTCGGTCGCGAGCAGCGCGAACTTCGTGAGCGCCGCGAAGTTCGGGTAGACGCGCGTCGACGAGCCTTCGCCGAGCCGTCGTCGCACGTGCCACAGCCCGGCGCGCGACACGAGGCGCGCCTCGACCAGTCCGAACGCGAGCTCGCCGCGCGTGACCGGCTTCAGGCTGTAGCGGATCTCCGCCCAGCCGCGCGCCGGGACGGTCACGCGCTGCGGCAGCCCGTGCACCTCCGCCCCCGCCGGATGATGATCGTGGACGTCGCAGGTCACCGCCGCGGCGACCGGGTTCGCGAGCCGCAGCGTCACGTCGTGCGCGACGCCGAGCGGTAACGAGCCCGGCAGGACGCGCAGCGCTGCCGGCGGCCGGATCCGGAGCGCCGCAAGCGCATCCACCGCCGCGAATACGACGAGCAGCACGGCAGCGACCGACCAGACGTGCGCGAACTCCGGAAGGATCGACACGAAGACGCCCAGCCCCACCAGCGCGGCGGCGGCCCAGACCAGTCGGTTGGTCGGGATCAGCATGCGGCGCGTCAGGTCCTCGGCGCCTCGACCTTTTCCAGCAGCGACTTCAGGATCGTGTCGCTCGAGTGCCCCTCGATCTCCAGCTCCGGTGCCGGCGTGACGCGATGCCGGAGCGCGGGGAGCGCCATGCGCTTCACGTCGTCGGGAGTCACGAAGTCGCGTCCGGCGATGAGCGCCGCCGCGCGCGCCGAGCGCGCGATCGCAATGCCGCCGCGCGGGCCGGCGCCGGCCGCGACGCCGTTCCAGGTGCGCGTGGCGCGGGCGATGCGCACCGCGTAGTCGAGCACCGCGTCGTCGATCGTCACCGCCGCCGCGATCGTCTGCAGCGCGAGCACCGCGCCCGGCTTGATCAGGGTCGCGACCGCGTCGACGTTGAGCTTGTCTCCCACCTGGCCGGTGGTGATGCGCTTGACCATGTCGGTCTCTTCCGCAGCCGGCGGATAGTCGATCCGCACCTTGAGCAGGAACCGGTCGAGCTGGGCCTCGGGGAGGGCGTACGTGCCTTCCTGCTCGATCGGGTTCTGCGTCGCGAGCACCATGAACGGCGGCTCGAGCGGGTGCGGCGTGCCCTCGATCGTCACCTGGCCCTCCTGCATCACCTCGAGCAGCGCCGCCTGCGTCTTCGCCGGCGCCCGGTTGATCTCGTCGGCGAGGAGGAGGTTCGTGAACACCGGCCCGCGTCGCGTGGTGAACTGGCCGGTCGACTGGTCGTAGAGCGTGTGCCCGGTGACGTCGGCCGGCATCAGGTCGGGCGTGAACTGGATGCGCGCGAAGCGGCCGTCGAAGGTCTTCGCGAGCGCGCGCACGAGCAGCGTCTTGCCGAGCCCGGGCACGCCCTCGATCAGCACGTGGCCGCCGGCGAGGAGCGCCGCGATCGTCTGCTCGACCACCTCGGCCTGGCCGACCATCGCGCGCGCGATCTGCGCGCGCATCGCGCCGACCACCTTGACCGCCTGCTCGAGCTGTTCCGCCGGAATCTTCGTCGTCATCAAATGCCCTCGTCGAAATGGTTTCCTAGCGGCGCGCGAGCCGCTCGTGGATGCGCTGGAACACGCGCATCGCGCTCAGGAACTCCGCCGGCTGCAGGTTCTGCACCGGCCGCAGCACGCGGCCCGCTTCCTCGGCCGGCAGGTCGAAGCTCGCGGCGAGCCGCGCGCGGCGCTCCGCCGGTCCGAGGCCCGCAAAGTCCGGCTGGGCACGGGCGACCCGCCGCAGCGCCGCCTCGCGCGCCGCCTCGGCGAGCGTCGCGGCGCCGCCCGCCGACCACTGGAAGCGGCCGCTCGCGCGCAGATGGTCGAGCAGGCGCCGGCGCGCCGGCTCCGGGTCGGGCGCGATCGGGCCGAAGCGCGGCGCGATCCGCCACAGCCAGGCCACGAGCAGCAGCGCGCCGGCGGCGAGCACCGCCCACGCGTTGTCCGTCAGCCACTGCACGAGCGAGAGCTTCTGCGGATTGTCGAACACGAACACCGCGGCCGTGCCGGGCTGGAAGCGCACGAGCTGCCACAGGAACTCGGCGTGGTCGTTCTGGCCGATCGACCAGTTGCGCATGAACCCGAAGTCGTTCAGCACCGTCACCTGGCCGCGCCCGCGCTTGAAGTGCACGAGCTGCGTCGCCTTGTTGCCTTGTACCTGGAACGCACCCGCGGGCGCAATCAGCGTCCGATCGGACGCGAGCGTGACCTTGAGCGCTTCGGGCGCATGCGGCAGGCGCACCTCCGTCGGGCGGATCTGCCCGGGCAGCTTCACCGGCTCGCGCTTGACGCCGAGCGAGTCGAGGACCGGGTCGGGCAGGCGGTGGTTCTCGTTCTCGACGACGAGGTGTCCGCCGCCGTCGACCCACCCGGTGAGCCGCTCGCGCTCGGCCGGCGCGAGGGCGTTCCGGCGCGCGGGCAGGATCAGTGTGCCGTTGGGGGGAAGCTCGCGGAGCTCGATCGGCGTCTTGAGATGGCGGACCCGCATGCCCATCCGGTCGAGGAGGCGCTCGGCCGCGAGGAAGCCGTTCCGTCGCGCTTCGCCCTGGTAGCCGGTCCACTCCCGGTCGGGGACGCGCTCGAAGTTGTTGAAGAACCACACCGCACCGCCGAGCACGGCGACGACGAGCACGACGGCCCAGAGTGCCTGGCGGCTCACGTTGGCGATGGGGATTCAGCGGGCCGCGGCGCGAACACCGGCGCCCAGTCGCGCGCGAGGGCCTCGGCTTCGGCGACGCCAGGCAGCCGGCCGGCATAGGCGGCGGCCTGCCACGCGCGGACGAGGCGGCCGAAGTAGCCGGACGCATCCTGTGGCAGCGCTTTCCGCGCGGCGCGCAGGCAGTCGCCCTCGGTGTCGCCTTCGGCGAGGGGCACGTGGTCGCGGTGCACGAGCACCGAGAGCGCCCCGCGATAGAGGAGCGACAGCGCTTCGCGGAGCCGGCCTTCGCGCGCGAGCTGCGCGGCGGTGCCGGCCACGTCGTCCGGCAGCGACTCGGGCGTCACCGCGAGCCCGAACAGCGCGTCGGGGGGGCGATACCGGTCGGGGTTCTCGGCCAGGAACTGCGGCAGGTAACGCCGCAGGAAGAGGAGCAGCGCGACGACGCCCGCCGCGGCGGCGATCCACAGGAGCGACTGCGAAATCTGCGCGAGGAAGGCGCCGACGTTGTCCCAGAAGTCGCTCGAGCGGCCGGCTTCCCGCTCCTTGCGCTCGCCGCGGTAGCGCCAGGTCATCGCCTCCTTCGAGGTCTGGAACTCGGGTGCCTTGAGCACCTCCCTGATCTCCGCCTTCGCCGACTTGTCGGCTGCCGTTGCCGACGGCGGCGCCGCCGCCACGCATATCGCGACCAGCACCGACACCGCAGCGGTCTTCAGCAGCCGGAGCCGCTCGTCGAGCCGGCGGAGCGCGAGCTCGATGTCCCACCCTTCGAGGATCGCGCGGCGATTGAGGTAGAGGGAAAACCCCGCCGCGACGTAGATCGGCTCGATGACCGATACCGCCGCGACGTAGCACAGGCTCCGGTGGAGGTCCCAGCCGGAGGGCTCCTCGCTCCCGCCGCGGAAGACCTCCGAGAACTCGAAGCCCGGCGAGGCGCCCGCGGGCGCGAGCAGCGCCACGAGGAGCAGCGCGGAGAGGAACACGATCCCTTCGAAGGTCGCCGCGATCAGGGTGAGCCAGCCGCCGTACCCGGCCATGCGCCGCCCGAGCGCGGCGCGGCGCTCGTGCGCGGCGCGGCCCGTCTGCTTCTCGAGCTGCCACACCGGCAGCGTGAACGAGCGCCACGGGCTGAGCCGCTGCACCCAGAGGAGGCCGGCGGCGAGGCCCGGTTGCAGGATGTCCCGCCACGCGGCGAGCGCCTCGGCCACGGTGGGCAGCGTGCCGAACACCGCGCGGCTGACGACGTGCAGCACGAACCGGTCGAACACCGGCTTCAGCCACCACAACGCCACGACCGCGTAGGCGGGCGTCTCCCAGAAGACGGCGTGGAGCACGATCGCCGCCGGCAGGTACACCGCGCACCACACGCCCCACACCGGCCGCCACCAGCTGCGCGCCATCTGGAAGCCGAGGTCGAGCGCCTCCCAGCCGCCGCGCGGACGCAGCTGCACGCTCAGCTTCTCAAGCTCCACGGGCACGTCCCCCGAGCACGAGCCAGCCGAGGACGACCGCCCACACGATCGCGCCGACCGCGTATTTCGTCGGCGGCGGGAAGGCGGTGAGCGGCGACCAGAACGCCTCGACGAACGCCGCCAGGAGGAACATGGCGGCCGCCCCGTACATCAGCCGTACGGCGGGCTGCGCCGCGTCCACGAGCGCGGCCTTCCTGGAGCGGCCACCCGGGGCGACCAGCGCGGCGCCGAGCCGCAGGCCGGCAGCGCCGGAGATCGCGATCGCGACGAGCTCGAGCGCGCTATGGCCGCTCACGAACGACCAGAACGACGTGCCGTAGCCGATGCCGGTGAGATAGCCGGCGATGGCACCGATCATCACCCCGTTGACGACGAGGTAGAAGAGCGTGCCGAGCCCGAACGCGAGGCCGGTGGCGAAGGTCTGGAATCCGATCTTCACGTTGTTGAAGATGTAGAAGCCGAACATCGCGACGTTGTCGTCGGCGTCGCGCATCCCGAGCCGCTTGTTGGCCGGGTCGTACATCTCCTGGAACCGCGCGAGCTGTCCCGGGTCGACCAGGTAGTAGATGAAGTCGGGGTACGCCTGCAGCGCCGCGATCAGCGCGAGCACCGGGCCGAAGAAGAGGCACGCCGCCGCGATGACGAACGCGCGCTCCGCGCGCACGAGGCGGGGGAAGCCCGCGAGGAGGAACTCGAGGCTGCGCGCGGCGCCGCGCCGAGCCCGCGCGCCGTAGAGCAGGTGGTGGCCGCGGAGCGCGAGCCGGTTCAGCCGGTCGACGAGCTCGGGGCTGTACTGCCGGTCGCGGGCGAGCGCGAGATGCTGGCAGATGCGACGGTACGCCTGCGGCACGTCCACGTCGGGCAGGACGTGCGCCGGCTCGAGCGCCGCATTCGGTGCGCGCCGGCGGCGCCGCTCGTCGCGGTCGAGCCACTGCTCGAACCGGTTCCAGTCGGGGCCGTAGCGCGCTTCGAAGACCGCCTGACGCATGGATCGGGGGTCCCTACTTCCGTCCCACGAGGTAGTTCGCGATCCGGATCAGCCGGTCCATCGCCGCCGGTCCGCTCGCGCTGCCGACCAGCCCGCGCGGGATCCCCGCCAGCTCCTCCGCCCGCTCCGCGGTGAGCCCCTGCGCGCGCTCGGCGAAATCGAGGATCGCGCGCTGCTCCGGCAAGGTGAGCGCGACCGCCGGCGCGAGCGGCGCGCCGGCGGGCACCTGGAAGCCGCGCGGCTTGGCTTCCTGGTACACGACGATCGTCCCGGCGGCGAGATCGCCGAGGCGCTTGAAGTCGCGGTTCATCAGCATGGCGAGCAGGCCGATGCCGTAGAAGAGCGGCAGGAAGTCGATCGCACGGAGCAGGTTGCGTGCGAGCGCCGCCGGCCAGCGCACCGGCGTGCCGTCGTCGTGGAGCACGACGAGCTTCAGGGCCTTCTTGCCCGGCGTCGCGCCGCCCCAGTTCACCTCGCACCACGCCGGGAACAGCCACTCGAGAAAGAACCACAGGAGCAGGAACACGCCGGTGCCGAAACCGCCGAGCGCGCCGAGGATCATCGACGCGAGGAGGAGGATGCCGAGCCGCAGGCCGAAGTCGAGCGCCCAGGCCGCGGCGCGCGGCACCGGCCCGGCGAGCCGCAGCTCGAGCTCGATCCCTTCGGGCGTCGCGATCCGGCGGGCGGTGTCGAGCATGGCGGGTCAGCGGGCGGGCGGCAGCCAGGGCGCGGTCACGACGCTTGCCGCGTCACCGCCGGCCGGTCGCGGCGGCCGCCCCAGGTCCTCCGAGCGAGCGTCGTTCGTCGTCGGCGCGGCCGCTCACTCACTCGGCGTAGAAGATGTCCCGGTACGCGGTGTAGACCGAGGCGACGATCACCGGGGCGAGCACGAACCACCCGAGCATCAGCGGGATCGAAGCGAGGATCCCGAGCCCGAGGAAGGCCGCGCCGTAGACGAGAAACGGCACGAAGTTCTTCAGCGACACCGAAAAGCTGGCCTTGAGCGCGTCGCCGACCGTGAAGTCGTTGAGCACGACGAGGACGGGTGCGAACCAGATCGCCATCGCTGCCGGGATCATCAGCGCCAGGGCGACCAGCGCCGCGAGGAGCATCGTCATCGTGCCGCCGGTTCGGACACCACCCATTCCCACCAGCCAGCCGAGGCCGAGCCCCGCCCCGGCCACCGCGAACGCGATGATGAACGCGACGAGGAACATGAGCAGATAGGCGACCCCGACAAGCGCGAGCCGGGCGAGGTGGTCCTGAAAACCGGCGAACAGATGGCCGACGCGGAGCTCGCCGCCCCGGGCGAGCTCGTGGCAGCCGAGCATCAGGCCGCCGGCGAAGATCGGGCCGAGGATGTAGCCGGCGATGTTGCCGAGGAACGGGATGATCCCGATCGCGATCGAGATCGCCAGGAAGACGACGATCACCAGGATCCACGTCCCGGGCTGGAGCCGGAAGAGCGCCCAGGCTTCGGTCCACCATGCCCAGCCCCGGCCGGACGGGACCGCCTGGCCCTCCGGGATGAACTGGCCCTCCGCCGCGGCGGCCGGAAGGTCGGCGACGCGGGCCCTGGGCGCTGCGTACGGGTCAGTGGCCATTTCCCCCCCAAAAAGAGCCTGGACAGAGCCGGCCGAGCCGGCGAAGGCAAGGGTAGAGGAGGGAACCGGTGCCCGCAAGCGCAGTGCAGTACGGCGCGGGTGCAACCTTTTGCGCCGGACGCGTGAAATTCTCCTCACCCCTCTTAATTTCGGGCGTTGCGGCGGCTACCATTCGGACAGCCGGGAGGCGCAAGCGTCGGACTGCGGGAAAGGCACGGGAACCGTTGGCTGACAAGACCAAGGACAAGCGCGGGTTCGCATTGACCGAGACGTCGCCGCTCGACGGTCGCACGGTCTTCGACGCCGCGCCGCCGTCGCGCAAGACGGCGCGGTTCAGGAGCCTCACGCTGGTCGGTGCGATGCCGGTCCGCTTCGGGGAAGCCGAGCCCCGGGGCACCCTCAAGATCCGGCTCGCCCGCATGTTCGAGGAGCGCCGCACCGAGGCGTTCCGCGCCCGCGGGAGCGCGGGGGAGCCGAGCGTGCCGGGCGCGCAGCAGGACCCCCAGCTCTACACTTTCCTCGCCCACGATGCCGGCCAGTTCGTCGGTTCCCTGAGCGTGCGGCTCGACTCGCCGCGCGGCCTGGTCGCCGACGAGCTCTATCGCGACGAGACCGCGGTGCTGCGCGACCACGGGTGCCGCGTCTGCGAGTTCCTTAATCTGACCGTCGACATGAACTCGGCGCCGAAGCGCGCGCTCGCGTGCCTCTTTCACGCCGCCTACCTCTTTGCCGGCGCGGTATGGTCGTGCGACTACGGCGTGCTCGAGGCCCCGGCGCGCCACGCCGAGTTCTTCCGCGTCTCGCTCGGCTTCGAGTCGATCGGCGAGGAGCGCCTCAACCCGCGCGTGTCGACGGTGGAGCAACTGCTCTGCGTGCACCTCAACGCCGTCCTCGAGCGACTGACGCGCACCGGCGGCCGGCCCGATGCGGCAGCGCAAGATCCGACTCTCTTCCCGTACGGCTTCTCGCCCGAGGAATCCGTCGGGGTCGTCCGCCGGCTCGCGTCGCTCGCCCTAAGCGGCAACGGCTGACGCCCGGCCGCGCCCCGGCACAGGGTGCGCCCCCCAACTCCTCCGCAAGCGGAGCCTCACGCCGTCACAGTAGGCGGCGCCGGATGCGCACGCCGGGAGGCCCGGAGCTGCGGGCAGCCCCGTTTGTCACCCCGTTTGTCAACTTCTGTGAAACGCGTCGAACCGCCATATTCGCCAGAGCGCGCGCCGACTATCCTTTTTCAGTTTAGCGCGCACCAAGAGGCCGTGCTCGAGCGGCCCCCGCCGGAGGAACGATGCTGCGCAAGCTGTTCGGGTTCCCGCCTGCCCGCCTCCCCCGGCTGGGCCGGGTCGTACCCCTCGCACGGGCGGAAGTGGCGCGCCATCGTCGCAGCGGGACGATGATGGCGACTCCGGGTTGGGCGCCTCGCTCGCGCTGTCGATGATCAAGGAGTCGGCGATTGCCGAGCTGGCCCGGAACGTCGCTTCGAGCGACGCCGTCGTGCTGTCGGCGAGCGGCACGCCGTTCGTCGGCAACCGCGCGCGGGGCGGCGCAGTCGGCGACGCGGGCAGGGACCCGGGCGGCGCGCTCGAGCTCCGCGAGGGCGATCTCGCCGGCGCCGTGGTCCTCGCCGAAGCGGAAACTCCCGCGGTCGCAGCCGTCCTCGAAGGCAGCACCCTCGTGCCGGACTACCGGCACTCGTCGAGCCACGCCGCCGACGGAGGGCTCGTGCTCGCGACCTCGGCGCGCCCCGATCTCGTCGCGGAGGCGAGCGGCGGCGCCGAGCCCGGAACCGCCGTGACCGCGGCGACGCCGATCGACGTCCTGGCCACGGACGCGACCGCTGAGCTCGCAGCCGACGACACGTTCACGCTCGCCCTCCTGCCCGATCCAGCGGATGCGTCCGCGCCCGAGGCCGGCGGCGCCGACGCTCTTTACGCGACCGAGCGATTCGTGAACGACCTCGGCCTCGCGCCGGAAAGCCAGGATCCGAACGCCAAGATCAAGATAAAGTTCTAGGTGCGCGCCGGGCGGGAGCAGGAGGCGCGGCGGCGGGATCCGGCCCGTTGGGTAGCCGTCACCCTCGGGCACTAAGTCACGGGCGGGCTCCGGTCCCGGTCGCTGCAAGGAAACTCTTTCACGGCCAAGCCCTTGCAGGCAGCGCCCGGGGGCGATGCTATCGCTACCATGCGGGACACGCACCCGGAGCGCCCGCCCAAGTGAGCCAAGCCCGCGTCATCTTCTCCGGCCCCGCCGTCGAGCGGAAGCCCGCTGCCAAGGAGCCGCTCAGCGGGAACACGGTCTTCAGCGAACCGGCGACGCAGAGCGCGCGCTTCCGCGCGCTGACCCCCGTGGGCGCCGACTCGGGCCTGTTCCGCGAGGTCGAGCCGCGCGAGAAGTTCAAGATCCGGCTCGCAGCCGGCCCGGCCGGGCGCCGCTCGGAGACCGTGCGCCGCGGCGATCCCGACCCGAATCTGCCGGGCGCCGACCAGGATCCGTTCCTTTTCAGCTTTCTCGCGCACAACGAGGGGAAGCTCGCCGGCAGCGTGGGCGTGCGCCTCGACTCGGCGGTGCGCGGGCTCGCCACCGACGAGATGTACGGCGACGAGCTCGACGACCTGCGCGGCGCCGGCCAGAAGCTCGCCGAGCTCGTGCAGCTCTCCGTCGACATGAACTCGGTGCCGCGGCGCGTGCTCGCCGGGCTCTTCCACACCGCCTACCTCTTCGCCGGCACGGTGCGCAGCTGCGACTACTGCGTGCTGCTCGCGAGCGCGCGCTACGCCGACTTCTTCTACTCGTCGCTCGGCTTCGACTACGTCGGCGACGAGCGCGTCAACGCCCGCACCGCGACGCCGATGGCGCTGCTCGCGGCCCACCTGCCGACGGTGAACGAGGCGCTGGCGCGCGTTGGCGGCCGACCCGGGCTTGCCACCGGCGATCCGACCCTCTTCTCGCACGGCTTCTCGCCGGAGGAAGTCACCGGCGTCATGAAGCGGCTGAAGGCGATCCGCTAGTTCCCGCTTCGCGAGGGGCGTGCCCCTCGTCTTCTTTCCCCGCCGTCTTTCCCCGCCGTGTTTGCCCACGGTGTGCGCCGGGTAGAATGCCGGCCGTGATCGAGCGCGTCTCCCTGCGCGTCGCGCTGACCGCGCGCGCGTGATCCCCGGCTTCGACGACCTGCCCGCGTGGACGCTCGCGTGGATCGCGGGGGTGATGCTCCTCTCGGGCTTCATCCACGGCGTGATCGGCCTCGGCTTCCCGATCGTCGCCACGCCGCTCCTCACGCTGGTACTCGACCTCAAGACGGCGATCCTCGTCTCGGTCGTCCCGACCTTCGTCCTCACCCTCATCAACGCGTTCCGCGGCGGGCGCCTGCGCGAGAGCGTCGGGCGCTTCTGGTATCTGCCGCTCTGCCTCGCCGTGGGCAGCTATTTCGGCACCCGGCTCCTGATCGTCGCCCCGAGCGAGCCGTTCCTCGCCGTGCTCGCGCTGATGCTCCTCGTGTACCTGAACCTGGAGCGGCTCGGCGCGGCGCAGAGCGCGCTCGTGCACGCGCACCCCGCGCCGTTCGCGGTGGCGTTCGGCGTCGCCGCCGGCGCGTTCGAGGCGACGGTCAACGTCGCCGGGCCGGTGCTCCTCGTCTTCTTCATGCTTGCCGGCATCAGCCCGCGCACGCTCGTCCAGGCGTTCAACTTCAGCTTCATCCTGAGCAAGGGTGTCCAGATCGTCACCTGGACGGTCGCCGGCGGCATCGGGCTCGCGCAGTGGCTATCGACCCTGCCGTGGGCGCTCGCCGCGTGCGCGACGCTCGTCGTCGGCTGGCGGCTGCACGAGCGCGCGAGCGTCGAGACCTACGGACGCCGGCTGCGCGCGTTCATGTGGGTGATGGCGGCGGCGCTCGTCGTGCAGTTCGCTCGCGCCGTGTGGACGAAATTCGCGTGAGCGCGGCCGCCGCCGAAGCCCTCGCGCCGCGTCTCGGACGCATCGTCCCGGTGCGCCGCGACGAGGTCGCCGCGCTCGCCTGGTCGTTCGCCTACTTCTTCTGCCTGCTCGCGGCCTACTACGTCATCCGGCCGGTGCGCGACGAGATGGCGGTGCAGTTCGGCGCCGACCGGCTGCAGTGGCTCTTCTCGGCGGTGTTCGCGACGATGGTCGTGCTCATTCCCGTCTTCGGCTGGCTCGCCGCCCGGCTGCCGGTCAACCGGCTGCTGCCGGCGGTCTACGGCTTCTTCGCCCTCAATCTCGTCGCGTTCTACGTCGCGCTCGAGTCGGGCGTGCCGTTGCGGGCGCTCGCGCCCGCGTTCTTCGTCTGGGTGAGCGTGTTCAACCTGTTCGTGGTGTCGGTGTTCTGGAGCTTCATGGCCGACGTGTTCGCGACCGACGCGGCGCGACGGCTCTTCGGCTTCATCTCGGCCGGCGGCAGCCTCGGCGCGATCGTCGGGCCGGGGCTGACGGCGTGGCTCGCGCCGGCCATCGGCATTCCGAACCTCCTGCTCGTGTCGGCGGCGCTGCTCGGCACCGCGATCGGCTGCATCGCGATGCTGCTCCGGCTCCGGTCGGGCGAGCAGCGGTTCCTGCGCACCGCGGGCGAGGCGACCGGCGTCCGCCCGAGACTGTGGGAAGGCGTGATCCGGATCGGGCGCTCGCCGTACCTGATCGCGATCTGCGTGTACCTCGTCTGCTACACGCTGCTCGGGACGATGCTCTATTTCGCCCAGACGAAGCTCGTGTCCCAGGCGGTGGCGAGTCCCGAGAGCCGCACACAGCTCTTCGCGTCGGTCGACCTGGCGGTGAACGCGCTCACGCTCGTCCTGCAGCTCTTCGTCACCGGCCGCCTCTTGTCGAAGCTCGGCGTCACCGTCATGCTTGCGGCGCTGCCGGTCGTCTCGATCGCCGGCTTCCTCGCGCTCGGGGTCGCGACCGTGCTCCCGGTGCTCGTCGTCTTCGGCGTGCTCCGGCGCGCCGGGGAGTTCTCGATCTCCAAGCCGACGCGCGAGACGCTGTTCACCGTGGTGCCGAAGGAAGAGAAGTACCAGGCGAAGAACGTGATCGACACCGTCATCCACCGCGGCGGCGACGCCGCGTCGGGCTGGGTCGCCGCCGCCCTTCTCGGCGCGGGCCTCGGGCTCTCCGGGCTGGCCTTCGCCGGCGTCCCGGTCGCGTGCCTCTGGCTCGCCACCGCGCTCTTCCTCGGCCGGCGCCACGAGGAGCTCCGCGCGGAGGCGGGGCGATGAGAGCCGCGGCGATGGCGCTCGCGCTCGCGCTTGCCTCGCCCGCACAGGCGCAGAACGCGCAGGCGCTCTTCGTGGCGATCTCGGACGGCAACCAGCTCGCGGCGTGGCGCGAGCTCCGCAACGGCGCGGACCCGAACGCGAAGAACACCGACGGCGCGACCCCGCTCCACGTCGCGGCCGCGCTCGGCCGGGACGGGATCATGAAGCTCCTGCTCGAACGCAAGGTCCGGCTCGAAGCGGGCGATGTCGACGGCAACACGCCGCTGCACCTCGCCGCCGCGCACGCCGATGCGGAGACGGTCGAGCTGCTCCTCGGCGCCGGCGCGAAGCTCGAGGCGCGGAACCTCCTCGGCGAGACGCCGCTCTACCTCGCGTCGGAGAACGGGCGCATCGACACCGCGCGGGCGCTCCTCGACCGGCAGGCCGATCCCAACGCGCGCTCGACGAGCAACCAGACGCCGCTCCACGCGGCGGCGATGGCGGGCGCTCCGCAGCTGATCGAGCTGCTCGTCGACCGCAAGGCGGACGTCAACCTCGTCAACCGGGGCGGCGAGGCGCCGCTCTTCTGGGCCGCCGCGAGCGGCGAGCTCGCGGCGACGCGGATGCTGGTCGAGAAGGGCGCCGATCCGAACAGCCGGGACGCGGAGGGCAACACCGCGCTGCACGGTGCGGCTGCCGGCGGCCACCTGGAAGTCGTGATGTTTCTGCTTTCGGCCAAAGCGGATCCGACGTTGAAGAACGCCGCCGGTCTTACGCCGGCGGACCTCGCCGGCGCGCAGGGCGAGCAGGACATCGCGAAGGCGCTGGCGAAGCCGTGACCCGGCTCGCGATCGTGACCGGCGGCGCGCAGGGGATCGGGCGTGCAATCGCCGCGCGTCTCGTCGCCGGCGGCTACGCCGTGGTCGTCGCGGACAACGATGCCGAGGCAGGACGGGAAGCGCAGCGTGCACTCGGATCCGCAGCGCGGTTCGTCAAGTGCGACGTCGCCGACGAGGCGCAGGTCAAGGCGTGCGTCCGGGCGGCGCTCGCAGGCGCCCGGCGGCTGGATGCGCTCGTGAACAACGCCGGACTCGCCCGACCAGCGCGCGTGCCGGTGTCCAAGCTTCCACTGAAGACGTGGAATCGGACGCTGGCGGTGAACTTGACCGGCGCGTTCCTGATGGCGAAGCACGCAGCGCCGCATCTCGCCCGCGCGCGCGGGGCAATCGTGAACATCGCCTCGACGCGCGCGCTGCAGTCGGAGGCGAATACCGAGGCCTACTCGGCGACCAAGGGCGGCATCGTCGCTCTCACCCATGCGCTCGCAGTCAGCCTCGGACCCGGCGTGCGGGTGAACTGCGTGAGCCCGGGTTGGATCGATGTGAGCAGGTGGCAGAAAGCGAGCAGGCGGAGGCCGGCCCGGCTCAGCCGCGAGGACCACGCCCAGCATCCGGCCGGCCGCGTCGGAACGCCCGAGGACGTCGCGGCGCTGGTCGCGTATCTGCTCGGCGACGAGGCGAGGTTCGTCACCGGCCAGAACTTCGTCTGCGACGGCGGAATGACCCGCAAGATGATCTACCGGTGACGATGCCCGCCGACCGCCGGGTCGTGTACGTGGCGGGCTTCCTCCGCGCGACCTCGAACGGCCTCATCGGCGTCGTCGCCGGCATCTACCTCGCCAGGCTCGGTTTCGCGCCGGCGGCGTTCGGCGTCATCCTCGCGGCGGGGATCGCGGGCACTGCGGTCGCCGCGGCGATCGTCACGTTCTGGGGCGATCGCATCGGCCGCAAACGCGGGCTCATCCTGCTCGCGCTCGCCTCGGCGGCCGGGGGAGCGGCGATCGCGGTCGCGTCGGATTTCGCCGTGCTCGCCGCAGCCGCGTTCCTCGGGATGATGAACTCGCTCGGCAAGGATCGCGCGGCGGCCGCGGCGTTCGAGCAGGCGATCCTGCCCGGCACGGTGGACGACGCCGGCCGCACGCGCGTCTTCGCCTGGTACAACGTGACCCAGGACATCGGGCACGGGCTCGGCGCCGCGCTCGCGGCGACGCCGGAGCTAGTGCGCGCTGCCGGGCTCGCGGGCGAGGTCGGGTCGCTCCGCTTCGCCGTGATCCTCTATGCCGCGCTCCTGCTTGCCGCGGCGGTTGCCTACACAGGCCTGAGCCCGGCCGCGGAGGTGCGGCGCGAAGAGCGGGCGCCGACAATCGCGCCGCAGAGCCGCCGCATCCTGTGGCGGCTCTCGGCGCTCTTCGCGCTCGACAGCTTCGCCGGCGGATTCCTCGGCTCGGCGCTGTTCGCTTATTTCTTCTACGCGCAGTTCGGCGTCGGGGAAGGCACGATCGCCGCACTCTTCGTCGGCGCGCGGATCATGAACGCGCTCTCGCACCTCGGCGCCGCATGGCTCGCGCGGCGGATCGGGCTGATCAACACGATGGTGTTCACCCACACGCCGTCGAGCCTCCTGCTCCTCACGATCCCGTTCACCGACAGCTTCGCGCTGGCCGCGGTGCTGTTCCTCCTGCGCGAGGGGCTGTCGGAGATGGACGTCCCGACGCGGCAGAGCTACCTGATGGCGATGGTCCGGCCGGAGGAGCGCACGTTCGCGGGTGGCGTCACGAATCTCGCGCGGATGACGGCGCGCGCGGTCGCACCGGTGATCGCCGGCGGCGCGATGCAGGCGGCGCTCTGGACGCCGCTCGCGGCGGCGGCGGCGATGAAGATCGCCTACGACTGGATCCTGTGGGTGCAGTTCCGGCGCGTGCGGCCGCCGGAGGAGGAAGTGCGCTAGATGATGAGCACCGCGAGCGCGAGGGCGAGCCAGGCGAAGATGAAGCACGCGCCACCGAACGGCGTGACCGCGCCGAGCCAGCGCGGCCCGCTCGCGGCCAGCACGTAGAGGCTGCCCGAGAAGAGGACGATTCCCGCCAGCATCAGCCACCCCGCGAGCCGCACCGGTACCGACGCCGGAAGGTGCTGCGCGAGAAGGCCGATCGCGATCAGACCAAGCGCGTGCCAGAGGTGGTACTGCACCGCGGTCTGCCAGACCGCCAACATCTCGGCGGAGAGGCGTGCCTTGAGCGCGTGCGCGCCGAACGCGCCGAGCGCGACGCCGAGCGCCGCGACGAGCGCGCCAAGCAGCACGAACAGCTTCGCGGCCGGCAGCATCAGCGGAATTCTACAGCGGCGTGGCAGAATCGCCGCCATGCCCAAGCAGACCATCCACATCGACGACCTCGCGCAGTGGGTCGGCCGCGAGGTCGCGACGAGCGACTGGCTCGAGATCACCCAGGACCGGATCGACAAGTTCGCCGACGCGGCCGGGGACCATCAGTGGATCCACGTCGACCGCGAGCGCGCGGCGCGCGAGTCGGGGTTCGGGCGCACGATCGCGCACGGCTTCCTCACGCTCTCGGTGCTGTCGCAGCTCCGCGGCGATTCGATCGAGGTCGCCGGCCAGCGGATGGGCATCAACTACGGCCTGAACCGCCTGCGTTTCACGAGCCCGGTGCCCTCGGGCTCACGCGTGCGTGCGCGCTTCGTGCTCGCGGCGCTCGATCCGATCGAGGGCGGCGTGCAGTCGACGTGGAACGTGACCGTCGAGCGCGAGGGCGGAGACAAGCCGGCGCTCCTCGCCGAGTGGCTGACCCGGCACTACCGATGAAACGGATTTCCCTCGCCGGCGGCGCGCTCCAGGTCTCCGAGCTCTGCCTCGGCACGATGACCTGGGGCGAGCAGAACTCCGAGAGCGAAGCGCACGCGCAGCTCGATTGCGCGGTGGCGCACGGCATCGACTTCATCGACACCGCCGAGATGTACCCGGTCCCGCCCGGACCGAAGACCTACGCGCGCACCGAGGCGATCCTCGGCACCTGGCTCGCGAGGCAGCCGCGCGACCGGCTCGTCGTCGCGACCAAGGTCGCCGGCCCGGGCCGCCGCGAGTGGGTCCGCGGCGGAGAAACCGCGCTCGTCCGCAAGAACATCCGCCGGGCGATCGAGGATTCGCTGCAGCGGCTGCGGACGGACTACGTCGATCTCTACCAGATCCACTGGCCCGAGCGGAACGTCCCCGCGTTCGGCACCACGCGCTTCGACGCCGCGAAGGAGAAGCCGGCGACGCCGATCCTCGAGCAGATCGACGCGCTGGACGAGCTGGTCCGCGAGGGGAAGATCCGCCACTACGGGCTCTCGAACGAGACGGCCTGGGGCGTGTGCGAGTTCTCGCGCCTCGCGAAGCTGCACGGGTTCGCGCGGCCCGCGACGATCCAGAACGCGTACAGCCTGGTCAACCGGACCTTCGAGGGCGACGTCGCGGAGGCGTGCTACCGGGAGGAGGTCGCGCTCCTCGCGTACAGCCCGCTCGCGATGGGCGTGCTCGCCGGCAAGTACCTCGGCGGGGCGAAGCCAGCGGGCGCGCGGCTCGCGAAGTTCCCGGACTTCGGCGAGCGCTATCAGCGCGAGTACGTCGCAAGCGCTGCCGAAGGGTACGTGCGTGTCGCGCGCGAGGCGGGGCTCGACCCCGCGGCCATGGCGCTCGCGTTCGTCCGCAGCCGGCCGTTCGTCGCCGCGACGATCCTCGGCGCCACGAGTGTCCGGCAGCTCGAGCAGAACATCGCCGGCGCGAGCCTCGTCCTCGGCGACGACGTCCTGCGGGCGATCGACGCGGTGCACGTGCGCTATCCCAGCCCGTCCGCCGGGCTCTGAGGGGGCGCGTGCTCGGCGAGACCCTCGTGCTCGCGGCTGGGGCCGCGGGGGGCTGGTTCTGGTACGACTCGCTGCGCGCGCGCGAGCACGCAGTCGCGCTCGGGCGCGAGGCGTGCGAGCGCGACCGCCTCCAGTTCCTGGACGAGACGGTGCTCTGCACGCGGACGCGCCCGGCGCGCGGAGCCGACGGCCGCGTTAGACTCCGCCGCATGTACCGCTTCGAGTTCAGCGACGACGGCGTCAACCGCCGCACCGGCCACCTCGTGCTGCTCGGGGCGGAGCTCGAGTCGCTCGAGCTCGAGCCGTTTCTCCTGCACTGACCCTATGTCGAAGTGGATCGAAGGCACCGTCGTCGCGCAGCACACCTGGACCGAGTGGCTCTTCTCGCTCAAGGTCGACTGCGATCTCGGCTCGTTCGAGGCCGGTCAGTTCGCGAAGCTCGCGCTGCCGGTGTCGGGCGAGCTCGTCTCGCGGCCGTACTCGTTCGTCAACGCCCCGCGCGAGAAGCCCTACGAGTTCTGCTACAACCTGGTTGCCGAAGGGCCCTTGAGCCCGCGGCTCGCGCGCCTCGAGCCGATGGACGTCGTCTTCTTCGCCCCGGGCGCCTCGGGCAACTTCGTGCTCGGGGAGGTCCCGGACGCCGATCACCTCTGGCTGCTCGCCACGGGAACCGGAATCGGCCCGTACTTGTCCATGCTCAGGACCGAGGCGCCCTGGAAGCGCTTCCGAAAGGTGATCCTGGTGCACGCAGTCGGGCATGCCAAGGAGCTGATCTACCGCGAGACGATCGAGGGGATCCGCGCCGCCCACAAGGACGAGTTCCGGACGGTGTCGTTCGTGAGCCGCGAGCGCCACGCGGGCGCGCTGTCCGGCCGCATTCCCGAGGCGATCACGTCCGAGGGACTCGAGCGGGCCGCGGGGCTCGAGCTGTCGGCGCGCTCCTCGCAGGTCATGCTCTGCGGCAATCCCGACATGGTCACCGACGTCGTCGACGTGCTGAAGGTCCGCGGCATGAAGCGCCACCGCCGGCGCGAGCCGGGGCACATCTCGGTGGAGCCCTACTGGTGATCCGGCGATCGCTCCTCGTTCTCGCCGCGGCGCTCGCGCTGGCCGGCTGCGGCTCGGTCATGCGCGTCGTCTACAACAACGGCGACTTCGCCCTCCGCGTGATGGCGAACGAGTACTTCGACACAAACGGCGACCAGCAGGACGTCCTCAAGGCGCAGCTCGTCCGCTTCCACGAGTGGCATCGGCGCGAGGAGCTGCCGGCGTACGCGCGGATGTTCCAGAGCGCCGCCGAGCGGGCCGCGCGCGGGCTCACGCGCGAGGACGTGACCTGGGCGATCGTGTCGGTGCGCGAACGCTACCGCGAGGTCGTGGCGCAGGCCGCCGAGGACGGCGCGCCGGTGATCGCCACCCTCAAGCCGGACAACTACGCCGCGCTCGAGCGCAAGTTCGCGGACGTCAACGCGAAGTTCATCAAGGACTACCTCGCCGGCGACCAGGCGAAGCGCGACAAGGCGCGCGCCAAGTGGTTCGAGGAGCGCTTCGAGTGGTTCATCGGCGACCTGACCGACGCGCAGGCCGCGCTGATCCAGCGCTTCGTGCAGGCGCAGCCGCGCATGAACGAGGTGCGGCTCGCCGACCGCAAGCGGCGCCAGCAGGAGTTCGTCGCGCTCGTCCGGCAGTACCAGTCGAGCCCGGAGCTCGCCGAGCGCCTGCGTGCCTTTCTTGTCAACTGGGAGCGTGACCGCGGCGCGGAGCACGCGAAGCTCGCGCGCGAGTGGGAGGGCCGCCTGGTGGACCTCGTCCTCGAGATCGACCGCACGCTGACGCCCGAGCAGCGCGCGAAGCTCGTCGGCCGCTTCGAGAGCCTCGCCGACGACTGCCGCGTGCTCGCGCGGCAGGGCCGCCCCGCCGGCGAAACGCGCGCGGCGGTCGGGGTGCAGTGACGATGGCGCGGGCGCTGCGGCTCGCGCTCGCGCTTGCGCTCGCGCTGCCGCTCGCCGCGGCCGCGACGGAGCTCAAGCCCTGGACCGGCGGCGTGCCGCCGCCGCTCGCGCTGAAAGACCTCGAAGGCCGCGAGCATCGCCTCGACGACTACCGCGGCAAGGTGGTGGTGCTCAACTTCTGGGCCACCTGGTGCGAGCCGTGCCGCGAAGAGATGCCGTCGTTCAACCGGCTGAAGGCGCGCATGGCCGATGCGCCGTTCGTCATCCTCTCGGTCAACATGGCCGAGGGCGAGGCGCGCATCGGCGAGTTCCTGAAGAAGGTGCCGGTCGAGTTCCCGGTGCTCCTCGACCGGGACAGCGGCGTCTCCAGGGCGTGGCGCGCGCGCCTGCTGCCGTACACCGTGGTGCTCGACCCGGCGTTGCGGATCCGCTACACGGCGCTCGGCGAGCTCGACTGGAGCGCGCCGGACGTCGAAGCGTCGCTGCGGAAACTCCTTCCCGCGCGCTGAATCCGCACTCCGCGAAGGGTGGATTTCCCGCGGCAGCCTGATCTATAGTGTCGCCCCGCCGTCCCGCAGCAACGAGCAACAAAGGAGCCCTGCATGGATCGTCGAATCTTCCTGAAGTCGGGCGCTGCGATTCCGCTCGCCGCCGCGCTGCCGCGCGCCTTCGCGCAGCAGACGAACTTCAACCCGCAGCCCGGAGCCTGGCGCACCTACGAGATCACGACGCGGGTCGAGGTGCTGAAGCCCGCGGGCGAGACGCGGGTGTGGCTGCCGGTGCCGTCGGTCGAAGGCGGGTGGCAGAAGCCGCTCGACAACAGCTGGGCCGGCAACGCGAAGGTCATGCGCGTCGCGGGGGACGGCAAGTACGGCACCGGGATCTTCGTCGCCGAGTGGCCGGCGGGCGAGGCGAAACCGGTGGTGGCGCTCACGAGCAGCTTCATGACGCGCGACCGCGCGATCGACCTTTCGTCGCGGCCCGATCCGGCGCTCCGGCTCGACGCCGCGGAGGCGAAGTTCTACACCGCCCCGACCGAGCTGATGCCGACCGACGGGATCGTCAGGAAGACCGCGCTCGAGATCACCCGCGGCGCGCGCACCGACGTGCAGAAGGCGAAGGCCATCTACGACTGGATCGTCGACAACACGTTCCGCGATCCGAAGACGCGCGGCTGCGGCGTCGGCGACATCAAGGCGATGCTCGAGAGCGGCAACCTCGGCGGCAAGTGCGCCGATCTGAATGCGCTGTACGTCGGGCTCGCGCGGTCGGTCGGGCTCCCGGCGCGCGACCTCTACGGCCTGCGCGTCGCGAAGAGCCAGTTCGGCTACCGCAGCCTCGGCGCGGGCACCGAGAACGTCACGCGCGCGCAGCATTGCCGCGCCGAGGTGTTCCTGACCGGGTACGGCTGGGTGCCGGTCGACCCGGCCGACGTGCGCAAGGTCGTGCTCGAGGAGAAGGACAAGCCGACGACGCTCGCCGATCCGCTGGTGCCCGCGGTCCGGCAGAAGCTCTTCGGGGCGTGGGAGATGAACTGGCTCGCGTTCAACACCGCGCACGACGTCGCGCTGCCCGGAGCGAAGGGCGCGCGGGTCGGGTTCTTCATGTATCCGCAGCTCGAGACCGCGGCCGGCCGCGCCGACAGCCTCGACCCGGACAACTTCAAGTACACGATCACCGCGCGGACGCTCGCATCCTGAGCGGCCGGCGCGCGACGAAGGCCCGCCCGCGCGGCGGGCCTTTTGTCCGGGCTTACACTCGAGCCTCCGGAGATTGCGCATGAAAATCCTCGTCCTCGGCGCCGGCGCGACCGGCGGCTACTTCGCCGGCCGGATCGCGCACGTCGGCGCCGACGTCACCTTCCTCGTGCGCGAGCGGCGCGCGTCGCAGCTCGCGGCGCACGGCCTGGTGGTGAGGAGCCCGCACGGCGACTTCACCGTGCGCGCGCAGTACGTGAAGCAGCCCGACGTACGGCCGGAGTACGACCTCGTCTTCCTGACCTGCAAGGCGTACGACCTCGACTCCGCGATCGAGTCGATCCGGCCGGCGATGGGACCGGGCGCACACGTGATGCCGCTCCTGAACGGGCTCGCGCACGTCGACCGGCTCGCGTCCGAGTTCGGCGCGGCGCGGGTGATCGGCGGCACGTGCGGGATCCACGCGACGCTGACGCCGGACGGGGAGGTGACAGCAGCTCGGGCCCGTCCACCGCATCGCGTACGGCCTGCTGCCCGGCACCAGCGCCGACGCGCGCGGCAAGCTCGAGACGCTGCACGCGTTCTACAAGAAGACGCCGATCGATGCGGTGCTCGCCGGCGACATCCTGCTCGAGCTGTGGGAGAAAGTTCGTGCTGCTCACGACGATGGCGTCGATGACCACGCTCATGCGCAGTGGGATCGGCGACGTGCTAGCGGCCGACGAGGGCGAGGCGATCGTGGAGGAGACGCTGCACGCGTGTGCGCAGACCGCCGCGCGGGCGGGCTACACCGTCCGCGACCGTCAGATGGCGGCGTACCGGAAGATGCTCTTCGCCCGCGGGCTCCGACTTCGCCGCGTCGATGCTGCGCGACATCGAGGGCAGGCACCGCGTCGAGGCCGACCACGTCGTTGGCGACATGCTGAAGCGCGCCCGCGCCGCGGGCGTCGATCCGGGGCCGCTCCGCATTGCCTACGCGCATCTCCAGGCGTACCAGGCGAGGCGCAAGCGCGAGGGCGCCGCTTGAGCGAAGCGGCGGACCTGCCGCTCTTCCTGCAGGCGCTCGCGTTCGCGGCGGACAAGCACCGCGACCAGCGGCGGAAGGACGCGGCGGCGTCCCCCTACATCAACCATCCGATCGCGCTCGCGAACGTTCTCGTGCGCGAAGGCGGCGTCACCGAGCCCGAGGTGCTCGCCGCCGCGCTGCTACACGACACGGTCGAGGACACGCAGACGACGCCGGCCGAGCTGGCAGCCGCGTTCGGGCCGGCGATCGCGGCGATCGTCGAGGAGGTCACCGACGACAAGTCGCTGCCGAAGGCCGAGCGCAAGCGCCTGCAGGTCGAGCACGCCGCCACGATGAGCCGGCAGGCGAAGCTGGTGAAGCTCGCCGACAAGATCTGCAACCTGCGCGACATGGCGGACCATCCGCCGGCGAAGTGGGACCTCGCGCGCCGCCGCGAGTACTTCGAATGGGCGAAGGCGGTGATCGACGGCCTGCGCGGCGTGCACCCGCAGCTCGAGGCGCTGTTCGACGCCGCCTACGCTCGCCGGTCCTGATTGGCGCGGTCGCTCAGATCGTCTTCTTCCGCTGCGCGATCGCGCGCTCGAGCACCTGCACTGCCGCCTCGACGCTCCCCATGTTCGGGTTGACGGCGAGGGCACGCTTGAAGTACTCGAGGGCCCGCTCGGGCTCGTCGAGCCGCAGGTAGATCTGCCCGTAGCCGGCGAGCGCGCCGAAGTGGGCCGGGTTGCGCTTCATCACCTGGTCGCAGTCGGCGAGCGATTTCCGGTACTCGCCGGTGATGAAGTAGAGCGTCGCGCGCTTGTTCCAACCCTCGGCGAACTCGGGCGCGAGCTCGATCACCCGCGTGAAGGTCGCGATGCCGTCGTCGAAGCGCCCGCCGTTCATCTCCTCGAGCCCCTGCGCGAAGAGCTTGTCGACCTGGGCGTTGCCCGAGCGGCTCCAGACGATCCAGAGCGCCTGCTCGGCCGCCTCCCGCACCGATTCGTCGGGGTCGCGCAGCGCCACAACCAGCACCGGCGCATCCGCCATCCGGCCGTTCCGCGCGAGGCCTACGACCCCGCGTTCGCGTTGGGCGACGTCCGGGCTCTTGAGCGCCTCGAGCGCCGCCTCCCGGCCGAGGATCTGGCCCCACGCAGGCGTCGTGACGGCAAGCGCGGTGAAGACGGCGGTCAGGAGTCGGAGGGCGGCATCCATGGTCGACGGTCTCGCGTAGAACAGGCAACGCCCTCACTATAATCCCGAAGGGTAGACGGGAACTCGAACGGAGACTGCGCCATGACCCGATTCCTCGCCATCACCCTGCTTGCTGCCGGCTCGGTGCTCGCGATGCCGGCCGCGCATGCCGCCGGGGACGACTCGCAGCCGGCAGCGGGCGTGCCCGCCGACCCGGACGTCGAGGCCGGCAAGGCGGCGATCCGCGGCAAGAACTGGAACGGCGCGATCTCGGCATTCGGCAAGGTCGCGACCAAGGACCCGAGGGATGCCGACGCGCAGAACTGGCTCGGGTACGCCTACCGGATGAGCGGCAACCTCGATCTCGCGTTCAAGCACTACGGCGAGGCGCTCAAGCTCGATCCCCGCCATCGCGGTGCGCACGAGTACATCGGCGAGGCCTATCTGCTGAAGGGCGACGTCGGCAAGGCGAAGGAGCACCTCACCCAGCTCGACCGCCTCTGCTTCTTCGGGTGCAGCGAACTGAGCGACCTGAAGAAGGCGATCGCCGAGTACGAGAAGAAAGCGAAGTAGCGGCCCCGAGCCTTGCCTAGCGGCGCGACGGCCCCGACCGCCGAAATGATGGGGAGCTTGCGAAGGGCCGTTGAACAGGCCGCGCGAGGGTGCGGAGCGCGCGGCCGCTCCGTCGAGCGCGGGCCGGTCCAACGGGCAAAAAAACGGCCGCGGAACGCGGCCGTGATCTCGCGCTGGCACTAGGGGAGGCGCCGGCGCGCGAAGATGGCTGAAGAGGAAACCAGCCGGCGGGAATCCCGCCGCGGCTAGGTAAACACCAGGACCCGCGACGCTATTCCCGCGATGAGCACGACCGAAGTCATCCGCCTGCCGCGCAGCCACGCCGAGCTCGACGAGGTCGTCCGCACGTGCCGGAGGATGGTCATCCGGCGGGCGCTTGCCTCGGCGGGGGCGGTGCTCGTGCCGCTGCCGGGCGTCGACCTCGCGGCCGACGTGGCGCTCCTCACGCAGCTCATCCCGGCGGTCAACCGCGAGTTCGGCCTGACGCCCGACCAGATCGAGGACCTGAGCCCGCGCCTGAGGGTTCTCGTCTACAAGGCGATCGTCGCGTTCGGCGGAGCGATGGTCGGCCGGCTGATCACCCGCGATCTCATCCTGCAGGCCCTGACCGTGGTCGGCATGCGCGTCACCACCAAGACGGCGGCGAGGCTGGTACCGGTCGCCGGGCAGGCGGTCTCGGCGGGCCTGAGCTTCACCGCGATGCGGATCGTCGGCGAGGCGCACATCCGCGACTGCCGGCGGGTAATCGAGGAGGTGCTCGCGGAGCGGGGTGTCGAGATGCCGCCGCCTCCGGTGCAGCCTACCGCAGCTCAGCGGCTGCGAGCCGCCGCTGCCAAAGCAGCCGGCCGTCTGAAGCGTACGCCTCGAGCGTGACCGCGCGGTCCTTGCGCGGGCCGCTGAAGCGCAGCATCCCGAAGCTCCGCTCGGTCACGATCGTCCCCGCGACGACCTCGGGGTTCTCGCGCTCGTCCGCCGGGAGATCGCGGAACACCCCGGCGGTGAGCGGCGAGGAGGTGAACTCGTAGATCGGGTACATCCCCGGCCGCTCGACGCGCAGGAGCTGCGAGAAGTGCCGGTCGCCCGACAGGAAGAGCACGCCCTCGATGCGCCGCTCCGCGAGCCACTCGGCGAGCGCGCGCTGCTCCGCCGGATAATTCCCGAAGGACTCGTAGCGGTTGCGGCGGTTCCAGAACTGACCGCCGCCGGCGATGACCTTGAACGTCGCGCGCGAGGAGACGAGCGCCTGCTTCAGCCACTCGAGCTGCGCCGCGCCGAACATCGCCTTCTCCGGGACCGGCGGATAGCGGTTCGGGTAACGGTAGAAGCGGTTGTCGAGCAGGAAGAAATCGACGTCGCCCAGGGTCGCCATGCCGAATGCGCCCGGCACGCCCGGCAGCCCGTACGAAGGGTTCGCCCAGTAGCGCTTGAAGACCTCGAGCGCCGCGCCCTTCATCGTGAACGAGCCGTCGGAGTCGTTCGGACCGAAGTCGTGGTCGTCCCAGATCGCGAGGTTCGAGCCGGCGCGCGCGAGCCTGCGCAGCTCCGGCATCGCGCGGTACGCGCGGTAGCGCGCGCTCATCCCCTCGATCGAGGTCCACTCCGGCTCGCGGAAGTACACGTTGTCGCCGAGCCAGAGCATGAGGTCGGGCGCGCGCGCCGCGATCGCGTCGAAGATCCCGTAGTCGCCGCCCCACGGCGGACCCGGCCGGCTGAACCGGTCGTTGAGGTACGCGCACGACCCGAACGCGACCGCGAGGTCGGGCGGCTCGGTGCGGTACTGCCACAGCGGCTGCGTGGCGAACGTCCCCGGCTCGCCGGCCGCGCGGCCGTCGACGAGCACCTGGTAGCGATAGCGCGTCCCGGGCTCGAGCCCGGCGAGCCGCAGGTGCAGCGCGAAGTCGTCCTCGGCGCGCGTGGCGCCCTCGACGCGGCGGCGCTTCGCCGCCTCGCCCTCGGGGTACAGATCGACGGCGACGCGCGCCGCGCGCTCGGTCTGCAACCAGAGCGTCGTGCTCGCCATGTCGGCGAAGCCGTGCATGACTGAGACGGCCTGCTGGGCCCGGACCGGAGCGGCGGCGAACGCGGCGGCGAACGCGACGGCGAGCGCGACGGCGAGCGCGACGAGGCGACGGTGCATCGGCTGGATTCTAGCGGCACCGCCAGTCGCGATTCCGACGATCGCAATGCGAGCGTGCTACCATCCGCGCGCGGTCTCGCGCCGCAATCCGTTTCCGAATCCCCGACTCGAAAGGAGACCTCACGATGGGCCTGTTCGACTTCGTGAAAGACATCGGCAAGAAGCTTTTCCCCCCGACAGCGAAACCCGAGGACGCGGCGACCAAGATCCGCGCCGAGATCGAGGGTGCGACCCCGAGCCTCGGCATCGTCGGGCTGCAGGTGAGCTTCGCCGACGGCAAGTGTTCGCTCGCCGGCGAGTGTCCGACCGCCGAGGCGATGCAGAAGGCGGTCCTGCTCGCGGGCAACGTGCAGGGCGTGTCCGAGGTGAACATCTCCGGGCTGAAGGTCCCGCCGCCAAAGGAAAAGGTCGACTACTACATCATCGTGAAGGGCGACACGCTGTCGGCGATCGCCAAGAAGTACTACGGCGACGCGAACAAGTATCCGCGCATCTTCGAGGCGAACCGCGAGGTGATCAAGGACGCGAACCTCATCTTCCCCGGACAGAAGATCCGCATCCCGCTCGACTGAGCGCAGTCCCGCGAGGGCGTCATGACGACGGTAATGGTGCTGACGGCGGTGGTCGGCATACTCGCCGCCCTCGCCGCCCGGGCGATCATGCCCGGGCGGCAGATCATGGGGTTCTTCGGCTCGGCGGTCGCCGGCACCATCGGCGGGCTCGGCGCCGCCTACGGCGGGCAGGCGGCGGGCTGGTTCAAGCTCGGCGAGGCGCTCGCGTTCGTCGCCGCGGTCGTGGGGGCGATCGTGATGACAGCCCTCCTGTCGCGGTTCTTCCGATGAGGTGATCTTGCACGCAGCACGCTCGCAGAAGAAAAACGTCGCACTGCTCGCCGCCTGCCAGGCGCTGCTCCTCACCAACAACTCGACCCTGATCGCCCTGAACGGGCTCGCGGGCTATGCGCTCGCCCCGCACAAGAGCCTCGCCACGCTGCCGGTCACCGGCTGGGTGATCGGCGCCGCGGCCACCACGTACTTCGCGTCGCTGCTGATGAAGCGCATCGGCCGGCGCGACGGCTTCACCCTCGGCACCGCCACCGGTATCGTCGGCGCGCTGATCTGCGCGGCCGCGCTCGCGGCCGGAAGCTTCTGGCTCTTCTGCCTCGGCACGACGGTGTTCGGCGTGTACAACGCCTTCGGCCAGTACTACCGCTTCGCCGCCGCCGACGCGGCGACCCCGGACTTCAAGGCGAAGGCGATCTCGTACGTGCTTGCCGGCGGGCTCGTGGGCGGCATCATCGGCCCGAGTCTCAGCCGGTTCACGGTCAACCTGCTCCCGACCACCTATCTTGCCGCGTACCTCGCGCTGATCGGTTTTCTCGTGCTCGTGCTCGTGCTGCTGCGCTTCCTCGACATCCCGGCGCCGACCGCGTCCGAGGCGAAGGAGGGTGGCCGGCCGCTCGCCGAAATCGCCGCGCAGCCGGCGTTCGTCGTGGCGGTGCTCTGCGGAGCGTTCAGTTACGGCGTGATGAACCTGATGATGACCGCGACCCCGCTCGCGATGAACGTCTGCGGCCATCCCTACTCCGCCGCCGCCACGGTGATCTCCTCGCACGTGGTCGGCATGTTCGCGCCGTCGTTCGTGACCGGCAGCCTGATCAAGCGCTTCGGGGTGCTCACCGTGATGCTCGCTGGCGTCGCGGTGAACCTCGTCTGCATCGGCGTCGCGCTCGCCGGGGTCGAGGTCGCGAACTTCTGGTGGGCGCTCGTGCTGCTCGGCGTGGGGTGGAACTTCCTGTACATCGGCGCCACCGCGCTCCTCACGGAGACCTATCATTCGGCGGAGAAGGCGAAGGCGCAGGGGGCAAACGATCTCTTCATCCTGCTCACCATGGCGACGTCCTCGTTCTCCTCGGGCATGATCCTGGAGACGAATGGCTGGCAGACTCTCAACTACGCTGCGATCCCGTTCGTGCTCGCGATGGGCGTCGCAGTGCTGTGGCTGATCACGAAGCGCCGCGGCGCGGTGGCCGCGGCCTAGGCGGACTCCCAGAAAAGAGAAGGACGCGCGATGGAAACCAGGCTGATCAACCCGCTCGAGCTCTCGGTCCCGACCGGCTACTCCCACGTCGCGGTTGCGCCGGCCGGGCGCACCATCTACGTGTCGGGCCAGATCGCCTACGACGGCACCGGCCGGATCGTCGGCAAGGGCGACCTGCGCGCACAGGCGACGCGCGTGTACGAGAACCTCTACGCCGCGCTCGCCGCGGCCGAGGCGACGTTCGTCGACGTGGTGAAGATGACCACGTTCGTGGTCGACCTCACGCCCGAGAAGGCGGCCGTCATGCGCGAGGTGCGCGCGCAGTTTCTGCACGAGAACCACCGCCCCGCGAGCACGATGGTCGGCGTGACGAGCCTGGTGAATCCCGACCTGCTGGTCGAAGTCGAGGCGATCGCCTCGCTTCCCGACCGGCGTTGAGGCGCGCTTGAAGCAGCTGGACCCCCAGGCGCGGGCGGTCCTCGAGCGGGTCGCGCGCGCGAACCTTCCGCCTTATCCGCAGCTCGGGGCGGCCGGCGCGCGCCAGCTCTACCGCGAGACGCGCGGTGCGCTTGCCGCGCCGCCGCCGGAGGTCGAGAGCGTCGAGGACCTGCATGTGCCCGGCCCGGCGTGCGACATCCGCGTCCGGCTGTACCGGCCGCGCGGCGCCGCGGATGCCGGCCCGCTCCCGGCGCTCGTCTACTTTCATGGCGGCGGCTGGACGATCGGCGACCTCGACACGCACGACGTGGTGTGCCGCACGCTCGCCGATCTCGCGCGGTGCGCGGTCGCGTCGGTCGACTATCGCCTCGCGCCCGAGCACAAGTTCCCCGCCGCCGTCGACGATGCGATCGCGGCGACGCGGTGGGTGGCGAGCGAAGCCGCGCGGCTCGGGATCGACGCGCGCCGGATTGCCGTGGGCGGCGACTCCGCGGGCGGCAATCTGGCGGCGGTCGTCGCCCTGATCGCGCGTGACGGCGGCGGACCGTCGCTCGCGATGCAGACGCTCATCTATCCAGCGACCGACATGGCGGCCGACACGCCTTCCCACCTCCGCTACGGGGAGGGGCACTTGCTCACGCGCGACGCGATCCTCTGGTTCCGGGGCAACTATCTGCGCGACGCGGCGGACGAAGCCGACTGGCGCGCGTCGCCCCTCAAGGCTGCCGATCTGTCGCGACTTCCCCCGGCCTACGTGATCACTGCGGGCTTCGATCCGCTCGTCGACGAGGGGCGTGCCTACGCCGACCGCCTCCAGGCCGCGGGCGTCCCGGTCACGTACGAGTGCTTCGAGGGCATGATCCACGGCTTCGTGACGATGGGCGGCGCAATCGCGGCCGCGAATCACGCGCTCGCGCGCTGCGCGCAGGGGTTGCGGCTCGCGTTCGCGGGCGCGGACCGATGAGTGCGCGGCGACGGGCCCCCGCGCGGGGGGTCGCACGCCTGCCGCTCGCGGACCGCCCGGGCTTCCTCATCCGCAGGCTGCATCAGATCCACATCGCGCTCTTCCTCGAGGAGTGCGCGCGCTTCGGGATCACGCCAGTGCAGTACAGCGTGATGACGGCGCT
>CAWBNB010000034.1:0-50757 GCA_963789885.1 uncultured beta proteobacterium | reverse complement strand
CTTCTCACGCTCTGTGTCCCTGGAGATGCCGGCTCAGCGACGCACCCGGGCGGCGGCAGCGATGCAGAGGTCATTCCACACCTGCTGATCGACGATCTTCCCATCGCGGATAAGAAAGCGGTCGATATAGCGCACGCCCTCGAAGGGGGCCCCGTCCAGCCATTCGCCCCACAGCGTGCCGTAGTTGTAGACAACGATGCCGTCAGCCGCCTCGTACTCATCGAAGCGCTCGAACGCCTTCTTGACCCAGAGGTAGATTGATGCCGCTCGTTGCGGCACTTGCAGACAGTCGGTCATCACCACCCCGCCCGGAAACACCATACGGCAGCCGGGGGCGAGAAAGGCGTTGGCGTCGCCGTAGCGGCGCTGCGCGAATAGGGTGAGGAAATCCCAGACGATCCGTCCACCCTCGCCGAGGGAGTCTCGCGCAACCAGGTGATTGACGGGTTGGTCCTGCATTTTCATAGTGCACTCCCTTGCGTCATGGCAAAAGAAATCGTCGAGCGACAATTCTTAATGCGAGTTTTCAGCATTCTCGTCGAGGGCCTGCACGGCGACAAGGTGAGAGCCGCGGGCATCTTGAGGGCGGTGGAATAAGTGCCTACACGTGAAGGGCCCTACTCGCTGGGCTCTTTGCACGTTCTGGGAACCCGTGGAGCCGAATCGCGCGCGCGACTGCGAGCCAGCCGTATCATTGGCGCATGGTGATCCTCGATCAATCAAGCGCTTGCGAGCGTGGGGTGGTGGGTTCAAATCCTGCCGGGCGCGCCGGAGCATCGAGGCCCTAGCGAGCGCCAGGGCCTTTTCTTTTCGCTCCACTCTTCATCGCTTCTCCGCCTCCACCTGGTCGGAGGACCGGCTCCCGGGCAAAAGTCGCCGGTGCGCCGCCGTACTCATGAAACGGACTCGCCCGAAGGCGGATCCGCACAAGCTCTCGAAGTGGGTGTTTCAAATCGAGTCTTCGAAGGCACCGGCCGTCTGCCGCCGCGTTAGTGAACGGATCGCAAACGCGCCGGGAATATGCACGTCCTGGGGGCCGTGCAGTCGCTAGTCTATGAGCAGACCGACCGCGTTGATCGCGTGTGCCGTGTCGCTATCGAGCAACATGCGCAATGAGAATCGGATCTCGTCCTTATTTGCCCTTTAGGAGAACTGCTATGCAAGCACTGACGATCAAAGACCTGGCTCGGAACGATGAGCTGACTGTCGAAGAAATGAAGACCATCAACGGCGGTTTTTTCGCGTTTCACACGACCGCTGACGCGATTGACGCTGTGGCCAAAGCGCTGGCCACTATGGCACAAAAGCAGTAAGAGAAAGGGCCGGAGTCCTAACGGACTCCGGTTCATGAGCGACCGCTTTTCGGTCAGGTGGGTGTTGGTTTTCGGAACGGCATGGCCGACAGCTTAGGGTCGGATTCAGGCCGATACGCGCCGCCGCCAACAAAAGAAAGTTTCGGTGAAATCAAAAGCCCCGGCGGAGCGGGGCTCTCGTGAAGCGGGTGCTCTCTAGTGCTTCCGACGCCGCAAGACTGCGAGTCCCGCAAGACTTAGGGCAATAAGAGCAGGAGTCGCAGGTTCCGGAACGGTGGACGCAGGCGTAAGCACATACGTTCCATCCAGGCGCCCGTTGGAATCCTCGAACGCGAAGCTATTTCCGCGGAAGAACGCTTGAATCTGGCCGTTCGCGAAATCGACTTGAAAGTCCTGAAGGAACGTCCTTTGCACCAGCGCGCTGTCGATCACACCGACGCTACTGCCGCTGAGGGGGCACAAGTCGCAACCAGTACTCGCAAATGTCAGGGGTCCGAACTGACCAGTCAGCAATACATTCAAATTGGAGTACGTCGAGGTGCCAGGATCCAAATCGAAGGAACCCGTCGCCGTTAGCCCGCTCGGCGCGTTAATCGTGATGTCGATATCAACGGCAGTGGCACCCTGCTAGAAGTGGGAACGCGGCAAGTAGTGCCGCCATTGCGATACGTTTGAGAAAGTTCACGTGCCTCCTCTATGGGCTCGAACGTCTGCCAGAGCAGGTTCCCGCAATCCCGCCGCAGGCAATTTTCGAGCCTCAACCGCGAAATCAATACCTTGCACTCTTGGTAGACGCGAATCCCAAGTGAAGCGTAAAGAATAATGACAGCCTATCCGGCAACTCGATAGAAGTCGTCCGGCCCGAGCGAATATATGCGCCGGTTGCGGCGCTCGCCTCAGTCTGCAAGCAAGGGTGCCAAGCCTGGAGGACGCGTTGAATGCGGTGCGCAAGCGCCGCTGAGAGCGACGCTTTTCCAGAACGCGATCGAAAGATTCAGTGCTTCTTAGTGCCGGCGCGCGGCAGGCTGTGCTTCACCTGATGCGGGGACGGGCGGAGCGCATGGCGGCGAGTGCGGCGAGGCTGAGCGCGAGAAGACCGGCGCTGCCGGGCTCGGGGATGGGATTCGCGGCGACTGTGGAGGAAAAGCTGCTGTAGGCCAGCAGGCCCCTTGTGATGACGAACTCGGTGCCATCGACGGCTTTGAGCGCGCCGTCGTCCGTGCACGGGGGAATGTCGAAGGCGGGGCAGAACGGGCCGAAGCCGGAGGCGGAGAAATCGGAGGTGAGGTCGTAGGTCGCGAATGCCGCGCCACCAAACGTCGCCAATGGGTAGGTGGGGCCGTAGCTGGAACTGAAGCCGGCGCCCGAGTTTGTCTGATCCACGCTCACGTAGAGGCCACCCACGCCGAGATCGATGTCGGCGGAGTACGGCGTGCGCCCGTCGTTGAAGGACACATCGATATGCGCCGCGGTGAGCGAGTTCTTGAATCCGCTGGCGCCCGGGACGCTGAAGGGCGCCACGGTGCTCGTGTCGCTCTGCCCGGTGATGGCGATGAAAGCGCAAGTCAAGTCGCTCGTGGTGGCGCACGGGTAAACAACGCCATCGATTCGAATCGCCTGAAACGCCATGTAGTCCTGGTACACGATGAAGTTGGCCCACGCGGGGCTGCCCAAGAGGGCGAGGAGGGCGGCAAGCACGCCACTGCGCAGACTCGGGTTTGGCTTGACTCGCATCGGCATCCCTCGACTCGACCGGGCTTGCGGGCACACGGTCATTCGCCTGGCGCGAACGGCCTGGAACCGCTGGAAACTTGGGGCGCGAGCATCACCCGTGCCGGGGCCGGAATTAGCTCGCGAAATCAACGATCGAGTGGCGTGCGGCAGCTGCCGGGGCCACTCGATGTAAGACATTGCGACAGCGCGCAATGGCGGGGATGACACGCTCGCGCTCGCGATGCTGACCCAGCGCTTTGCGACCCGGCGTCTCCTCGATTCCCACTTCCAGCGCGCCGGTGTGACGCCGCGGATCGTGATCGAGATCGATTCCGTGGATGCGTTGGAGCGCATCGCCGAACTCGGCGTGGGCGCCACGTTCCTCCCGCGCCGAACCACGCGGCCGCAGCGCGGTGCGGCGAGACTCCGACTCATCGACGTTACGGATCCGCCCCTGGTGCGGGCGGCCGGATTGGTGTGGCGTCGTACGGCGTATCGCTCGGCTGCCGCGTCGGCTCTTGGGGAGTACCTCAGGGCCGCATTGGGGACACCCAATCGGGCCGATCAGGACCGATCAAGAACGATCTGACGCGGTAGCCGGCGCCGTGCCGCGCACGGCTCAACCCGGCTCGAGCTTCTTGAGGTCCGCGGCGATCAGGTCGAAGAGCGCACCCTGGCTCTTGCGGGCCTCGGCGATCGCCTTCGCGCGCTGGCCCAGCGTTTCGGTCAGCTGCTTCTGGAGCTCGGGGCCGCCCGGCTCGGCCTTGATCGCGGCCGCGATCTCCCTCGTCTTCAGCAGCTTGTCCTGCGCGTCGAGCTCGCCCGCGCGCGCGTCGAGGCTTTTCGCGAGGTGCTCGCGGTAGGCGGCGGCGGCCTCGGCGAGGGCGCCACGCAGCGCTTCGACCGGGTCCTTGCCGGTCGCGTCCGCGCGCGCTGCAAGCCCGCTCACGTCCGGCACGCTGATCACGGCGCCGGTCCGGAAGCCCGTCGCGGCGCCGAGCTGGGGGTTCGCCTTGAGCAGCGCCTTCTCCGCCCGGTCGAGGGCGGTCGCGCTCGAGGTTCCGTACACGCGTGCGGCGATTTCGCGCACGTTCTTCTCGTTCTGCAGGGTGACTCAAGGTCGGCACGGGGGCAATCTCCTTCCCGGGACGGGGCGTGTCAGGCGGGCACGTTGAGCGCGTTCCAGGGCGGGGGCAGCCCGCTGCCGTTCACCTGGATCGGCCCGCTAGTGACGTTGGCGACCAGCGCGAATTGCGGCGCAGTGAGAACGAACGTCGGCAGGTCGCTGGTGCCGACGAGCCGATTGCCGGTCGCGCTCGCGTGGCGGCACTGTACTCGGGCCACCGGCGCCGCGGCGCCCGTGGCCGTCGCGCCGCTCGCTTCCGCGTCGTTCTGGCTCATGAGGCACCCGACGACGTCGTCGATCTCGATCGTGGAGGCGCCCGTCATCTGGCTGCGGAGCCGGTTGGCGTGCGCGACGACCGTGCCCTGGCGCGCCGGGAGCAGGCCGATCCGGAACGCGCTGAGGTAGAGCGCCGACTCGCCGACCGGCGCGACGATCACGCCGGGCGTGACGATGACGCCGCCACCGGCGCCGCCGGGAGGACGCGTCGCGCCGGCGACGACGATCGCCTGCCACGCGGCGGGATCCGGGGTCTCGTCGCTCGCGGCGACGCGGGCGACCGCGTTGTCGTCGGCGGCGAATTGGCGGAAGGTCGCGGCCGCCGCGATGCCGATCGTCCGCCCGACGAACCGCACCGGGCCGATCCCGAACATCCGGTTGCCGGCGACGCGCACCTCCGCCGACGCCTGGACGGCGAGCGCTGCGCGGAGCGTCGTCTGCGTCGCGCTCCGCGCCACGTTGGCGAACACGTTGGCGAGCACGTCGGCGCGCGCCGCGCCGAGCAGGTGCACGCCGAAGAACGGGCGGTCGGCCTGGTTGAACCCCGCCCCGATCTCGCTGAAGTGGTTGTTCTCGATGCAGAGATAGCTCGCGCTCGCATCGTCCTCCATGGCGATCGCCGCCAGCCCCACCTCCTCGATCGCGTTCGACTTGATCATCGTGTCGCCGAGGGTGTGCCGGATCGCGATGCCGTTCCCGCCGAATCCCCGGATCCGGTTGCCCGTCACCATGGCGCGGTCGATCGCGCCGGCGTCGAGGCCCGGCGCGAACGCGATGCCGTCGGGCGGGACTTGCGCCGCCGCGCCGACGAGCTCGTTGTCCAGGATGCGCAGCCCGTCCACGCCGGCACGGATCCCCGTGCCGGAGACCTGCAGCACGTTGCCGTCGATCGTCACCGCCGCGTTCGGGAACGACGCGCCGGTCACCGTCACGGCCGCCTGGCTGCACGCGAGCAGCAGGTTGCCCGCGATCCGTACCTCGCCGTAGTGGAGCGTGGCGCCGTCGAGCCGGATGCCCTGCTGGCCGCAGAAGAGGAGCGAGTCCGTGATCCGCAGATTCGCGGTGAGGAGGTAGTTCGGCTCGCCGTGGCGCGCGATCACGCCCTGTTCGGCGACGAGCGTGCAGTCGCGGATCGAGCAGCCGAGGGCGATGCCCGACAGGCCCACCGCGGCCGCGGTAGCGTCGCCGGGGCCGACCGCCACCACCACGAGATGCGAGAGCTGCAGGTCGATGCAGTGGGTGGCGCCGATGAGCGTCGCCGTTCCCTCGCCGACGGCCGCGCCGACCATCGCCAGGTTCTCGATCGCGACGCCGGTCGCGCGCGAGACGTTGACGAGTGCGCCCGCCTTCCCGGCCTGGAGCAGCGTGCGCCAGCCCTGTCCGCGGATCCGCACCGAGCGCGCGCCGTCCAGGTTGAGCGGGGCGTTGACGACGTAGGTCCCGGCATCCAGGCACACGGTGCCACCCCGCGTCCGCACGGCGTCGATCGCCTGCTGGATGGTGGCGGTGCCGGCGTTGTGTGCCTCCGCGTGCACGCACACCGTGCAGTCGCAGCTCTCGCCGCCGCCCGCCGGCGGCCAGTGGATGCGGCAGTCTTCCTGCGTGCCCGGCAGCGTGACGACCGCCAGCCGGGCGTAGTGATGATGGATGCCGCGCGGCGGCGCCTCGTCGAGAATGTCGATGCTGCCGTCGGCCACGCGGGCGGCGATCTCCCAGTGATCGCCGACGCGGAATTCGCCGCCGCCGGCCAGGCCGAACTCGACGAGGATCCCGTCCTCGAGCGCGAGAACGGTGCCCGCGGGCGGCACCGGGATCCCGTCCGAGCTCGCCGACGCGTTGAGGTCGTGGAACACCGAGCCGTCGGCGCGGCGCACCTGGTTCGACTGGTCCCAGCGGCGGATGCGCGTGTGGCGCGTGGCGTCGGTCAGCCCCTGGCCGTCGACCGGAAAGAGGCCGGCCGGCAGGGCGTCGTCGAACAGGATCGAGCGGGTGGCGGCCACGACGCCGTCGCCGGGCCGGATGCGCCGCAGCAGCCCGGGCAGCCCGTGCAGCTCGTGCCAGTCGTCGAGGATCTCGATCCAGTCCCCGGGATGGAAGCCCAGCACGTCGTCGCGCCCGAGGCTCTCCACCACGAGCCGCGTCCCGGCGTGGATCTCGGTCACGCGCGTCGCGACGGTCGCGTTGTCGCGCGACCACTTGAACGTCGCGGTGCCCTGCGGCCCGCCGTGATGGATCTCGACGCGGTAGAGCTGGTTCTCGAGGCCCTTGTAGCCGGCGGCCGGGGGCACGAGACACGGGTTCGGATCGCCCGGCAGGTCGCCGGTCGACGTCGTGAGCCGCGCGCCCGAGGGCTGCACGATCGCGGACCACCCGGGGACGTCCTCGTCGTCGGTCGCGCAGGTCGCGTTTCCCACGTTCTGCAGCACGCGCACCTGCCACACCGTCTGCGTGCGCGCCGTGGTATCGACGCCCACCGCCTTCTCGACGAGGTCGGGATCCTGGAGGTGCGTCACCTCGCGCTGCCAGACGTCGAGGTAGACCAGGTGTTCCCCGTTGGGGAGGACCGGCCGGTTGAAGACGTCCGCCGGCGGGTCCTCGTCGCTCTCGTTGAACGGCAGGTAGGGTTGCGCGAAGAAGGACACCGCGCCGGCGCCGGTCAGCTCGGCGAGCCGGGGATCCCAGACATCGGTCGGGCTGCCGTGGTTCTCGACCAGGATGCCGTCGACGTAGACCCGCCCGACCCCGATGCTCACGTCGCCGGCGAGGGCGGTGATCTCGAAGCCGCTCGGCGTGGTGGACGGCACCACCGCCCGGCCCGCCTCGGCAGGCCCGAGCGTGTCCATCGTGCCCGCCTGCAGCCGCCGCGCGAGCTCCGCGACCCACTCGTTCCAGTCCGCGTCGAGCTGGACGCGGCCCTGCTGCATGATGACGCCGACGTAGTCCTTCCACGGCTGGAAGGTGAGGCGGCTCAAATCGACGCTCATGGCGCGCTCCCGTTCAGGTCTCGTAGAAGATGCCGGCCGCGAGCCCGACCCGCAGGAACTCGCCGAGCCGCACCTGGAGGTTCGCTTCGCGCTGGGGCGAGAAGAGCGCATGGAACGCGCCCATCTCGGCCTCGTCGTCCGCGCCGCGGCGGATCTCGTCCACGGTCGCGCGCGCGAGCTGGCAATAGGCCGCCTCGCCGTAGCGGAGCGACGTGAAGCGCGGCGCGACGTCCGATTCGCCCCCCGGCGCGTCCGGCTGGCAGCGGTAGCGGCGCGGCGTCAGCGAGTCGAACGGCAGGAAGGTGAAGCGGACGCACCCGGTCTGGCGCTGGACGACGTGCACCGCGGGCAGGGGATCGGCCGCCGCCTGGCGCGCGAGCAGGATGCTGTTCGAGATCAGGCCGACCTCGCGCGCGTTGATCCGGCCAATCACCGTGCAGGCGTCGAGCGACAGCTCGCCGCCCGCCGAAGTCTCGTCCGGCGCCCCGAACGCGAGCGCCTCCGCGTCGTTCGCGTCGACGATCGATTCGGTGGCGTGGACGCTCGACCCCGGGTCGATGCGCAGGCCCCCGACGATCGCGCGCTCGAGCTCGACCGCGACGCCGGCGCGCTCGACGACCACGCTCGGCTCGAACGGCGCGGCCGGATCGCCGTCGGCGTCGAGACCGAGGCCGGGCACGAGCGTCAGGTGAACGAGCCGGAGGCGGGCGAGGCCGTCGCCCGCGCCGCCCGGGACGTTCACCGGCTGTCCGGAAACGAGCAGGCCGTCGAGCGTGCAGGCGCTGTTCTCGTCGCCGGACACGGTGAGCACCGTGCCGAGGACGAGGGTCGGGCGACATTGGTCCGCCGCGCGCACGATGACATGGCCGCCGGCCTGCACCGCGATCGTCAGGCTCTCCTCGTAGCGGCCGCTGTCGGTGATCTCCACGATGCCGTCGCCGCCGAGCGCGGCGAGCGCGGCCTGGATGGTCGCGTGGTCGTCGGGCACGCGCAGCACCGTGGTCCCGGCCGCGTCGAGCGCGCGCTCGCGCGCGTATTCCCCGCCGCCGAGGTCGTCGGAGAAGCCATAGTGGTAGGTGATCTGCACGCTCGCTGGGGCCGGGAGGTCCGGCGCGACGGCGATGCGGCCGAGCACCGGGTCGATGGCGTACCGCCCGTCCGGCGGCACGTGCGCCCACGCTGCGCCGTCGTCGCGCAGGTCGCAGACCACGACGGCGTCGCGCGCCACCTCGTCGCCGTCGACGTAGAGCACGATGCTCGGGTCGACGTTGTCCACCGGCTCGCCCGGCGCCGGACGGGTGCCGTAGTAGAGCGCCTTGTGCGCGTCGAGCGTGCGACGCCGGATCGGATCGGGCACGTTGATCGGCTCGGCGAGATGGGTGATCTCGTCCTCCGCCAGCGGATTGGTGAAGAGCTGGAGCGGGTGGCCGAGCGGGCTCGCGAACCAGCGGCGGTCGTCGAGCTCGACCGCCGGGCTGCGGGTGTGCCGGTACGCGTACAGCCGCCACAGGAAGATGCCGACGTTCGGGACGTTGAAGCGCCCGCGCCGGCTCTCGATCCGCCGCACCTCGACGGTGTGCGGGACCGACTCGAACGCGCCGCCGATGCGGGCGAGCGGTTCCCAGCGGCGGAGGTCCGGCGCGTAGTGGTTGAACGGGCGCAGATGGTTCATGTACTGCGTCGTCGCGAGCCGCTGGAAGTACTCGACGGCGCGCGCGTTCCACCCGGTGACGTCGCGCGCGATCTGCTCGAGGACCGGCACCGTGCCCTTGCGCCGCGTGAGCGCGATCTTGTGCGCGACCTCGGCCCGAGCGAGCCCCCGCGTGCGGCCGAGCGAGTGGAGCGGCTCGTAGCCGACCAGGTCGCCGATGTAGGGAATCGTCCAGTCGGCGCAGGTCTCGATGAAGAGATCGTCGTAGAGCTGGTCGAGGTTTTCCTCCATCACGCCGATCTCGGCGGCGAACGCCGCGAAGAGCGAGCGCAGCGGATCGCCGAGCCCGGCGTCGCGGACGCGATGGACCGCCGGCAGCAGGCGGTAGAGGGTGTCGGTGTCGAAGCTGCTCATTCGAGGAGGTCCAGGGTGAGCGGCGCGGCGTCGAGCGTGAGCAGCTCCGCCGCGAGCGGCAGTACGGTGAGCGAGGCGACCGGCAGCGCCGCGAAGATGCGCGGGACCAGCGCCGGCGACGGGGTGTCGGTGCGATGCAGCTCGGTGACGTGGACCGCGACGACGCCGGCGACGCCGTGGGCCGCGGCGCTCACCTCGTCGACCGACACGCCTTGCCCGAAGCTGCGGGCGTCGAAGCCGAACGCCGCGCGCAGGCGCGTCTCGATCTCCGGCAGCACGACCGCGGCATCGGCGTCCTCGGCCACCTTGACCGAGGCGCGCAGGCGGAAGCGCGCGTCGCGGTAGCTCTTGAGCACGAGCGGCATCAGCGGGTCGCCGTAGAGATGGAGCGCGTCCTGGAGGTTGACGAACGTGTCGCTCGACTCCGGGACCGCGGCGCCGCGCTCGCCGGCGACGGTGAGGAACACGCCGCGCGCCGGCCCGCTCGGGATCCACAGCGCGTGCGCCTTCGCGATGCCGGCGAACGCACGCGCGAAGTCCCGGTAGTCGCGGATCGACACCGCGCGCTCGAGCGTGAGCACCGTCAGCGGCGCGTTCGTGCGCGCCTGGTCCGTCGTCTCCGGGTCCTCCCCGCCGGTGGCGGGCGACGGATTGCTGGCGCCGGTCACGCCGAGCGGCCGCGAGAGTAGATTGGTGATCTTCCCGGCGGCGACGTTTCCCGCCAGGCCGAGGCCCTTGCGGTAGGTCGCGCGCACGTTGTGGTCACCGGAGGGCAGCCGCGCGCCCTCGACGCCGTCGCCGAAGAGCACGCTCGCACGCGCGTCGTCGTCGATCTTGATCTCGTAGGCCCGTTCGGCCGGGCCGCGCGCATAGAGGCTCGGCACCTCCTCCCACAGGAGATCGTTCGCCCGCACGGCGAGCTCGGCCCGGCGGCCGGTCGGCGTGGCGGCGCTGACGTGCGTGAGGGGAAACTGGCGCAGCGCGAAGCGCGCGTCCGGCTGCCGTGCGTCCCCGCTGCCGAGGACCTCGTTCACGGTCTCGCCGTGCGTGGCGCGTGCGACGTTGGCGTTGACGCGAGTGCTCGCGCGGTCGTAGCAGTGCGCGAGCGTCGCCGAGAGCGTGAGGGTGGTGCGGTCGCGGTCCTGCGTCACCGCGGTCGGCAGGCTCCCGACGAACGCGATCTCGCTCACCTCCTCGTCCTTCTCCTCGGCCGGCACGCGCTCGATCGCCGCGCCGGTCACTATCGCGGTGCCCTCGGCGCCGTCGCGGTCGAGCAGGCGCAGGCGGAGCTGGAGCACGCCGAGGAAGTCCATCACGAGCGCGAAGAGAATCGGCGGCAGCGCGAAGAACTTCAGCCCGACCTTCACCTCCGGCGTCCCGACCAGCCGGAGGGAATCGCCTTCCTCGATGGTCGCCGTGCCGCCGGCGACGAGCTCGAGCGTCACGGCGCTCTCGCCCTTGCGCAACCGGATGCGGGCGCGCTTGCCCGTCACGGCGACCGGCTGGCCCGGGACGATGCCTTCGGCAATCCGACCCAGGGCGACCGTCGCGCCGTACAGCGGGAAGTCGAGCCGCCGCGGCGCCACCGAAAGCGCTTCGGGTTGCGCGAGAACGAGGTTCTGGCGGATGCGGTCGCGGAACGCTTCGAGGTTGAGGCTCGTGTCCGGCACGATCCGGGTCACTTTCCCGCTGAGGCCGAAGTCGGTGCGCGAGGGAAAGGCGACCATGTCCGCAGCGTAGAGCTGCACCGTGCCCTGCAACCCGGACCGGTCGACGGCGGCCTCGTTCGAGACGAGCGCGAACCAGCTCTTCGGCACGATCTTCGGGTAGGCGGCATCGAGGTCGATCTGCGTGCCCTGGATGCTGAACATGCTCGACGTCCAGTTCCGGTTGACGCCCGAGCCCGAGGTCAGGGCGTCGAGCTCGGTGTCGTCGGAATCGACCATGAGCCGCGGGTCGGGTGCGTTGTGGCCGAACAGCGCCGCGCGGCCCCGGAACACGTGCACGGTCACCCCCGCCGCCGCCGGCGGATTGGAGAGCCCGAGAGCGGTCGCCCAGTGCACGCGCGTCCGCTGCGCCGGCACGTCCAGCTCGACGCGCGTCACGAGCCGGATATCCCACCGGTTGCTGCTCGCGTCGTCGATCCGCTCCTGCCCGACGATCAGCAGGACGTCGCCCGGGTTCACGTTGTTGCCGACGCCGGCGAGCTCGAGTGCGGTGTCGAGGAACTGCGGACGCCAGGGAACGTCGGCCTGGACCGGGATCGCGTTCCACTCGACGCGTGCGGCCACCGCCTCGACGGTCTCGAAGCTCTGCGGCTGCTCGTCCGGGCCCGGCACGCTCTGCACCCGCGTGCCGACGGGGATCGTGACGGGCGCGGCCGCCGCGGCGGCGTTGCCGGGCGACTCCTGCAGCGTGAACGCGAGGTGCGTGCCGGCGGCCACGCCGGGCGCGAGCTCGTAGCCGATCAGGCGCGCGAGCTCCAGGATCGAGCGCCGCTCGGTGGCGGTGCGCAGGAAGTTCTCGTTGGCGATGCGCTCCTGGTAGAAGCCGAGGATGTCGAGCATCACCGCGAGCGCGTCGCACAGCGCGATCGTGAAATCGGTGTCCTCGCGCGTGCCGAGGGGATGGAGTGCCGGCAGGTCGGCCGCCGACAGTCGCGTGAGGAGCGACTCCTTGAAGCGCGCGTGGACGCCGGCGCGGTAGGTGATCGCCGCCTGGCCCGGCGGGTTGTCGATCCGGGCCGGCGTCTCGACGTCGGCGCCCGCGCAGCAGCCGCAGGTGGCCTGGCCGGGGATCATCATTTCCCTCCGTAGAGCACGAGGCGCAGCACGCCGTGCTCGGGGAAGTTGGGATCGTTGTCGAGTCGCGGGATCTCGAGCCGGCCGAGCTGCATGAAGCCATCGGCGAGCGGGCCCGGATCGGGCGTGCCCTGGCGCTGGAAGAGCGTCACCTGCACCGAAGCCACGCCGGCGACCTGCCGCGCGGCGGCGTAGATCGGGCTGAGATACACCGTCTGACCGAAGCTCAGGTTGTCGGGGTGGAAGAGGCCGCGCCGCCCGTCGGTCAGCACGCGGTTGCCGAGCACCTCGAGCAGGCCGGCGCGCACGTCGGCGCGGAAATGCGTCGCCGCGACGCAGACGAGGAGCTCGATCTCGAGCGACACCGGGATCGGGTCGTTGAACTCGGTGTCGTGGCCGGCCATGCGGTAGCGATCGAGGTGACGCGTGAGCGTGTCCTCGAACGCCGGGTCCATGGGCACGCCACCCACGCGGTCGACCGTCACGAACACGGTGTGCCAACTGCCGGTCCAGCGCAGGGTCGCGGCCGCGCGCTGTACGCCGGGCAGGCGCTCGGTGACCGCCGCGTAGTCGGCCGGTGTGACGGCGCGCTCCTGTCGGCGGAACGCCTCCGGCGCGCGCCGTCGCACGACGGCTGCGTCCTCCATGTCCATGCCGCCCTGGGCCGCGAGCGGATTGCGCACCCCGAGCGCGTTGGGCTCGATCGTGACGACGTGCGCGACGGTGCCGGCGCCGACGTTGCCGGCGCGGCCGTTGCCGACGCGGTAGCGCGCGGTGAAGACCGTGCCGGTCTCGGGCCGGCGGCCCCGGCTGTCGTCGCCGAACCTGAGCCGCGTCGCGCCGTCGTGCTCGACCTCGACCACGAAGTGCGGGTCGTCGGCTTCGCTCTCCAGCAGGTCGCGCCGCGGGCCCCAGTCCTGAGTCGCGGCGCCGAGCGTGCCCTGCAGCGCGATGGCGGGCAGCGCGTCCTCGATGCGCCACTGCATCGCCGCCGTGGCCGGCGCGCGCTCGTCGAAGGCCACCCGCTCGGTGAGGGTGGCGCCGCCCGCGGTGATCGTCCGGGTCACGGTGCCCGCGAAGGTCAGCGGCGAGGAGGCGAGCGCCGGGCGGAAGCGCGGCGGGATCGCGATCGGATCGCGCGCGCCGCAGAACGACGCGTCGCGGTCCGGCGCGAGGAACAGCGCCGGGGCCGGCACGATGCCGAGCGCCTCGTCGTCGGGGAGCGTGTAGCCGTGATCCGCCAGCACCATGTTGCCGCGGGCGACGCTCACCCCGTCGATGAAGTCCTCGCCGTGCGCCTCGTCGGTCACGGACGACACGCACAGCGGGAACGGCAGCGCGTCCTCCGGCGCCCATGCGATCTCGGTGATCGGGTCGTCGGTCAGCGGGTCGGTACGCGGCGCGGTCGGATCGTCGGGCGAGAACGCCTGCACGTCGGTGAGCCGCACGACGTGCCGGTGCGACGGGTCCGCGTCGGCCGGCTCGCCGGTCAGCGGCCCGCGCACCTCCTCGAACAGCACGACGTCGCCCGCCGCGAGGTCGGGGAGGTGGCCGGCAAGCGTCGCGCGCGCCGCGCCGGCGGGCAGGCAGCAGCGCCGGTCGCCCCAGGTGTAAAGGGCGATCTCGTTGTGCGCGGAGTGGAGCGTCGAGTCGTGGAGCGGCTCGAACACGACCGGGCCGGCGCGCAGCGCGTCGCGGTCCGCGAGCGAGTCCGGAATGACGCGGTCGGGCACCTCGGCGAGGCGGGAGTAGAAGCGGGTGCCGGCGCGCGGCAGCGAGACCGTCGGCGCGCCCGCCGTGACGTGCAGCCAGACGCGCGCGTTGGACCCGTCGTGCATCCGGTAATCGACCAGCAGGGCGTGGCGCCGCAGCGACGTGCGCAGCCGGGCGGTGTCGAGGTAGGCCTCGGTGGCGACCGCGTCCTGCCGGTAGCTGAGGTGGTCGCCGACGTAAGCGAGCACCTCCGCCAGCGTCACGCCGAGGTCCGCCGCGCTGCGCTCCTGCCAGCCCGGCACGAGCTGGGTGAGGCGATCCAGGATGACGCGGCGGAAGCTGGCGTAGTCCTTGGCGAAGTAGTCGATGACCGGCGCGGCGGGCGGCGCGACCGGGCACACCGCGACCGGCTTGCAATCGAAGTCGCTCGGGCATTCGACCTTGAACGAAAACGCGATCTCGGCGAGGCGCGGGTCGAAGCCCGGTGGCGGCGTCGGGTCGATCGCCGAGCGCACCAGCCGGAGGAGATAGGGGGAGTAGTCGCCGTATCGGTCGACGCGCACCGCGAGCACGTGGTCGGGTTCCGGCAGCGCCGCTAACAGCGCCTGCTCGGCCGCGGTGGCCTCCGGCGGCGGCGCGGACGCCGCGGCGACCCATTCGACGCGGATGTCGCGCTCGCGCTCGCCGCCCTCGATGCGCACCCCCTCGGCGGGGAACGCGACCGGCACCGGCTTCAGCAGGCGGACGAGCAGCGTGCGCTGGCGCGGGCTGCCGGCGGGCGCGTCGTTGTCGAGCACCTCGAGGTAGTCGATGCCGTTCAGCGTCGCGTGCGCGTCGACGGCGTTCCGGCGGAGCTCGTCGCAGCAGTGATAGATCACGGGCCGGCTCCGCTGCGCTCGAACGTGGCCACCTGCTGCGCCTGCGTGCGCCGGATCGCGTAGCGGACCGTCACGCGGAGCGTCGAGTCGATCGCCTCGACCTCCACGGCCTCGAGCGCGATGAGGTTGCCGAGCCACTGCTGGAGCGCGCCCTGGACGAGGAACTGCGTCGTCGCGGCGAGCTCCGGGCTGTTCGGCGCGAAGACGAGCTGCATCAGCCCGCTGCCGAACTCCGGCCGCATGACGCGCTCGCCCGGGGCGGTGAACAGCACCTGCTCGACGAGGCCGCGGATGTAGGCCGCCTCGTCCGCTTCCGCCGTGCGGCCGCGGCCGTCGAACTGGTAGGGGAAGCGCAGGTTCATGCTCAGCTCCCGATCACCCGCGTCTGCGCCGCGACGGGCACGAGCGGCGTGCCGTTCGGCGCGCAGATCGCCTGGCTGTCCATCAGCACGAGCGGCTGCCCGTTCGACTGGACGCGCATCGCGGCGACCACCCACTGGCCGGTGACGCAGGGCACCGGCGAGCCGCCCACGTTGAACGGACAGCCGGCCACGGCGTAAGGCGCGGTCATCACGACGGTCGGCTGGCCGCTCACCAGCACGCGCGGGTTCGGCGCGGTCGGCATCGCGGTGCCGCCGTGCGCGCAGAGCACGGTCGCGCCGAGGTGGAGGAGGGGCCCGGGCACCTAGATCACCGTCAACGCGCCGTTGTTGATCGTGATCGTCGGGCCGATCAGCGTGATCATCGCGCCCTTGCCGTTCTGGATGTAGATGCCGGTGTCGTTGACGATCAGCGTTGCGCCGAGTGCGCTCTTGAGCATGATCCCGCCGGTCGGGCCGGGCAGGTCCGAAACCGTGAGGCCGTTCTGCAGGGTCGTCTGGAGGGTGATCGCCTGCATGCCGGGCGGCGTGGCGCGCGCGAGCGCGGGCACTTCGGCCGCGCTGCCCCAGAAGCAGCCGACCCAGACCGGGAACTCCGGGTTGCCCTGCTCGAACTCGATCCAGACGCCGGAGCCGATCATCGGCAGGGCGAACATGCCGTTCTGGATGCCGGCGACCGGCACGCACGGCATCGCCCAGGTCGCGGGGATCAGGCCGGCGACGTCCGGCACCTGCACCTGCAGGCGGCCCTGCTGGAGCGGGTCGATGTTGTTGAGCACCATGCCGCGGTACTTGCCGAGGAACTTCTCGCTCATACCGGGACCCTGGGCGTGATCGAGATGAGGCCGTTGCGGGTCAGCGTGAAGCTCTGCTTGAACTCGCCGCGCCTGAGCGTGCTCGTCACGCTCTGCACGTAGTACAGCCCGTCGTAGGCGAGCCCCGCGCCGCGCACGCCGACGAGCTGCCGCGCCTTGAGCACCCGCCCGTAGCGCAGCACGTCGAGGCTGCCGCTCGCGCTCACCGAGTCCTGGGAGCGCTTGGCCTCGGCGAGGCCGCGCGAGATCGCCTGCATCGGGTTGAGCTTCGCGGTGTCCTTCAGCACCGTGATGTTCGCGATCGGCGTCGGCAGCACCCCGAGCGGCGGCTGCAGCGGATTCAGGTTCGGGATCGGGATCGGGATCGGCGCGCGCGTCAGCGCGTTCTGGATGAACACCACCGGCAGCACGCCCTTGGTCGGATCGAAGCTGAAGCTGAGCGACTCGACGTTGGTGAGCGCGTCCATGTCGACGTTGAGGGCGGGCTGCGGCACGCCGATCTTGATCTCCGGGCCGAAGTACGCGATGTTGGTCCCCGCCGCGGGTCCGGGCTCCACGTAGAAGACGTAGCCCACCTCGTCGGCGAGCTGCCGGATGTACTCGAGATCGGTGCCCTGCTGCGCCGGGATGCGGTCGATCGGGATCGGCACGTCGGGGAACAGCACCGGCACCGGGAGCGGAATGAGGCCGAACATCGCGTACTTGGCGCAGATCAGCGCCACGCGCGCCTCGATCGGCATGGCCGGAAACGGCAGGCCGCTCCAGTCCAGCATGTCCATCACCTTCGTCAGGTCCTCGCCGGTCACCGTGACCGTTCCCGGCGAGCCGCCGCTGCCGGCCTGGACCTCGACGTTGGTCATGACGCCGTCGAAGAGCGGCTGCGGCGTGCCGTTCAGCGTGACGACGAGCATCACGCGCAGCGGCGGCGTGCCGACGGAGGTGCTCTGGCCGGCGGCGATGATGAAGATGGTGTTGAGCTCCGATTTCGACGAGAACTGGAAGCTCAGCTGGAAGCCGCTCGGGGAGCCCGCCGCGGTAGTCACGGTCACGCTGTCGAGCGCCTCCATCACGACGCGCGGCGCCGGGACCGCGACGATCGGGCCCATGAGCAGCGTCAACTGGATTCCCTTAGCCAGCATCCGTCGCTCCCGGGACGCCTTCGGGGAGGGTGATGCGCAGCGCGCGCCCGAGCGTCTCGATCAGCTCGTCGGGACGCACCGCGCGGTTCGCGTCGCAGATGCGCCAGTACTGCTGCGGATCGCCGAGATACCGGGCCGCGAGGTTGTCGAGGCGGTCGAGCGCCACGACGCGGTGCTCGAGAAGGAGCGTGAAGCGCTCCGGCGGCGGCACGAAGCGCCGCCGCACATAGGCGATCATCGTCCCGTCAGGCAGCGTGAAAGTCGCGGCCGGGAGCCCGTGATAGCGGCTCGCCGGCGGGAAGAGCGGCGTCTGGAGCGCGTTCGCCTGCAGGAAGGCCTGGACGGGGTCCATCAGTCGATCCCTCCGATGCCGAGCGTCGCGAAGCTGCCGGCCTGGGCCTTCGCCGCGAGCCGCTCCTTCGTTTGCAGGTAGCGCCATGAACAGGCTCCCGCCCTTGTGCGCGAAGCCGAGGTCGTCGACGGAGAGCACGCGCAGCCCGAGGCTCACCTTGGCGCGGATCGGGTTCAGCGCGGGATCGAACGCCTCCTCGGTGATGCTGAACTCGGTGACCCGCACCGGCACGATGCGGCTCTTGCTCCAGACGAAGAGCGCGAGCGGCGCTTCCATCGGCGCGATCTCGAGCGTCCCCGAGCTCGCCTGGCGATCGAGCTCGGCGAGCTGCGCGCTGGTCGGGTGCGCGAGCGCCTCGAGCACCGCGAGCTGCGGCTGGATGCCGTTCTCGACGACCGCGCGGTTCTGGTCGGGGAACTCGAGCTGGTCCGCGGCGTCGATCTCCGCCTCGAGCTTGATCGTCTCCACGGCGGCGCCCTTGAAGCGCAGCGGCTCCGAGCGCTGCCCGCCCTCGCCGCCGGCGGCCTGGATCTGCAGGCCGCGCTGCAGCGAATCGGAGTTGTACTGCAGCGAGATGATGCGCAGCACCTTCGACGACTCGGGGTCGATGAGCACGATGCCGCCCTTCAGCACGCGCGGGGAGTTCGGGAAGCCGGCCATGGCGTCAGAACCTGATCGCGGGCAGCTTGAAGATCATCTCGCCGGGCGCCTTCGGGAAGCTCGGCGGCGGCGCGTCCTCGGGCAGGTTGCCCGGACGGACCGGCGGCGGCTTGAACTTGCGGCCCTTGAGCGTCTGGAGCAGCGCCTTCATCGCCGCCTTGGCGGCCTGCTTGTACTCGTCGTCGCCGAACGGGATGGCGTCGATGATCGCGTCGGCCGCTTTCTCGTCGGCGTCCTTCAGCGCGCCGATCGCCTTGTCGCGCGCCCACTTCGGCAGCTTCTTCAGGAGCGGGTCGCGCTTGAGCGCTTCCTCGAGCCACTCGCCCTTGCTCTTCGGCGCGCGCGGGCCCATCGGCGGGCGCGGCGGATCGAGCTCCTCCATGATGCCGGGCACCTCCCAGATCTTCGGTCCCCCGGGCATGCCCGGAAGCGGCTTCGTGCTCGGCGCGGGCTTCGGCGCCGGCGGCGCCTTCACCTCGATCGTCACCTCGATCTCCACGCGCCGGTTGCGCGGCTCGTCGACCTCGTCGCCGGTCGGCACGCGGAGCCTCGTCTCGCCGAGGGAGGTCGCGGTCACCGGACCGAGCTTGGCGGGGTCGATCTGCTGCTTCTGCAGCGCCGCCTCGAGCGCGGCCTTCGCGTTCTCGGCGCGCGCGGCGCCGAGTCCGCTGTTGTGCTTCTCGCCGCCGGTCGTGTCGGTGTGCCCGGAGATCGCGATCGTCGCCTTCGCGTCGGCGTAGAGGGAGAGGTGCAGCCAGATCGAGAACGCGACCTGCTCGATCGCGTCGCGGTGCTTCTTCGTCAGCTTCGCCTTGTCGCGGACGAAGCCGTCGAGCACGGTCGCGGTCGGCGCCGCGGCGGCCGGCGCGCGGACGTCGGCGCCGGTGATGATGTCCGGTTCCTCCGTCGGCGCCGCCGCTCCGGGTTCGTCCGGTTTGGTCTGCGACGCCGATCGGCGCGCCGCCGAGCGACGGTGCATCGACCGAGCTGCCGCGCAGCGCCTGACCTGCAGCCCGGTCCGCGCGCGCCTCGGCATCGGGGCTCACGCCGCCCCGCGCCTGTTGCGCGACGTGCGCCAGCTCGTGCGCGATCAGTTCGCGGCCGGCGGCGGAGTGGGGCGCGTACTGCCCGGCGGCGAAGGCGATGTCGTCGCCGACGGTGAGGGCGCGCGCATTCAGGCTGCTCGCCGCCTGTGCGGCGCGCGCGTCGGCATGGACGCGGACGCTCGCGAAGTCGTGACCCAACGGCTTTTCCATCGCCGTCCGCACTCCGGCCGGAAGCGGCACGCCGGGGCCCTCCAGCGCGGGGCGGGGGGACGCGGCCTTGCGCGATGAACCCGTCCCATCGGCACGCGCCTGGAGGGGGCTGGGAAGAAGTGGGGAGCGACGGTGGCTCACAGGTTGGCCATCCCGCCGCGCTGTCTTGCGAGATCGAGGACGAAAGAGTCGAGATGCGCGATGTCTGGCTCTTCGTTCAGCAATGTGCGGAGCACGACCGATAGCTGGTCGCCGGGTGCCATCTTCCGGAATGCCCTCCAGTCGGGGACGGCAATCTCGATGCGCGTCGCAGGCTTGTCGACGAGAAAGCGCCGCCCGACGACGAGCTTCTTGTCGTGCACCGCCGTGCTGAGCCGCTCGAACGCGGTCGAGAGCGTCTGCAGCCGCGCGAGCGCGGCTGCATCCGGCTGCCCGAACGCGGTTTCCTTGCCGGGGCCCACGAGCGCCTGTACGAGCTGCTGCGACGGGGCGGGAAAGCTGGTCCACGCGCTCGGGCCGCCCTGCACGGACTTCACTTCCGTGAGCAGTACGGCGAGGGCCTCGTTTGCCTGTCCGATCGCCTCCTCGGCCAGCGCCACCGCGAGTTCCGCGCGCGGGCGTCCGAGGACCGGCCGGACGCTGAGCTTTCCGGAGAGCTGTTCGGACGTCGCCATGGCCGCCTCCGCCTCCGGCAAAGCGTCGGAGCCTGCGTCGAGCGTGAAGCCGCGGAACGCGAAGAGGACCAGGCTGTCGGGGTTCTGCAGCGCCAGGGGCGAAAGATCGACGCCGAGCTTCTTCCCCTGGCCGCCGAGGAAGCGGAACAGCCGCTCGTTCGTGTAGACGTCGACGACACCCGGCTGGACGACGTGATGGATCGCCTCGTGGGCCATGACGGCGGTGAGGCGGGTCTCGAAGGCGGTGTCCGAGCGCTGCTGCGCGAGCGCGGTGGCGCCGGGGTCCGGAACTTGCCGCACCTCGTCGTACGCGCTGCCGGCCTTGCCCTCGACCTTGTACTGAGTCGGCACCGTCGGCGGGTTCAGCATTTGCGCGGGCGACGGGTTCTGGCTGCAGACGACGACGTTGCCCTGCGTGTAGTAAGCGGTATTGCCGGCTTGGCACATGTCGGTGGAGTTGGTCGGGTCGCAGTGGACGTTGCCTGACCCGGGCGGATCGGAAAGCTTGCTCTGGCCGAGAAAAGCGGCTGCGCCGCTATAGAGGTCGGCCGCCTTGGCCACGTTCGCCGCCGTAGCGCTTCCCGCGCCGAAGGCGCCCTCGAACAACCGGTCCACGGCGCGCGTCGGACTCTGCAGCTGGGTCGCTGCGGCCCCCAGCACCTTCTCGGCCTTGCGGCGCGCAGCGTCGATGCGCGTGACGTGGTCGGATGCGCAGGCGCAGGCGGGACAGACGGCGCTCGCTGGCGCGGGGCCCGGACCCGGAGGTGCGCGGCGGCTGGCGCGGACGCTGCTCGGGATGTTCGGAACGTTCGGAACGCCACCGGGGATGCCGCCGGGCAGCCCCGGCGCACCGCCCGGCACCGACGGGGCTGGCGCGCGCCGAACGACGCGGGCGCTGGACTGCGCGCGCTCCGGCCCGAATTGCGCGACGTGGGCCAGCTCGTGCGCGAGGAGGCGCTGCCCTGCGGGTGTCGCGGGGCGGTACTCGCCGTGCCGCGAAGGCGACGTGCGCGCCGAGCGTGTAGGCCCGGGCGCCGATCTCGCGGGCCGATGCGGCGGCCTCGCCATCGGCGTGAATGCGGACGTGATCGAACCGGTGACCGAAGCGGGCTCTCCATCGCTGCGCGCGATGCGGGCTCGAGCGGATGCCCGGGCGAGGCGACCACGCGCGCGACGCGGTCCGGCGCCGCTTCCGACGGCAGTCGCTGCACGCTGACCGGCGATGGCTGCACGCTCGGAGCGGGCGCGTCGCGCATGACCGCTTCCGCGGCGCGATCGGCTTCCCGCTCGTACGCGTCGTCGGGCGGGCCGAGTTGCAGCTTCGACTGCACGCCTGCACGCTCGCCACGGCACGCTTCGCATTCCCCGCCGGGCGCGGCAACGCTGCCGCCGCACGCGCACTTGCGCCGGAGCGCGCGCGGCGGTCGGCTGTGGATCGGTCCGCCGGGGGCCACCGGCGCTGCGACGGGGCGCGGCGCGGGAATCGCTACGAGCATGCGAGCGCCGTGTTCAAGTGAGTGGCCGGACTCGTGCCGCGCGTCAGGGCGAGGCCGGGAAGCGCGTTGATGCGGGCGACCATGGGGTCGCTCGCGGGCTGCGCGTTCTGCATCATCTGCAGCCAGATCTTGAACTTCATCTCGTTGCACGGGATGCCCTGGATGCGTACCCGGTGGAACATCTCGATGCTGTCGAAGGAGGCGTCCTGCTCGGCCTGCGTGGCGGAGGCCGCGTAGCTAAAGATCGGCTGGAACGTGTTCGACATCCTGAACGTCCCGGCCGTGTTGTCGATGGTCCAGAGGTCGAGGAAGTACCGGCTGAATCCTTCGGTGTGGATCTCGAGCTCCTCGCCAGCCGTGGCGCCGTGCGGCGTCGACCCGATCATCGCGAACTGGCTCAGGAATTTCCACGCGTGCTCGCTTTCATGGTGGAACGCCATCTGCGTGTGCTGGGGGCCGACCGGATCGAGGGCGGACGGGCCGAGGACGATGTAGATCTCGATCGAGGCGCCGCCCTGGGTCGTGCGAAAGCGCGTCTCGCCGAACTGGCTCGTGTTGCCCGTCTTGGCGGCGAGGTTCCGGTCGAAGTTGACGTGCAGGTCGCTGAGCGATCCCCACTCCGCGTAGCGGCCGTGAGCGATCGCGTGGTCGAGTGTCGGCGACGAGTTGGTGCGCTGCTCGACGGTGACGTTCGGGGTGAGCGCTTCGTCGATCATGTCGGCCATGCACTGATCCCGCGCGGCGCCGCTCGACATCGCCCGCACGTTCGCGACGCGCTGGCTCCAGGCGAGCCCTGCCCACGTCGGGTCGCACTGCCGGGCCAGACGCACACCCTCTCCACCGCGCTGCTGGAGCGTATGCGTCAGCTCGTGGGCGAGCAGCCGGCGTCCCGCCGGCGTCGTCGGCGTGAACTGTCCTGCGCCGAAAACGATGTGGTCGCCGACGGTGTAGGCGAGCGCGTGGACCGCCCGCGCCGACGCCGCGGCCGCCGCATCGGCGTGAACCCGCACCCGTGCGAAGTCGTGACCCCCGTCGCGAGGGCCGACCGCTGGGCGCGAAACCGCGTCGGCCGCGTGCTCGGCCTGCCGTTCCGCCGCGGCCGCGTCGCGAGCGGCGGGGCCGGGGCCGGGCGTCGTGTCCGCCGCGAGGCGAGATTCGAAGAATCCCCGCGTCCCCCGATCGAGCGGGTTGCCCGGCGAGCGCAGCACCTCCCGCACGGCGGGCTGGGCCAGCGCAGCGGCGTCGGCCTCCCCGGCGCGGCACGCGCCGGCGCAAGCGCACTTGCGCTGCAGGAGCGTGCTCGTGCCGATGTCTGCGCCGGGCGGGGCGATGGCGTGGACCCGGCTCATCTCGCCCGTCGACCGATCCGGCTTCCGACTGCGCCCGCCACCGCGCGGCCGAGTTGCGCCGGCGTCGCGTCCCGTGCGATCGGCGCGCCCACCGGGCGGGCCGGCGGCGCGCTGTCGACGGCAGCGATCCGCGACGAATCGGCTTCCGGGCGCGCCAATAGTCGGCTCAGCTCCGCCTGGAGGGCGTTCGCGATCGCGTGCCGATCCGGGTAAGGGACGCCTCTCAGCACGAGGCGCTCGACGTGAAGCACCAGGCGTTTCATCGCCCGCCTCGCGACTCTGGTCCGGGGACGGAGTTCACACCCACCCCCGCGTCTCGGCCTCGGTCAGCGCGCGTTCGCGCTTGGCGGCCTCGGCGTGCGCCGCCTGCAGCAGATGCGCCATGCCGACCGGCTCGCCGGCCTCCGCGGCGCAGAACGCCGCGTTGAGCGCGATGTTGCGGATGCTGCCGCCGGCGACGTTGAGCCGCGCGAGCTTCGCGGGGTCGATGCCGCCGCGTGGGCGTCGCGGCGGGAAAGATGCCGCGCCAGATCGCCTCGCGCTGCGGCGCGTCCGGGAACGGGAAGTGCACGACGAAGCGCAGGCGGCGCTGGAATGCCGGGTCGAGCGCGCCCTTCAGGTTGGTCGTGAGGATGGCGAGCCCGCGGTAGGCCTCCATCCGCTGCAGCAGGTAGCTCACCTCGATGTTGGCGTAGCGGTCGTGGCTGTCCTTGACCTCGCTGCGCTTGCCGAACAGCGCGTCGGCCTCGTCGAAGAGCAGGATCGCGCCGCTGTCCTCGGCGGCGTCGAAGACGCGCGCGCAGGTTCTTCTCGGTCTCGCCGATGTACTTGCTGACGACCGCCGAGAGGTCGATGCGGTAGAGATCGAGGTCGCAGCTCGTTCGCCAGCACCTCGGCGGCCATCGTCTTGCCGGTGCCGCTCTCGCCGGCGAACAGCGCGCTGATGCCGAGGCCGCGCGCGCTCTTCGCGGCGAAGCCCCAGCGCTCGTACACGGTGAGCCGGTGGCGCACGTGGGCGGCGATCTCGCGCAGGCGTCGCCGTCTGCGCGGCGGGCAGGACGAGGTCGTCCCAGCCGGTGCGCGAGTCGATGCGCTGCGCGAGTTCGTCGAGCCGGCATGCGCTCGAGGCGCGGCACGCGCGCCAGAGCGCGCCGTCGACCGCGCCGGGGCCGGCCGACCGGGCGACCTCCTGGCCGGTGCGCGCGATGTCGCGCGCGCTCAGCCGGAACTGCGCGGCGACGCCGTCGACGCGCCGTCCGAGCGCGCGCCGCGACCGGCCCGAGCGCCTGCTCCCACAGTCGCTGCTGCTCCGCCCGCGAGGGCTTGTCGATCGCTGTGCCGCAGCGCGCCGCGGGCGAGCGTCGCCGGCTCGCGCGTCGCGAGCACGACGAGCCCGTGGACGCGCTCGACGAAGCGCTGCGCGGCGGCGGTCGGCGCCGCATCGGTCGCATTCGACGAGCAGCGCCGACTCGAGCAGCGTTGCCTCGCGCTCCCACAGCGTGGCCAGCGCCTCGAGCTCGTGCGCGTTCGCGGGCAGGTCCTCGCACGCGATCGCGTGCAGCGCGAGCCCGCAGCGGCGCGGCGACCGTCGCGGCGACGTCCTGCTTGCCGTGGGCGTCGCCGCCGGCGAGCTCGACGACCGGCAGCGGCGGCGTCGCACCGATCGAGCGCGGCGCCGATCGCCTGCGCGACGAGGGCGTGCGCGTCGGCGAGCGAGGCGGGCTCGCCGATCGCGCGCACGAGCGGCTGCAGGCGCGAGTCGAGGTAGTTGACCCCGGCGAGGTAATGCAGCACGCGCTCGTCGATCCGCAGCCGCGCGGTGACGAGCGTGCCGTCGTCGGCGGGCTCGATCAGCCGCCAGCGCCGCAGCGGACGCAGCGGGGTGAGCGCGCTCCAGTGCGGGTCGGGCAGCACCGCGAGCGCCAGCCCGAAGGTCGCGTGCGGCCGGCGCGAACCCCCGGCGGCACCGGCGCACAGACGCGGCGAGCTCCGCGTCCATCTCGACGCCGGCGCACGAGCAGCAGCAGATCGCGCTCGAAGCCGCTGAGGCCGAAGCGCTCCGCGATCCGGTCGATGGCGGCCGGCGCCGGCAGCGCATCGCGCGGGCGCCCGGCCGTCCTCGCCCCGCAGGAGGCGCTTCAGCCGCGCGAACTCGGCGACCAGCAGGCGCTGATTGGCCTCGGTCCAGTCGTGGCTGCGGTCGGGCGCGTTCATTGGATGTCGATCCGCTGCGGCAGGAACGCCGGCGGCGTGGCCGCGTGGTCGATGATCGGCCTTTCGATGCCGTCGACGCGCAGCCGCGCGAGGTGATTGCCGACCGGCGCGTCCTCGATCACGAAGTCGAGCGACGTGACCGGCGGCGTGAACGGCTCCGGCGCGAACGCCTGCTGCCCGAGCACCAGCGTCACCGACTGGCCGGCGCGCAGCGCGGGATGGAAGTTCACGGTGAAAGTCGCGGTGCCCGCACCGTCGCGCGCCACGACGACCGGCAGCCCGGTGATGTGCGGGGCGAGCGTCAGGGCGAGGTGGTTCGTCTCGCGCGGCGCGCTCTCGCCGGGGCGGACGACGCGCGCGGCGACGCGGTACACGCCGACCGGAAAGTCCGCGGCGGCGGCGATCGGGATCGTGAACTGCAGGAGCGCCGCGCCGCCCGTGCCGGCAGCGGCGATCGTCTCCTCGATCGCGAAACGGTCGCTTGCGAGCACAACTTCGCGGTTCGTGCCGTCGAGGTGATGCCCGACGAGATCGACGACTTCGCCGAGCCGGGCGACCGGCTGCCCGCCGGCGGGCGCGACGATCCGGATCGTCGGAAACGGCGGCACGAGATCCGGGGTCACGATGACGCCGCGGTCGCGACCGGTGACGAGGTCGGGCTGACCGCGGCTCAGCACCGGCAGCGCGCGAGCGGGTGGGGCGGGCGGCCTCGATCAGCACCACGCGTCGCCATGTACGCGGCGGTCGGCCGGTAGTGGCTCTGCGTCGCCGTCCAGAGCTTGGAGATTTCCTCGGTGCTGAGGTACTCGGGAGTGATCTTGATCTGCTCGACCTGGTGCTCCAGACCGGAGTCGGCGAGCGCCCGGAGCGCGGGCGGGAGATCGGTGCCGACTCCGGGCGAGGGATGCAGCGCGGTCTGGATCGCCTGGCGCGTGAGCACCGGCGTCTCGTGCAGCAGCTGCATCGCGTAGCCGAGCAGGATCTCGGCGTGCAGGTCGCCGCCGCTGTAGGCGCTCAGCAGGTAGTGCAGGTCGAGCGCGAGCGCGTGGTTGGTGAGCCGCTGGCGCCCGGACGCGTCGCGCGAGGGCAGCCCCTCGTTCCGCCAGCCGGTGTTCGGGGTGACCTGGTGCAGGAAGAGGTTGAGCTGCGAGACCTCGCTGCGTGCCAGCCGCGACGACGCGATCCGGCGGCATCACGCTGACGATCACCGTGCTGCCGAGCACGCCGCTCACGTTGTGGTTGACGAGCCCGTCGTTGAGCAGATCACGCATCACGGCGGTGACGCCGGCGATCGCGAGCGCGGTGCTCATCGCCCGGCCGCCCGCTGCCGGCTGCGCGAGGTAGCTCCTCGAGCGACATCGGCTTGCGACGCGCCGGCTCGCGCCGCGGCGGCGGCGCCTCGTGCACGGCGGTAACCTCGATCCGGCCGATGGTGACGTGCACCTCGGTGGTCTCTTCGATCGCCGGCCGCGCCGCGCCGGCGGGTTGCGGGATCGCCGCGGCGATCGCGAGCGGGGGGAGCGGGGGCCCATCTCTCCGAGGCAGAAGCGGGGGTGGCGCATCGGGGGTCGATCGTCGCGGCGCTTCGGCGCGATCGAGCGGAGCCAGCGGCCGCCGCCCGACTTCGCCGCGCGCAGGTCGTGTGATTGCGGACGGCGCGGGCGCGTTGGGCGCCTCGCGTGGCGCGATGCTCGTTTCGGCAGGGTCGGGCGGCAGTGGCCGCGGGAGAGATTCCGCCGCAACAGGTACCTCGCGCTCGGCCGCTGCGGCCGTCGCCGAGCCCCGCGGCGGCGGCTCCATCGTGGACTGGAAGATGACGGCGTCGGACTCCGCGCGGACCGGTGCGTTGCCCGCCGTTGGCCGAGGCGCGGCCATGTGCTCGACGCCGCGCTCCGGCACGAGCGTCGGCGCTTGCGCGGTCGCGCGCAACCCCGCTTCCGCTGACCAGCCGACGACCGGGCGGACGATCGGTGCGGCACCGAGCGCCCGCGCCGCAAGCCGGTGCAGCAGTCCGCTCACGAGGTCCCCAGTTCGAGGTAGGCCGCGCGGCGCTGCGGGCTGAGCGCGAGGATCGCCCGTTCGCTCCAGCCGTAGGCGAGCGCCAGCCGGTGGACGTCCCCGAGCACCGCGGCCGCGCGGCCGTCGATCTCCTCCCAGACGAGCGCGCCGACGTCGAGGCTCGTCTGCCACGCGTGGCCGCATGCGCCGCAGGTCATTGCCAGCTCGAGGTCCGCCGCCGGATCGAGCGCTTCGAGCTGCCGCTCGACTTCGTCGAGCAACGGCGCGAGGGACGCGGTCGTGCCTTCGGGGCGGCGCACGCAGCACCGCTCGAGCAGCCCGAGCGCCGCGTCCCGCTCGGTCGCGATGGTCCGCGACTGCCGCCAGGTCGCGAATCGTCGGCGCGCGGAACCGGAATCCCTCGACTGCCGCCTCGCCGTCGGGCGCGGGTCGGTGGGCGACGCCGGCGAGGCGATCGGTGTCCAGCGCGAGCTCGAGCGCGGCGCCGCACCGCGCGCAGGTCGCGTGCGCCGTGATGCGCGGCCCGAAGCACGCACGGCGCAGGTGGAGCAGCGCGGCGTTGACGGCTCCGATCGGCAAGTCCGCGAGGCCGTCCGCGGGCACGTCGTCGCGCGCCCACGCGCAAAGGAGCAGGGCGCGGTCGAGCGGGTGCCGCGCGGCCCCGTGCTCCCACAGCGCGAGCACTTCGGCGTCGCCGACCGGGTGCATGGACGGCTACGCAGGTTCGGTGAACGTCGGCTCGGTCGGCTCGGTGACGTCGTAGTCGCGCTCCCAGCCCTCGTTCTCGAGCTTGATGGTCTGGATCGCGACCGCGTTCGCGTTGGCGTCGAGGTCGGGCAGCGCCTGGAACTCGGAGACCCAGCAGCGGTACACCTTGTACGCGAGCGCGAGCTGCCCGGCCTCGTTGTAGACCTCGATGATGATGTCCTTGCGGAAGTCCTTGAGCGAGACCTCGGCGCCGAGGCCGGAGCCGAAGTTCCAGACCTTGTTCGCCCACTTCTCGAACTCGGTGTCGTGGGTCACGCCGCGCTCGAGCGTGATCGCCTCGAACTTGGTGCGGCCCGGGCGACTTGCGCGAGGTCGACGGGTCGCCGCCCTCGCGGTGCTCGACCACCTCGGTCGTGCGCTTCAGCGCGCTCACCTTGCGAGACGCCGGCGACGTAGCGGCCGTCCCACTTGACGCGGAACTTGAAGTTCTTGTACGGATCGAAGCGCTGCGCGTTGACGGTGAACTGGGCCATTGGGTGCTCTCCTCGCTAGGCCTCGATCTGGCCGGCGATCTGCTGGATGCTGGATGACGACGAACTCCGCGGGCTTGAGCGGCGCGAAGCCGACGATGATGTTCACGATCCCGAGGTTGATGTCGTTCTGGGTCGTGGTCTCGCGTCGCACTTCACGAAGTAGGCCTCGCGCGGCGTGCGGCCCTGGAACGCGCCCTGGCGGAACAGGTTCTGCATGAAGGCGCCGACGTTCAGGCGGATCTGCGCCCAGAGCGGCTCGTCGTTCGGCTCGAACACGACCCACTGCGTGCCGCGGTAGAGGCTCTCCTCGATGAAGAGCGCGGTCCGGCGCACCGGCACGTACTTCCATTCCGAGCCGCGGTCGTTGTCGCCGTGCAGGGTGCGCGCGCCCCACACGACGGTGCCGTAGACGGGCAGGGTGCGCAGGCAGTTGATCGCCGAGCGGGTTGAGCTGCCCGTTCTCCGGGTCGCTCAGCGTGATCACCAGCCCGGACGCGCCGCTGAGCGCTCGCCTCGATCCCGGCGGGGGCCTTCCACACGCCGCGCGCGCCGTCGGTGCGCGCGTAGATGCCGGCGACGAAACCGCACGGCGGGAACGCGCGCAGCGCGCCGTCCTGGAGCGGATCGGGCGCCCGCGCCCAGGGGAAGTAGAGCGCCGAGTTGGGCGCGTCGGCCCCGGTGAGGTTGGTGAGCGCGGCCGGCATCGTCGCGACGGTCTCGTCGACGGGGGCGTCGACGATCAGGAAGGCCCGGCGCGCGCGGCAGTGGCCCTGGAGCGTCTGGATGGTCGGTCGGTCGACGAGGCCGGGCACGCACACGAGGTTGAACAGGTCGATGCGGTCGGTGATGGTGCCCAGCCCGAAGAGCGCGAGCAGCGCGGTGCGGAAATCGGCGTCGTCGGGCCCGATCACCGTGCCGACGTCGCCGGGGTTGGCGTCGTCCAGGTCGACCGTCGCGTCGGCGGTGGGTGCGGTCTCGCTGGTCGCGTCCACCTCGATGAACGCCGAACGTCCGTTCACGATCGCCTCGACGAAGCGCGCGTCGGTCTCGGTCATCGACAAGTTCTCGAACGACTCGACGATCGCGTTGTTGCTCGGCGCGTGCAGCACGTCGAGGCGGAACCGCGTGACGTCGTCGGCGCGGCGGGTGAGCCGCACGCGATAGTCGACGGGCCAGTCGCCCGGGGAGCTCGCGCTGATCGTGAGGTCCTCGATCGCGCACGAGGCGGTGTCCGCATCGTCGTCGGCGATGCGCAGCACGTAGGCGTCCGCGCCGCCGTTGTCGAAGAAGTGCCGCACCGAGTAGCCGAGCAGGGACCGCGAGTCGAGGCCGCCGTACGTGCGCTCGAAGTCGGCGAAGCTCGTCAGCCGCACGGCGCGGTCGATGGCGCCGCGCGGCGCCCAGCCGAGAAAGAGGGCGATGGAGGTCGCGACGCCCGTGATCGTGCGGACGCCGCTCGGAACTTCCTCGATGTACACGCCTGGATACGTCAGCACGACCGGCATCGGAGCTCCTTCGGTAGGGGTGGATTGAGTCGGCCGGGGCGGTCAGCACCGCAGCGCCGAACCGGCCGCCGCGTAGAGCTCGCGCCCGTCGGGCAGCCTGGACCGGACGAGCGCACCTCGCTCCGCCAGCCACTCGATCGCCGCCTGGACGTCGCTTTCGCGATACTCGGACGCGCCCTGCGGGAGCCACCAGCGGTGGATGCCCTCCGCCGTGTCGGCGGCATCCGGGTGTTGCGCAAGGTAGCGGAGCAGCTGGTCTGCGAGGGCACGCGTCCGGTCATCGTCCATTCGGTGATGCGCGGCGGCGGCACCGGCGCACTCCGCCCGCTCCCGCAACGTGCGTGCCACGTGGGCCGGTCTGGCAATTCAGCGAGTTGCGCTCGACGCTGGCCGCTCCAGGCGCATTGCGCCTGTGGCGGAAGCGCCCCACCGGGGCGCGAACGCCACGGCTTTCGACGCTGGCGAGCCGCACTTCGGGGAACGCGGGGGGCGACGCCCCGCGCGTGGTGCAACCCTAGTGGGAGGCGGTGCGGAGGATTGCGGAGCGGAAGGCGGCGCCGGAGTAGCCGTACTTGCGGATCAGCTTGCTCAGCCGGCTCCGCTCCTTGCCGGCGAGCCGCGCGGCGAGGCTGATGTTGCCTTCGGCGCGGGCGAGGAGCTCCGCCACGTAGGCGCGCTCGAACGATTCGATCGCTTTCGCCTTGGCGGCACGAAAGCTGACGTTTGTCAGCGCCGAGGGCTGCTCCGCCGGCCCGCCCGAAGCCGCGGCCGGACTCCCGGCCGCGGCCGGGAAGCGCAGCTCGGAACCGTCGGTCAGCAGGAAGGACCGGTGCACGAGGTTCTCCAGCTCCCGCACGTTCCCCGGCCAGGTGTGGGCGCGAATGAACGCGAGGGTCTCCTCGGTCAGCCGCAGCGGTGCGCGGCCGTACCCGCGCGCGAGCCGGTCGAGAAAGGCCTGGGCAAGCAGCACGGAGTCGTCGCCCCGCGCCCGGAGCGGCGGCAGCGCGATCGCGAGGACCTCGAGACGGAAGACCAGATCCTGGCGGTATTCGCCGCGGGCGGCGAGCGCGGCGAGGTCCACGTTGGTCGAACCGATGACGCGCACGTCGGGGTCGCGCACCACCGCGCCGCCCACGGGGCGGTACTCCTGGCTCTGGAGGAAACGCAGCATCGCGACCTGCCCGCGCGGGCTGAGGGCCTCGAGCTCGTCGAGCAGCAGCGTGCCGCCGCGCGCCTGCGAGATCAGCCCGTCCCGGGCATCGCGCGCGCCGGTGAAGGCGCCGCGAGCGTGACCGAACAGCTCGCTTTCGAAGAGGGAGTCGGGAATCGCGCCGCAGTTGACCGGAACGAACGGTCCGGCGCTGCGATCGCTCAGGTAATGCAGGGCCCGAGCGACCAGCTCCTTGCCCGTACCGGTTTCCCCCTGGATCAGGACCGTGGCCGGGCAGGGCGCGAAGCGCCGGACGAGCCGCATCGCCGCGGCGAACGCCGGCGATTCACCGAGCAGGTTGAAGCGCACCAGCGCGGACTCGACGTCCGTCGCGCCGCAAGCCGATGACTCCATGGAAGGACGGCCAACCATGAACGCACTCCGGTCGTGTTCTTGTTGTTGTTCCCCCTGCGCCGAGTCGAATTCAGAATAGCACTGCGCATCGGCGAACGCAGTCGATCGGACGGCCTAGCGGGTCGCCGGCGTTCGCGCGGATGTCCGTAGGCGGTTGTTCCTCGACACTGTCGTCTATGGACGACGGTAGTGCATCCCATCCCGTCGGGGACGGCAGCTCGCGGAATAGGAAAATCTATTCCGCCCCGCCCCTTTGCGGCGACGGTACTGCGTTGCCCGGTGCGAACCGCAGCCGCTTGGTCACGACGCTGAGCCCGCCCGCAGCAAGGAGGATGCCGGCGACCCACAACGCCAGGATCGCGAGGCCCGCCACGCTCGGTTGCGGCCACGGCGCCCTCCACAGCACGTCCGCGCGGTCGATCATCCAGTGCCAGCCGGTGTCCGCGACGATCGCCGAGAGGATGATCATGCCGACCCGGCCGGGCAGTACGTAGCGCCGCACCACGGCGAGCACCGGCAGCAAGACCGCAAGGACCAGGATCTGCCCCAGTTCGATACCGACGTTGAACGCGAACAGCGAAACAAGCAGGTGGGTCCCGGCGAACTGGAAGTTCTCCTGGAGGCCGTACGAGAAGCCGAAGCCGTGGATCAGTCCGAACAGGCCGGTGATCAGGACGCGCCGCTCGAGGTTGACGCCCATGATGTTCTCGAGCGCCATGTAGACGATCGATGCGGCGATCGCCGTCTCGACGAAGGGTGGGAACCATGCACCCGATGGCGCGAGATTGAAGGCCGAGCCCAGCAACGTGAACGAATGCGCGACCGTGAAGACCGTGATGACCGACAGGATCTGCCGCCAGCCGCGCAGCGGAACCACGAGGCACAGCAGGAAGAGCAGATGATCGTAGCCGGTCAGGATGTGCGTGATGCCGAGCAGGATGAAGCCCGTCGCAGCGCGCGTCCAGGTCGGGTTGAGCGCGACCGTTCCCGAGCGGCTGGTAATGACCATCGCTCGACCGTCTTCGCCGGGCAGCGTATAGCGCAGCGCGAACTTCAGAGCATCCCCGAGCTCCGGACCAGCGGTCGTGCGGACGGCGAACTCCGAGCCCGGCGAGCCGATCGGATAGGTGATCCGGGCATCCACGTAGCCCTGGTCGATGTAAATGCTTGTACCGCGTTCGAGCGGCTCGGCCACGTGGCTCGCGGCCTGCTCGTAGGTCTGCGAACGAACGATCGGACGGCAGCGACAATCGCCCCATCGCGTGCGACGCGACCAGCGGCCGATCGTTTTCAAAGAGCGTGATGTCCTTCTGGAGCGCAGCGAGCGCCCGCTCGACCGCTGGTGCCGAATTGTCGACGTCGATTTGGGGGCCAGTGACCGGAAACCTGACCTGCTTGAACAAATAGAGCGGCGCGCGGATGACGAGCTCGGCCTGACCCGGCTCGACCTTGACGAACGCGTTAATGACCGCGTCGAGCTTGAATTCGTGCGCGCGCACGATTTGCGCGCATGCGGCGGCACAGGCGAGCAGACCCCATGCGATGAGTCGCAAACCGCGATGTTTCATCTCGCGCCTCGCCGCAGGCGAATCGAGCCAGCGGCCCAATAAGACAAACCCGCCTCAACCGGCGATGCTGCCGGTTGAAGCGGGTCTACGAACTCACGAGCGTCGAACAGCCGGAGGCTTTCGCTTCCGGCCGGACTTCGCATCAGTCGCAATCGTCCTTGCCGCCGCGATGCCAAGAATCGCGGTCGCAGCCGACGGGCGTGAACTTCTGCACGCGGCGGCCGTTGATCGTCTCGCCGGTGAAGAGGTTGCCCTTCGAGTCGAGTGCGACGCTGTGCAGGAACGTGAACTGGCCTAACTGGAGTCCGGGCGCGCCAAACCCGGAGAGGATCGTGCCCTTCACGCGGCTCATGATGTGCAGGATCTCATTTCCGCCATCGACCTCGAACATGTAGGTTTGCCGATCGTCGTTGGAGAACGCGAGGTCCCATGCCGAACCCGCGGTGCCGAGGCCCGCTACACCGCCGATTCCCAGCGTCACGCCGGTGCCCGGAACGACCGGGATGATCCGCTTCAGCTCACCGGTCTTGGTGAAGACCTGGATGCGGTCGTCGGCGCGATCGCACACGTACACCAGGTCGTCGTTGCCGATGGTGATGCAATGCGGATGGCCGCCGTCGCCCGAGGCGAACAAGCCGGGCGAGTCGGTCACGTAGTTCACCGTCCCCGCCACCCCGCCCCATTGCCGCAGCCAGGTGCCAGTCGCGCTAAACACCACGACGCGATGGTTGCCATAGCCGTCCGCGATGTAGATGCTGCCGCGCTGTCCCGTCACCGGATCCTTTTTCGGATCGATGTACATGTTGGCAGGCTGATTGAGCAGCGTCTTGCTCTGGTTGGCGAGCGGGTTCGCTCCCGAGTTGCCGCACGCATTGGCCGGCGGGTTGTCGCACACACCGCGCGTCCCGATCTGCAGCAACAGATGTCTGCCATCATGCGAATACTTCTGCACGATGCCGTCGCCGTTGCCGGCGATCCAGACGTTGTCCTGGTAGTCGATGAAGCAGCCATGAATGCCGTTGGGCAGGACATTGCGGTCGCCCCAGGCGTTCACCACGTTGCCCTCGGGGTCGAACTCGATCACGGGTGCCGCGGGGACCGAATCGAGCGTTTCGGGCGAGTTGACCAGGTTTCCGCGCGTCACGATGAACACGTGGTCCCGCGAATCGATGCAGGTTCCCGCGACTTCGCCGGTCGACCATGGCTTGGGCTTGCCTGTCGACGTACTGATCACGAGCGGAGTTCCGTAATCGCCGGCGCTCGGCAACGGCATCTTGGGCCACGACCCATCGGGTACGAAGCGCGGGAGCTTGGGGGGATCCTTTGAATTGGCTTGCGTGACGGAAACGGACAGACCCAAGGCCGCCGCCGCTGCCAGCGCAACGGCTGCTGCGTACGCATAGTGTTTACCGCTCATGATGCTCTCCTTGTTGCATTCGCTACGGACGGCATGAACGGAACCCAGCGATCGCTTGCTTTGGATTTTCGCGCTTCCCTCGAGGCGCTACGTGGAAGCATGTGCAATCGATGTGTCGCGAGGCTTGGTGGCGCACCAGCCCAGTCAGTCCATGAAGCCAGGTCCACGGCGGCGACACTTCGATACGCATCAAGACCCAAAAGCGGCGGTAACTGGCCCCGATCGTGTGCTTCGGGACCTTCTCGAAACAGGTTGCTTCGTGCCGAGACGGCTGTCCGACGCCAACCCATTCGGATCACGCTCGACCAATCGATCCGATCGCTCGCGAACGCAAAAATGCTAGGCTGCGCACCGACCGGAGTCAAGGAAGGTACGGTCTCGGCAACTGCCAGGAGGCCGTGGCCGAGAAAGTAAACCCGAAATCGCGATAGCTGAGCGATTTTGAAACAATGATGTCCGCCAGTGTCTGGTGCGTACAGGTGCCCGAGCGGGTCCCTTTCGAATCACATGGCGCCCCACCGAACTACCCAGCTGGGCTGGACCGGTCGGACCGACGGCGTTGCGCGGTCGGTCTGGACCGTTGCGGCCATCCCGGGCCCGTCGGTCCGCGCGGGCTCTCCCCTAACCGACTTGGCCGCGTACGCACCACGCCCGCGCCTTGAGTACGAACGGACCGTCTTCGCGGTCCCCGAGTACGCGCTTGCGCAGGCTGGCCTCGAGCTGTCGACGCCGCTCCTCGCTCAGCGTGCCGACGAAGGCGCCGGCTGCGCCGGTTTGCCCCAGGAATGGCTGCCAGTAGTCGTCGAATGACGAGAACCGCTGCTCGATCACGAGGGGCTTTTCCTCGACCTTGACGAGCCCGGCCTTCCTCCATAGCTCACCGAGCTCCCCCGGGCGTGCGAACTTCATGTTGCGCTGATCCTTCGCCGCCATCGACGGTTCGAGGGCGACCACTTCGTCCCAGAAGAACCGGATCATCTCCATTCCGGTGTCGTAATCCCATACGCACGCGCTGACCACGCCTTCCGGACGCGTCACGCGGCGCATCTCCCGGATCGCCTTCTCGGGGTCCGGGACGAAGTTCATGACCAGGAGCGCCATCGTCTGGTCGAACGACGCATCCGGGAACCGCAGCGACTGGGCATCGCCGACCTCGAACCGCACGTGGCCGGACGGTATGTTCTTCTGCGCGTAACTGATGAAGGCCTCGGCCCGGTCCACACCGACGATCTCGCTGTCAGGCATGGCCGCCGCCACTGCGGCCGGCACGGCGCCCGTTCCGGTGCCGACGTCCAGCACGCGATCGCCGTTTCGCACCCCGGCGAACGCGACGTATCCGGGCACGAGACGCCGACTCCAGCGCCCCATGTATCGTTCGTACCCGGCGCTTCTCGAGAACATCTTCGCCTCCCGTTCCGCGAGGTTCGTGCTGCCCGGGGGCGCGGCGCCCCCGGCCGATTGTGCTGTGGCCGTCCCGCACAACGGCGAGAGTCCGAACGCGGTCACGGTGGCCAACCCGATCAGAAAGTGTTTCATGCCGATGGCTCCTGGAAGCTGCGGCCCACGGGTGTGGGCGGAACGCGCAGTCGGAGCAGCTTGTCTACTATCCCGTGGGAGAGGACCCGACGAACCTGCTAAGGTTCTCCTATGAAAACACTCCGGCCGGCGAATCAAGGGCTTGTAGCGCGGCTCCCCGGAGTTCCGAAGGTGCTCGCCCTAGCGGCGGGTGGCGCGGCGGCCGTGCCGGCGCGCCTGCAGATCGGCGAATGGTGGGTCGATCCCGCGGCCAACGAGGTCGGCCGCGACGGCGAATCGACGCGAATCGAACCGAAGGCGATGCAGGTGCTGGTGGCGCTCGCCGAGCATCCCGGCAGGGTGGTCGGGCGCGAAGAGCTGATGTCGAAAGTCTGGACCGGCGTGGTCGTTGGCGACGAGGCGCTGACCCAGACCATCATAAAGCTGCGCAGGGCGCTCGGAGACAGTTCCCGCTCGCCGTCTTACATCGAGACCATCTCCAAGCGCGGCTACCGGCTGGTCGCGCCGGTGCGCGTCGCGGGAACCGACGCTGCGACCGCCCCGGGGCCCGTCCTCGAGGCACCCCAGCCCGTTCCCGCGCGGGCGCCGCATCGCTTGCGCCTGCTCGGGCTGGGTGCCGGCGCCGTGCTCGCCGTTGCAGCCGTCGCCTACCTCCATTCGGGTCGATCGCCCCCCGTCGATGCCGAAGCCGTCGATGCGACGGACGCGCGCCAACCCGCGCCCATCACGCTTACCGTGATGCCCTTCGAGTCCCTGGGGGCCGACGGGGGCCAGACGTACCTGGCGCGGGGCATTAGCAGCGACCTGATGACGGACCTGTCGCGTCTCCCTAGTCTCCGGCTGATTAGCCCATCCAGCGGAGCGCCGGCCGCGCGAAGCGCATCACGGGCACGGTATCTCGTCCTCGGCAGCGTGCAGCGCGAATCCGGGACCCTGCGCATCAACATCCGCTTGGTCGACACAGGAACGAACCAGCAGTTGTGGTCCGAGCGCTTCGAACGCCCCTTCGGCGATCTCTTCGCGGTCCAGGACGAGATCGTGCGCCGGCTGACGGAGCTGCTGCCCGGCAAGCTCACCGACGCTGCACGCCAGCGGCTCGCGCACCGCTACACGCGGAACCTGGAGGCGTACGACTACTTTCTGCGCGCGCAGGCGCTGTTCCTGGTCCGCCAGGCCGGGGTGAACGAAGAAGCCCGCGCGCTCTATCGGAAGGCGCTCGAGCTCGACCCGAAGTTCGCGCGAGCCTACGCCGGTCTCGCGATGACCTATGCCATGGACAATCGCTTGCGCCCGCCCGACGAGTCGTCAACGGCGCCCACCCGGGCATTCGAACTCGCCGAGTCCGCGCGACTCATCGACCCGGACATCCCCGAAGTATATTGGGCGCTCGCCTTCGTCCATGTGCAAAGCCGCCGCTTTACGGATGCGATCGAGTCGCTGCAAAAGGCGATCCAGCTGAATCCGTCGTACGCGGACGCCCATGCCTTCCTGGGTGGCATCTACACCTACCTCGGAGAATCCACGAAAACGATTCCGCTGCTGCGCACCGCATTGCGGCTCAATCCCGACGGCGGATACCTGTACTTCCTGATCCTCGGCCGCGCTTACTTTTACGAGAACGACACCGAGCAGGCCATCATCAATCTGCGCGAGGCGGCGGCGCGGAACCCGGCGGACCTCGAAACGCACGTCCACCTCGCTGCCGCGCTCCTCGCGGCGGGAGATCGCTCCGCGGCCGAGTGGGAAGCCGTGGAGATCCGCTCCCTAGACCCGGCCTTCTCGACCCAGCGCTGGCTCCAGACGTATCCCATGCGCAGTCCGCAATACAGAGAGCGACTGGCACGTTTCCTCTCGCAGCTGGGTCTGTGAGGAGCTATCGCGGGCCAGTCGCGTGCGCTCCTGATACGAGCATCCCTGGGATTGCCGGTCCCGGTCTTGTGTAACCGACATGTTTCGGCGGGGTAACCGAACGGCCATCGGTCCCCCGCGTCCGCGGTGGCGTCTAGAATGTGCGGCGAGCGTCCTCTCGCGAGGCGTGAGAAGAACGACCCCCCGATGAGCGCTGCAGCCGATTTCCTGAGGGCACGCGACTTCCTGCTCGCCCACCGGACCGACTACGCGGCCGTGCGCCGCGACTTTCGCTGGCCGCAGCTCGAGCGAATTCAACTGGGCGCTCGATCACTTCGACGCGATGGCGGCCGGCAACGACGACGCGGCCCTGTGGATCGTCGAGGAGTCGGGCGAAGAGCACCGCCTCTCGTTCGCGACGCTCGCTGCACGATCGAACCAGGTCGCGAACTGGCTGCGCGTGCAGGGCGTGCAGCGCCACGATCGCGTGCTCCTGATGCTCGGCAACGAGGTCGCGCTGTGGGAGACCATGCTCGCAGCGATCAAGCTCGGCGCAGTCGTGATCCCCGCCACCAGCCTTCTCACGCGCGACGATCTGTGCGATCGGCTCACGCGGGGCGCGGTGAGGCACGTCGTCGCGGGATCAGCCAACACCGCGAAGTTCGAAGACCTCGAAGGCGACTACACGCGCATCGCGGTCGGCGCGCCCCGCGCCGGGTGGCGCGACTTTGCCGCATCGAGCGCGTCGCCGTGCACGTTCACACCAAATGGTCCTACCCGCGCGACCGATCCGGTACTTCTGTACTTCACCTCGGGGACCACGTCGAAACCCAAGCTCGTTGTGCACACACACCAGAGCTATCCGGTCGGCCACCTCTCGACCATGTACTGGATCGGCCTGCGTCCGGGCGATATCCATCTCAACATCTCTTCTCCCGGCTGGGCCAAGCACGCATGGAGTTGTTTCTTCGCTCCGTGGAACGCGGGCGCCTGCGTCTTCATCTACAACTACGCGCGCTTCAACGGGAAGGCGATGCTCTCGGTGCTCGAGCGTTGTCGCGTCACAACGCTCTGCGCGCCGCCGACCGTATGGCGCATGCTCATTCAGGAGGACATCGCGGCCTTCCGCGGGCGCCTCGCCATTCGCGAGCTGATCGGTGCGGGCGAGCCGCTCAACCCCGAGATCATCGACCGCGTTCACGCAGCATGGGGCATCACCATCCGCGACGGCTTCGGGCAGACCGAGACGACCGCCGTGATCGGCAACTCGCCCGGCCAGCCGGTGAAGCCGGGCTCGATGGGTCGTCCGCTGCCGGGCTACGATGTGGTCCTGCTCGACGTCGACGGCATGCCCGCGGACGAGGGCGAGGTGTCCATCCGGCTCGATCCGCGTCCGGTCGGATTGATGGAGGGCTACCTGGACGACCCGGGGAAGAACGCCGAGGTGATGCGCGATGGGTTCTATCGCACCGGCGACATCGCGCGGCGCGACGCGAACGGCTACATCACCTACGTCGGCCGGGCTGACGACGTGTTCAAGGCCTCCGACTACCGGATCTCGCCGTTCGAGCTCGAGTCGGTCGCGATCGAGCATCCGGCGATCGGCGAGGCGGCGGTCGTCCCGAGTCCGGATCCGCTGCGCCTCGCCGTGCCCAAGTGCTTTGTCAGCCTGCGGCAGGGGTACACGGCTTCGCCCGAGCTCGCCGCGGACGTCTTCGCGTTCCTGCGCAAGCGTCTCGCGCCGTACAAGCGCATCCGTCGCCTCGAGTTCGCGGAACTGCCGAAGACCTTGTCAGGAAAGATCCGGCGCGCGGAGCTGCGTCAGCTCGAGGCCAAGCGACGTGCTGCGAACGAGAAGGGGCTTTTCGAGTTCGTCGAGGACGAGACAGCGAGCGAGGAGCGGTACCGCGCCATCTTCAACGTGTCCCTCGACGGAATCAGCCTGTGGGATACGGACCTCTGCATGATCGATGCGAATCCGGCGTACTTCGAGATGTACGGCTATTCGCGCGAGGAGGTGATCGGCCAGCGCTTCCCGTCCGACCTGCCACCCGAGTACGTCGCTGCACAACAGGCGCTCATTCGCCGGACCCTCGCCGGCGAATCGTGCCAACTCGAGACGGTGGCCATCCGCAAGAACGGCGAGCGCTTCCTGATCGAGGCGCAGACCATCCCGGTTCGCTACCAGGGCGCAACACACGCGATCACCGTCGCGCGCGACATCACCAAGCGCAAGGCCGCCGAGGCGGAGCGCATGCACCTCGAAATGCAGTTGCGCCAGGCGCAGAAGATGGAAGCGATCGGGCACCTGGCCGCCGGGATCGCGCACGATTTCAACAACATCCTCACCGGGATGCTCGGATACATCGGTCTCGCGGCCGATCGCCAGGAAAGCGTTAGCGACGCGAAGCTCGGAGGCTATCTCGAGCAGGCGCAAGCATCGGGTCGCCGTGCGCGCGACCTCATCCAGCAGTTGCTCGCCTTCAGTCGTGGGCGGCGCGGAGAACGACGCGCCATCTCACTCTCCGCGCTCGTGGCGGAGGCACTCGGGCTCGTTCGCTCGACGATGCCCGCGACGCTGGAGGTTCAGGTGACGCTCGACGAAGTCGCCCCGGTGCTTGCCGACCGCATTCAGCTCGAGCAGGTGCTTCTCAATCTCTGCATCAATGCTCGCGACGCGTTGGACGGCACCGGGACCGTCCGAGTCATCGTCCGGGAGGCCCGATCCGCGGACCTGGTGTGCTCGAGCTGCCGCGGACGCGTCTCCGGTGACTTCGTCGAGCTGGTCGTATGCGACGACGGGCCCGGCATCCCGCCGCCCGTGATGGGGCGGATCTTCGAGCCGTTCTTCTCGACCAAGGACGCGGGCAAGGGCAGCGGAATGGGGCTGGCAGTGGTGCACGGGATCGTGCACGAGCACGGTGGGCATGTCGTGTTGGAGGCGCCGCAGGGGCGGGGTACCACTTTCCGCGTCCTCTTGCCTTCCGGTGCGGAGGACCGGAGAGCCGAGGCGCGAGCGGAGGCGAGCGGCCCGGCGCCTCGCGCTGCGCAACCCGAGCTGCGCGGACGCGTCCTGGTCGTGGACGATGAGCAGTCCGTCGCCGAGTTCATGCGCGAGTTGCTGCGAACTTGGGGCCTTGAGGTGGACCTGGCTCCCGGCCCTGAAGAGGCGCTCTCGATGCTCGGAAGCGACCCCGGAGCGTACGACCTCGTAATAACGGATCAGACTATGCCGCGGATGAGCGGCCTCCAACTCGCCGGAAGGATCGCACGCCTGTCGCCAGCGCCTCCCGTAGTGCTCTACACCGGCTATGCCGACGACGTCGGTCATCATGAACTGGAGGCCGCGTGCGTGAAAGATCTGGTGCGCAAGCCGGTCGAGCCCTCGGAGCTGCGCGCAGTGGTCGCGGGAAACATCGACGCCGATCGCTTCAAGAGTTGATCCGCGGAGAAACCGCTCGCCAGACCGGGAGAACATCGGGCGATTCCGATTCCTTGTATCCTCTCGATCCCAGATGGATGCCATCGGCATGACAAGCAAGGGGTGGGATTTCGACGTAGCGGTCGTGGGCGGGGGGCCGGGCGGCTCCAGCGCCGCCACCGCGCTTGCGCGGCGCGGGAAGAGGGTCGTCTTGCTGGAGCGGGAGCGGTTTCCTCGCTTCCACATCGGCGAGTCGCAGCTCCCCTGGAGCAACGAGGTCTTCCGGGCCCTCGGTGCGGACGAGGCGATCGCTGCCGCCGGATTCGTCAAGAAGTGGGGCGCCAGCTTCCGTCGGCCCGACGACGCGAGCGAGCAGTATGCGGACTTCGAGGCCGCGGTGGAGACGCCGACGCCGCAAACGTTCCAGGTCCTCCGGGAGCGATTCGACGAGATTCTCCTGCGCCATTCCGCGCAGTGCGGAGTCGCGGTGCGCGAGGGGCACCGCCTTCTCGATGCGACCTTCGACGCTGAAGCCGTCACGCTCCGCTTCGCGGACCCGGACGGCATCGAGCGCACTGCGCGGGTGGGGGTCGTCGTCGACGCCTCGGGGCGGGCCGGCGTTCTCGCGAAGCGCTTCGGCCGTCACGAATACGATCCGCTCCTGCGCAACGTCGCCGTCCACGCCCAGTACGAGGGCGTCCCGCGCGCCGAGGGGCGCCGCGCCGGCGACATCCGAATGTTCACACGCCCCGACATGGGTTGGCTGTGGCTTATCCCGCTGTCGGACACGGTGATGAGTGTGGGGGCCGTGATCCCGAAGGCGGTGCATCGACGTGAAGCGAAGGCGACCGCCGAGGCAAGCCTTGCCCACTATCTCGCGGACACGCCGTCTGCCGCGTCGCTGCTCGAGCGGGCACGACAGGTCTCTCCGGCGCGCTTCGACGCCGACTATTCCTATCTGGCTACCCGGATGGCCGGGGACCGCTGGGTGGCGGTGGGCGACGCGGCCGCGTTCCTGGACCCCATCTTCTCGACCGGAGTGTTGCTCGCCATGCAGGGAGGTCTGGAGGTCGCCGAGGCGATCGACGCCGGGCTGCGGACCGGCGACCTGTCGGAGCGAGCCTTCGCCCGGTACGAGCGCATCGTCCGGAAGCGCTATCACCACTTCCGGCGGTTCGCGATCGGATTCTACGACCCGGCGTTCCGTGACCTGTGGTTCACGCCCCGGAAGCGGTCCGGTATCTATGGGGCGATCGTGGCGGTCCTCGCCGGGAACTGGCGCCCTTCACCGCTGACGCGCGCCAGGATCGAGATGTTCTTCGCCCTGGTCGCCGTGCAGCGTCACGTCCGGAGGTTCAGGCGCGTCGGACGTTCGTGACTAGCGGCGTGCCCTGCTGGACGTGCCAGCTCGCCCAGGCTGCGCCGGAAGAGTACGCAGCTAACCGCGGCGACTCATCGATTGGAGCTCAGGTCTCCGTCTCTTGCGGCATGTCCTGCCTGGTTCCGAGGTAGACGCCGCCCACCGCGATGGCGAAGCCGGCGAGCGCGGCAGCGCTTAGCGTCTCGTGCAGCGCCGCGAACCCCATTAGGGCCGTGATGGGGGGAACGAGGTAGAAGAGCGCCGAGACCCGGCTCGCCTCCCCGTTCCGCAGCAGCACGTACAGCAGGCTGAACGCCCCGATCGAATTGCCGAGCGAGAGCCACGACGAGGCGAGGATCAGCGTCCGGTTCCACTCGACCTGCAATCCCTCGAGGCGCAGCGCGGGGAGGAAGACGACGGCACTCGCCACGGCGAGCTGGATGAGAGCGCCCGTGCGCAGATCCATCCCGCCGCAGTACTTCTTCTGGTAAAGCGTGCCGCAGACCAGAGCCGCCAGCGCCGCGAACGTCGCCGCGTAGCCTTGCCAGTTCGCACCTCCGAGCGAAACCCGGTCGATCACGACGAGCGCGACGCCGATCAGGCCGACGGACAGGCCGAGCCATTGCCGCGGCCCGACCCGCTCGCCCAGGAACGGGACGGCTCCGAGCGCCGTGAAGAGCGGCGCGAGGCCGTTGACGAGCCCGGACATGCCTGCGCTCACACCGAGCTGCAGACCGAGGTAGGCGCAGCCAAGCGCCAAGCCCTGGATCAGTACGCCCGCAACCGCCAGGTGCCCGTAGTCGGCGACCTTGTCGGGCCAGGGCGCGCCGGTGGCGAGCGCGACCAGCAGCAACACCACTCCGGCGGAGGCGAACCTGATCAGGAGCAGCGTGAACGGCCCCGCGTAGGGCAGGCTGATCTTTCCGGCGATCCAGGCGCTACTCCAGAGAACCACAAACAGCACGCCGAGCGAAGACATCGCGGGCGATCGGCGAGCGGTAGCAATGGCATCCATGGGCAACCTTTCATTGGCGCGCGCATCCCGTGCGAAGCGCGTTGAGCGAAAGGCGTCGATTGTGCTCGCAGCGTTACTCCGTTCTCAATCGATCTTTCGTCATCGCTTGCATGAGTGATGTGCATGCATGCAATGGGCGGGCGGCTGCTGAGGCGAGGCGCTTGCGGAATGAGCCGGAACCGATTCTCAGTCGTCCAACGGGCCTAGCCAAACGGATGGTGAAGCCGTTCGGCGATTCGGCCATCTTCAAACGCTGGTGCGAGGTGACCCCTCTCACTAAGCGAGACTTTCTTCGCCGGCCTACTCCTTCCGGCGAATGTTATCCGGGACGATTTCCGCGGACACTCAAGCCATCGTTCCGATCAGATCTCTGGTCCCGCACATAGCCCCGAAAGCGCATTCCGAAACTTCAACCGAATTGAGCCATGGGCGATCTCTGGGGATCCAATTCGAGCCGATACACGATGTGCTTCGCGTGCAGCGGTACCGGCAGACGGTCGTGCTCGTTCTGCGGTGGGAGCGGCCGACACGTGACATATGCGTACGGACCTCGCTCGACACGCGAAATCTCGAGGACCTGTTTGCACTGCTCGGGTAGCGGCCGGGCGAAGTGTCAAAGGTGTCGCGGCTCAGGCAGCTTGAAGCGGCCGGAGATGCACGGTACGGACTGCTTCTTTGTCCCGCCCGGCGAACCGGCGTACCGGGCTCCCGTACCGGGACGCAAGCAGAAGATCTGGAGCAAACACGCGGACGTTTACCGGCATATCTTCCAGTCGAGGCACTTTCCTAAGGCGCTCGAGAGCCGACTGGTGCGGGGATTGGCGCACACCGACTTGCTTTCGCTGGAAGCGGTGGATCGGGTTGGTCAGTTGCACGCTGAAGTGGAGAGGAACCTCAAGCAGTGTCGGGCGTCTGCAAACACAAGCACGCACGACACCCGTATTTGCGACGACCTGGACACCGTCGCTGGCCTTCTCCTCGAACTGCAGAAGCATTGCAAGGAGTTTCAACAGAGTGGGATTTGAGCACTCTTACTGCGATACCTCGGATAGTCGGCGGGCATTCGTCAAATCCTCGTTGACGAACGTGGGGTCGCTCGTCGCTCTGCTGTGCGCTGCTCTGCTCCTGACCACGTGGATGAGCGGGGCCGAAGCCCAGGTTCTCGCCCGGCGCCAGTGCCACACGAACTGGCAGGGCCAGGCCGTGCGCGGTGTGATGCAAGTCGAGCGGCTGATGTACTACGACACCCACCGCATCTACGGCCAGTTTCACGACCAGAGCGGGAATCTGATCGAGTTCGAGATCCTCACGAACCAGCCAGGGGGAGTCGGCGGCATGTGGTTCAACAATGCTCGCCACCGGGAGGTCCGGATCCAGCTGCAGATGCTGAACGACGGTTTCGTCGTGACCGGGGACGCTGGATCGGCCCGTTATTTCTGCCAATAGGGCGAAGCACGACGCGTTCTCCTTAGCCGCGCTCTCTGCCTCTTCCCCAAGAGGCGTTCACAGCCCGCCGCACCATATCCTGCCATTCGCTCAGCGCAGGCCGGTAAGCCCGTCGCGGACTTCGCGCCCACGTCCGTACGCTATACTGGTTTTCGGCGTCTCTTCCCTTCAACGCACAAGGAGATCTGCATGGCCCGCTCGCCGTCCCACTCGCGTCGCCGGTTTCTCGGCAAGGCAGGCCAGGTGATGACCGCTGCAGGCCTCGTTTCGGCGCTGCCGCTTCTTGCGCGCGCCCAGGCGAAGCCCATGACCGTCGGATTCATCTATACGGGCGTGCGCCAGGACTATGGGTGGAATCAGGCATTCGCGGTGGCCGCCCGCCAGATCGGCAAGCTCGACGGGGTCAAGATCATCGAGCAGGAGAACGTGCCCGAGACTGCCGAGGTCGAGAAGGTCATGGAGAGCATGATCCGCCTCGATGGCGCGCGCGTGCTGTTTCCGACCTCGTTCGGGTTCTGGCCCTTCATTCTGAAGACTGCGCCCAAGTTCCCGGAGGTCTTGTTCGTGCACGCGGGGGCGCTGTGGAAGGACGGCGACCCGAAGAACACGATCGGCTACCGGGGCTACATGGAAGAGTCGCACTATCTCTGCGGCGTGACCGCGGGCCACATGTCGAAGACCGGCAAGATCGGGTTCATCGGCGCGAAACCGCTCTATTTCATCTTCAACAACTGCAACGGTTTCATCCTCGGCGCACGCTCGGTCAATCCCAAGATCACCTGCCAGGTCGTCATCACCGGCGATTGGAACAACCCGGTGAAGGAGGCCGAGGCGGTCAACAGCATGGTCGATCAGGGCGTCGACGTGATCATCGGCAATTGCGACAGCCCGAAGGTGGTGATCGAGACGGCCGAGCGACGGGGCATCTACTCCTGCGGGTATCACACCGACCTTTCCGCGCTGGCGCCGAAGGGGTTCCTGACCGGCGCGGAGTGGAACTGGGGCAAGGGCGCGGAGTTCGTGCGCGCCTGGCAGACGAACGGTCCGTACCCGAACCTGCTGCGCGGCGGGTTCAAGCGCGACATGGTGAAGCTCTCGCCATTCGGCACGGCGGTGCCCGAACGCGTCCGGGTCGAGGTCCTCAAGACGCGCCAGGCGCTTGCCGATGACAAGCTCGCGATCTATCACGGCTTGCTTCGGGACAACGAAGGCAACGTGGTCCTCAAGGCCGGAGAGACGATCGGCAACGAGGACAACCAGTTCAAGCTCGGCGTCAAGTTCCTGGTCGAGGGCGCGATCGGAAAGACCGGCCTCGCTCGCTGATGCGGGCGCGCGCCGAGGCCGCGGTCATCACCGCGGGCGCGATCGCCGTTGCGATCGCGCTCTTCGCGCTGTTCCTGCTCGGCAACGGCCTCGACCCGCTCGCCGTCTACGCGGTCCTGTGGCTCGGCGGGTTCGGCACGCCGTTCTCGCTGCAGGCCACGCTCACGCAGGCGGCGCCGCTGATGCTCACGGCCCTGTGCACGGCGATTCCGGCCCGCGCCGGCCTGCTCGTCATCGGCGGGGAGGGCGCCCTGGTCGTCGGGGGCGTGTGTGCGGTGCTGGCCGGCGTGGTGGCGAGCGCCCTGGCGCCCGCGCCGGGCACGGTCGTCGTCTGTCTCGCGGGCGCGGCCGGGGGGGCGGCGTGGATCGCGATGGCCGGCGCACTGAAATACCTGCGCGGCGTCAATGAGACGATTGCCACGCTGTTGCTCAACTACATCGCGATCGCCCTGCTCAATCACCTGGTAAGCGGGCCGATCCGGGATCTCGAGGTCTCGCTCAAGCCCACCAGCTGGTCCATTCCCAAGGCCTACATGGTCGATCCGCTGCCCGGCATCGGCGTGCACTGGGGGCTCGCGTTCGGGATCGCCGCGTGCGTGATCGCGTTCGTATTGCTCCGATACACCGTATTGGGGGTCGCGATCGGAGTGCTCGGCGGAAACCCGCGCGCCGCGCAGCTCGTCGGGTTGCCCATCGGGCGCCTGACGCTGCTTGCCTGCGGGCTCGGCGGGGCTGCCGCGGGGCTCGCCGGCGCGGTGGAGATCGTCGCCGTGCACGGCGCCGCCAGCAGCTCGCTCGCCGTGGGGTTCGGCTATGCCGGCATCCTGGTCGCCTTCCTCGCGCGACAGAACCCGCTCGCCATCGTGTTCTTCGCGCTCCTCGTCGGCGGGATCTCGGCGAGCGGCGGCCTAATGCAGCGGCGGTTCGACATGCCCGACGCCGCGACCCAGGTCCTGCAGGGCATCATCTTCCTGTGCGTGCTCGCGTCCAATGCGCTCTATGGACGCCTCCGGCTCTTCCGGGAATCGAGTGCCGCCGCATGAGTCCCGGCGAGCTCGGCTGGTGGGGTGTCTTGATTGCCGTGGTGGGCGGTGCGATCCGCGTCTCGACGCCGTATCTCTTCGTGAGCCTGGGCGAAACCCTCACCGAGAAAAGCGGCCGCGTGAACCTCGGGCTCGAGGGCACGCTCCTGATGGGCGCGATGAGCGGATACGGTGCCTCGTACCTGACGGGATCCGCCTGGCTGGGTGTCCTCGTCGCCGCGGGTGTGGGCAGCATTTTCGGGCTGCTGCACGCGACCGTCTGCAATCTGCCGCGCGTCAACGACGTCGCGGTGGGCATCGGTCTCTTCATCTTCGGCACCGGGCTGGCGTTCTTCCTGGGGAAGCCGTTCGTGCAGCCCCAGGCGCCACGGCTTCCCACCCTCGGGCTGGGGGCGATGAGCGACGTGCCCGCGATCCGCGCGGCACTCGACGTGAGCCCGCTCTTCTTCGCCGGCATCGCGGGGGCGCTCGCCATGCGGTGGGTGTTCGCGAACACGCGCTGGGGGCTCATCGTGCGCGCCGTCGGCGACAACGCGGAAGCCGCACGCGCCGCCGGGTACCCGGTGAACCTGACGCGCACTCTGGCGACTGCGATCGGGGGGCTCTTTGCGGGGATCGCCGGAGCCTTCCTCTCCCTCTCCTACCCCGGGACCTGGGCCGAAGGCCTTTCCAGCGGCCAGGGGTTGATGGCAGTGACGCTCGTGATCTTCGCCCGCTGGCGCCCGCTGAACTGCTTCTGGGTCTCGCTGCTCTTCGGCGGCGCCTCGGCGCTCGGTCCGGCGCTGCAGACGGCAGGTGTCACCGGCTACTACTACCTGACCGGGGCCGCGCCCTACGCGCTGACCCTTGCCCTCCTGATCGCGAGCTCCTCGCGCCGCCATCGGCTGCTGGGGGCCCCGGGCGAGCTCTCGATCAACCGGTGAGGCCATGAACGCCCAACCGCCGCCGCTCATCGAGGCAGTCGACCTCTGCAAGCGCTTCGGCAGCGTGCAGGCGCTCGACGGCGTGTCGGTGCGTTTCGAGCCGGGGACGTTTCACGCCCTGCTCGGGGAGAACGGCGCCGGCAAGAGCACGCTCGTCAAGTGCCTGATGGGGTTTCATGCCATCGACTCGGGGACGATCCGCGTCGGCGGGGTCCCACGCGCCATCGCGGATCCGCGCGCCGCGCACGCGCTGGGGCTCGGCATGGTCTACCAGCATTTCACGCTGGTGCCGAGCATGACGGTCGCGGAGAACCTCCTCCTTGCGCGCGCCGACCTCCCGGGAGTCATCGACTGGCGCTCGGAGCGCCGCGCGATCGACGCCTTCCTCGAGCGGATGCCCTTCCGTCTCGACCCGGATGCGCCGGCGGTGGCGCTCGCCGCGGGGGAGAAGCAGAAGCTCGAGATCCTGAAGCAGCTCTATCTCGGGGTCCGGGTGCTGATCCTCGACGAGCCGACGAGCGTCCTCACCCCGCAGGAGGCCGACGAGGTGCTCTCTCACGCGCGCGCGCTCGCCGATGCCGGCGCACTCACCGTCGTCCTCATCACTCACAAGTTCCCGGAAGTCCTTGCCCATGCGCGCGAGGTGACCGTCCTGCGGGGCGGCCGCAATGCGGGAGGTGGCGCGGTTGCCGAGCTGGACGCCAACGCACTGGTGCTCATGACCTTCGGCGAGCGCCCGATCGCGGCCGCCGCCGCGCACGCGGACCGCCCGACCGGCGGGCCGTATCTCGAGCTTCGCGGTCTCTCGGCGCTGAACGACCGGGGCGCGCCGGCCGTGCGCGAGCTTTCCCTGAGCGTGGCCTCGGGCGAGATCGTCGGTGTCGCCGGGGTTTCGGGCAACGGCCAGCGCGAGCTCGTGGAGGTGCTGGCCGGTCAGCGCGAAGCGGAGAACGGGGAGATTACCGTCGCCGGGCAGCCCTACCGCCGCACGCGTAAGGAGATGCGCGCCCGCGGCGTTTGCCTGCTCGCAGAAGAACCGCTCGCTTCGAGCTGCGTGCGCACGCTCTCCGTCGCGGACAATCTGGCGCTGCGCGATTTCGATGTAGCGCCGTTCTCGCGCGCGGGCGGCCTCGTCGACCGCAAGGCGATCGAGCAGCGGGCGCGCGTTCTGATCGATCGGTTCGGCATCCGCTGCGCCGGACCGCAGGCGCGCGTCGATACGCTCTCCGGTGGCAACGTGCAGCGCACGGTGCTCGCGCGCGAGCTCTCCGGCGACGTGCGGTTGCTGATCGCGCAGAATCCATGTCTCGGCCTGGACTTTGCCGCGACCGGCGAGATCCGCTCGCGCATCCTCGACGCGCGCAATCGCGGCGCCGCCGTGCTGCTGCTGAGCGAGGACCTCGACGAGCTCCTCGAGCTTTGCGACCGCATCGTGGTGATGCTCGAAGGGCGGCTCGTTTTCGCCATCGACCGCGGGCGGGCGAGCGCCGCGGAAATCGGCCGGCACATGACCGGGCATCATGCTGCGCCGGCAACGCCCCGAGCCGGTGCAGGGGCGCGGGAGCCGACACCTTGAGCGAGCGACGCAACCAGGTGGTGCGCAACGGACGCGTCCTGAGCGCGGGCGCGCTGAGTGCCGAGCCGCTCGATCTGCTGATCGAGGACGGTCGCATCCGGGAGATCGGCGCGCCCGGGATGGCGGCACCGGCGGATGCCGAGCACATCGATGCGACCGACCGCCTCGTCATCCCTGGGCTCGTCAACTCGCACACGCACGCACACGGGGGGCTCGGCAAGGGGGCCGTGAGCGATCGCCTGCCGCTCGAGGTGTTTCTCACGGGCAGCGGGGCAATCAACGGCTCGCGCACCCTGGAGGACAAATACCTGAGCGCCCAGCTAAGCGCAGTGGAGATGGTGCGCAAGGGCTGCACCGCGGCCTACGATCTATTCGTCGAGTACCCGGTCCCCTCCACGGAAGGCGTCGATGCGGTGGCGCGCGCCTATCGCGACGTGGGGATGAGAGCGGTCATCGCGCCGATGATGGCCGATCGCACCCTCTACGAGGCCTACCCGGGGCTCGTCGATGCGCTGCCCGAGGCGCTGCGCGAGACCGCGCGCCGCGCCGCAACCGCGCCTTGGGCCGAAAGCCTGAAGGCCTGCCGCGCCATCCTTCGCAACTGGTCGTTCGACCGCGATGCGATCTGCCCGGCGCTGGGACCCACGATTCCGCTGCACTGCTCGGACGAGTTCCTGGTCGGCTGCCGCGACCTCGCACGCGAGTACGAGGTCGGTCTGCAGACGCATCTCGCCGAGTCGGCCGCCCA